>NZ_DBFWLQ010000002.1:0-710742 GCF_048465375.1 Emergencia sp. | reverse complement strand
GCCTTGACTGTTTCAGCAGGGAGTTTGACTTCTGCTGCCTTGGCATCTCCCTTTGTCGTCGCATCGATGATGACTTCTTCAGACTTGTTCTCAACAGCTTTGTCAACAATCTTGTCAGCTGTTGTCTTGTCCACCGTGGCAGTCGCTTTGCCGTCTGCGCCTGTTGAGGTTTCAACATCGGCAGTCGTTGTCTTGTCCCCAGGGTTGCTGGTTACGTTGTCATCCGGTGTTGGAGTTGGTGTCGGAGTAGGTGTTGGGGTTACATAAGACTCAATATATATACCCTCATCATTCTTGGTCCATGTATTCATACCTGAAGAATGTACTGGTGCATCTGCGCTTTCAGCTAATACGATGTATTCGGTTCCTTTTTTGTATTCTACATATCCGCTCATCAGCATAGCTTTTACGTCATTCATAAAAGTTCCACCAGAAACTGTAGTCTCTATGTAATCTTTTGCATCGTGACTGCCATATTCCCATATGCCAAGAAAGCCGATTCTTCCACCTTTGATTTCTGTAATCAAGTTTTTATTCCTAGTGCCTGACCAAGTGCCATCTTCAGTAACGACACTATCGATATTACCACTCTCTATAATTGTCGTAATTGCCTTATCTCCATAACAATTATTAGTGGTGTTGCCATAGTCACAGGTAGAAATAGCATAAATTAATGGATTTCCATTTTCATCCATCTTTCCCTTTATTGTACTATTTATTACCTTTAGGTAGCCCATTGTATTAATAGTGCAAGAATCAATTGTATCCGGACAGTCTAAAGTGACGTTTTCCAAGATAAGTTTTCCATAATTTCTTATCATAAATTTCACATTGTCATTTGTACTGATTAATGTGCCATTCAATATCTTAATTTCTCCGAATAGCTGCATTCCATTAGTCACTGTCCCTGAAGACCCGACTAACTGATCTAAATCTAAAGTAAAATTATTTAAATCCAGAACGACTTTTTTTGTCTTTGGCAGCATTATTCCGCCGTTTGTATTCTGTAGTACAGTAATGGTCGTTTCCATATTATCTGTCACAGCATTTAATGCATCATGCAAAGTTTCATAACCATTTGTCCCGATTTTTGCTGCAGCATTTACATACCACACTTGTGATTTATCGCCATCAACAGTAACATTTTTTTCGACATAGTATCCACCACTATTGTCAACCACAGTTCCTGCGGCACCTTTAGTACCGTCAATCCAAAGGGCAGGCTTCTCATTAGTTGTAGTAATCTTAGTATCTGCTGCTACCGTTATACTTCCACTCTTGTCAACTTCAATACCACCCCATGTGCCTTTCAAATCATTTGTTCCACTGATTGTTCCACTAGCGTTATTGAAAAGGATGGCCCCTTTTCCTGCCTCCGTCACAGTAATATCTGACAAACCGATTCCAGTAATAGCACTACCATCAGGGCTTGCATATGCGTGTATTGCATAATTATTTGTAGATGCAATCTTTAAGTTCTCCAGCTTTACGTCACTGGCAGTGATGAGAATCGTATGGTTTTCATCACCTACATCTGCATTACTGGAAACAGTATGGCCGTTTCCCTTGATAGTGATAGTTTTATTAATTTTTACCGTTTCGCTGACATTCTGCTGTAATTCAATCACAGCATTGCTAGTAGCAGCATCTACTGCCGCTTGCAATGTCTGATATTGTTCATCGCCGATTTTTGCCACTGTACTATTGTCGTTACCAGCAAATGCCATCATCGGCATGTAACACATGACCATAATCAGCGACATCAACATCACTGCTGCTTTTTTTATTTTTGTTTTCATCCCCTCATTCCTTTCCTTCTTAAAATTCAGGTTAATATATATCCACCGCACTACGCTTGCGGAGAATATCAATTATATGTTGATCGGTGCACAGCCTTTTTCCTCAAGAAAAAGATTGACCTTCAGTACATCGCTGATTTTGTTGTTGATGCAGATTACAATCCATACGTCCCTAGGATCATGCGGGTTGATAGTCTGCTTTCCGCCGAGCATCAATGCCTCATTAAGTTCAGCAAAATCCATTTCTGCAGCAATACATAGAGCAATAATTTTATCTCTTCCTGGCATCTTCTTGATGCCGCTGGTGATGTTATAAACGTAATTCCGGTTTATCCTGCTGTTAGCGACAATCTTTGCTAAAGGTACGCCTTTTTCTTCAGATTTATATTTCAAGAATTGAAAGAAATATTGAAACTGCTCTTCTTTATGATTTTCCTGTATAAACCGTCTGCCTTCTTCCTCATTTCTAAGGCTGCTGAGTTCATTTGCCAACAATTGAAAATCGTTCACATTTTCCACATCCTAATTTAATTTTGTTCTTGTCCTTTTTATATTTTAGCTTACCTAAAATTGGATTTGGCGTGCCGCCGGCACAAATGGGGCAGAAAATTATGTATTTATATTTTTGCACACAAAAAAGACCATCTTCAAAATAAAGATGGTCTAACAGTAATTTCCAGTCAAGGGACTGCTTAAAGTGGAAGCAAAATTTTGGATTCCACCAGGCTCTCTAAATAATCCTGAATGCTTTCTCTTTGATAGAAGTTTGACGGCGTATAGGAACTGTTTAAGTTATGTGCAATGTCAAAATACCACTGACCGTTATAACAAATCAAGCTGGTAACACCATGTTTATGTCCGTCATTTGCATTGGCTCCAAAATATTTATCATACTGTTCCTTTGTTGTATAATAAGTGATTACTTTATTCTGTTCTTTTGCACTGCTCACGACATAAGGCACTAAATAAAGTGTTGTATCCCTATAAGTCTGCAAAGTTTTCCTATATTTTTCCTTGTCACTCTCTTTCAGATATCCATTTTCAATCTTTTTCTCCAGTATCATCTCAATTGCAGAATCAGTCAGAATTCCATTTGTTTTTCCTGGTACAATAAATTTTTTACTAGCTTCTGACTTTGTGTACTTATTGAGAATAAAGTCATTGGTCTTATGTCCCGTATAATCATTTTCCATGTATTTCGTCACTGAATCCGCCAAATCTTTTGCCGCCTGGTTGTTGGCGTTTTCCTCACCCGGCTCCATCCCGTCGTCATGGTAGGTGCATTTAAAAGTGACTAAATCCTCTCGTACATCAGCAGCATAAATGGTGCCGCCTGCCGGACACTTGAAATCATCTATATAGCCTTCCGTAAGCAGATAGGAAATAATCTCTTCTGACACTTTGCTGTTTACTCCGCCAGTTCCGTACTCATCCAGCCAATTCATCCGCTCTGTCATAGAAATAACTACAGTACCATGCTGCATAGAATCTCTATTGGTTTTGCAGACATTTTCTTTCGCTTCTGCGGTACGCCCAGAAAAAATGACAACCGAAACAGAAACCAGAATGCCGACCAGGGCAACTGCTACCAACAATTCCGCTAATGTAAATCCTCTATTATTCCTCATATTACCTACTTTCATCCATGCATTCTCCATATCCGGTTTTGTGACTTCCGCCTTTACATTTTATCACACTATTGCACAGACAGTCAAACTGCAATACCGTATATTCATTCCACGATGTTCTGCCAGCTGATAGCAGAAACCTTGTACCGATACGAATTACTGATTGATGAGCAAAAAATACAAGGCGTGCCTTTTTCAACACGCCTTTTGTGTATACTTCAAAACTAGTCAATAGGCAAAATCCGTCAGATCCACTTCCAATTGGTTTAGCCTGGCCAAGGTGCTCACGACAGTAAAAATAATTACGGCACCCAAATTTGCTGTAGTATTGTCCTGATCAAAACGAGGAGAGATTTCACAGATATCAAACCCCTTCACCTTTCGCGTTCTCAAGATATGCTTAATCAGCGGCAGAACCACCTCCGGATCTACTCCCAGGGACTGGGTCGCACTGACGCCGGGGGCAAAGGCCGAAGAAAAAACATCGGTGCAGATTGTGATATAAAAAGAGTCACAGGCATACATAAAAGCATCTACCTTTTCCAAGATTGAAGAATAATTGGTATGATGTATTTCTCTTGCCAGAATATACTCTACTCCCAGCTCCTTTGCAATCTTGAACAGCTGAACCGTGTTGCTGTGCTGCTGAATGCCCAGGGGCAGATAATGATATTTCATGCCTCTTTCGTAGCATATATCAGCAATCTGGCTGAACATAGAGCCAGAGGATCTTCCCTTGTCATAAGGCCTGAGGTCAAAGTGGGCGTCAAAATTGATAATTCCAATGTCCAGCATCTCTTCTCTGAGACTTTGATCAGCCAATTGTCCCTGAAAATGACCAAAAGTCGTCTCGTGACCGCCGCCCAAAACCAGCGGGAACAGATTCAAGGCTAAAATACGTTCAACAGCAATGCCAAGAAGCCGCTGGCCCTCTTCCATAGAGATCTCTTCGCATTGAATATCCCCGGCATCATAGAGGACAACTTCCTGCGTGAAGGTACACGGCAGATTGGACATCTGCCCCCTGATAAAGCCAGGTGCCAGAGCCGTGCCAGCTCTGCCCTTATTGCGCTTTACTCCCTGATCGCTGCAAAATCCAATAAAAGCAAATCCCAGCTTTCCTTCAAAAGCAGGTCTCTCTTCATTGAGATTTAAGGGCTGAACCCATTGATGCCAACGGAAAGCTTCGTAGTCTGTGGTACTGTCGATTCTTCCTTTCCAGTATTCCATTGCACTCATATAATTTGTCAAAAACATAAATCCACTCCTTTGTCCAATCTATTCCTTGCTGTAAACTTAATGATTATAGATAAATTTCGTCTTATCCAGGTAGAGTGCGCCTTCAATCTGGTATTTCTCGAAGGCATCCACATAACCATATGATTCATTATCGTATACCTTTCCATGACTGTCTTCATATTCGAAGGTTATGGAATTGATATCTCTCTGCAGGGCGCCAAGATCTGCGTCATCTTTCAGCTGAACGAATACTACGTAACCTGCATCTTCATCATATTTGTCATAAAGGCGATAAAACGCTGAGAAATCTTCCTTTGTAAAACGCCTTAAGTCTTCCGTCGTGTAGATATGAACCAGCATAAAATATTGATTTTCCAACATCCCTTTGAAGGTGTTTATTTCGTCAGGCAGGTAGTATACTTCATAAGCGGAGTCTGTCAAAGTTACATCTAAAATCGAAGAACTTGGGATATGAAAGAACGTCTTAACAGACTCAACAATGTTTTCATAGTTTTTATCGCTGTATATTTCACCTGTTTCCGAGGAATACACGCCGCGGAAGGTTTCCTTCCCCACTGTAATATCCCCTGACAGGTCTCCAGTTATCTTTTTTTCACTGGGAATACCGAAAAGAGGGTGATAAATCGTTCGTGTTTCTGCCCTGACGTTTTTGACCCTCGCATCTTGTCCATATTGGAGAATCGCTTGATCCGCAAAATAATCCTTCTGTTTAGAAACCAGATCACAGCCCTTTTGTTTCTCTGTATTACTCATGCCACAACCCGTTGTCAGCACAAAAATAACGATGAAAGAAAATGTGATGATCAATGTCAGAATTTTTTTCGTTGTCATAGATTTTTTCCTTCCCAACTGCAGATCGCCTCCTTTTCAACAACGGTGCTTTCTAAAGTATAACACAAAATTTTCACCCTTACCAACCGATAATGGAAATCAAACTATTCGTATTGACAATATAACCCTCAGGTTCACGAATAAACGAAGTGAACGCGAGGGTTATATGATTTATAGCAAAGTCCTATGCATGGACGTAGTTATACTAGTTCTCCTGCATCGGCTTTTGCCTGTTCTTCCGGCGTCATCTTGGTTATAGTGACCCCGATAAACGCCATCAGCAGTGTTACGATTGGCATCGCATAGTTGAATACCGCCCACGGCAGATAAGTACCGGCAGTAACGCCCAAGGTTGCCGCAATATACATACCGCAAGTATTCCACGGCACCAGACAGGATGTGACTGTACCAGCTGACTCCAAAGCGTTAGATAATGATTTCGGATGAAACCCTGCTTTTCGGTAGGCATTTGCATACATTCTTCCCGGAACTAAAATAGAAATGTACTGTTCTGGCATGACAACGTTAGAGGCAATGCAGGTAGCCTCTGTTGCTGCGATCAGTCCCGGACCACTCTTCACATACTTGGTTATCTTGTTGATAATCACTTCCAGCTGTCTGGTTCCTTCCATGATGCCGCCGAACATCATAGCGATAATCGTCATCAGGATGGAGGATGCCATGCTCATCAGACCGCCTGTCGTGAGCAAATCGTCCAACGCTTTCAGTCCACTGTTACAAGTAAAACCGTTTCTGGCAACATCGAGAATGTCTCCAAAGCTGGCACCGTGATGCAGCAGTTCCAAGGTATTGTGATCAAAAATTGCCACGTCGCTCTGAAAGATTGGAGCCAGTATTGCCCCTACAATGACGCCGAGAGTGATTCCTGGAATGGCTGGTACCTTCAATGCGATGGCTAATATAACCACTAACGGCGGCAGCAGTAAAATTGGAGTAATATTGTAAGTTGCCTGCAGTCCATTTATCAGTGCGGTAACCTGTGAGGTGTCTACATTATTAGCTGCAGCATGCCTGAATCCATAGACGGCGAAAAAAATCAATGCAATCACATAAGCGACGAGGGTTGCTTTGATCATGTATTTTACATGGGTGAATACATCTGTTCCTGCCATGGCAGGCGCCAAGTTTGTCGTATCTGATAACGGTGACAATTTGTCTCCAAAATAGGAGCCCGACAGAATTGCCCCAGCTGTCGGACCAATGGGCATGCCAAGACCTGCAGCAATTCCCATCAGTGCTAATCCCATAGTTCCCATGGTTCCCCATGAAGTGCCAGTTGCCAAGGAGGTAATTGAACAAATCAAGACGCTGGCAACTAAGAAAACCGATGGCGATAATAATTTCAGTCCGTAATAAATCATTGTAGGAATCGTGCCCGACAGCAGCCATACGCCGACCATCATACCGACAATCGTCAAAATCAAGATTGCCTGCATAGCCCGGGAAATACCCGTAACCATCATTTCCTCTATCGCTTCCCATTTATAACCTAGCCTTAATGAAATCAGTGCGGCGATGATTACGCCAATAAACATTGGAATATGCGGATCTACACCAAAAACAATAATACCGATGGACATGACAGCAATCAGTCCGAGGAAGGATACAATCGCCTCCCAGAAATGAGGCGCTCGAGGCTGACTCATATTCGTTTCTTTTTCCATAATTTCTCCTCTCAAATACAGCATGATATTTGATTTAATATATTAAGCTGCATTGCGTTTCCCAACTGAATTTGTGGAATTCATACTTTAGTCTGAATCGCAGAGAGGTAATTCGTTCCTAATATTTAGAGAACATCGTCTGTCTATCTGGGAAATTATGAAATAAAAGTGGTTGCATGTGCTTGATGTAGAAAGAAGAAACCCTTGAATTTCAAAATTCGAGGGTTTCTTCTTTCTAACTCAGTTCTTCTAATTGTCTACACAGTTTTTCCACTGCTGCAAGATCATTCTGTTTAAAAGCTGATGTAATGTTTTTCTCTATTTCCTGCTTTTTCTTGTCGATTTCCAAATACTTCTGGTCAAAGTATTTATCATACACCATTTTACGAAATGTCCTCGTGCGCATTCTCCTGACAGTATGATCTTCTATATAAAGTACGAAATCTGCACAATTCGCTGCTAAATAGAAATCATGACTAACCATCAGTACAGCCCCCTTATATACAGCAATTGCTTTCTCCAAAGCAATTTGTGCGTAGATGTCTAAGTGGCTGGTCGGTTCGTCTAGTATCAGAAGCTGGGCATCAGAATTTGCAAGTCGGGCAATTTGCAGCAAATTCTGTTCTCCGCCTGATAACTGGCCTGCTTTCTGGTTTAATAGGTCCCCTTCCAGACAGTATTTTGAAAGATACCTACGTACGCTTTCCTCACAACCAAATCCGTCCTCTTGCATAATCTGGTACACGGTTTTGCTTTCATCTATATTTTCACCTTGAAGCTGGGACAGACATGCATAGCTTGTATTCTCATCAATACGGATAGAAGGATGTCGATTCTCTAGGATGTCGCGAATCAAAGTGGTTTTTCCCGTACCGTTTGCACCGACAATGGCTGCTTTTTCCCCTGCAAGCAATTGAAAGCTCACGTTTTCCAATAAACTTTTCTCAACTATCACCTGATAATCTGTAATGCTTAAAACAGTTTGCTCAGCTTCAGGTTCTACTAAAGGCAATACAATCTCCGGCTCGCGCACTTCGATAAAAGGCTCCTTTATTTGTCTTGCGCGCAGACGATCAAGCTGCGATTGCTTTGCATTGACAGACCTTCCAATGACGGGATTGACCATGACTGTCGCCCTGTGTCTCAGAATATCAACCAGTTCCGCCGTATGCTCGATTGCTTCCTGCTCTGCAAGATTCTGCAGTTTCAACTCTAACTTTTCTTTCAAAATCGTGCAGCGATATTCTGTATAGCTGCCATCATATTCCTGTACATCACCATTCTCCAAGTGTAAAATCTTGTTAAAACAGTGATTGAGCAGATATCTGTTATGGGTAATCACCAGCAATGTTCCTTGATACCCGTTGACCAGCTGACAAAGGCTATTTAAATTTGCAAAATCGAGAAATACATCTGGCTCATCTAGAATAAGAAGATTGGGCGATAACAGCATTTCTCTCATAATCTGCAGGATTTTATATTCCCCACCGCTGATCTGTGATAGCTTTGTTTCTTTTATCTCACGCATCCCAGCCACATACAGTTGCTTTTGAATATTGCTCTCATAATGATCTCCATCCATGGCATCATGCAGATCTAAAAGAGCCTGATATTTCTCGAAAGCGGCTTCCATATTCTCTGCCGCCGCCATTTCTTCGCAAACCGATGCTATGTTCCGCTCATTTTTCAAAAATTTCTCACTTAGAAACTCAAAAACTGTGCGCTCCTGCGCTTTATCCCTGACACTGAACTGACTAGCGTATCCAATTCGGCATCCTTCTTCTTTGATGATCTTTCCATCGTACAGATAATCATCTGGATGAATGAGCATATCAACAAGGGTCGATTTTCCGCTGCCATTGCTGCCGATCAAGGCACAGTGCTGTCCCGTCTCCAGTTTAAAGGAAATATCTTTATACAAATCTTTTGCAGGAAAACCATAAGAAAGTTTTTCTACTTGTATCATTTCTGTTATCCTCTCTATATAATTTCTTTATTAAAATGTCCTCTTGTGTCAGTTTCCTGATTGAAAAGAGAGTTATTTAACGAACCTTCTAATTTTTTCAAGGCATCACTGGCGACTTTCATAACCTCATCGCGAGATTCCGTGGTGAAATAAAGCCTGAAGCTTTCTACCCCCTTTATGGATGGCATTTCATCTAAAAGATTCAATATTTTGCCGTTGAGGATCGTGGTCGTGCAGTCATCATGAGAAAGAATCGGAAATGATCCATACTCATCTTCTATCACATAAGATTTTGATTTGCAGAGACCGCACTGATTCATTTTTTTCAGCGGACAATATTTCGTGAACATCAAAGGTGCACGGCCATACACGATCATCTCCAATGCAGGGTAGCCACCATTTGCTTCATAATAAGAATCGATGAGTTCTTTTATTTGCTTCTTATTTAATTCATAGGACAGTGTCACCCTTTTAGCACCTAGTCTGTGCAGCTCATAGCAGCTGGTCGCATTGACGACATTCAAGGAATAATCAGTGATAAAGGGATTGGTTTCCCTGTAATGATAAATTCCACCATATCCTCCAATCAAAACTGCCCCTTCTCTCTCCTCATAGGTATTTTGATTTCTTCTAATAATGTTGTCAAAATAGACTTCTGTAATTCCTGCGCTCACACAGGCGTCATACTGTTCCCTCGTCGTCACAGCAGCTGTGATATATGGTTCTTGCAGCGTAAAGGAAATCTTCTCTTTTGCCGCTTCCTTTTTTATCCTCTTTTTCTTATTGTTCAGTTTTAGTTCATATAGGCCTTGTACAATTTCTCTTCTCGCACTATTTAGTAATTTGGCCGGAATAAATGCATTATATTCCTCAAACTCCACATCATTTAAAGTAAATACAGTATCGCTCAATCTGGAGAATTGTTTTACTACCTGCTCCTTGGTTGCAGGGTTATTCATTGCCTCTCCTAAAGTCTCTGCGCTCTCATATAAGTATTGAAATCCCAAACCTTCTGCATCGATGACCAGCTTTGAACCAGGATAAGCATACACCTTGATATCCAAGTTAAAACGTCTGAATTCCTGATCCAAGGTATTCTCTAACTCTTTGTAATATAAATAGTCTTTGGTCTTATATACGATGTCGCCGATAGACAGCTTTTCTTTGATTTTGATGTAGCATACATGATCCGCTTTGTTGATCAGGTTGCCATCTCTATCATACAGTTTTACAACCGATAGATTGACGTCTTCATTGTCATGGTCAATTCTGATGATATCATTCTGATTTAAAATCTTGTTCAGGGTGATTTCGTACATGCCCTTAAAAGATTTTGTGATTTTACCGATTTCATAGCCAAAATTATTAGGCTTTTGAATATTCGTGATATCCTTGACATCTTCATGAAACAAATAGCCTTTTGTATACGTTCTGTTAAAAGTTTTGTTCAGATTTTCTTTATCCTCATCACTTGCTTTTCCATCTAATGCTAATCTATATTTAGATACAACATTGGCCACATAAGCAGGCTCCTTCATGCGGCCTTCTATCTTTAAAGAATCGATGTCCTTCAGATCGTCTATGTGGTCGATTGTATTGAGATCTTTTGTCGATAAAATATAGCTTTTACCTAAAGAAGTATTGGTTGTTGTATCAATCAGTTCATACTGTTTACGGCAGGATCCCACACATCTGCCCCGGTTGCCGCTCCGATATCCAATCAGCCCCGACATGAGGCAGTTTCCGGAGTAGGACACGCACAGTGCACCGTGGACGAAGATTTCCAAAGGAATCTTAGCAGTTCTTTTTATTTCTTTTACCTTCTCAATGGAAGTTTCACGTGCCAGGACAACTCTTTTCGCCCCCAGTTCCTTAAATAATAAAGTTCCATCCAGATCGTCTAAGCCCATCTGGGTGGAGCAATGAGCTTCCATATCGATGAAATTTCTGACGACGTAATCAAATACAGCTAAATCTTGAACGATCGCCCCATCCACGCCGATTTCATTCAATTGGTGAAGCTGCTTTTTCATGTCACTGATTTCGTCTTCAAATACAATGGTGTTCATAGTCACATAGATTTTAACGTCTCGCAGGTGCGCATATTTCACAGCTTCTTCTAATGATTCTAAATCGAAATTAGAAGAATATGCCCGAGCGCCGAACTTTTGCATACCTAAATAGATTGCATCTGCACCGTTTGCAATTGCAGCCTTCAAGCTTTCCATATTACCGGCTGGAGCTAATAGTTCCGTCATTTTTTCCTCCCGTTTTCAATCAAAAGCCTCTGAATTGCTGAAATTCAGCGTTTCAGAGGTTTTAACTTACAAGTGATTAGTTTTTTGCTATTTGTTTTTCCGTCTTCATGGGTTTATCATATGAATAGTCGATGATCTTGGTTTTTCTCTCCAGAATCATTGTTTTATAAAATTCTTTCTGCTTTCCTCTTTTCTTTATTACAATTATATGAAAAAACACGTTAACTTTCAATAGGAATTCAAAAAGCGAATGCATGGCGGAATCAAAAAACCCTTGAATCGCTGAAATTCAGTGTATTCAAGGGTTTTACAGCTTAACTGTTCAGATTAGTTCTTTGCAGCTGCTGCAGCCTGCTGAGCTGCTACTTCTGCAGCGAAGTCTTCTTCTTTCTTTTCAATTCCTTCGCCTACTTCGTATCTGATCATCTCGACAACCTTCATTGCTTTGCCGATTTTCTTCGCTTCTTCTTCAACATACTGTGCGACAGTCAAATCACCGTTCTTAACGAACTTCTGGTCAACCAGGCATACTTCCTTCAAAATAGCCTTGATTTTTCCAGGAATGATTCTGTCAAGAAGTTCTTCTTTCTTGCCTTCGTTCAGAAGTAACTGTCTTGCGATTTCTGTCTCGGAAGCCAGCCAATCCTGGTCAACCTGCGTCTCATCGACAAACTTAGGATTCATGGATGCAACCTGCATTGCTACGTCCTTACCTACTGTCTCGATTTCAGCAGCAGTCGCTTCTGTTTCGATACCAACGATTACGCCGATTTTGCCGCCACCGTGGATATAGCCAGTGTAAACGACACCTTCTGTGTTCATCTTTTCAAATCTTCTGATGTTCATGTTCTCACCGATCTTGGAGATCTTGTTAGTCAGAGCATCTTTTACAGTTCCTTCGTCACCATAAGGCATTTCCATGAAGCAATCCATACATGGATTTTCCTTCTCTATGACTTTCTTAGCCAATGTATCTACGAATTCGATGAATTCAGGATTCTTAGCTACGAAGTCAGTTTCAGAGTTTACTTCGATAACAGAAGCGGTCTTGTGGTCGTCAGAAAAAGCAATCTGTACCAGGCCTTCTGCTGCGATTCTGCCAGCTTTTTTAGCAGCCTTGGATAATCCTTTTTCTCTTAGCACTTCAACGGCTTTATCGATATCACCATCTGTTTCAACTAATGCCTTTTTGCAGTCCATCATGCCTGCGCCAGTCATTTCTCTTAATTCTTTTACTAATTGTGCAGTTACTGCCATAATTCTATTCCTCCACTTATTCTACATCTGCAGCGGCTTCTTCTGTTGCCGCTTCCTCTACTACTGCTTCTCCTTCAGCCGGACCCTCGTCAAAGCTCTCGCCCTGGTTTGCTTCGATAACAGCGTCGGCCATTCTGCCTGCAATCAATTTGACAGCCCTGATTGCATCGTCATTTGCTGGGATGATGTAATCCACATCATCAGGATCACAGTTAGTATCTACGATTCCAACGATAGGAATACCAAGAATTCTAGCTTCTTTTACTGCAATTCTTTCTTTCTTAGGGTCAACGATGAATAATGCGCCAGGCATTCCCTTCATGTCTTTGATTCCGCCTAAGAACTTCTCTAATTTATCGTGTTCAGCTCTCAGCTTGATGACTTCCTTCTTAGAAAGTTTTTCAAAAGTTCCGTCTTCTTCCATCTTTTCGATGTCGTTGAGTCTTTTGATTCTTCCGCTGATTGTCTTGTAGTTTGTCAGCATTCCGCCCAACCATCTTTCGCTTACAAAGTACTGTCCACATCTCTTTGCTTCGTCAACGATTGCATTCTGTGCCTGCTTCTTTGTACCTACGAAGAGGATTGGTTTGCCGCTTGCTCCAACTTCTTTCATGAAGTCATAAGCTTCTTCGATTTTCTTTACAGTTTTCTGTAAATCGATGATGTAGATTCCGTTTCTCTCTGTAAAGATGTAAGGAGCCATTTTAGGGTTCCATCTTCTTGTCTGATGTCCAAAGTGTACACCAGCTTCTAGTAATTGTTTCATTGAAATTACTGCCATTTTTCTTTCCTCCTGGTTAACCTTCCACTCGGTCTCGCGTGCATAAAACCACATCTTTTGTGTGGCACCACTTGCCAAACAACCGGGTGTGCAAATTTGAATTAAAAAACATCGGCTCGAGGACGAGCCGACAATAATTATATGTTATTTTGCTTGCAATTGCAAGCTTTTTTCTCATTTATCTCTGTTTTTTTCAAATAAAGTTTGTACCTCTGTCTAGTTCTGATAAAATTCTGTCTGCCAAGACCGAATTTGAAGCCGTTATCGAAGTAAATCATCTGATCTGTCATCGAAACCACCTTCTCCATATTGATATAGCACCCTTTGAGACAACAGAAAAAACGACTGTCGAGAAATGGCTCCACCCGTTCCATACGCTCATAGTAATCATATTCTTTTTTATCGGTAACAATGCGCAGTTTCCGCTTATCCTTCATGACCATGACAACATCACTTACTTTCACTTTTGCTGCTTCTTTTCCACATATAATTGGGATATACTTTTCGTCTTTCATACTTCGTTACCTCCTACTCTCGAATAATCCATTATCTACCTTAATTGTAAAATAGTAGTAAGATAAAGTCTAAGGGGAAAAACCACTTTTTTCCGACTTCATTTGACAAAGAAAGACAAATTATGCTCATTCCCCGTAAAAGCTGGCAACAAAAAAGCGGCAGTTGTAAACTCTATCACAACTTACCGCCAACTTTGTATGATTACGAACTTAGAAATTAACCTTCCATCTCTTCGATATTCTCGCGCTTATATGTGATGAGATCTTCTGCAATCTCATGAGCAGCGATGGATACTGGTTTGTTGATTTCACAATCGGTTAAAACAGGTTTGCCATCGATGATATCTCTGGCTCTCTTCGCAGCCATGACAACGATGGTATATCTGCTGTCCGCCTTCTTTCGGATTTCATTAATTGATGGATATAGCATTACACTTCCTCCTTGTACTTTTCAATCAGTTTGTAAATACTTTGAGACACTCTTGAATGTTCTGCCATGACGATTGCCTTCACCCTTGCTACTGCCTCTTCTAAATCTCCATTGACAACACAATAATCGTATTTATCTATGTAGGATACTTCCTTTAACGTCTGGGATAACCGCAGATTGATGGATTCTTCCGTCTCTGAACCTCGTCCTGTAATTCGCTTGCGAAGCTCTGCCATCGACGGAGGCAGGATAAAGATAAAAATTCCATTAGGATACGCTTCTTTTACTTTCAGCGCGCCTTGAATATCTATCTCCAAAACCACGTCCACACCGGTGCTCAGCTTTTCAATCACCTTTTCTTTTGGTGTTCCGTAAAAGTTGCCATACACCTCTGCATACTCAAGAAAACCGTCTTTATCTATCTCGGCCAGAAAGTTCTCTTTATCAGTAAAGTAATAACTCTTTCCGTTAATCTCACCAGGTCTTGGATTTCTGGTCGTCATAGAGACTGAGATTTCTACTTTGCTCTCTTCTACAAGTCTCTGACAAATGGTACCTTTGCCAGCGCCCGACGGACCCGATATAATAAATAGTTTTCCTGAATGTTCTGCTCTATCCATTGTTTTCTCCTCAAAGCTGTTGTTATATATGAGTTAATATTATAGCATTTTTCTGCAATTGATTCAAGAATAATCCACAGGAATTATTCGATATTTTGTACTTGCTCTCTGATTTTCTCTATTTCAGCTTTGACTTGCAGCATCAAATTGGTAATTTCTATGTCGTTGGCCTTTGACCCGATCGTGTTCGCCTCCCTGTTCATCTCCTGCACGAGGAAATCCAGCTTTTTGCCATCAGGCTGACTGCTTTTGGATATGATCGACTTCATCTGATCCATATGACTGTTGAGACGAGTCAATTCTTCCGTGATATTGCACTTATCAGCAAAGATGGCTGCTTCCACCAGAATTCTATCTTCTGGTATGGTCACACTGCCTCCGATCAGTTCTTTGATTCTCTCCGTAAGTTTCTCCGTATAGGCCTTCGGCACCAGATCTGCCCGCTCTTCGATTCTATCTACTAAGCCTTTGATCATATCTCCGCGCATTATCAGGTCGGAGGCTAATTTCTCACCTTCTATTCCTCGCATTTTTTCTAGATTTATACAGGCTTCCTTTACTGGAGCCAGAATGCACTTCGTCATTTCTTCTTCGTCATCTACATCTGGAATAGATTTCAGAACATCCGGCATGCCCGCCAGCATCTGCAGAGAAATATCGCCAGAAACGTCAAAGCCCTCTTGCAGCGCCCTCAAGTTGTCATAATACTGTTGCGCGACCATAGTGTTCAACTTGATGTTCACATCGTTTTCGGTCAGATTCTCCACCATGATAGAAACATCTACCTTGCCTCGTTTGATCTTGTCTTTTACAGTCGTCTTTATCTTGTCTTCGACAAAGGAATATCGTCTCGGCATTTTTACCGTTATATCAGAATATCTGTGATTCACGGATTTAATCTCAACGATTATGTTCCTCTTTCCGTCATTATATTCGCTTCTTCCGAAGCCAGTCATGCTTTTTATCATCTAAGTTTCTCCCATCTTATATACGTTAATGATAATGCATCTATTTTATCACAAATCGGTTTAGTTGACAAATCAATCTCTCATGCCGATTGCACCCTCACGATCTTGACCAAAACAGATAAATGCGCATGAACCAAGTAATCTGCCATAAATGCACCTAAAATTGCTCGTTTCAGGCACTTTTGCCGGATTTAAAGCGAAGGGGTATATTTTAGGGCTCCATGCTTTTGCCGTGTCCTGCCAGCCCGCAGTCGTTGACAAATCAATGCCAATAAGTGTACAATGGAAAGGATTTAATGAAAGGAGCACTAATTATGGCTTTTGACGGAATCATCACCTGCGCTATGGTAAAAGAGCTGCAGGACAAGATTTATCTAGGAAAAATAGAAAAAGTTTATCAGCCGGAAAATGATGAACTTGTTTTTCATATACACACGAAAACCGGTAACGTAAAGCTGTTTGCCTCTGTGGGAAGCGCCCACGCCAGGCTGCATTTTATCGAGGAGAATCCGCAGAATCCTCCCGTCCCGTTGGCATTCTGCATGCTGCTGCGCAAACATCTGCAGGGAGGCAGAATCGTGGAAATTTCTCAAAAAGATTCTGAGCGGATCATAGAAATCTCTCTCGAAACCCTCAACGAACTGGGATTTACTGTATCAAAGAAATTGATTTTCGAGATTATGGGAAAACACAGCAATATCATTTTGGTCGATATGACAACAGGGAAGATTATCGACAGCATCAAGCGGGTATCCATCGACGTCAACAGAGTACGTCAGGTGCTGCCAGGCAAGGAGTACGAGTATCCACCCGCCCAGGACAAATTGCCGTTCAAGGCGATCACCTGCGGCCAGCTAGATGCCATCGATGCAAACAGCAAAGCCATCCTCTCAAAGGTCGGCGGTATTTCTCCCGCCATTGCTTCCGAGCTGGCAGCTAAAGAAGACCGCTATGGATTTCTGCAGCAGATTCTCGAATCTATCGCCAGCGTCACCTTCGTTCCGCGCGTCTATCTCGACCAAAAAGACGTGCCTCAGGAATTCCATATCACAGACCTTACTGAATACGAAGGCGCAGCCAGGCGCATGGACTTTCAGACCTTGAGCCAATGTCTGAATTACTACTTTGAAAACAAGGCATCATCCAACAGAGCCAGGCAGAAGTCTCACGATCTGGTCAAATCAGTTACCACCACTTTGGACAAATTGTATCTGAAAAAGCAGCGTCTTTCAGAGGATTTGCTGAAAGCCGAAAACTCAGAGGACTTGCGACTCTACGGAGAGCTTTTGACTGCCAATATGCACTTGATCAAAACAGGCGATAAATCAGTAGAAGTCGTCAACTATTATGACAATTCTACCGTAAAAATCCCCCTGGATGAACGCCATACGCCGGCAAAAAATGCGCAGCAGTATTTTAAGCGCTACGGCAAAGCAAAGACTGCCGTCAAAGAAAAGCAGATTCAGCTGGAAGAAGTAGATGACGATATCAAATACTTGGAATCTGTCCTCACCTATCTGAACAATACAGACAGTGTGGAAGAAATCGAAGCTCTGCGCACAGAGCTGATAGAAACCGGCTACATCCGGCGCCGTAAGACCACCTTTAAGGAAAAGAAATATAAGCCGATGCCGCACAAATATGAAACGTCTGATGGGTTCCCCGTTCTAGTGGGAAGGAATAACAAAGAAAACGACTACCTGACCCTGAAGACCGCATCAAAGTCAGACATCTGGTTTCATACCAAAGACATCCCTGGTTCCCACGTCATCGTACAGACTGGCGGCAGGGAACTGTCAGAAGCAGGTATCTTTGAAGCCGCCGCCATTGCAGCCTACCACAGCAAGGGGCGCACTTCTGAAAACGTGCCCGTAGACTACGTACAGGTAAAGTACGTAAAAAAACCTGCTGGCGCAAAACCTGGCATGGTCATTTTCACCAATAACAAAACGGTCTGGGTCAACCCGGAATTGCCGAAATAACATGTAGGAAACAACTTTAAGAAACGCTTAGAGTTGTTTCCTTTTTTGCCTTTCTTTTACTCTGCTGCAGCCTTTCCGATGACTTTCGTTTCCAAAAACAGACGAGCAGCCTCTCCGCCGACTAAGTCGTAATAATCTTCAAATACTGCCACGTCTACTCTGATATCGCCTTTTGCTCCCTGGTCCATTGCGCGCTGATAAGCTCTTTCTCCAGCAATCCGCTTTGCCTCTTCCAGCGCCTGATCGTAATACTCAAAGGTGACGACTTCTGTGCCTCCCGTTACCATAAAGTTTCCAAAGCCGCCTTTATACGCACACGGTTCAATTTTTACCACGTACTCAGATACGATGCTGCCCACTGCTGCGCCGATGGCGTTGGCTACTTTGGCATATTCCGGTATATCGGCTTCCGTGCCAAGGAGGTGGGCTACATCACGCAGAAAGATTCTCGTCGGCGCTCCAATCCCGGTCAAACCGATCTTCGCAGCAAAGGTTGGCTGCAAAAATTGAAAGCCATTTTCTCTTTTGGCGGAATCAAAAATATACCCGGTCAGTTTCTCCATTGCCAGAGCATTATCAGCGGAAAGAAGTTTACCCGTCTCATACTGCATGAAAATTCTCACCAAATTGTTATATAACCTGCTTTTGGCAAGATTATAGATCTTTTGACAAATTTCCTCCATTGGTTTTCGCAGAACAATATGCAGATAATCGATTCCCAGCTTGGATGCCTCCACACTGTAATCGGTATAATCTCCGTAAATGTGCATCACGTCTGTCGGCGTCACACCGCAGCGGATGATGACACCTTCGTCTTCCAGTCTTTTCGTCTTGAAAATATATGGGCTGATCCCCACCGCTTCTGCCGCTTCGTCAAAGATCAGGGGACCTTCTGCCAGCGAGGCGATCAGTTTTCGTTCATTTGGGGTATATTTTTCTATATTCTCCGGCTCATTGAGAAGCATAAAAAACTGATTCGCAGGATAGCTGTAGGCCGCATAGGTGGACACCAGGTTTTGAAGCTTTGTTACCATGTCCGGATGCTTTGCTGCCGCCATACAAAGCGGAACCACCCTTCTCCTGTCCAGATAAAGCTGATTATCTTCGTATTCCACAGCACTGTCTCCTCCCAGGGCAAACGTGTCAATCGTCACACCTTTGACCATGGTCTGCCATTCGCCGATAGAAATTCCCGAAGCGCTGGTCACAGGCGCACCATTTTTGACTAAAGCCACGTCGCTGGTAGTTCCGCCCATGTCCACAATCAGCGCATCTTTTTGACTGGAAAGCTCCATAGCACCGATGATGCTGGCTGCTGGACCACAGAGCAGGGTTTCGACAGGTCTGCTCATGGCGTACTCTCTGCTCATGATGCTGCCGTCACTTTTAACCACCAAAATCGGCAGCTCCAGTTCCAGTTCTTCCAGAGAGCTGTCGATAGATGCGAAAAAATCGTTCATAACCGGAAGCAGCCTGGCGTTGAGCAGCGCCGTGGCCCCCCTCTTCTGCACATTGATTTCCTGATATAGGTCATATCCTCTGACACAGGGTACGCCAAGTTCTTCCTTGATGATTGCCTCAGCCTCCAGCTCAAATTTACCGTCATTATATTTTGGATTCATCTGCACTACGGCGACACTGTCAAATTCACGAAACTGCTCCTTGACGACTGTCCGAAAATGATCCCAATCGGGTTTGTTTTCCTCATGGACGTCTTGTCCGGCATCGCCAGCGAGGAAATAAATCTCTGAAACAGGCGGTAAGCCGTAGGTCCCTTGCATTTTCTCCACAAATGCAGGCTTCACGCCGATAAAGACCAGTTTCGCGCGTCCGCCTTTGCCTTCTACACAGGCGTTCGTCGCTAACGTCGTCGAGAGAGAAATGTGCTCTGCCTTTTTCAGCAGTTCCTGGTCCAAACAACGAAGCGCTTCCAAAATCCCGATCTTCAAATCCTTTTTCGTAGTCAAAGTCTTTCCGTAAGACAAGACCTCGTGGCTTGCTACGTCGTAGATGACAGCGTCTGTACAGGTACCGCCGGTGTCAATACCGATTGCAATCATAATGCTCCTCCTTTGAATCAAAAAGCGTTCTAAAGAAAATCTTCTGAAGAACGCTTATCCATTACTATTATTTGTCGTATCTGCCGTAGGTGTCAGCCTCTTCAACGATGAGCTTTGCCATATCAAAGTTCAATGCTGACGGATATTCACAGCCAGTAGCAAGGATGAATCCGCCGTCCTTTGCCAACGCGTCCATCTGCGTCCTGCATTCTGTTCTGACCTCGTCCTCTGTAGCTGCCAGGAGCCATCCCGGTTCAATCATACCGATGAAAGTGGTCTGGTCGCCGTATTTTTCCTTCATCTCCTCCATGGTCTTGCAGTCAGGCGGAAAATGTGCCAGTGAAAAAGCCTCCGGATGCATTCTCTCAATCTGCTGCTTCATATAGAGCCCTTCGCCGCAGTTATGTACCATGACCATGGCGCCGTGATCTCTTACCGCCTGCGCCAACTCTTCTACCAGAGGACCTTCCACCTTATCCCACATCTTCGGGCTGAGGATGGTCTTTGAGGAGTACAGTGTGTCGAACATGATGGCATGACAGCCGGCTTCGATCAAAGCGATGGCAAATTCTTTGAGGGTCTCTGTAATGTTGTGCAGAGCCTGATTCATCTTGTCTGGACATTTGATCATATCATAAAACATCTGCTCCTGACCTCTCATCATGCTCAAAACCCCCAGCGGTCCAAACACGAAACCGATAATCGGCTTTTCCTGCCCCCTGGCTTCATAGAGTTTCTTCGCCAATTCAATGTGTTCGCTCATTCTCGGCGTTTCTCTAGGGTTGATAATTTCCACTTTATCATAATCATCTTCGCTCTTCAGCAATCTGTCGTCCATATCTGGATGAGCCGCATTCTTGGGACTATATACTACTTTCTGACCCCAGTCAGCTGCTTCTACAGAAAGGTCAATCAAAGTGCAAATTGCGTCGACGCCGATTTCGTCTGTCGCTCTGATGATGGACTCAGCACATTTGTCCACATCTTTTGACCATTCTTCATAGTCGATGCCCAAGGTCTGCATGGACACACTGTTGATCAGCGGATATACGGGCACTCTGTCGGGTTCTTGATGGTTTAGCGCCATCGTAACTCTCTCTATAGAATTCATAATTACCTCCAAAAAAACAATTTTATTTTTATTTGATAACTACAGTATATCTGCCCTAATTAGAAAAGAATATGATAAATTTCCTGAAAATTATAAATATATTTAGGCAATTTCTTAGATATTAGACTTAATCTAGTATATTTCCTTCCTAAGCCCCGTCTTTTCGTGAATTTTTGGTCTTATTTTTGTAAACTCCTAATTTTTTCTCTGATTTTTAACATCTTCATATCCGTCTCAGCGATGGTGTCTGCGCAGTCTTTTAACTCTCTCATGATTTCCTCTGCGTTGTCAATATCCTGCTTGTATTTCATCTGATGTTCCAGGCTGGCCCAGAAATCCATAGCCACCGTTCGAATCTGTACCTCGACTCGCATCGGCCGTTTCTCGTTGGAAAAAAACACTGGCACTTCTACGATCATGTGATAACTTCTATATCCGTTAGGTTTTGGGTTCTGGATATAATCTTTCACTCTGATTAATTTGATATCGTCCTGCTGCACCAACATTCTGGCCACCTTGTAAATATCGTCTACAAAAGAACAGATCACCCTGATTCCCGCCACATCATTGAGGTTCTCCTGGATTGATTTTAGAGAAATAGTATCCCCCTGGCGTTTCAGCTTTTCTAAAATGCTGAACGGTTTTTTACGTCTCGACGATACCGATGAAATAGGGCTCTGCTCCGAAAGCAGCGACAACTCGTCATTGAGAATCTCCAGCTTTGTCCTCACTTCTCTGATCGCTGAATCATACCGCATCATCAAAATATCGAATTCCTCTAATATTTTTAATGTTTCTTGCGGATCATCAGGAAGCAGCTCCTGCATCAGTTCCTTTGTCTTTTCCTCATTCATTGCTCTCATTCCCTGCTATTCCTATTCTAAAATAAATTCGATTATCTTTGCTATAACTTCATCTCCAGTTGCATCCGGTCCACCGTTATGTATTTCGTGATAGTAACCAGGCCACTCGATATAAGTAAAACCTTCTGTTCCCAAAAGACGCCCTGCGACAGCTCTGCTCCCTTCGATATCACAGATCTTGTCTCCGTCTCCATGCATCAACAGAAAAGGCTTTCCTTTCGCACCGCGGTTGTCCTCATTATCTCCTGCAGCAATGGCATTGCCGAAGTCGTAACAGTCCACAGCACATCTGAGAGAGATTTTGTCATGAACAAGAGGATCGTTTTTATAAGGTCTGACATATTCCAGATTGCCCAAATCTTCTTCTGGAAAGGAAGAGGAAATGGTCATCTTAGGCACAATTTTTGACGCTGCTTTCACACAAGTATACAGAGGCTTTGGAATCTGCATTACCAGTTTAATCCAAGGCGCGGAAACGATATATTTTTGCGGTACGTCGTTTTTCCTGCCTGCCGCGCGGTAATTCAGACAGATATTGCCTCCCATGCTATGGCCGTACAAAACGACAGGACAGTGCGGATAAAGCTCCTGGGCATATTCGATCAATGCGTCTACATCTGACAAAACTTCTCTGCGCGGCGCAGTATCGCCCCGCACGCCGCTGGAAATACCGTGTCCTCTCAAGTCCATAGACAATACAGCGATTTTTTTCTCAGCAAGTTTTTCGGCCATCCGTTGGTATCTTCCAGCATGTTCACCGATTCCGTGAATCAGGCACATCACATGAGACGCATGTTCACAGGGAAAGTGATAGCCTGTGACGGCGCGTCCTCTCTTTTCAAAAGCAAAATTATCATACATGATTACAAGCTCCTTTACAAAAAAATACTAAAAACTTACAAAAAAAGTCCAAAAACGAACATTTGGGGCAAATTCCCTTGCATTCCCCATACAACCGCGTTACAGTAACGATACAACCTACAGCTGCGCGCTTTATAAGGAGGTTCCTGCGTAATGAAGAAAAATTGTTCACTTTGTGGAAACATCTATCACAACACAGTGTTTAAAGGCGGATATGTATGCGAGGACTGTATCAAGTTCATCAAACATATCCAAGACTAGAATAAGCTATCACTACAGATAATTTGCCGACACCTACTCATAGCATGTTTATCTATTGTAGAATATCAAATAAGAAGCGCGCGGTTTACATTATCGGAGGCTGTAATATCAGCCTCTTTTTCTCCTTTGGCTGGTTTTTCTGGCAGCCTTTTCTCGATTGATACGCTTCCTGGTCTTCGGCTTCATGATGGAGTAACCAAACTTTCCGAGAGGCTGCCTTTTCAGTCCGAAGTATTCACCGTGACTGTAACTGAGCATACCTGCTTCGTCCAGGCATATGCGCCCCTTCTCATCAAAGAGCCTTTCATCAGCGTGAACTTTCACAATCTCAGCGATGAACATATCATGAGATGGATATTCCTTCACCTCTAACACCTTGCATTCCAGATTGACTGGAGACTCGCTGATCATCGGGCAGGATACGATCTCTGCCGCTTGCGGGTGCAGACCCGTCTCTTTAAATTTATCTATATCACGGCCAGACTTTACACCGCAGAAATCTGTCACTTTGGCCAAATCCTCCGTGGTCAGATTGATCACAAACTCACCGCTTTCACTGATCATCTGATGAGAATATCTGTTCTTTCTCACAGAAACATAGGTGATAGGAGGCTCTGAATTGATGATTCCCGTCCAAGCGATCGTAATGATATTTTTTTCTTTGTCACTGCCGCAGGAAACCATGACCACGGGCAGTGGGTTGAGCATTGTACCTGGTTTCAGCACTCTCTTTGTCATAACTATTCCTTTCTAAGTTCCGTCAATATGGTGTCAAAATACGCCGGCAGGGGACTGTCAAATTCCATGTAAACACCTGTCTTCGGATGTACAAAACCCAGAGTCTTTGCATGGAGCATCTGTCCTTCCACCGGAATCGTCTGTTTCTTAGGTCCGTACAACAAATCTCCGACAAGCGGATGTTTGATATACGCCATGTGAACTCGAATTTGATGGGTCCGCCCTGTTTCTAACTTTGCTTCAATCAGCGTATATCTGCCAAAGCGTTCCAGAACCCGATAATGGGTGACCGCACGCTTAGAGTGCACATCAGTAACAGCGCGTTTCAATCTGTTCTTCGGGTCCCTGCCCAAAGGGGCGTTTACAGTACCTTCCTCTTCTCTGATATTGTGATAGACCAGCGCCTGATACCGCCTGGTAATGGAGTGTTCGGCCAGCTGCCTCGAGAGGGATTCATGAGCCCTGTCGTTTTTTGCAATCATCAGCAGCCCGCTGGTGTCCTTGTCAATTCTGTGAACGATGCCGGGACGGATGACGCCGTTAATAGAGGATAGGCGCTCTCCGCAGTGATACATGATTGCATTGACTAAGGTTCCCGTATAATTGCCTACTGCCGGATGAACCACCATGCCGCGGGGCTTGTTGACTACTAAAACGTCCTCATCTTCGTATACGATATCGATGGGAATGTTCTCCGCCTCAATCTTCAAATCGGTAGGCGCTGGGATGGTAATTTCGACCATATCACCGATGGCTGCCTTGTATTTCTTTGAAGTACAGGGCTTACCATTCACCAAAATATTTCCCTTCTCAAAGAGTTTTTGAATGAAGCTCCTGGAAGTATCCGGCAAAGACAAAGAGAGCACGAGATCAATTCTGGTGCCCTTCTGTTCTTCTTCTATATAAATTTGATATTTTTCTTCTTTCTCACTCATGTTTCTTTAGCCTGTCACCTGCCAAAATATAAACGATAAACAGAGCACAGCCAAAAGTCACGGCAATGTCAGCAACATTAAACACTGGCGGAAAAATGCTGAAGTCAAACATATCGGTCACTTCGCCAAAAGCGATGCGATCAATCAGGTTTCCAATTCCGCCGGAAATAATCAGAGTCCAGGATCCATAGAGAGTCCAATGTTCTCCTCTGTGATGATGAAGATACCACAGCGCAGCAATCATACCTGCAATCGGTATGACGACCAGCAGAATTCTCTGCCCACTCATCATACTAAAAGCCGCGCCGCTGTTCCTGATATAAGTCAGTCTGAAGAAATCACCTAATATGCTGATAGAATCACCCACATACATTGTCATTCTAGTTACTGCCTTGGAAATCTGATCTGCTGCGATGACCAGGACTGCAGTCAAATAATATTTCATATAATAAATCACGGGGCATCTAGTGCCCCGCCTCCTGTTATATAATTCTCGTCTTCGTCATATCTTCTTTGACGATGGTCTTCTTAGGTTCCTGCTTTTTGCCGAAATCCTCCATCAGCATCTCTTCAAAAGACTGTTCATCGATGACCATGGTCTCGCTCATAGATGACGGTATTCTAACCTCCGGCACTGGCGGAACAGGTTCCTTCATGGCAGGGGTCGGCACTGTTTTCTTTACTGGTTCTTCCATAGAGGCAGGAAGAAAATCCCGCTCTAAGTCGGCCAGGAGTTCCTCACTGGAGCCATCAAGCTCATTGAGTTCATCTTCCAGCATTTGTTTGTATCTTCCCCTGAATCTGGTAATCTTGTCTTTCAGCTTCGCCCCTTCTTCTGTCAGCTTTGATATGGATTCTTTGGCATCTCTCTGCATGACGTCAGCATCTAGCTGCGCATTTTTAATGATAATCTCTGCGCGCTTTTCGGCGCTCTCAGAAATGTCTCTCATCAATTTCTTTGCGGATTCCAGAGTATTCAAAACGGAAGCTTCTGATTTCTTATACTGATTCAGATCACTTTCCAAACTTTCGACTTTTGCTTTTAAACGTTCATTCTCTGCGAGAAGTTTCTGCAGATCGAGGATGATCTCGTCTAAGAACTGATCTACCTCATCGGCATTATAACCTCTCATTGCTTTGGCAAATTGTTTGTTTTCTATCTCAAGTGGCGTAATCATAGTGTATCCTTTCGTTTAAAACGCAAACATGATTATTATTCGGATTAAGATTTTTTCTACGATTTGTATAGCGATCATTGCCAGCATAGGTGAGAAGTCTACCATACCGGTATTAAACCGGGACATCAGCCGGCGGAACGGCATTACAATCGGATCCGTGATTTTGACCAGAACTTGGTAAATCTTACCCGCTGACGAGTACGGGTTATAAGCGACTACAAAGCTAAGTGCACACATGGCAAGCAAAGCAAATGAGAGCAACCCTGCGAACAAGCTAATCGCGCGAACTAAAACGTATATCACTTGTCAATTACCTCCAAGGACTTTTTTCATCTGATGAGAAATCGAAGGCGGTTCTCTCGTCCTGAGAAGTTGAGATTCCGACATTCTCCGGCGCGAAGATGAAAATATTGTTGGCTACTTTCTGCACGTTCCCGTTAAGTGCATAAGTCGCCCCGCTCATAAAGTCGAAGATTTTTCTAGCGACTTCTGTTTCCAATTTCTCTAAATTGATTATAACCGGTCTTCTGCCTTTTAAACTGTCTACCAATTTAGGGCATTCTTCAAAGGCTTTCGGCTCAATTAACACCAACTTGAAAGCGCTGGTGTTTGTCACAGAAAAACGCTTTTCTGAAGTCTTCGACGAACTGCTGCTCATCGGCGCTTTCGCTTTCTTTTCTGTAGTCACCGTATCGCTGGCATAAGAACGTCTCGGTTCTTTCGCTATTTTTTCTTTCGCGGCGTTGACCTCTTCTTCTGTGATCATTTCGTCATCATCTAACTCTTCTATACCGATTACTTTTTTGATTGATTCTGCAAAACCCATAATTTTTTCCTCCCCTAGGTATTACTTTTCTTCTTTGCGGTAATCTCTATACCCGAAAATGGCTGTTCCGACTCTGATCAAATTGGAGCCTTCTTCTATGGCTACCTCAAAGTCATTGGTCATTCCCATTGACAGATACTCAAAGTCTACCCTGTCACTTTTCTCATTAACGTATTTGTCATATATTTTCTTAACTTCTGCAAAATATTCTCTCGCATCGTTTGGATCCTGCTCAAAAGGTGCAATACACATCAAACCTTTGATTCTGATATTCGGACACTGCTCTGCAATATCGCTGATCAGCTGGTCTGTCTCTTCTGTGGTGATACCGAACTTAGAGTCCTCCTCCGCAGAATTAACCTGAACTAAAATATCCATGGTCAGATCGTGCTGCTGCGCTCTCTTGTTGATTTCCTTTGCCAGATGGAGCGAATCGACAGAATGAATCATGCTCACTTTATCGATGATATATTTGACTTTGTTCGTCTGTAAGTGGCCGATTAAATGCCATCTCACTGGTTTCACATGGTCATATTTGTCCATGATTTCCTGCACTTTATTTTCTCCAATATCGGTAATGCCTGCCTCTATGGCTTCATTCATCTCCTCTGGAGTATGAAGCTTGGTTACGGCTACCAACAGCACATCGTCTCCAGTTCTTCCTGATTTTTCAGCCGCTGCAGCTTTCAGTTCATTGATGTACTCGATATTTGATTTAATTGACATTTCTACACCCGCTTTCACAAATTTATTTTGGGTCCTTGAGAACCACATCATAGATCTCTATGGTATCATATGTCTTGCCTTTTTTTGTATCGTAGAAAAAAGTATCTTTCACCAAAGACTTTTCACCATCACTGACAATCACTTGGATTGGCACGAAATTGTAGTCGTTGGTCTTGTTTTTGACATAGACGCCCTCCATGCCTTTTTCCTCGGTTATGCTGCTATTTTCGATAATCAAACCTTTGCCACTGTCTGTAACCAGGGAAATATCGGCAACTCTCGTCTTTGCAAATTTCTCATAATAATAGTCTGTAATCAGGATAACTCTGCCTTTGCCGTCCTGTTCGTCAGCTTTGTAGACTTTGGCTCTGACAAAATCGTCTTCGAATTCCACGGTCACTTCCTGGCCCTCTGTATAGCGGTCCAAGTTCTTTTTGTCAATGAAACAGACGATGTACCACTTGGTGCGGTCCGCAACCTTGAATACCGGTTCTCCTTTGGCAACTGCATTTCTGGCAAGATTCACCACGTTGTTCTGGCTCAGTTTGCTGAAATACTCATAGGTGCCCTTTTCCATATTGTCCGGTCTGATCTTCCCCTCATAACCGTCTGCATAATAACTGATAACGCCGCCTTCGGCTACAGAAAAGTCACTGGTCGATATGGCATCATCCCCTAATCTGGTCAGTATATCGGTATACTTGGTGGCAACTTCACCTTCCGAATTGCCAGTCACCTCCATAATGGTTGTCCCAGCTCTTACCAGTGTTCCGCCTTTGATATATCGATTTGCTTTACCGCTTGTCGCAGAGATATAGACTTTTTCGTCTCTCACCAAAAACCCTTGCGTCTCGTCTGCTACTTTTAGTTCGCCGTACTCTACGGTATAAGCGGACACCAATGCGCCAGTTACTTTTGGTATTATATATATAATTATGTATAGCGCTATCAAGGCTATTACAAAGATTAATATCGGTTTTTTCTTCATTTTGCTCATAAAATTATTTTACATCATTTTAATACTTTTTCCAATACCTTATGTTCATCTTTTGTCAATTCTTTACTGTTCTTCACAAAGTCTTCAAATAAGTCAGGCCGCAATTCTTTGGTCAGACGCAAAGACTGCTCAAATTTCCAAAGATAAATCAGCTTATGATTGCCGCTGACCAAAACTTCTGGTACATCCATCCCCTCATAACTTCTCGGTTTCGTATATTGAGGATATTCCAAAAGACCTGAATAGATAGACTCTTCTGTTGCCGAATCTTCGCTGGCAAGAACGCCTGGAATCAAACGGGCAACTGTATCGATGAGAACCATGGCAGGCAGTTCGCCGCCAGTGAGAATATAGTCGCCGATGGATACTTCTTCCATATCAAAATAATCCAGCGCCCTCTGATCCACACCTTCATAGTGTCCGCAGAGAATGGTTAACTCCTCTTCTTCTGCCAGTTCCTGAATTTTCTCTTTGTCCAGAGTCTTCCCTCTAGGCGACATATAGAGAATTTTCTTCCCTTGTGCCCCGATGGAATGCAGTGCACCAAAGATTGGATCAGCCATCATGACCATGCCGGGGCCTCCGCCAAAGGGATAATCGTCGACCTTCTTATGCTTATCGTTGCTGAAGTCTCTGATGTTGATAAATTGGAATTGGAGGATGCCTTTTTCGCAGGCTCGGCCCAGAATGCTGCCAGTTACTGCTGTGAACATCTCTGGGAAAAGAGTCAGTACGTTAATTTTCATCATCAATCATTCCTTCTATCAGACGCACCTTTACGTATCCCTCTTCGAGGCTCACCTCTTTTACAAACTCCGAAACAACCGGAATCATCGCATCTCTGCCACTGGCAAGCTTTACGACGTAAATGTCCTGAGATGACGGCTGCAAAACGTCTTTGATCTTGCCGATCGTTTTGTCTTCCTCGATGTCTATAACGGATAAGCCGATCAGGTCTCTTATATAAAAGGTATCCTCTGGCAGCTCAAGAAGATCATCTTCTGTGATAAAGATGTCCTTATTCTTCATGGCCTCTGCCGCATTTCTGTCATCAATGCCGGTAAGCTTCAAAATGACCATGTGCTGCTGATACCTGACTTTTTCAATTTCATATTCTTTGTCTTCAACGAAAATCTGCTTCAGTTCTTCGTATCGTTCTCTGTAACCGGAGTAATTATAAACCTTCACTTCGCCTCGCAGTGCAACGGCGTTTACAATTCTCCCAATCTTAATTTTTTCCATTTTTCTCCTAATTATATTTGAGGCACATGAAAATACCTGCGTAAATCCATGTGCCTTTGCTCGTAATACTATTCGTCTTCAGAAACGATTTCTACTACTACTTTTTTGTTTTCTTTTGTTGCGGCTGCTTTGACAACAGTGCGGAGCGCTTTCGCAATCCTGCCCTGTTTACCGATAACTTTTCCCATATCGTCAGCTGCAACTTTTAGCTGCAAAACGCTGCCATGTCTGTCATGCTCTTCTGTCACAACCACATGTTCCGGATGATCGACCAGTGATTTTGCAATTGATTCAACTAATTTAGTCACGTCGTCTCACCGCTTTCTTACTCAATGATGCCAGACTTTTTGAAAAGAGCTTTTACGGTCTCTGTCGGCTGTGCGCCGTTGTCTAACCATTTTTTGGCCTTTTCGTCGTCAATTTTGATTGTAGGCGGCTCTACTAGTGGATTGTAGTAACCGATCTCTTCGATGAATTTTCCATCTCTTGGAGTACGAGAGTCAGCAACAACTACTCTATAGAAAGGCTTCTTGTGAGCACCCATTCTCTTTAATCTGATCTTAACCATTATATTGTTCCTCCTTTATCATTTTTCTTATCTTAAACTCAGTCATTTACTGAATTATCAGCTTAAAACAGACCTCTGAACATTTTGTTTCTCTTCATCGCTTTTGGATTTGAGAACTGTTTAACCATTTTCTTTGTCTCTTCATATCTCTTTATGAGATTGTTGATCTTGCTGACTGGCTGTCCACAGCCCGCCGCAATTCTTTTTCGCCGACTGGCGTTGAGCAGGCTCGGTTCCTGTCGCTCTTCTCTGGTCATGGATTGAATGATGGCCTCCATCTGGCGAAATTCCTTTTCGCTTTCTGCGATATCCACGCCTTTCATCTGTGCAGGACTCATTCCGGGCATCATCTCCAAAATCTTGCCGACGCCGCCCATACTTTTGACCTGCCCCATCTGATCCAGGAAATCTTCCAAGGTAAACTGATTTTTTTTCAGTTTCTTTTCTAATTTCTCTGCTTTCTCTTGGTCAAAGGATGCCTCTGCCTTCTCTATGAGGGAAAGCATATCGCCCATGCCGAGAATTCTGCTGGCCATCCGCTCTGGATGAAAAGGTTCCAATGCGTCGAACTTTTCGCCCATACCCATGAATTTAATCGGCTTGCCGGTTACCTTCTTAGCGGACAGAGCCGCACCGCCTCTGGAGTCGCCGTCCATCTTTGTCATGACGATGCCGTCGACACCCAGCTTTTCATTGAAGCCCTTTGCCACGTTGACCGCGTCCTGACCAGTCAGTGCGTCTACAACCAGCAGAATTTCGTGAGGTTTGACGGTTCCCTTGATGTCTACCAGTTCGTCCATCAGCGCTTCATCTATCTGCAATCGTCCTGCCGTATCGACGATGAGCACGTCAAAACCTTTTTTCTCGGCTTCTCGCTTTGCTTCTAAGGCGATCTTCGCTGGTTCCTTACTATCTCTTTTGGTATATACCGGCGTATTGACCGACTTGCCGACAACTTCCAGCTGGTCGATGGCCGCTGGTCTATAAATATCACAGGCACAGAGCATCGGCTTTTTGCCGCTCTGCTTCAGAAAATTGGCCAGCTTGCCGCAGGTGGTCGTCTTACCAGTACCCTGCAGACCTACCATCATAATGGTAGTAAACCCTGACGGAGAATAGGTCAGCTTGCTATTGGTGCCACCCATCAGATCGACTAATTCCTGATTTACGATTTTGATAATCTGCTGTGCAGGCGTCAGGCTTTCCAAAACTTCTGAACCCAGACACTTCTCTTTGACGTCGCTGACAAATTCTTTTACCACCTTGAAGTTGACATCTGCCTCCAGGAGCGCCAGCTTGACTTCCCGCATCGCATCGTTGATGTCTGCCTCTGTCAGTACGCCTTTGCCCTTCAGCTTTTTAAATGCACTCTGCAATTTATCGGATAAATTCTCAAATGCCATGCTACAGCCTTTCCAGTCCGTCGATGACGGACTTAATCTCTTCTAATCCATCTACTAATTCTTGATTTTCTCTATATTTTTGGGACAGTTCGCAAAGCATCGCATCAATCTTGGCTATGGCCTCGTTGGAATGCATCAGCTTTGACACCAGTCCCAGTTTGGCTTCGTATTCCTTGAGAGATTTCTCTGCGGATTTCAGCGAATCGTGGACTGCCGCCCTGGAAATGCCGAATTCTTCGGCAATCTCTGCCAGAGAGAGGTTCTCCTCGTGATAGAGTTCCATCACCTCTTGCTTTCGCTTGGTGAGAAGCTGCCCGTAAAAATCATATAGGAGACTTGCTTCTGTAATACTGTCCATCATCTTTTTCCCTCTTCTGTTAAGCAAAATTCCTTAACACCATGATACTTTATCATATATTTCTCCGGCTGTCAAGGATTTTTGCTTTACATTTTTATTGCTTTTCTCCTCAAAACATTGTATAATAGCTATGTTCGTCTATAAGACAGGAACAATACACAGGAGGCAATTTATGAGTTTATTACGAAAGTTTAAAATAATGCATATGCGTATCAACGGCTTCTACGGCGGTAAAGCCAGATGGTGGCTCAATGCAAAACAATATGACGAGAAATACAATAAGAACTACACTGACAGAGAAAAGAAATGGGCATACAAACACGGATTTCTGCCTTCCGTTGTTGAAAGATACGGCATCAATGACGAGAACTGTAAGGACTTCATTTCGCTGTATGATTATTGTCACATTTTCCCTGTCAACGATATCTTTAGAAAGTGGATTAACGACAGAGTGACTACGCGGGATGTGCTGAAACCTTTTGCGGAGTATCTCCCTAAACAGTATTTTCAGCTCTATAAGCGCGACTCTGACGTACAGATCATTAAATTGCTGGATTGCCCTGACGAATATGAGGATACCTATGAAAGCATTCTGCAGCTCATTCAGGATAAAGGAAAATTATCTGTCGCAAAGACACTGGGTACCAACTTTATTACAATCGCCTATGAAAATGGTCAATACACCATCGACGACGAGAATGTCACCGACGAAGAGCTGATCAACAAGATTATCGACAGTCTTGGCATTCTGGTGATTATGGAACACGTCGAATGCGGCCAGGCGCTCAAAGCAATTGAACCGGGCAATGCAAACTATCTGAAACTGATCGTATATAATAAGTATGGAGATAATCCAAAAGTAGGACAGGCTTATCTCAGCATCAACGCCTCTAAACAATATAGCAATCACGAGTTTTTTAATACCGAGGGCACTACGTCCATGGGCAACGAAGAAGATTTGGATTCAAAATCTGACATGCAGACAAAGGACACGGAGATTGAACAGGATGATGATACCATCGGAAGAAACTTTATGGAAAGCGAAGTCGTTCTGCCTTTGCAGGGACAGCCGCAAAAAGTGACAAGAAGAGTTTTCATCCCTATTTCTCTGGAGGACGGAACTTTCAACGGTGGCAAGCAGCTGCAGGGCAACACGATTACAGACTTAACTGTACACCCGACGACAAATGTTCCGCTGAAAGGTCAAATCGACCATTGGAAAGAGATTTTAGATCTCGTGGAAAGAATCGGAAAGTTCATACCACAGATTGAATATATGGGTATCGATGCGATTCTCACCGACGATGGAATCAAAATGATCGACTTTGCTGCACATCCGAGTTACCCGCAGGTGGTCGGTTTTAACCAAGAAATGACCGATTATCTAAAGCTGAAGGTAGACCTCAAGAAAAAAGAAGCTGCGAAGTGGGAAAATAAGAAAAAGAATTTCAAGAAAAAATCAAATACATTTATGTGGATTCGCTTAACCAGATTCTTATGCCCTCCGAAGATGCGCCCTCTCATATACAAATGGTGGCACATTACCATGCGTGACGATTTATTCTCCAGAAACGGTGTTTCCCTCAAAGAGAAACGCTGGGCATATCGCCATGGCTTCTTGTCCTACCGTTTAGAGCAATATGGAATCAACGAGGAGAATTATAAGGATTTCATCTCTGACTACGACTATCGATATCTGCGGCATATCAATAACAAATACAGAGTATGGCTGGAAGATAAAATTACCGTTAAATATATCTGCAGTGAGTATAATCAATTCTTTCCGCAATATTATTATCACATCTCAGTCAGAAACGGACAGAAGCGTATCATTCCGCTGATGGACTGTCCTGAGGGATTCGGAACAGATTTTGAATCCATATTCAGATTGGTGGAACAAGTAGGCGTCTTAGCCTGTAAGCCGCAAAGAGGTTCACAAGGCGAGGGATTTTATAAGTTTTCGTATCATAACGGAAAATATTATTTAAATCACAAAGAGAGTTCGAAAGAAGAAGTATACGAAATACTCAACAACGAGGAAAGTCAGTATTTGATTACAGAGTACATTCAGATGCATTCTTCTCTTAAGAAAATTTATGACGGCGCAGTGAACACCCTGAGAATCATCGTCTTCAAAAAAGATGGCAAAACACCTGTAATCGGCAATGCATACATGCGCTTCGGCTCCTCCAAAACAGGCGCTGTCGATAACATGGGCGCAGGCGGTATGTTCGTTCAAGTGGACATTGACACAGGAAGATTCCACAATGGTAAGATCATTACCGAAAATAACATTCTGCCGTGTTCTCATCACCCTGATACGGGAGAGTTGATTGAAGGAATCCTGCCAAATTGGGATATCGTAAAACAAGGCGTCATCGATCTCAGTTACGCAATGCCACAATTAGAATATCTGGGTTTCGATGTGGCAATTTCAGAAGATGGCATGAAGCTGCCAGAAATCAACCGTGCGCCGGGTTATCCAAAGATTGAAAAATTCACCCCGCTGACAAACGATTATCTGCTGTATAAGTTAGAACAAAAGAGAAAGAAATACAACGTTACACACTATACAAAAAAATAGTTCTGTAAAAAGGCATTGAAATAGTTTGTTTAAGAAAACACTTCACCTGGAAATTCAGTGTGAGGTGTTTTTTTGTTCAAAATTTTTTTCCTGTTGTATTTATAACAGTTTTTGTTTAAAATAATAAATGAGTGAAATTTTTTTAGGAAAGGTAAGGAAATGAATTTAAAACGAAACAGAATATCATCTGCAGCAATCATATTGGTACTAGCACTATTTATAACCTGTATCCCGTTTGATGCTGCCTTTGCTGCAATTCAAGAAGTTGATCCACCTGCAAAGACCAACACGTTCAGTTCCAGTGATACTTCTACCAGTGAGTACTGTAGAGGCACTGTGGATGGCAGCAAGCTGCATATCAAACTGCGGACAGTAGTGCCTTCCGTACAGTTTCGAGTTGCACTCTACGGCGTCAATCCGAAGACGGAAGTCGTCGATCTCGGCATATACGTTACAGCACAATATATGGGCAGTTCTTCTATGGGAAAATCCATTTACGGATTTGAGTATACGATAGACTTTGCCGATACGCCGGTTCCCGATGGGGAATATTTTTTGTATATATCACAGCTAAAAAACAGTTCTGATACCTATGAGACCTTACCGAGCAAAGGCGCTCTGTACAAGAATCTCCCAATCATCATGGAAGATGGTATTCCGTCAATTCCAAGATATGACGACATCATCAAAGAAAACGACTACGTGCAGAAAAACAGTGGACTTGCTCCCAGTGAATATTTGGACAAGACACTGGAAGATGTCCGTTTCCTATTCGTCAACCCTAAGACGAATGTCAGGGAGGAGATGAATGATGAGAAAGTCAGCTATATGAAGCGATTATCTGACAAAATCACCGCCGGCGCCTACAACGATTACGATAAACTGATCAAAATTTATGAATACGCGGCCGGAAACTTCTATTATGACACGGTTGCTTTTTCCACGCATTCCTATCAATACGCGAATCCTTATCAGAACATGTATCATCGCGAAAATAAAATCGCTAGTGATAACAGCGATAATCAGGGGCGCGTTGCAACCACTTGTCAAGGGTTTTCCGGAATCTATCTTGCCTTAGCAAGGGCGCAAGGTATCCCTACCCGGTTAGTCTACGGTCATCGAGCCGCTTCTCCAACGTATAATTGGAACACAGAAGGCGATCCTACGACGAGAGATCACTGGTGGGCAGAATCCTATGTCAACGGCAGATGGATTTTTGTCGATCCGACTACTGGTACGAACAACAGATGGAACAGAACCACCAATGCATGGCAATATTATGGTGTTACCAATTACACTTATTTCGATCCTTCGAAAGAACAATTTGCCGTATCCCATATTTCTTTCGATGTATACAGAAATAATTTCGTAGGTTATTTAGTATCCGACAGCAATGAAATCAGCAAACTGACTTCCTTCCTGGAGACGAGAGCAGGCGGTACGACCAATGGAAAACTTTTGAACAAAGACTACGTCAAATCCGATAAAAAAACTTGGGGCGACGGTGTCATCAACAATTTTTATGGTGATGGCAAAGGGAAAATTGCGCGCATCAGATGGAACGGGTTCGGTCTGAATGGCGCCGCAGATTTTTCTGGCTTTAGTAAAATGAAGTACCTCTATCTCAACGATAATAACCTCACATCTCTAAATTTAAAGAACAACACAGAGATGAGGAAAGTTGAGATTCAAAACAATCAAGTGACAACGATAGACCTGAGGAATTGCAAAAAACTGACCTCCGTACTCACTGAAGGAAATCAGCTGCAGGAAGTTAAAATCTATGCCAATAAACGCAACACGACCATTTCTGCTGGAGAAAACGGATATATTTATATCACTTATACGAAAGCCAACAAATATAAGCTGAGAACTTTCTTCCGGCCAGATATCGGTTACAAGGTCGGCGGATTCTACAATACAAAGGGTAAGAAATTGACGACTCTGAAATCCTATTCCATGAATCCTGTGACCAGCACTTACAATGTGGTGTTCGAGTTAGATCCTAATAGCTTCAAATATCAGCTCACCATGGGGAATAACGCCGATCCGTATCGTGATTACAATCAGGCGGCGCAAAAGCGACTGCGCGAGATGGGTTACTATAATGGTACAGAAGATGGAATCTTTGACAGCGAAATGAAAGCTGCCGTAGAATTGTTCCAGACAGAATACAATATTGATCCATCAGGTGTCATCGACGAAACCACCTGGTCCCTGCTGTTCAATCCAGATCCACAGCCTATCGTCGATGAAGACGAACCAGATCAGGACGACAATACTGACACCGACGACGGGACTACAGATGACAAGAAAGAGAAAGATGTCGACAATCAGCAGCCTGCTAAGGACGCAGATGTAAAAACGAAAGAAGACACAGAGACAGACGATAATGTCAATACAAAAGACAAGACAGATACGGAAGAGTTAGTATAACCAATTAAAAAATGCACTGAAGCCAGACTGGTTTCAGTGCATTTTATTAATCATCAACTTCTTCGTATTCTAAGCTGTCCGGTGTATTGGGTCCTTCTTTGATGAAAGTCCCTGCAAGCTTACATTCTGGACATTGGCCAAATCGTTCCCCTGCAACATCCAGCAGGTCAATGGCGTATTTGAATTTCTTCCCGCACTGCGGGCACTGATAATACATATAAAATGCACCCCAGGTCATCTCAATCCCTCCTATTTCTGTATCGGTGACAGGTATGTCACGGTAAACTGATTATTCTCCTCCATCAGCTTCATCAACTGATCATATTCGGATTTCGCACTGCTCTCGTTGGTAGAAGTTTTACTTTCCAGCCAAGATAAAAATGAAGTCTTCGGTTTATATTCCATGGTCTGCAGGTCACAGTCATCCAGTTCATAGGTAGCACGCATATCCCTGACAGCCTCCTCAAAAGTGCCTACTTGATCAATCAGACCGTTTTCTTCTGCCTGTTTTGCTGTATAGATGCGGCCATCTGCCAGTTTTTTGATTTCAGAGAGCTTCATCTTGCGCCCTTCAGCTACAACACCGACAAATTGTTCATAGGACTCATCCACGATGCTCTGATAGATTTCTTTCTGTTCCTTGGTCAATGGATTTACAGAACTGCCCATGGCTTTGTTATTGCCCGAGGTGATTGTCACTGTCTTCACACCCATCTTTTCTAGAAAGCCTGAAATATCGTATACCGTTCCAATCGTCACGCCGATGGATCCTGTAAGGGTATTTCTATTAGCAAAAATCTTGTCACTGGCGGCAGCAAGATAGTACCCGCCGGAAGCCGCAGTGGATTTCATGTATGTATATACCGGTCTTCCAGTTTCTTCTGCGTATTCTTTGATCTGCAGATATAACTCATCTGTAGCATAAACACTGCCTCCCGGCGTATCAATACTGAGAATCAGTCCCTGATTGTACGAATCTGCTTTCATCTGTTTGACACGAGACAAAAGCCATTGCTGATTATATGTATCTGTCGAACTGCCCTCCTCTGTAATCGTTCCGTTTATGGATAAAACGCCTATATAGTCACTGTTATAGTCATAGTCATCTTCTGTCGTTCCCAGCATTCCGCTGACACCCATGTTGCAGCTGACACCGAGAATCACAATCACGACCGCTATAATTAAAAATATGATCAAGCCTTTTTTCCAACTGCTAAAACCAGTTTTTCCCGATTTGTTCTTATATAGCTGGTCAGGATCGTAGGTATTCACCTGCTGATTTTCCTGTCCCTGATTTTTGTCATCATACATCTCTTCAATACTCCTTCAATTAATTGAAATTCTAACGATAATCATTGTATCATTTTTGTTGAAATTTGTAAACGGCTGTCGAAAGAATGACAATATATACCGAAGTAATGAAGATTACTGTTGACAGTGTACTAGTTAATATAGTACACTTATGACAGCGAGAGGAGGCGAAAATATGTTTCAGCTTGATATGACTAGTCATAAGTCCATCTATGAGCAAGTCATAGACAACATCAAAGAACTGATCATGACCGGCGTTCTTGCACAGGGGAGCAAGCTGCCGTCTGTCAGAGAGTTATCGAAGGACCTGACGATAAATCCTAACACGGTTCAAAAAGCTTATCGTGAACTGGAACGAGAAGGGTTTGTCTATACGGCGGCCGGTCGGGGCACCTTTGCCTGTGATAAATCCAAGATCAGACCTGATCCGCGCCGCATCGAAGAGATTGAAAAAGAAATTCTCTCGGCATTTAAATCCTTGCAATATTTAGGACTCAGCTATGAAGAAGCAAGAAATATCGTCATCGAGGTAATTGAGGAGGAGAAGAAATGATTCATGTACAAAATTTGAGCAAAGCCTTTGACGGCCTCCCTGCTCTGATCGATTTAGACCTTTGCGTGCAGAAGGGGTCAATTTATGGTCTGATCGGTACCAACGGCGCAGGGAAAACCACGATTTTACGACTGTTGACAGGTGTGCTAATTCCAGATAAAGGTGAAGTTCTAATAGACGGCACCCCTGTCTTTGACAACGAGGAGATTAAACAGAAAATCAGTTTGATTCCTGACGATCTGTATTTTCCTGCCGGCGCTTCCCTCTTTGACATGGGGAATTTTTATAAAAATGTTTATGACGGATGGGACCAAGAGAAATTTATGGATTTGATCGCCCTCTTCGGTCTCGATGGAAAAAAAAGCATTCGCAGCTTTTCTAAAGGAATTAAAAAGCAGGCAGCTTTTGTCCTGTCCCTATCCACATCTCCAGACTATTTGTTCTTAGATGAACCCATAGACGGATTAGATCCGGTAGCAAGGAGATTGGTCTGGAAGCTGATTGTGGATGAGGTAGCAGAAAAACAGATGACAGTTTTGGTCTCCTCTCACAACCTCTGCGAGATGGAAGGCATCTGCGATTCCATCGGCATCATCAGCAAAGGACGCATGCGGCTGGAGAAAGAACTGGATGCTATGAAGAGCAAGATGCACAAAGTACAGGTTTCTTTCGGTCCAGACGGTTGTCCTGACAGCATACTGAAAAACTTGCATGTCTTACACCAGGAGAGCAAGGGTTCAGTGGAATTCCTGATCATCAACGAAAGTGCTGCCAAAATCAGGGAGGTTATTGAGGCACAGCAGCCTCTGCTTTTCGATTTGCTGCCACTGACATTAGAAGAAATATTTATTTACGAATTGGGAGGAGAAGACGATGAAATCAAAGAAATCCTTTTGTAACATTTCGGCGGTACTAGTGAAGCGAAATCTAAAGCGATTCTGGCTGATACCGTTTGCAGCTTTTCTCGCCTATTTTATCAAGGGTGTGCTGCCTCTCATAGTAAAATCGAGCAAATATGAGATACTGCGTTATCTCACTGACGACGCCCTCTCCAATCACGACTACGTCTACCTGGGCGTACTGATGGTTCTGCCAATCTGTGCCTCAATCGCAGTTTTCTCTTACTTACACGGCAATGCACCTGCTACGGCCATTCATGCCATGCCTTTTTCAAGAAAAAAACTGTACCGCTCCAGTGTACTTTCGGGCCTTATTATGATACTTCTGCCCGTATTGTTCATAGGGGCGTGCTACGCGGTTCTGCTGCGCGGTGACGCTTACGAATTGGGGCCAGAGGCTCTGCCTTCCTGGATTATCCGGACGCTGATTTCTGCATTTTTTGTCTACGCAGTTTCAACCCTGGCAGCAGTGGTGGCGGGCAGCATCGTGACTCACATCCTGCTGGCCATGTTTTTTAACGGCTTGCTGCCGATTACGATTTACATCATCAATAAATTTACGTACGCGTTTCTCTTCGGGTATGCCAATTCACCATTGGCCAGCAGCATATTCTCACCAGTCAGCTTTGAACGCAGCAGCTACGGTACTTTTTTCAATGGAGATACCTTGCTCATATATCTCGCCTATCTGCTTTTCGCCTTCATATTGATATGGTGTTCTGCCGCGGCCTATCGACGGCTCCCATTGGAGAAAGAAGGAAATGCCACAGTCATCACTTGGTTAGGGGAAATCGTCTGCATTCTCTTCGCCTTTGTCGGTACCATAATCTTTGGTTTCTTCATCGCGTGTTGGGGAGGTGAGATGATCAATCTGCTGCCACTACTGATTGGTTCCCTGATCAGTTCTTTCCTCTTTTATATCATCGCCAGGATGATTTTGGAAAAAAGCCTTGCGGTATTCCGACCGGCTGTATTCAAAAAATATACAGCAGTCCTTGTAGCTGTCGCCCTCTTTTTCGGTCTGACAGTCTTTGATCTGACCGGTTATACGACCAAAGTTCCCGAAGCTGGCGCGGTAAAGTCCGTTACCTTGGATGACGACTTTCTTCAAACGGGGATATTTCAGGATTTTTTCAGTTCCGAAATTGTTTTAACAGAAAAGGAGAATGTCCAAAATCTTATCGAATTTCATCGCCTGTTAGTAGAGAACAAGGCGGATCTGACAGAGAGGTCAGACGCACCGTATTATTTCAATATCAACTATCATCTAAAAGACGGCAAAGAAATCAAGAGAACCTACCAGATCTCGATGGATGGCCAAAAGACCCTGCTCGATGCCTACGGCAAAATCTTTGAAAGCCGTGAATACAAGCACCTGACACTTGACAATATCAAAAGAGCCCAGACATCGGACTTCCGTCTGATGGATAAAGGCGGTGCCATACTCCTCAAGAAACTGCCTGATTCTTTTATGCACAAGCTCAAAGACGCATTGTTGGAAGATTACGATGCCATGACCTTTACGCAGGCAGTCGCAATCCGTTCCAAAGATCCGGACTATGTTTTGAACTATACCACAAACTACGCTGATGTGCCTGACGCAGTCAGAGAGGATGTTCTCAACATCTACAAAAAGACCTGCCCGCGTGTGTACAGTCTTTTGGCAGAGACGCTGCAATAGCCGCGATTGACATTGGACCGAAAATGGATTAAGCTTAAAGTTATCACGACGAGAGAAAGGACATCCACCTATGACATACGATTGTATCATTATCGGTGCCGGCGCTGCAGGCCTCTTCTGCAGCGCATCATTTAAAAAACCCGTGCGCGGTCTCCTCTTAGAAAAGACAAAACGACCAGGGACCAAGCTTTTGATGAGCGGCGGTGGTCAGTGCAATATCACCCATGACGGCTCCATCAAAGACTTTGTAAAATGCTATGGTAAAAACGGCGGAAAAATCAGAAGCTGTCTCTACAGATACAGCAACGAACATCTTTTGAACTTCCTCCATGAAGGCGGTGTAAGAACCATTACAAGGGAGGACGGCAAGATCTTCCCCGCCTCCATGGATGCCCATGAAATCAGAGACCTGCTTCTCACAAAAAGCCGTGAAAACGGATTTACCATTCAATATGAGAGCCCCGTATGCCGCATTCAAAAAAAAGACGACGGTCTATGGCAGGTTTTCACTTCAGAAAAGTCTTATCTTTGCGAGAATCTGGTGATCGCCTCTGGCGGCTGTTCTTATCCCTCCACTGGCTCGGACGGTTCTTTATTTCCTGTACTGCGGAACCTGGGCATAGAAATTACACCGCTGCGGCCCGGCCTGTCTCCCGTCAATGTGAAGAACTATCCCTATGGGGAGGCTGCCGGGATTTCTTTTGCGGATGTACATTTATCTGTATGGCGCAATGAGAGGAAGATTGCAGAAGCTGTCGGTGACTTGCTTTTTACTCATAGCAATCTATCCGGACCTGTAATCTTAAATAGCTCCAAAGAGATTAGACAGGGTGATACCGTCAAACTGAATTATTTATATCCTGAGACAAAAAGTGCTGTCGCAGAAAAAATCAACGGCAGTTTAAAGAACAGTAAAGCAAGTCTGCAGAACCTTTTACCTAAAGAATTGGGGCTGCCGAAAAGTTTTCTGCAGGTCATCTTAAAGGGAACTGGAGACAGGCAGAAAGAAATCGCTGCCAGGCTGACGGCTGACTCCTTTTTAGTCGACAGTGTAGCCGGATACAATAAAGCGATGGTAACCACTGGCGGCATCACTCTATCCGAAATCAGTCCCAAAAGCATGGAGTTAAAGAGATTTGCGGGGCTCTATGCAATTGGAGAAGTCTTAGATGTCGATGGATTCACTGGCGGCTATAATCTGCAATTTGCATATTCTTCTGCAAATGCAGCCAGCAGCAACATGACAGATGCACAGAAGCCTTTGAGCAGAGATTAAATATTCTCTGTAATCGTGATAAATGCGTTCTCATCTAATCCATGGATAATCGCATTCATCCTGCCTATTTGAAAACGATTGACTACCAGATAGATCATGGTCTTCTCTTCGTTGGAATAATATCCTTTTGCATTGATTAATGTGATACCTGTACCGAATTCTTCTGACAGCGCACAGCAGATCGCTTCTTCCTCACTTGTGACGATAATCGCTGTTTTGTCACGATCTAAGCCCTCTACTATGAAGTCGATGGTCTTCAGCGCTGCCATATAGGTCACAATGGAATAGAGCGGTAAAATCCAATTGCTTTTGATGATGCCGATAATGACATACAGCACCACGTTATAGCACATACAGAAGCTTCCTACAGACATACCGAGGCGCTTTGCAAAGATGACAGCCATAACTTCAATTCCATCAATTGCACCGCCAAAGCGAATCGTTAATCCGCTGCCCACACCGGAAATCAAACCTCCAAACAGAGCGCATAAAAACAAGTCCTGTTCGGCTAATGGAGAGGCTATGCTGACGTTAACGGGCAAGATATTGATGATAAGAAACGACACGATAGAATAGACTGCTACTGCATATAGAGAATAGATTGTAAAAACAAAGCCCTGCTTCTTCATCCCTAAGGCGAACAAGGGGAAATTCAACAAGACTAAAAAGAGCGACAGGGTCATAAACGCAGGTGTCATCTGCGCGAAGAGCATGGATGTACCTGATATCCCGCTGTCGTATAGATTAACTGGTGCTAAGAACATCGTGACGCCTACTGCGTTAACAATGCCAGCGATAGTGATAACTAAAAAATTAATAATAGATAACTGATTCAATATTTTTTTCATATTTCACCCCCTTTTTTTCATCTATCTACAGTATAACATATTTATGTGAATAACGAATGATGGATTTGTATACAATTTTCGTCATATATCTCGATGTCTGCGCAGAAGAAAAAGAAGCCGACAGCACTTGCGTTTAAACCGCAAGGCCGATCGGCTTCTCTATTTTTTGTTATTTATTCATCTATGGGTTCACATTCATCTAAATCCACTGGAACAATGATGTTCTTTGCATCTTCCAGGCTTTCTTCTGGTACATAGAGTTCAATAGGAGCTGTCGTATTCTGTCCCATAAAGATTTCGATGTAATTGCTTGCACCTTCGTACTTCTTTACACAAGGAATACCCTCGCCTTTTAATTTCGACTCTAGTAAATCCGCCTGAAAACTATCGTTTACCGTGCAGAGGTAAACGCCGTCACGCCAAGGCGCCTGTTCCTTCTTTTTACCAAACATGTTACACCGCTTTCGACTTTACTTCTTCGACTAATTTCTCAACAAATTCGTCTACTGACATCGCTCCCAGCTCACCTACTTTTGTGGAACGGACAGAAACAGAATTGGCTTCTGCTTCTCTCTCACCAATGACACAGATATAAGAAACCCTTTCGTTTCTCGCTTCTCTCAGTTTATAACCGATTTTTTCATTTCTGATGTCCAGTTCTACGCGCAGCCCTGCTTCTTCACACTTAGCAGCCACTTCTTTTGCATAATCGGCAAAAGTTTCTGCCACGGTCAGGAGCTTCACCTGAACCGGTGCCAGCCACAGTGGGAATTTGCCGGCAAAGTGTTCAGTCAGAATACCGATAAATCTTTCGATAGAACCGAAGATGACACGGTGAATCATGATTGGTCTGTGCTTTTCGTTATCTGAGCCCACATAAGTAAGGTCAAACCTCTGTGGCATCTGCATGTCAAGCTGAATGGTGCCACACTGCCAGGTTCTTCCAAGAGAATCTTCCAGATGGAAGTCCAGTTTTGGTCCGTAGAATGCGCCATCTCCTTCGTTAACAACATAAGGGACGCCTACTTCCGTCATGGCCTCGCGCAGAGCGTCTTCCGCCATTGCCCACTCTTCGTCAGTTCCCATGGAATCTTCCGGTCTTGTGGAAAGCTCAATATGATATTTGAAACCGAACATGCTGTAGACATCGTCGATAAATTTAGCTACGCCGACAATTTCGTCTTTGATCTGTTCTGGCAGCATGAAGATATGAGCATCGTCCTGGGTAAAGGTTCTCACTCTCATAAGGCCATGCAGCGCGCCTGACAGCTCATGTCTGTGCACCTGTCCCAGTTCACCGATTCTCAGCGGTAAATCTCTGTATGACCACATTTTGCGCTTATAAGCCAGCATGGAACCCGGACAGTTCATCGGCTTGATCGCATAATCTGCATCGTCGATTTTTGTAAAGTACATATTGTCCTTGTAATGATCCCAGTGTCCTGAGGTTCTCCAGAGTTCTTCGTTGAGAATCAATGGCGTCTTAATCTCCTGGTAGCCTCTCTTTCTATGCTCCTGGCGCCAGAAGTTCTCCAATTCATTTCTGATAATCATACCCTTTGGCATGAAGAATGGGAAACCAGGGCCTTCCTCAGTCAACATGAACAGATCCATCTCCTTGCCGATTTTGCGGTGATCTCTCTTTTTTGCTTCTTCCAAACGGTTGATATATTCGTCCAGCTCTTCCTGTGATGGGAAACAGGTTCCGTAGATTCTCTGCAGCATCTTATTGTGCTCGTCACCGCGCCAATATGCTCCGGCCACGCTCATCAGCTTGACAGCTTTAATCTGACCAGTGGATTCCATGTGCGGTCCCGCACAGAGATCGACAAAATCACCCTGCTTATAGAAGGAAATCACGGCATCTTCCGGAAGATCTTCAATCAACTCTACCTTGTAATCTTCGTTACGGTCAGCCATATATTGAATGGCTTCTTCTCTTGGCAGTTCAAAGCGTTCCAGCTTATGGTTTGCCTGAATGACCTTCTTCATTTCTTTCTGAATCTTTAACAGATCCTGGTCAGACAACTTGTGTTCCATATCGATATCGTAATAGAACCCGTTGTCAATTGCCGGACCGATTGCCAGCTTTGCATCAGGCCACAAGTTTTTAACAGCTTGAGCCATGATGTGGGAAGTCGTATGTCTGTACTTTAATTTGATATCTTCATCTGCAAAATTAATCTTTTCCTTTGCCATTTTTCTTCTCTCCTATTCTCTATCTCTCTCACTTATTCGCTCTGTGTTGTCGTACCGCCGTTATCTGGCCCTGGATCTGGGGTCGGCGTTGGGTCCGGGGTCGGTTCTGGGTCCGGGGTCGGTTCTGGATCTGGTTTTGGATCCGGTTTCGGTTTATCGGAACCGCCGCCTGAACCGCCTCCGCCGTTGCCACTGCCTCCAGAGGAACCACCGTTATTTCCGCTGCTGCCAGAAGAACCGCCAGTGCCATTAGGACCTGTGTTCTGATCAGAATTCCCATCATCACCGGTATTGGTATCACCACTGGTATCAATCGGCTGTTGATCAGATACATTGCCGTTGAGATCACTGATGATTGTGTCACTGATCGCCTGTACTGTTTCTGATGGCTTGTAGTCCTTCTGTCCAAAGACCTCCTGATGCAGTTTGGTCGTATTGCTGACCAGGTCATCTGGAAATACATAAGATGTCTCCCCGATATAGCCGCCTGTCACATCATACGGCCATCCTGTGCTTTCACCAATTTTGAAGTTTGTCAGCCTTGCCGCCAGCCCTAAAAGATCACTATTGCCTAAGTTTGTCTGCACCTGCGGCAGCATCATATTTAAGAGATCATCCAGTTCTCCAAAGCTCATCTTCTTCAACTTTTCAAAGACCTTGGTCAGAACAACTCTCATACGTTCTGTTCGTTTGTAATCATCTCCCACGCCCTTACGAATTCTTCCATAAGAAACTGCCTGCACACCCTCTAAGGTCTGCTCACCAGCCTTTTCTACCAGCTTATACTCCTTTTTGCCGATGTTGTCCGCAGTTTGAATGGTATACTTGTTCAACTGAGGGATTTCAAAGTCCTGCACGTCAACAGTGATGCCGCCTACCTGGTCCACCAAATCCGCTACAGCTTTAAAGTTGACTACCACAAATTTGCTGATATTCATATCCATCGCTTGATTTAACGACTGGATTTCCATCTTTGGCCCACCAATGCGGTTCGCGTTGGTGATTTTATCGTAGGAATCGCTATCTCCCATTTTCAAATAAGTATCTCTGTACACAGAAATCAATTTGACCTCACCAGTTTCTTCTTTGATACTGAGAATCATAATTGCATCGGCACCAGAACCTTGAATATTATCCATATCTCTGCTGTCAACACCTAGAAGCAGGATATTGATGTATCCATCTACATCCACACAGGATAATTCTTTTTCATTGAGTTTCACGCGGTCAAGCAGCCCCAGCTTTGCAAATACATAGCTGGCAACACCGATTGCAACAATAAGGATGACTGTCAAGCCAATCAAAATGCCCTTCTGCCAGCCTTTCAGCTTGCCAAACCACCGTCCGAATCGTTTAAAAATGTTGCCTTCGTACTTATTGTTGTGTGCGAAGATTTCTTTTCGACGTCTTGCCATAATATTCTCCTATCCTAAAACTTTCTTGCTGCCTTGTTTCTTTTTTGCCGCCATTTCTTTATCGGTCATGTCTTCATAGAATGCAATTGCATCTTCAATATCGCCGTCATATATCAGCTTTCCCGCTTTCATGACAATTCCTCTTTTGCAAAAATCCTTGGCAACGTTGGTTGAATGGGTTACGAATAAGAATGTCACATCACCGTCGTCTACGATTTCATTGATTTTCTGCCTGCATTTGCGACGGAATTCCTTATCACCGACACTGAGCGCTTCGTCTACAATCAGAATCTCCGGCTTGATGTTGGCATTGATTGCAAATCCAAGTCTTGCCTTCATCCCGCTGGAATAGGTTCTGACCGGTTGATCCATATAATCACCCAGGTCAGCAAATTCTATAATGTCTTCCTCTAACTCTTTGATTTCATCATTAGAAATACCTAAAAGCTGTCCACGAAAGAAGATGTTCTCTCTGCCTGTAAAATCGGGGTCAAAGCCCGCTGTCAGTTCCAGCAGTGCGCTGACTCTGCCCTCCACAAAGATGTCTCCTGTGGTGGGATACGTGACCCCTGTAATCATTTTCAGTATGGTCGACTTTCCTGCGCCATTTCTTCCAAACAGAGCTACAGATTCTCCTCTTTCAACGGTAAAGGAAACCTCGTTGATCGCCTTTTTAATCTTCGGCTTCACTCTCTTAGAAAAAATAGCTCTGAACCTCTGTTTGTCATTCTTAAATAATTTATATACTTTCGTCACATTTTTAAACTGTATCGCTATATTATTCATAAAAAAATCCTTTTCCCTTTATAATACATCAGGAACATCTTTCTTCAGTTTCTTGTATGCCCAAACCGCCAAAATTGCCATCACTGTAAGTACGAGGACATAATTTCTAAGCTCTATAGGGTTTTCCCAAAACCACTCTTTGTAGATAAAGCAATCTCTGTAGCCGTTTGTAACAAGCGTTATTGGATTAAACATCAATATTTTACGCAAAATGAGCGGTTTCACTTCCTGGGCGTTATACAATATGCCTGACAACCAGAAGAGCGCTGTCGTCAGCGATTTTACCAGATTGAGAAAGTCTCTGCTCATAGCTGAAAGCACCGATGCAAATAGCCCCCAAGTCGTAAAGAACAAGAACATCAGAATCATGTAAAACGGAAGCTGTAGATAGTAGATATCCGGCATATAGCCAAAACCGATATAAATCAAGATGACGATCGTTAAAAGCCCCATATGAACTAAGAACAGCGACATGCTGACGAACGTCGGTATGGTACAGATGGGATATTTGATCTTTGTCACTAGGTAAGTGTATCTGCGCAGCGACGCCGCTCCGCCTGTAATCATATCCCTCATGTAAAACCAGGGAATCATACCTGCGATAAGCCATAAGAAAAACGGATATCCCTCTACCGGTTTTCCGTGCCGTAAACCGATGGTAAAAGCAAACCAGAAAACAAAAATCTGAATAGCTGGTCTGATCAGTGCCCACGCCCAGCCCAGGGCGGCCCCTTTATAGGTTTTAATAATATCTGACTTTGCAAGTTTAAAAAGCTGTTTTCTATAATCAATATGCGCTTTTATGATTTCTTTTAATGTCTCCACTTATCTTCCTTTCCTCTCACTCTTTTCCAAATCCTCTGGCGAATTAAAATCTCTCGTTCCGTCCTCCATATAGACGTATTTTCCGGCGATTTTCTTTTCTTCAAAAGACATACCCATGAATGACTGGTAGACCTGCCACCCTATGCATTTCTCGATTTCTCCCTGTAAGAACAGTTCTCTCACATGGTTCACATGATACCGGAAAATTTCCGCATCTTTCACTTTGACTGCGACGATGGACTTTTCGTTTCCAAAGAACATCAAATCATCCGTTTCCGTACTGACGATGGACTTCATCGCCGAATAGGAATAATAGGTATCTCCATAGAGAAAACAGACGTCATCCTCAATCAGCTCCGCAGTAAAACGGTCTATTTCCAACACATTGTTGATAGGTTCATAGCGTTTTGCACCTTCTACTTCATATCTGGGATCGTGAGAGGTGATGATGATTTCACACTGGGCGTCATACATCCGCAAAAGCCTGACGGTTCTGGCGAGAAGGGTCTCTCCTTCCACTTCGATAAAGTGCTTTGGTATATCGTGGTAATTGTTCCACCTGGTGCCTTTTCCATCAGCCATGATAATGTATTTCATTGGTAGTCTCCTAACTCGTCATTTATTTCTTGATTACCTTATGGTAGCGGTAAAAGTCTCCTAACTCGTCATTTCTCTGTCCGCCCCAAAGCTGAATGATATTCACGCCAGAAGAGGTATTGGCCTCTATGATGCAAATGCTCCCGTCTTCTAACACCAGTATATCCCAAGCGATGAAGTGCATATACGGCATGTGGTTAGCTAACTCCAGGATTTCCACCTTGATGGCATCCCAGTTTGGAATGACCGCTCCTTCGATCGGTGCGCCAGAATCGGGATGAACCTTGTACACATTTCGATTGTGCAGGCATCTGGCTTCGCTGAGAATACCAGTTTCTAAATCAATTTTTGCAACCAGTCCGCCTCTGCTGCCATTATCTACTGGAATGGTTGCCGCGGTGCCGATTCTCTGCACAGCAAAGAATACCTTGAATTCATGGGTGTGTATATCTCTCAGGGTAATCAGCCTGATGGTGTTTACGGTCTTGTCATAGATATCGTCAGAATATTGATGCTGCTTCATGGACTCGCAGATAAACCAGTCGTCCCTGCCCTGCAGGAACTTGACGAAATCATCTTCTGCGTATTCTTTCTTGTCCACAAAAATCTTTCCATCTTCGTAAATTAAGATATTGACGCCGTTGCCTTTGCCTGCTCCGTAAGGTTTGATAAAGAGTTTGCCCTTTTCTTTGAGCAGTGTGATAGCATCCCCATACTCCATATGCTTGCTGTCAAAGCTGGTGACAAAGCCATGGTTTTTAATCATGTAGCTTGCCGGAACTCTGATATATTGCTGCAGGATTTCTGCTGCCGCAATCTTGTTGTTGAGCAGAAAGTCGAAAGGTTCGTTGATATATCTTGAACGATACCAATCAAATTCCGACAGGTATTCGCTCTTGTCATTGTGATCAAAATCGTAAAGCATCCACTGATCCGCCAAAAATCCGCCGCAGACATTGGCTCTGATCTTTTTCCAGAAAGGACATTTAAAATTGTTCTTTGCGAAGACGATTCTTCTCCAATATAAGATAAATAATTTCAGTTTCTTGATGCATTTTTTTGCGAATTTAAACATGCTCTCTTCTCTTCCTTATGCTAAATTTCTGATGACAACTTCTGCCAGTTTTGCAGTAGACGTACCCAGTTCCTCTGGCAGATATTTTTTTCGATATTCGTCCAGAGCCTGCTGGTTGTAATTGCCTGATTCCAGATTCCGGATCAGTTCCCCTGCATCGCTGAAAGCGCAGCCTGGCATAGACTCAAAGGGATTGACGTTGATGCCGTTTTTCTCCGTATATTCCTCATAGTCATAGAGGTAATAGTAGGTTTTCTTCCCCAAAACAGCACCCTCTACCGCAATCGCTGAATAATCCGTGATCAGGTAATCGCAGACAGCCAAAAGGTCTACGGCCTTGAAATCCGGGCAGAGAAGCACACCGTCTCGACTGCACTCTATCTTCTGATTAGGATGCCCCTTTACAATCAGTATATATTGTTCAAAGTCAATTTCTTTTAATAAATTTTGCCAGTTCAGCTCAATATTTCTTCTAAAGGTCGGCGCATAGAGAATCACCTGCTTTTGGGAAAGCTCTGGGTAAGCCGCGAGGGCGGCTTCTCGATTGCTCTGCGCACTCTCCAGCAAATGGTCAATCCGCGGCAGACCGATGTTGAGCAGCTTGTTCTCCGTCGTGTGAAAAGACGCACAATAATAGGGATTCCACGCTTTGCCGCCTGCAATGATGATATCGTAATTCTCATGCATATGCAGAAGGCGGGCGGTTTTTTCTCCCCTGCCCGATTCTTTACCCAAAGTCTGATAACCCGACTTTTTGATTTTGCCGATGGCGTGCCACATCTGGATTACGGTCAGCTTCTCCTTATGATGAAGGAGAGATACCGCCGGCCAATAAGCGTCCAGCACGCAGACCCTGCTGGTGGCCAGGTGATACATGCTCTTCAGAGTGTCTGCAGCAAAGCCGGCAAGGCCGCTTTTACTGTCGTCCAGCCGATTGCAGATTGCTATGATTTGGATATCTGGATTCTGCCGCAATAGCTCGTCTTTTAACATAGAAAAATCCAGGCTCAGTTCGTCTGACTGCCTGCTCAGAAACAATACCTTATTCTCTTTGCTCGGGAATAACTTTAGAATCCCGTATAATATCATCAAGCAAAATTTGCCTATATTGATTACAAAACTCATATTTCAATCACCTTAACATAGTATAACAGTTTACCATAATTATGGGATTTTGTAAAGAAAACACAAAGCCTTCGGCTATATTTTACCATAGTCTTCTGATGATTGAAAGCAATACTTACGCACAAAACGCCGCCCATGGTTTCTCCCCGGGCGGCGTTTTGCCTCTCATGCGATAGCTTTTATTTTCTTCCCCTTTAGATGTGCAAGGGCTGCAAGTGCTTTTCTGTCAGCAGGTCATTGAGCTTTCCTACGTCGAAGGCTCCCGTGTTGATTGCTACCGCAATTCTCACATCTCTCTCACTTTTCGGATTCAGTCTGCAGTGACCCCCGATTTCCAAGGCTTTGTTGGTTTCTTCATAGTTCATACATGCGCCAAAACATAATGCTATGATTTTATCTCTTCCCGGATTTCGTTTCACTCCCCCTGTTATATTATAAACGTAGTTCCGATTGACTCTGCTTCTTGCAACCACTTGACTCATAGGTATCTTTTTTGCTTCTGCGATTTGATGAAGATACTGATAAAAATAGGTGATTTCTTTCTCTTCCCCGTGGCAGACCAGGTAACTCTCAACCTGCTCCTCGGTTTTCAAGGCTTTGACGACCTCTTCCAGCTCCCTGGTATCCCTATCCATTTTTCCTGGCAGCGATGATGGTGCCGACAATAAAAAAGATGCCGAAAGCAAGTGAGACAGTTGCCCAGATTTTTAAATCCGCATAGCTGCCGGCATTGACATAACCGATGACTGCCCCTGCCAGATAAAATCCTCCTGCCGTAAAGGCGCCGCCTTTCCCTCCTTTTCTAGTCACCAGACCGATGATGGCTGCGATGACCATACAGATTCCCAGCATGATGCCTGCCGTGCCTCCAAGTTCTCCATTTTCCTGTAATGTATTACTAACGCCTGCTGCACAGGACTGGAGTGCGATAATTACAAATAGTATCATGGAGATGATGCTCAATATCAATTTCGTCGTTTTCATGTTTTGTTCCTTCCTTTCTTTGATTTACAATTACATCATAGCCGATGACCAAAGCAAAATGTCGTGCTGCCAGCAAGAAAAATCTCTCCAGCTTAGACGCATTCCATGACGCATCTTATAGATCTGACTACTTTTAAATCCGGCAAAAGTGCCATAAATAAGGAGATTCAGGTGTTTTATGGTATTTTTCCGTTTTCATCCGCCCTTCCGGACAGCAAAAATGCAATTATTCGTAATGTATGCGCTCCAAAATCGCGTCTTTTACAAAGTTTTATTATTATATAGTTATCTATTCCCTTTGCATTTTTTCCTTTTTTTGTTGATCAATCAAAAAATAAGCTTAATTTCTCAAAAAAGTGCCATAAATGAGCGGGTTTAGGTACTTTTATGGCATTTTTGTCCGTTTTACCTGCAGCCGCAGATTATCGATATTTCCTAATTAAACAAAAAAACACCCACATCAGGGTGCATTCGATTCTTCATCCGAAGAACAGGGTTTAAACATTAATCGGTTCAAGCCCGTACTCGTCCAGTATCAGATTGATCTTTGTCACATCGCCCACACCGCCGTTAATCGCTACGGCAATGCGCACATCTCGTTCATCCTTTGGGTAAAGAGGCGCGACATTTCCAATTTCCAAAGCCCTCTGCGTTTGACTATAGGACATCTGCGCCCCGATGCAGAGAGCTAGAATCTTGTCTCTGCCAGGCTTTCTCTTGTCGCCGTTGAGGATGTTATAGACATAATTCTTGTTGATCCCGCTGCGTGTGATGACTTCGGCTGTTGTCAAGTTCTTCTGTGCGATGATCCAATTGAGATACTCATAAAAATAGACAAAATCCGACTGGCCATGCTTTTGGATAAACTGATCTGCCTCTTCACTCTTCTGTATTTTTTCCAGCGCCTTTGACAAAGTTCTCGTCGTATCTTTCTCCATAATCACCCTCACAACATATGTTCAACTTCCTGTCCATATGTTACAATACCTTTAAACAGAAATCAAGAAAAAAGGAGAAAGCGATGTCTTTAGAAAGTGAGTTCACCCTTTCTTTTTATAAGGAAGTTGCAATGATAAATGAAAAGCACCAGGTTTCTTTGGTGCAGCACGTAGAGTCCCGCAAACTCTATGTCAAAAAAATCGTATCGTCCCACAACCTGGAAGTATATCAGATTCTGAAAAGAGAACACTTTGCCAGTACCCCTGCAATCAGAGAACTGATTGCAGAAGATGACCATCTGATCATCATAGAAGAATATATCAGCGGTCAGACCCTGGAAGAGATTCTGTCACAGCGCCTGTTTTCTGAAGAGGAAACCAGGCAGATTCTCATGGATCTGTGTCAAACTCTCAAACCGCTTCACGATTACGATCCTCCCATCATTCATCGAGATATCAAGCCGTCCAATCTGATTCTGGACAGCCAGAACCACCTGTATCTCGTCGATTTTGATGCGTCAAAGAACTACGATCCCGCTAAATCCAGAGATACTGTTTTGATGGGTACGGAAGACTATGCCGCCCCTGAGCAGTACGGCTTTCTGCAGTCCAGTGAAAAGACAGACATTTTCTCCATCGGGGTACTGGCAAACAAAATGCTGACCGGTTCGCTGCCATCGGCAAAACGACCGCAGGGCGCCTTTGGCGGCATCATCGAAAAATGCCTTTCCATGGATCCGGCAGATCGTTTCCCTTCTGTAACGGCTCTCTCTGCTGCCATCGCAAAAGCCGGCCAGAAATCCTATGCCCTGCCCGGCTTTCGAAAAAGATCGATAAAAAGTATGATGGTGTCCGGTGTCTGGTATCTCTTCCTCCTCACGCTGACCCTATCCATGGAGATAGAGGATGCCGCCGGAGCCGCCCTCAAAGGGCTGCCGCTATACCTGAACCGGGCAGGCATCGGCGCCTTCCTTTTTCTCTGGACTTTATACTTTTCCAATTACTGTAAGTTCAGAGACCGATTTCCTTTTCAGAAGAAGCAAAGTCTCATTGTAAATCTGTTCAGAATGGTACTGGGTGCATTCCTTCTAGTCGCTATACCTGCCTGCATCGTCGCTGTCATACAGAGCCTGCTCTAATGAAGCATCCTATTTCAGCGGTGACTTTGGCGTGAAGATCAGCGATACGATATAGCCAAAAGCGATGGCAACTGCAATGCCAGCTGCGGAGTCTTTGACGGCTCCCGTAATCGCTCCCAGAAATCCTTCTTTTGCCCCTTCCATAGCTCCTTTTGCCAAGGTATAACCGAAGCCGGGCAGCGGTACAGACGCGCCTTGATGAGCCAAGTTGATCAAAGGCTCATAAAGCCCTATTGCCTGCAGAACGACGCCTGCTACCACAAAGATGACCAGAATTCTGGGCGTGGTCAGTTTCGTCGTGTCCATTAGAATCTGACCGATGACGCAGATTGCGCCGCCGATTAAAAACGTGTATATATAATCCATTCATTTACCTCCCTATCTAACAGGTCTCTAAAACGACGCCGTGGGCGATGCCAGGAATACTTTCGCCCTGGAACGGGCTGATTGTAGAGAGCATTGCTCCCGTTGAAATCAGCAATACTTTGTTCAATTCCCCTTTTCTCATACGACTGACAATATTGCCGGAGAACACAGATGCTGAACAGCCGCAGCCGCTGCCGCCGCCGTGAACGTCCTGCTCCTCTCTATAATAGAGCATGGTACCGCAATCGTCGTATCTTTCCTTTACATCATTGGCGTTGAGCCCTGCATCTATGAGTAGATCCGTAGCAATATCTTTTCCGATATAGCCCAAATCTCCAGTCAATACAAGGTCATAATAATCGATTGTTCTGCCTGTGTCCTCTAAATGGTTCAGAATCGTGTCTACTGCAGCCGGCGCCATGGCACTTCCCATCTGGTTGGCATCCTTTACGCCAGCATCGATGACTTTACCTATGGTGCCGCAGTCCACCTGGATGTTGCGCGGGTTGACAATTTTCTGCTTGTCATCGACGGTGCCTACTTTCGATAAATCCACTTTTTTTTCTGAAACCAGCATAGAACCCGCCGCCGTTGCCGTCCACTGTGCCGAAGGCGGTCTTTGGTTTCCGTGTTCCACAGGCATTCTGAACTGTCTTTCCGCAGTACAGAAATGACTGGATGCACCGACGATGATATTGTGGGCAAAACCGCCGTCAGTCAACATAGACCCCAGCAAAAGAGATTCTGTCATCGTGGAGCAAGCACCGTACAGCCCGAGAAAGGGCAGATGTAGGTCGCGCGCCATAAAAGAAGATGACATAATCTGGTTGAGCAGGTCGCCGCTCAATACCAAGTCGATGTCTTTTTTGTCTTTGCCGGATTTCTGCAAAGCCAGCATCATGGCTTCCTTGAGGATTTTGCTCTCCGCTTTCTCCCAAGTCTTTTCACCAAAGGTATCATCATCTAATATAACGTCGAACCACGACTTGAGTGGTCCCTCGCCTTCTTTTTGTCCGCCTACAGCTGCTGCACCGATTACATAAGGTCCCTGCGCAAATTTCACGGTCTGTTTTCCTAATTTCTTTTCTGCCATAGTTTATGCCTCCTAAAATAATCCGATGATCCAGTAAATTACGCCCACAAGGGTGGCGGACGTGATGCCGCAGACTAAAACAGGTCCTGCAATGCTGAAGAGTTTTGCTCCTACGCCTAAAACAGGCCCCTCTTTTTTGAATTCGATGGCCGGTGCGACCATAGAGTTGGCAAACCCGCTGATTGGAACGATAACCCCTGCCCCTGCAAATCTTGCGATGCTGTCAAAGACACCAAAGCCTGTCAAAAGTTGCGCGAGCGCTACGATACCGATTGTCACATAAATAATAGCGTCTTTTTCTTTTACGCCCTTTCCCACTAGGAAATTGCTCACAAAATAGGCGGCCGTACATACCAGTCCGCCCACGATAAATGCTTTGAGGCAGTTTGAAAAATAAGTAGGTTTTGGTGTAAACTGCTTCGAATATTTCTCATATGCTTTCGCCACATCTTTTTTCTTCACTTCTTGTTTATCCACTTTATCACCTCCGAGATTTGTAACCTTATTATTCGGCAAAATGTAAATTTTATGCCTGCAATCATCAAAATGTAGCATTTATCGAGCAGCGTGTATATCTAATGCCCAAACCAAACTAGTCCGAGTTCGGACTAATTTGGTTTGACTCAAATAGATACACACCTTCTATTGAAATCAAAAATGCTGTAAAAGTCGGTGAAAAAGTTCCGAATCTATGCTATTATGATTTTTATAACACAAAACAGATGGAGGTATACAGAATGCAAAAGAAAATAATTTTAGCATCTTCTTCGCCAAGACGAATTGATATGATGAAAAAACACGGTTTCGATCCAATCATCAAACCGGCAGATATCGATGAAACCCTTCCTGCAGACATCGGCATGCGGGACGCCGTCATGTTTTTGGCTTTGAAAAAGGCTTTGTCAATAGAGCCAATTGCAGAAAACGGTTCTATTATTATTGCCGCTGACACCGTAGTTTATAAGGACGGTATCATGGGGAAACCGAAAAACAGGCAGGACGCCTTTGCTATGCTGGCAAAAATAAGAAACACCAGCCACTTTGTGACGACTGGTGTCGCTTTGATTGCGGCTGGCAAAAATGATAAAAAAGTATTCTGTGATGTGACGGAGGTATTTTGTAAAAATTACACCGACGACGAAATCAACGCATATCTGGACACCGATGAACCTTACGACAAGGCAGGCGCCTACGCCATTCAGGGCATCTTCGGCAAACACATCGACCACTACGAAGGTTCTTTTGACAACGTGGTCGGATTCCCGTGGGCATTGATTGAAAAAGAACTGCAAAACTTTTATTGATTTTCTACATCGGTGACGATGTTAATCCATTTGCGGCTCTTAAATCGCGGCATGCAGACAAAGGTGCGCACCAAATCTCCCACTTCAATCAGCAGCATGGTCAGAGGCAGGCTCAGATGGAACACCAACACAGCGATGTACGCAAGTGGTACCATTATGAACATGTTGCAGAGAATTTCCAACTTCATGCAGAAAAGCGTATCTCCGCCAGATCGCAGTATTCCCACGACATAGATATAACCGATCATCTTTGGCGTAATGGTAATAGCCATGGTAATCAAGGAGATAATCAAAAGGTGATTGGTCTCCCCGCTGAAGTTATATATGGATGCTACCGGTTTACTGAGTGCAATCATCAGAAGGGTCATGATGACGTTTAGAATCCAGACCAGTTTGACAGCCCTCTTCCCATTGTTGAACGCGGTATCCTTGTTTCCCCGTCCCAAGGTTTCTCCAATCAGCATGGCTGTCGCATTGCCCACACCGAAATACACGGACTGCAGCATCTCACAGATGACATTGGCCACCTGGGCAACTGCCAGGGCAGAGGTTCCAAGTCTTCCATAGGCAGCGAAGATCAAAGCGACCGATGCCGCCCAGCAGCCTTCGGTGAACACAACCGGCACGGCTGTCCGCATCACTTTCCCGAAAAGTTCCCTGCCAAATCCGAAAATCTTAGCCGGGGATGCCTTGAACGGATGCTCTTTACGTGTATATACATAAGTAAGAAGGGCCGCCAGTTCAAAGATTCTGGCAATCAAAGTCGCCGTTGCTGCGCCTTCCACGCCCATCTGTGGCAGTCCCCCTTTTCCAAAAATCAAAAGGTAGTTGAGTACGGCGTTGACGCACAAAGCCGCAGCATTGATGATGGTGGGCACCGTTAGATTCTGAATCGCTCTGCTGTTATAGGATATCGCACCTGAAAACCCCGAGAACACATAGGAAAAACAGGCTATTTTGATATAGTCTTCACCAAAGCTGATAACCTCCGGATCCTGTGAAAAGAGTCCGATAATCTGCGGCGCAAAGACATAGGCCGCGACAGAGACGACCAGTGCAAATACGAATCCGACGATGTAGTCAATCCCCAGAAGCTTGCGCACGCCGTCGATATCCTGTGCACCCCAATACTGAGCAGTATAGACTGCCGCTCCGCTGTAAAGTCCGAACAGTGATACCGTAAAAATGAAGTAGACCTGGTTCGCCGCTCCCACAGCTGCCAGTTCCTGTTCTCCCAGCATTCCAATCATCAGCGTATCTATCAAATTGAGACCGATACTGATCAAGTTCTGAAACACTACCGGCACGCCGATAAAAATCATCTTCTTGTAAAATATCTTTTCGTCTGTTATTCTTTCCATACATTCTCCCTCATACTAAAGTCTTAAGAGATATTCTATCATAGAAAACCCAGCTTTCCAAGATGGGGAAATTCTAAAATTTTTTGGGATTTTTGAAATATATACAGCGGAAGATATTATTCCAGCGCCATGGACATCGACCAGATTAAACAGGGCACAAAATACAGTGAGTTAAAACACAGCTACGTCATCTTCATCTGCACTTATGATTACTATGGCATGGAGCAGGCGGTCTACACTTTCCAAAATTACGACTGCAAAAACAACTTGCCATACGGCGATGACTCCTATAAAATAGTAGTGAATACAACGAGTCCGAAGGAAAATACCCCACCTGAACTGATGTCCTTTTTCGACTATGTTAACAAAATGGAGGTACCGGAGGATGATACCTTTATTCAATCACTTCATCACCGGGTGAAGGATTTCAACACTTCAGAATGGAGGCGGAGACTGATGACATTGGAAGAACAGATGCGGTTGGAGCAGGAAAAAGCATTTGCTGAGGGTAAAAATCAGGGCAAAAGCGAAGAGCGTACAGAAAATGCCAGAAAGATGAAGCGCGAAGGCATCGAGATCTCCATGATTGCCAAGATTACAGGTTTGGCTGTGGAAGAGATTGAAAAGTTATAAACACGATTAGCTAAAAAAGTACTGCATGACCATCTAACGGTCAGCAGTACTTTTAAGTTATTCTTGATTTAATTTCGCGTCAAGCTTCGGCTGTAGGTTCTCTTCCAGAGACCGCTTGAATATAGACTGTGCCTTGGCTTTAGAGACTTTAGGTTCTGGATTTGCAATCAAGGTCGGATACTTACCGTTAACCACTTCCCAAATAGACTCGTCAAAATTTTTAAACGTTGCCAAGACCTTATAATTATTTGAATCAGAGATATAAGTCACGCCTGATTCGCTACTAGTTTCATTGCGGTGCATGTAACAATTTGCATCTCCTTTCAACGAATTTTTATCGATGAAGGAAAGCGTATTATTTGCGTTCATTGAGTTATTATAATCCGTTACTACAGCATGGCAATTCTTTACAATGCCAGAATCGTTAGTGGTCATCCCGTTTTTTCCTACAAAGGCATTTAAAATACCAAATCCAAGATTAAATTGATTACGATTTAAATACAAAGCATATGAATCATTAATCTCTGCTTCTCCAGAAATAATTCCCGCAAAGCCGCCAAAAAACGAATTTGATACTGCTGTTCCAGAAAATGAGACTTTTGACCAACAATAACGAATATCCCCTTTGTTAGTGTTTTTACCCACAAATCCACCGATTCCTACTTGGCCTTTAATATTATTCTGCGAAGGTGAAATTTTCACTTCTGCTGAAGAATTCGTAATTTCTCCAGAATTGTAACCAACTAAACCTCCAATATTAATCGAATCTGGAACACTACTGTCAACGCTAAAAGAATCGGCACTTGTATTAAGTATTGTTAGATAATGACAATTCTCTATTTTAGCATTTGGTGTTACGTATCCAATCATACCTCCAATGTTCCCAGTATAGCTCCCATCATTGTCAATTTCTAAAGATACATCTGAATAACAACCTTTCGCTGTGCCACGCAACACGCCTGTCAGACTTCCAATAGATTCAAGGTAAGACTCTTTTGCTGTAATTTTTCCATGCAAAGTGACATAAAACACTTTTCCGGTACTGCCGATTTCAGTAATCAGTCCGGTTTTTACATTTTTGCCACTAATATTCTGCCTAAAGTTATTTATCTCGTAACCCTGCTCATCTCTATACAATGCATTATATTTTCCAGCAAATCCCTTATCTCCGCCAAAAGGTTTAAAATTTTCATTCGTCAAGTTAATATCTAAAGATTGAATGAATTCCTTATCGTTGTAAGAATCAGCGAATTTACTTGTGGCAATGTTTCTCAGCTGCTTATCACTTCGAATATCATACGGATGGGCACTTGTACCCAGTTTATTCTTATTTGCTTTTGCCTCAATTGCACAGCCAAAATCCGGGTTGAAGGTGAACTGTATCGTTTCTCCATCTCCTTTATTCGTCAGCTTCCATTGCGGTGTTGTTACAAAGCCAGACTCATCTCGTTCTGCATCAGATTTCACCTGATAATACTTATATTTTTTACCATCAATTGTAACAATTTCAGGATTTTTAGTATCACCAACGAAATTAACTATTCCTCCTTTAAACTGACTTTCGAATTGTTCATCGTTTTCTTCATCAATCAGAAATCCATAGCTATAACTTTCTGCATACGATTCTTTATCCTTAATCAGGTACTGATCTTTTTTTTCGGTTATTACACCATCCTTGCCAACTGATACATCAACCAGATACCAGGAATCCTGTGTCTTCCTATCCACAGTTACTTTCTCTCTATATGCGAATAATTTCCCTCCGTATACTTCTTTTTCTTCTTCCAGAGGCCAGTCTCCATAATGGACGCCCTTGGTGTTGATTTTATCCTTTGCACCTACTGCGTTCACAGTTCGGAACGGATAAGTCTGGCTATCCAAAGCCTTGTCTTTTGGGTACGACTCAATATCTGTATGAATGCTTTTCATCTCATCGTAGCTCTTTGACTGAATAGAACTTCCTTTCTGACCTTCTCCTACAACCTTTACAGAACCGTCATTGATTCCTGTAAGATAGCTGCATCCATCAACATAACTATCAGAACCATTGCTTTGACCTACAAAGGTTCCAACAATCTGTTCTGAACCTCCCTTTATAAGACCTGTCGCATAGCAATTGCTATACTTAATCGCAGTTTTACCCTTGCCGACCAATCCTCCGGCCGCTCCTTTACCGGGCATTTCGGGAGTAACACCGATATACACAGAACAAGTGCTGTATGAGTTTTTAATTTGCATATTATTACAATTGATCTTTCCTACCAGACCACCGGCGCCGTCTCTTCCATAGACGTTATATACATCTGCATCTCCAGTCTCATATTTCCCATCAACCGTCTGTCCGCCTGTATAACAATTCTCAATCACGCTGTTGCTGCATTTATTAATTTCGCCAATCAGTCCGCCTGCATCACCTGCGTACACATTTGATAGTCTGCCTCCAGATCCAACGGATTTGATTACGGCCGCACTATTGGTTACGGTAACCTTGCTCCCAGTATATCCGATGAGCCCGCCTGCATTTCCCCTTCCTTTATTTGATTTCACAGTACCGCCGTCAACTAGGATATTCGTCAACGTTACACTCTTTCCTTCTGCAACATCGGCGATCAGCATGCTGGCATTCCTGTCAGCACTTACAGTAAAGTCCTTTAAGGTAAGATTTGTCACAGTAAACGTATCCGAATCAACAAATCGCAGAAGACCTGCATTAAAAGCAGTGGTATTATCCAACGTTAAATCTTCATCTACCGATTTATTTATAATCTGTACGTTGGATATCGTTTTACCATTACCTTTGATCTCTACCAGATTTTTATTATAAATTCCATAAAAGCTTTCTTCTGCTAACCATCCGGTATCTTTTGGCGCATCTTCTTTCAGTCCAGGCTTATATACAGATTTTACATCACCTTTTTTTCCAAAGAACTCTTCCCAATTCATATCGGAAATCAAAGAAGCTTTGGTAACCAGATATTCTATCTTATACAATTCTTTGCCAGTCTTGTCTCTGACTGTCCCCCTGTCTACAGGCACACCTGAAACCTTAGGATCCAGATTCTGCAAATGACGGATAGAGCTGATGGATGCGGTAGACACCTTAAAGCCATCACTCTCAGTCCCATCTTTTCGTGCGGCAAACAGGCTGTTGCTCATGTCTTCAGCTTCTCTCACTGTAGCCAATGCCGTTGAACTTGCGCTCACCACCTTTACGATGATGTCTTCTCCCGGCATCAAAGTCGGGAAAAGATCGGCAAAATGACCGCCCGGCCGCGTGAGATCGTCTAAAGTAATCGTATACTTTAATCCTTTACCCTCTTTCCCGCTGATAAGTTCTTTCAATTCAACAGTTTCAACATCCCACCAGAGATCTTTCTTTTTGTCTTTCTTCTCAGGATTCGCACCGTCAGCCAAGTCCAGCGTAAATTGCACTTCGTTGCCGCTGTCTTTTCCTTTTACATATAATGTCAGATGGGTCTGAAGCGTGCTTGTTCCATCTGTCGCCTTATTGAAATAATTAGGGTCGATGACCGTGACTTTCAGAGTATCTTTATTTTCAATGTCCATTTGCAAATCAGAGGTCGGACCGGATAGCAGGTTCCCCGCCATCGCCCCGCCGTAATAGCCGATGATGCCCGCATCGTAGTCTCGCCTCGTATGTCTGCCATCTGCAGTATCCGCTCTTCCACCGTTCTTATCTAATGTGAGGATATCTAAATAGCTAAAATCCACATCCTCCTCAGCATAAAAGACCCCGTACACGGTGGCCGTCTCCACGTTGTACTCGATGATATATCTGCCATCGGCTCTGACGGTTTCGTCAATGGCACCAAAAGGAAGCATATACTGCAATATGCTTCCTTCTAAATTCCCTGTAGTCCCACTAGGTACATTGTATTCTATGTAATAATATTCTTTATTATCTGCCGGCCAATTGATTCCATCAGGCACGTCCTTAGGCTTCTCCTTTATCAAAGTCCCCAGGGCTTCTTTTTTTACAGAAGTATCTGTATCATCCAGTGCCTTCTCTCTGTACCGCTTCAGCTCCCCCGATGCGTCCGCTGCGGTCAGGTGATTTTGGGCAGCAACAAAGATTTCCTTCGCCGTATTGTCCATTTCCGTCAGCTTCATGTTCTTGTAGTAGTGCAGGATGCCAACCATGGTAATGGCGAGAAGGATGATTGAAATGGCCAAGGCCACTAAGGTCTCAGCAAGGGTGAATCCGCTCTTATTATTTAGTTTTCGCTGTAGTCTTCCCCTCATCTTTGTTCTCTTCCAATCCGTCTGTGGTATTTGCATTATACATGGTCTCAAAGAAAGTCACAGTCATGCTGACGCTGACTTCGCCAGAACTGATGCCTTCACCAGAACTGGTGTTGATGCTGATGTTCCTGATGAGACATCTGTATTTGCAGCCGTGCAGCTTTGCTATAATAGACTCTGCCGTATTATAGCTGCCAGCTGTAAAGCTGACGTTAATGTCTCTGCGCACAGCGTCCCCATCTTTGATGGCCTGGCTGAAGTCAAAGTTATAGGTAGAAGCTGCACTGAAAATATCGTTCAGCGCGCTGATTTCATTTTTTATATTGTTGTAGCTTGCCACCACGCTGCCCGTCTGGGCCTTGGCGTTTTTCATCTCGGCTTCCATATCCATGATGCTCTGCGCCCTGGTCTGCTCAATCAAAAGCTCCGTTTCCAAATCTTCGGTGTCGTACTTTTTGATGGTTTCGTCCACGTCTTTGATAATGAATTCATAGTAGGCGATGCCCAGAAGCAGCACACAGAGAACCAAAAGAAGAATCTTTTCACGGCTGGTAAACTCACGGCTCATCATTGCTGCTCACCTCCGTTCGGAATAAAATTAATAATCACGGTTGCAGTCACCATGGCGTTGGAATCCGTATTGGTTCCTGCCGTAGAAACAGTTACAAAGGATACAAGATCATCTTTTTCCAAAGAAGCGACAATGTCTGAAACCGTCCTCAGTCTGATGTTATCTATGGTCAACGTCGCAACATTTCCCGAAATCTCCACAGACTGGATTTCAGATTTAGTTATCACATTGCTTTTAATCACTCTCATCATAGCCATGCGATCCTGCTCCGCTTTTTCTTCGTCATTGAGGTAACCGTTGCCGTAATGGCTATATTCTTCCCTGACCTGGTCATATTTTTCGTTGGATGCACTCAGCTGGTCAATCTGTGTCTGCATCTGCGTATAAGCCTTCTCCGCTTCATAAGCTTCCGCCAGTTTATCAATAACCATGAATTTGACAAAAATGGCGAGAATCAATGCGAATAACACAAAGAGAATTATCTGGAACTTCGGATCCCTTACGCTTTTATCCTGCATCAAAAGGTTGATGGAAGTCTTATCTGGATATCTTACTTTGCCGATGGGCTGATTCAGTCTGCTCACAAATAACACCTCCTATTCCCATGTAATGCCTAAGGCCTGCGGCCCCTGCAAAATCTTTGTCGTATCTTCGTATTTGTCAGTCAGCAGATTGTCTAAGCTGACTACTTTCACTTCCGTGGCTCCTGCAATGGCGTCGATCAAAGGCGTAATCAGAGAACCTCCGCCGCAGTAATAAAGAGCGTCTAATCCGTTGTCTGGATGGTTGAAGTTGTAGAAGTTCAGAACTCGCATGACTTCTATGGCCATCTGGCTGTAAATCTCCTCACAGCCCGGCTCATGAAGGATATCGTCCTTGTTCGTCTCCTTGTAGATGCGTGCGATGTGTTCCTCTACATTGAGCTTTTCGGCAATATACCTGTCGATTTCTTCACAGCCTGCTTCCATTACGCGGGTAATCTCATATTCTCCTTTGGTGAAAAAGTAAAGTTTTACGGTCTTGTGGCCGATATCCAACACGGCATAATCCCCCGGCTCCTTCACATCGTTGACCTCTTCATAATCTTTGATAATATTGCGGATAGCGCAATAATCCGGTGCAATTAAATTGAGACGCAGTCCAGCACGGCGGAACATGGTCTTGTATTGATTAACCGTCTCTTTGAGGATCGCTACTGCCATTAATTCCATCTCCGTGAGATTTCCATCGTCATCAAAAGTCTTGTCAATCACCGCATAGTCATAGAAATACTTATCCTTTTCTTCTGTTATGTAATCGTGAAACTCATAAGGCAGGTTCACTTTTAGCTGGTCCACAGTCATAGCCGGCATGACTACATGTTTGGTGTAAACTAGCTTTTCTGGTATCACCACCGCTGTACTTTTCACAGAAATTTTATTCTCTTTGATTACTTCTTTAATGAATTCTGCCATGGCATCCCAGGATACAATTTCATCCTCCTGTACCAGATTGTCAGGCAGGTCCGCTGTAATCAACCGCTCCAGATTGTAATCGGAACAGACTGCGATCTTCAGGCGGCAATTGCCGATCTCGATGCCCAATATTTTTTTCTTTGCCATATTTTTTCCTCATTTATTTATAGAATGAATTCCGGACTAAACAAACAGTCCCAGGTACCAATTTACCACATCATTTCCCACCAAGGCGCTGATTAAAACCGCCAGGGAAATGGCCGGTCCAAAGGGAATTCGCTTTTGTCCCATGCACAGAACAAAACCGATTCCGATGATACAAGACAGAATCAAGTTAAAAAGTCCCACCCATGGTCCCAAGTACAGACCGGTCATAAAGAACAGCTTGATATCGCCTCCACCCAGGCTTTCTTTGCCTGTCACTTTGTCGAATAGAATGGACAGGAGCAGCATGCCCACGCCGATAGAAAGACCTCCCGCCAAGCCGGAAAGAAGTTCAGCTTTCCAGTCATCTGTAAAGAGCAGTACACTAAAGTACCATAGAATTCCGGCAATAATGAAGCGGTCAGGAATCGTATAGGTCTCCAAGTCCACCAGGGACAATGCCATCAGCATGCATGCCAAGCCGCAGATCCACACGGTCTGCAGCGACAAACCGAATCTCCACGCTGTCAGAATAAAAACAATCGCCATCACCAGTTCCACTGCCATATAACGAGGTGAAATCTTTTCTTTGCAGTATCTGCATCTGCCTCTGAGAAACAGGTAGCTGAACACCGGCACTAAGTCTGCCGCTCCCAGCGGGTGGCCGCAGACGGCACAGTGACTTCTGCCCTTTAGAACGCTCTCATCATGAGCGATTCTCCACGCCATGCAGTTGATAAAACTGCCGAAGACAGCTCCAAAGATGGCCACTACCACAAATATATAAACTGTTAAAAAGGTGTTTTCTTCTATGTTCACGCTTGATTGTCTCCTCCTGGATTGGTCTGCTAAATGTTCGCTGCGGTTTCCACGATGTTTTTATGTTTTTGGGGATGTTTTTGCTTATTTGACATAAATTCATCGAGCGCCCGCGCAGATTCCCTTCGAAATTTGCCATCCTGGTTATTTTTTGCTACTGTTACCGCATGATTTGCTGTGTGTCATCTGATTAAAATAACCAAATGCTATTTTTTAGTATTTTCTTTGCAAATTTTGTCTCTTCATTCACAGAAATCCTGCTTTCTACCTCAGAAAGTTATGTCAAATCTGCAAAAAACTTCAATAAGCACAAAATCATCGTGAAAAGTTTTGTTTATTTGTGCTTGGATCTTTCCTGCTCTTTTGACGGCACCCAGCTAAGATCGATTTTGTCTTCTTTCCCTCGCACTTTGATGACCATGGTATTCCGCTCGCCTCTGTACACTTCACTACCGATTTTCATCTCTGTGTATTCGTTGTAACCAGATAAGTTGTCAGCAAAGATCTTTTTCTTTACGGCATCATAATAGCCTGTGGTATAACCGTCTTTGCCCATGTGCTCGCAAGGCTCATCAAAACTGCCCTCACAACCGTTGATGACACAATCCGCCGTGGTCAGATTCATGGCTGCAACGGACTCCGCCGAATTGACCTTGAGACTGTCGTTGCCCTTCGCCATGCTGTTGTGATAATAGAGGATGCCTTTGTAAGCGAGAAACACCGCAACCAGGGCAATGCCCACGATACAGAAAAGTTCCAGGCGCGAAAGGCCTTTGTTGTTTAATTTTAACATATAAGCTTTTCCTTATAAACCATCTATAATTTTACTAATTTTTTACAGTACACCAAGCTATTTTTACCTTTGGCCCGTTAGTATCGTCGTCATTATTTATGAATATTTGAATTACTCCTCTTTTGGGTGCAATTGGATTTCCATTAATATCAGACTGTTCTATCTGATTATAGCCTTTTACATAAAAAAAATCCCCCACAATTGCCCCTGATTCCGCATCGTAATATTTCCAATAATTAGTCTTGTCTGAATCCGATTGCAAATAATCCGTAATTGCTGCTGCTTTCGCAGCTCTTTCATTAGCAAGGTCTGTATTTTTTTTTGCTTCATTAAGCCTTCCTGTGAAAATTGGAATTGATACAGCAACTAATATTGCGATAATCGCTACGACCACCAAAAGTTCTGCAAGGGTGAATCCTTTACCGCTTTTCATTATTTCTTTTTTCATCTTCACACCTCTATCTTAATAACAATACGACTTATTATTGACATACTAATTCTTTCCTTCATACGGAACCCATTCAAGAATCAGTCCATCTACATTATTAACAATAACTCTTATTATTTGTCTACTATAATCATAGCCTGGGATTTCACCTTCGTCATCTGAAACTGACTTTTTATAGGGTTTTATTTTAGACCAATCTTTCTTCAAAATGCCTTCTTCAGCATCGTAGTATGAAGAAAATGTTTCATCCGAATCTTTATGATCATTCCATATTTCAGGATCAAAATTCTCATTTAGTATACATTCAGCGGCAACAGCTTTCGCTGCTCTTTCATTAGCTAAGTCAGTATTTCTTTTCGTCTCTTCAAGTTTTCCTGTGAAAATAGGGATAGACACCGCCACTAAAATCGCAATAATGGCAACTACAACTAATAACTCTGCTAAAGTAAACCCTCCATTAGTTTTTTGAATTTGTTTTATCACTAAATAGTCCTTTCTTAAAAACGTTTGTAAATGTACTTGATGCTTCCCTAAGAATCAGAATTACTGATCCTTGGGGAAAAATCAATAAATACAGTGGAGCTGTAACCAAACAGCTCCACATCATTCTAACTGTTAATTCCACTCAACAGTCACAGTTGGTTTTTTGTCACCTGTTGAAGCATCCTCATTTTCAACAATGGTAACTTTTACTACCTTTGTATTCGGACTGCCATTATCTTTGGACTTGTTATAACCCTTACCATCTTCTAGTGCATCATCTCTATCTTTAACAATTGTTCCATCTTTAGCGTTGTAGTAACCCGTTGTCACTGAATTATCAGACAAATAAGCAGTAACTGCTGCTGCCTTTGCAGCTCTTGCATTAGCAAGATCAGTATTTTTCTTTGCCTCATTCAATTTCCCTGAAAAAATAGGAATGGACACCGCCACCAGAATAGCAATGATTGCAACAACCACCAACAGTTCAGCAAGGGTAAACCCTTTCTTGTTAAGTTTTGTGTCTAATACTTTTCTCATTTCTAGCATACTTCTTTCCTCCTCGATATCAATAAATTAAAATAATTAACTAATGTTTGTGATTATGGTATCGATTTGGAAAGATAATAACTCAAATTATGTAAAGCTCAGCGATCAGTATACTTACAAGAGTATAGTCCCTAAAGTCTATCACTTTTTAGCTACCCAAGTTGCTGTAACCTCTTTTACCTCATCAGAGTTTGGTTTTAAAGTGATGGTTACCTCTACTACTGCTCCATCAGCAGCGATGTTATTCTGCTTAGCTTTATTATAGCCCTTATTTAAGCTTTCTTTTGTAACCATCTTTCCATTTTCTGCATCATACCACATTGTTTGATTGGTTTGCTCTTCAGCCTGCAGAAATTCCGTTACCATTGCTGCTTTGGCAGCTCTCACATTGGCTTTGTCCGTGTTCTCTCTCGCTTCGTTCAGTTTCCCACTAAAGATCGGGATGGACACGGCCACTAGTATTGCGATAATCGCAACGACTACAAGGAGTTCAGCTAGCGTGAACCCCCCCCCGTTTAGTAATTTTCGTTTTTAAAACATCTCTCATTTTTAACATAATAGTCCTCCTCGTATGTACATACTTTTTTATCTCAAGGGCACCCGGGTTAAAAGCGCCCTATGATACTATAATAAGTTTTCAATGGTCTTGCAAGACCAAAATCTTACCAATTTCCAAATTCCTCTAAATCAATTCGTACATGGTAAACATCGGCAGGTAAATCGAAATGACGATAAATCCTGCGAAGATGGCCATGACGATTAAGATGCCCGGCTCCAGCTTGGAAATCGCTTTTTCCGTAGCGTGTTCGGCTTCATTATCAAAATACGAACCGACCGTCACAAGTGTCTCATCCAGTTCACCGGTGCTTTCACCGATGGCACACATCTCAATCAGCGTTTTCGGAAAATATTTGCTCTGGCGCATACACTCTCCCAGCTGCTTTCCTTCCTCAATCCTGCCACTCATCATAGAAGTCTCCAGGCTCAAAACATAATTGTCCATGACCTTTGCAGTGATGTCCAGCGATTGATGAACCGATAAGCCAGCGCTCATCAAAGCTGCCATGGTATTGGCATATTGACTGGCTCCGTTAAGCAAGGCGATCTTTCCGATCACGGGAATTTTCAACTTCATCTTATGCCAAAATACCCTGCCTTTTTCAGTATTAAAGACAATCTTTAATATCACTACCAGTGCGATCAACGCCCCGATGATGAACAGCCAGTATTCGCCAAAGAAGTTGGACATGGCAATCATCGCTTTGGTAATAACGGGCATCTCTCCATCTAAATCAAGAAACGTTTCCGCCAGAGAAGGCACCACCTTTGCCATGACGATAATCAAAACCACAATAGCGACACAGATGACAAAAATCGGATAACTCATCGCCCGCTTTACCTTCTGACTGGTCTTGTAGGACTTCTCATAATACTTTTCCAAGGTATCAAAGGAATGCTCCAAAGTTCCCGAATGCTCTCCCGCTCTGACCGTTTCGATAAAGGTAATCGGCAGTTCTTTGCAGTTCTTTTCAAAACTGTTGGCGATACCGTTACCTTCCGCCACATCGTCAGCCGCACTGAAGAGCATCTTCCTCAGCCTCTTGTCTGTGGTTTGTTCAGCAATCATCTCCATGCATCTGGAAATCGGTACTCCCGATTTGAGAATGATAGCGAACTGAGAACACATGACCGAAAGGGCTTTGGTATTGATCTTGGTGTTTCCTACCTCCATCTGCAATATATTGTTAATCCCGCCTTCTTTTACGGGTGTAATCTTCGTTACTATGGGGCAGGTCGCTTTAATTTTTTCCACTGCCGCGTATTCGTCCACAGCCTGGACGACACCTCTGGTTTTGACACCGTCTTCCGTAATGGCCCTGTACTGATAAGTTACCAATCCCGCCTCACATCCTTTCTTCTAGATTTCGTCTATCTGATACTCACGTATTTTTTCAAATAATCCTTGTCATTACAAGCTTCATAAGCCGTCTTTGAGGAAATCGTCCCCTCTTTGACCATTTTGATCAGGCAGTTGTCCATGGTCAGACTTCCTTCCGAAGCCCCTGACAGCATCGACGACACCATCTGCGGCGTCTTACCTTCTCTGATCAGGTTTCTGATCGCCGGTGTCACCACCATGACTTCGCATGCTGCAACTCTGCCCTGGCCGCCTTTACGGACCAAAAGCTGCTGAGACAGCACCGCCTTCAGCGTGGTTGATAACTGCAGCCTGATCTGCTGCTGGCGTTCTGCCGGGAAGACACCTACCATACGATCGATAGAATCCGGCGCCGAATTGGTATGCAAAGTTGCAAAGACCAGGTGTCCAGTCTCTGCCGCTGTCAAAGCGGTTTCGATGGTATTGAGGTCTCGCATTTCGCCGATCAAAATGACGTCTGGGTCTTCTCTGAGAATCGCCCGCAGTCCATTGTCGTAGCTCTCTGTGTCTTTGCCTATTTCCCTCTGATTGATAATCGCCTTATCCGGCTCATAAAGGTACTCGATCGGATCCTCCAACGTGATAATGTGATCACATCTCGTGTGATTGATCTGATTCAAAATCGCCGCCAATGTGGTGGACTTACCACTTCCCGTCTCACCAGTTACCAGGACGATACCCTTCTGGTAAGATGGAAAGTCGCTGACTACCGGTGGAAGACCCAACTGATCCAGCTTTGGTATCTGATTGCTCAGTATACGCAAGGCTGCAGAGATGCTGCCCTGCTGCCGGAAGAGATTAATTCTGATACGTTCTCCCGCGATGGTCTTTGCCAAGTCCAACTCGCCGATTTCTTCTATTCTGCTGTATAACTTACCCGCCAACTCACTGGCGATTTTTTCACATGTATCGTGAGTCAGGATTTCTGGAAAAAGGTCTATCAGCTGCCCGTCTTTCCTGCATTTTGGCGGCAGACCTGCCACTACATGTACATCAGAAGCACCTAATTCACTAGCGTGTTTGATATATTCTTCAACTATCATGAAAATCCTCCAAGATTAATCTGTCAGGCTTACAGTTCTGCAAACTTCTTCTACAGTGGTAACGCCTTTTTCTACCAACCGGTCCGCATTATGCACCATGGATACAAAGTCCGTTTTGGACACAATCTGACGCAGTTCCTGTTTGTCACAGTCCCTGGTGATACCTGATCTCAGCTCATCGTTAAAAGTGAGGATTTCAAATACGCCGATTCTTCCTCTGTAGCCACTGTGGAAACACATCGGACAGCCTTTTCCGTGATAAAACTGTCTGTCTTCGTTGCTCACGTCTATTCCCGCCATGTCGCACAATTCTGGGTCAGGCGTATAGGCTTCTCTGCAGTTATTGCAGACCCGCTTAACGAGCCGCTGTGAGATGATGCCTCGAATTCCGCCGGCAATGAGGTAAGGTTCTACCCCCATATCCTTCAGTCTGTCAATGGCAGATACGGCGTCTTCTGTATGTATCGTAGAAATGACCAGATGTCCCGTCATGGCTGCTCTCATAGCAATTTCCGCCGTTTCACCATCACGGATTTCCCCAACAGCGATGATATCCGGGTCCTGTCGCAAAATGGCTCGCAGTCCTCCTGCAAAGGTCAGTCCGGTCTTTTCATTAATCTGTACCTGTGTCGCACCATCGATATTATATTCCACCGGATCTTCCAAAGTAATCAAATTGGTCGATTCGCTGATCAGCTCTTTGATAATAGTATACATAGTAGATGATTTTCCGCTCCCCGTAGGGCCTACGATCAAAATCACGCCGCTGCTGTGCTTCATGAGACGATCCAGTTTCTTAGAATCGTCGTCCATGATGCCGATGCCTTCTCGGTCCAGCATCTGCTCATCACGCGCCAAAAGTCTGATGACGATTTTTTCACCAAAGATTGTCGGCAGCGTAGACATACGGAGGTCGATGTTTTTGCTCTTCAGTCTCAGTTCACTGCGGCCATCTTGCGGAATACGACGTTCAGAAATATCCATTCTGCCCATGACCTTCAGACGGGAAATGACAGAATCCTGTAAATCCCTGGGAATCTGCAGTATATTATGCAGACTTCCGTCGATACGCATACGCACGTTCATGTTGCCGCTGCCCGGCTCAAAGTGGATGTCACTGGCGTCTTCCGTTACAGCCCTCTCGATGATGGAATTGACCAGCCTGATAGTAGGCGCGCTGTTCTCTTCCGCATCGGCAAAATCCATGGTAGCTTCATCAGGACGAAATCCAGATTCTGCCCGCATCTGTGCCATAGCCTTTGCTGCCCCCTCGTTGCCGTAGAGCGCACTGATGGCATGTTCCACCGCATTCTCAGAGGCGATCATCGGAATGATTTTCTTCTTTGAAGTCGAGCGCACTTCTTCTACTGCCATAAAATTCAAAGGATCCTTCATGGCAAGATAAAGGGTATCTTTTACAACCTTTACAGGTACGACGCCGTGTTTCTTAGCGATGCTCTTCGGAATCTGGTCGACCATTTCCGGGGAAATGGTCACTTTGGTCAAGTCGATAAAGTCGATACCCAGCTGCATTCTCAGCGCTTCTATCAGCTGTGCCTCTGTGATAAATCCGTTATCTATCAAAACTTTTCCCAAACGGTCTTTGGACTGCTTTTGGAGTGTCAGGGCTTCGCCCAGCTGTTCGTCCGAAATCAGTCCCACTGATGTCAATACGTCTCCAAGTCGTTTATGTTTCATCTATGATTCCTTCCTGTTGTTGATTGGTTTTACTTTGATTTCCTGTTCCAAAAATTTATCGTTGTCTCTGGTGGCGATGGTAATCGTCGCCGTAAACAGATTAGCGTCTTTGTCATACTCATATTTTATAGATGGTGTCAATCTGCTGGTCATGGTCTGATCAGTCAGCAGCTGCATCGATGCACCCGCATTGGCGCAGATCAGAATCCCCTTCTTCCCACCTGTTCCATCGTCATTTTTGAACCAAATCTCGTACCCCAGATTGCCGCTGACGAACTTTGCTGCTTTAGGATTATCGTCTGCGTTGACGTACTTTGCAAAACGGAACTCGTCGCTCACTTTGCTAATAGTAGTCGAAAGCAGCGTCTGCGCCTCCGCTTTGAGCGTAATCTTTTCGTATGAATTCTTTACTACCATGACACCGCTGCCAAGCATGACGATGATCAGGCTGAGGATCATCACGACCATGAGCATCTCAGAAATAGAAAAGCCTTTTTTATTCTTTATCCGCGACCTCATCACTTGCCGCCCTCGTGTTTCTCATAGGACATCAGACCGGATTTTTCGTCCTGATAAATGTCAATATAAATGAAATTATTTCCGGTCCTAGTCTCTATAATCAGTTGTTGATTTTTTAATACCGGGTCAATTTTCTCCTCCATGGCGTTAACGCCGTTGTAAATCGTCGTAATCTTAGCATCGCCCTTTTCAATCATATGGGTTGCCGCATAAATCAAAGAAGACAACATAAGCATCCCTACAGCTGAAATCAGGATTGCGACCAAGACTTCCGCCAGGGATTCTCCGTTGTTTTCTTTTAACTTCTTATACACACACTGCATAACATCACTTCCTCATCAGCCCTTATCAATAGTGCACTCATTCCAGTAGACCTGTAAGTCTTGTCGCTCAATCTCTACAAGCTGACCCTCTTTTTCCTCTTCATATCTAGTCGTCGTTCTATTTACGATAGCCTTTGCAGTAAGCCTGCAAACATACTTTTCGGAACTCTCTATGTTGAACGTAATTTCAATCTTGTAATCATCGGTCATGATCAAATTTGCCGTTACCGTGCCCAGTACATTTTTCTGCGAATCCTGAGGTCGAATGGTAAATGTTTCCTCTACTTTCGATTGGTTATCCTCATAGACCGCCTTGACTGCGCTCATAAGGATCTTTGCAATCTTGCTGTCTGGTTCAACTGTATAAATCGGCTTACCTCCGTCTTCAGTATAAGCCTGAAACTCCTGCCCTTCTATCTCGTCCCGCATAACCTGTGCTGCCGAGGTGACAGAGTAGAAAGCCTGCTCGGATTCTTTCAATCCGCTGATTCTGCCTGCAGCGGCACTGCCCGCCGACAAAATAATGGAACCTGCCATGGCGCAGAGCAAGAAAAACAGCAATGCCAACAGTATCGTCGCACCCGAATTCGAACGTATTCTGTTTCTCAGCATTGCCTATTCACCTCTTCTATATTGTATAAATAAACTTTATTTGTCTAGATTTGTCCAGTCTTCACTGTATCATATTATACCAAACAAAAGTCTGATATTCAATAACGAATGCTATGGCCTTAGAAAATCTTCACGTCATCTTCCTCTTTTATCCTAGTCTCGCAAAGTCCTTTGTTTGCATTTTTATACAATTTATAAACATAACTTTAATGCATCGGCAAAGTTCTCCACATACAGTCACTAAAAAAGGAGCTGTCGCTCCAGTTGATTGCATTCTTCAATCAGCCTTGCACAGCTCCTCTGTGAATCCTTTATTTCGCTTTGATGCTGACTTTTGCCCATTGGCCATAAGTCGTCTTACCGTTCACTTTGCTGATCGGCCTTACTCTGTAGTAGTAGGTCGTTCCTTTTTTCAAATTCTTGGTATTGGTAATCGTGGTCTTTGCCGTATTACTATTCACATTTGTGAAGTTTTTCGTGGAATAGGTCGATTTCTGAACCTGGTAGCCGGTGATCTGTCCCTTTGGCTTGTTCCAGCTCAGTTTGACCTTGCCCTTTGAAGCAGATGCTTTGACGGTCAATTTGATGGTGTTGACGGCCTTCTCGTTTTCGAACATCTTGAGGATGCCCTTCATCACGCCGTTTACCATGACATCCTGGCCCTCAGGCGCTTTGTCGACCATTTGCGCGGTTGCTGAAGTCTTGAACAGCAGACCTTCGCTTGCCTTCCATGCACGATATTCTTTTGTTGTAGCATCTTTGATCTGTAATTTTGCCGGATCGACACCAGCCGCTTCTAAAAGCTTGACCGCTTCTTCGTGGGTGTAGTAAACTTCTTTCACTTCTGGAAGTTTGTTATTCCACTTGCATCCCTTGTCCGATGACAGATCGTGGTTCGGGTCGTAAGCGGAGTCTTCGCTGCTTCCGCCGCTATATACTTCGATGGTATATGGGTGGATGCCGAACTTGCCATAAGCATAGTCAATCAGTTCCGAATAAGTCGGATAGTCGTGATAGGACTGCTTGTAGTAGAAGTTTCTCTGAGTTGCTTCTGCAATGACCTTCGTCATTTCTTTTGCAGTCTGATCCATGTACTTGATATCGTCCATATCGTCCAAATCCTTATGGGCTTTACGATATCCCCATGGATATAATACGCACTGGATTCCCGTATGCAGGGTTGCCAGACAGGTCATCTTCGGATGTGCCTTAATAAAGTTCTGTACAGCCTGGATTTCAGGCTCTGATGCCGGCGATTCACCTTCTGAATCCATAACGCCGTCTTCGCCCCACAGATAATCAAAGGTACGGTTCATATCGATATTACTGCCTTTTGGATCGTTGCCCAAAATGCCGTCTTTGTTAGCATCGTCACTTTCGCGTCCTGCAGAGCCTGTTATGGTCTTCGCAGCATCTACTGCAGAAATATCAGCGATATAGCCATCTCCGTCGATGTCCTTATAATTATCATTAAACGGAACGCCATCATCATCGTGATCTGTCGGCTTCATGTTCTGGCGAGTATTCCAGATAAAGGACTGTTCATATCCGTCCGGGTTGATGACAGGAATGACATACACGATGTAGTTCTTCAGAAGATTCTTCACCTTGGCAGTCCCTGTGTTTTCAAGAAGATACCATGCACTATACATGGCACTGGAAGCACTTTCTCTTTCACCGCCATGGATATTACCGAATACGGTCACTTCTGTCTTCTTGGATTTTGCCACTGACTCGTCTGTTATTGTCATGCAGTAAAGAGGCCTGTCCTCATGGGTTTTGCCAATGGTTTCTAACTTGCTGAACTTTCCGTAAGCCTTATTCAAGTTTCTGAGTTGTTTCCCCAGCTCTTCATAGGTATACCGATGGTTCCAGTCTACTTGTACCTTAGCCTTAGCGCCGTCAAGAGACGTAACTTCAGCTTTTGTCGCTGCGCTTGCAAAGGTCGTACCTAATACCATGGCAAACACTGTGCAGATGACTACGATTCTTCTAAATCTCTTCTTCATCATCTCATCCTTCCTTTCTTTCGCATGCGGGCTTCACTTTATCATATTAACGCGTTATTGCGTTAATATTTCAACGTTTTCACCCATTTTACAACTTCTATGATAGCACTTTGCCATGGCACAGTCAATAAGTTATCTGATAATTCTTTTTATTCTGTATGTTGATTGTGCTGCAGTTATAAAGGTATTCATTCTACCCGAATGGCAGCTATATAGGGGATAGGGGTATGCGATAAACATTTAGGACGGTAAAGTTAGGTTTTTTGATGACAGCATATAAGTCTCGCGTAACCACATAATAGTATGCGAAGTCATTTCCATCAAAAACAGCCGTGACTGCTTACAGCATCTGTAAATATGCGGCATTTGGTTACTTTTATGGATTGCATCCGGCATTTTAGACACTGAAATTCATGCATAAAGTAACCAGAATCAGATATACTCCCCTACTAATGCTCTAAAATCATAATTCAGTTACGCAGAGAATGCCTGGATACAACAAAAAACCTAACTCTATTATAAAGAGACATGCGGTTTTGATATCTTCAATTCGCAAAGTAGATGATGAATTACAACAAATATTTCCAAATCTTCCGATTTTATGATATTATATAAGAAAAATTATAATTGGAGGATTTGGAAAATGTGTGATGATAAGAAAGAAAAGAAAAATAATTCTAAAGTAAAAAGATTTTCAGAAAAAGCTATAAATAAGAAACCATTAGATTTTACCAATTTAAAGTTAAATTCTGAAAATCAAGATAATGATAAAGAGGGTGACAAAAATAAATAACGATATTTTATTATCAACGGAAAATATTTTAAATGTATTACAATTTTTTATTCCTGGGTTTTTCACTATTAAACTATTTACATATTTTACATCAACAGAAAGTAAAGTAAGCATGAATATAATGATTTTTATGAGTTGTGCAATTAGTTATGTCTATGTTATTTTAATTAATTATGTTAGTAATTTAATTAATATTGAATTAGAACAGTCAAGTATGCTTTTTTTAAGTTTTATAATTTCTATTTTAATGGCAGTGTTTTTTTATTTAATATATAATAGTTCGCCTTTTTCATGGATTTTATTACATTTATTACATAGAACAATAAATAATGATGATATTTTTAAAGATATATTGGATTTTAAAAATGGTACAAATTTAAATATACATTTAAAGAACAAAGATTATTATATTATCGGTTCTTATGATATGTACAATATAGTACAGAAACCGAGTTGGCTATCTCTAACACATTACAAAATTATTAGCAATGAAAAAGAAATTAATACACATAGTTCTGATTTTTCCTCAGAAAAAGATAAAACTATTATGATTAATTTAGATGAAATAGATTATATCGAAAAATTATAAAAAAATTAAAACACCTCCTAACATAATATTTAGGAGGTGTTTTATGGAATAGATTCAAATTTTAATTAAGGATAATAGTTACTTTAGAAATAGATGAATCATATACGTCTTCATTACAAGCTACTAATACACCTTCGGTTTTATCTTGATTTAAGTATCCCTTTCCACTATATAAACTTGTGCCGCTTGATTGAGTGAAACCCATGGATTCTAATAGTGTCGTGTATTCTTCAACAACATCTACTTTATCAGTAGGAATGTTGTATACTGATATATCTGGATAATTCTCACCAGACTCATAAAAACTTTCTTTAGTCATTTGAGTATATTCTTCGTCATATTCAGCATCTTTACAGAACACTCCAAAATCTGGTACTCCTTCATGACCTTCATATGATGGAATATCTTGACCACTGCAACCAATTATGGATAGAGATAAGAGGGAAATAAACACTACAACAATGATTCTTTTCATACCTATTTCCTTTCCTCAAGTTGTTTGGAAATCTCATATTCCATAAACTCACGTATGGTTTGTGTTTCCACTTGATTCCGATAAAGTGTATCTAAAATATTTTTAAACACAATGAGAACAAGCATTGATTCAGCAACAATGACAATACTGACAAGGAATGTTAGCGTATTGAATTCTCCATAATATCCTGTATTACTACCTATAACAAAACATCCAATTACACTGAGGACACCTATAAATAATAAGCAAAATAGAAAAATTTGAGAGATTTTAGGAGTATCATCTTTAGTTAAATCTCGTATTTTCTTCCATTTGTCTCTGTCTGTTTGGGTGAATACTGCATTACAATTTGGGCATGACATGAATGAATCGTCATTGTCTTTTATGTAACGTATGTTTCCACAGTTACTACATTTTGTTCTAATCATAATTAAACTTCCTTTCTTAATCAGTTAATATAGTTTTAAATTTTGATTGGACAGTTTCATCACAGTGGGCATAAAGTTCCATTAAATCAATCAACTTTAGCACCCCAAATTCATAGCCTGTATATAAAACAACATAAGGCTGAACCTTTGGCAAATATTTTTTAAGGATAACAGGTAGTGACTTCCCTATAAACTCCGCTCCTTCTGGAAATAGGGTATACAGTTGGAAGAATAAGTAACCAAATAATACACAAACAATATGGAATAGAATTACATTAATCTTCGTACTTTTGAAGTCCTCTATCTTCCAAAAGTCCTTTAATTGACGATAATCTTCTTCAATTTCTGGTCGTAATTCATAGATATTGAGAATATCTTTTGCACTTTTAGTTATATCAGTAGTTACAAAAACAAAGTATTCATCGGTTTCTTCGTCCCATACTACACAGCCATTAATAGGGACATCTTCTTTTGGATTAGAACCTCTCCAGTTTTCACCTAAATCATCAACAAGAGTGATAACCTGTGAAGTTCGCCTGTTTGTGGGGTGTTCATGCCAGTCATTCTTATATTTTGCATCAAGTACAGCCATTTTGTAAGATTCCATGTTTCTTCTTAACGGAATATATGTATCTACCTTACGCTCAGTTTTTAGGTAGTTGATTAGTTCTCTTGAGAGAAAACCTCTGTCATTGATTAGAATATCATTCTCCTTAAGCATGGGAGAAGTTTTCAGCATCTCTTCACTCAGTTTCAAATCATGTGTATTCAGACTTCCAAAACGAATGTCTTCAATGATTCCAGTATCTTCAACGATACCTCTGAGTGTGGCAAGTTTATAACCTCTTGAATTCATATTGTCACGTTTGCTTTTAGCAATACCAGATTCTTCATAATGTTCATTGAAGTAATTAACTTCTAAATCAGTGCAGTCTAATATATGAATATCGGGAACAATATCTAAAAGAGGGAGAATACCATTTTGTACTGTGTTATTATAGCCATCAACGAACAATGATGAATCGTATTTGTTTAACAGGAATCTTAAACTGCTTTCCTGCATTAAACCAGCTTTCAAATTGCTGTTATCATCAATAAGGGTATATCCAAGTTCAGCTAGTGTCTTATGGTCATTAATTGCAAACGGAATATCCGTAAGACTTGTTTGAACTTTCATTTTAGCGGCAATCGAACAAGCCCAAATCAATTCGTATGGAATTGTATTGTTTTGTGCTCTTTTGTCTGGGATATTATCTTTCAGACAATCAAAAATTTTATGGGAATTCATATGAAGAATAATATCATCAATTAAATTCGTTGAACTTAATGCGATTGCATCTAATTGACCGTTACGGACTTTATCAAGTACGTTTTCTTGGTTATGCTTGCACAGACGTATCATACTCTCACCTCCTTTCTTACTATGATTATACTGCTTAATTACCATAATGTCAATTTATAATTGCAAACTGTCAATTAAATAATCATTAAGCAAATTGAGTTGTTGTGGTGATAATGCAGTTGTGGAAATGAGTTGATATAATTAAAATAAAACGAGGTGAAATAATGATTGGAGAAAACATAAAAAATCTAAGAGAGCAAAACAATTATTCTCAGATAGCCCTCTCAAAAAGATTAGGAATATCACGTTCAGCCGTTAATGCGTGGGAAATGGGAATCAGTATACCCTCAACTCAATATGTTATTGAATTAGCCAAGATTTTTAAAGTTTCCGCTGATTATATTTTAGATATAGAGAAAAGTGAAACCGTGAATATAGGGTATTTAAAGAAAGAAGAAAAAGAGATTATTCATATATTGTTAAACTATTTCAGAAAGTATAGATTTGCTGTAGAATTCATGCACGAATTAGGATATGTTCATCCTCAAGAAGATTATGAAGAATTACTTGATGCAGACTATGAACTGCCTAAAGGTTTAAAAAGAACTTTAGAAAGGCTTAGAGAAGAACGAGAAAAGGAAGAAAAAGAAAATCCTCAGAAATAATGAGGATTTTTTTAGTAAAGTTATAGATATTAAAATGTCAATAGAAAATCTACTTTGCGAATTGAAGTTTGATATAAAAACCCCTTGACTTTTTGTTCAGCATTATGTAAAATATTTACAGTAAATATTTTACATATACAAATGTAGCAAAGGAGCACTTATGAAACTAACAAAGGTCAAATACCCCATTACCAACCCCCTCGTCTTTGCCATTGTCATGAAGGACGCCGAACTGAGGCCCACTTATGTCATCTTCATCTGCACCTTCGACTACTACGGAATAGAGGAACCCATTTACTTTTTCGAAAAATATGACGTCAAAAAATCTTTGCCATACGGGGACGGAACGTTTACAATAATCTTGAACACAACCTGTCCAAAAGAAAAGGTTCCGGAACCCCTGAGGGATTTCTTCGGCTATGTCAACAGCCAGGAGGCAGAAGGCGACGACCCCTTCATCGGCCAGATCCACCAGATGGTGGAGGACCTGAACGGCAGAAAGGAGATCGAACAGATTATGACACTGGAAGAGGAATTGGATGTACGCTACAGCATCGGAAAAAAAGAGGGACTAGAAGAAGGGCTTGCAGAAGGCAAAAAGGATGCCGCCTATGACACTGCACGCAAGATGAAGGCTGACGGACTAGATGCGGGCATCATTGCCAAATACACCGGTCTGTCTATAGAAGAAATCAAAAAATTGTAGTCAATCACGCAATCAAAAAGTGCCAGGCAAGCTGGCACTTTTTTCATTTCAGTTCTTATTTTGTTGAAGCGTCGTACATTTCTTCTGCCTTATCCCATTCATCGATAATAGCAGGGATTACTTTGTACAGGTCGCCAACGATTGCGTAGTCAGCAATTTCCATGATAGGAGCATCAGCATCTTTGTTGATTGCAACGATGATGTCTGAAGTCTGCATACCAGCTAAGTGCTGGATTGCGCCGGAAATTCCGCAAGCAAAGTAGATTTTAGGCTTAACTGTAGTACCTGTCTGACCAACCTGGTGGGAGTGATCGATCCAACCAGCATCAACAGCTGCACGGGATGAACCCACAACGCCGCCAACTTTGTCAGCAAACTTCTGAATCAGTTCGAAACCAGAAGCATCGCCAAGTCCTCTTCCGCCGGAGCAGATGATTTCAGCATCAGTTAAGGAAACTAATTCCTTAGCGGATTTTACGATTTCAACGATTTCAGTTCTGATGTCAGCAGCAGTGATTTCAGGCTTAACATTGATTACTTCACCAGTAGCGCCTTCAACCTTGTCTCTCTTCTGCATTACACCTGGACGTACAGTTGACATCTGCGGTCTAGTCTTAGGGCAGATGATTGTAGCCATCAGGTTACCACCGAATGCAGGACGAGTCTGCTTGATTCCAGTTGATGGATCATCTGGATCCAATGTGGAAGTATCTAATGTAGTGTTCTTCTTAGCGAAGTCTATGTAGCTGGATACTTTTACGTCCAGTCTTGTGCAGTCAGCAGTCAGACCAGTGTTGCATCTAGCAGCAATTCTTGGAGCCAGGTCACGACCTACGTGAGTAGCACCGTAAAGAACGATTTCCGGTTTGTATTCGTCAATTGCCTGCTTGATAACCTTTGTGTAACCATCAGTTGTGAAGTTCTTCAGTAATGGATCCTGAACCATGTAAACTGCTTCAGCACCATATGCGAAACACTCTTCAGCCAGGTGGTCAATTCCGTCACCAACTAATAATGCGCAGACTTTTGTGTCTTCGCTGATTTCTTTTGCCAGTCTGTATCCTTCACCGATCAGTTCAAGAGCAACGTTCATTAACTTTCCGTCTCTCTGTTCAGCAAATACCCATACATTCTTGTATGCGCTCAGGTCAACTGCAGCTTCCTGTGCTTTTTCTTTGATAGCGCCAAACTTACAAGCAGTTAAGCACTGGTTACAGAATGAGCACTTTGCATTGACTTTTGCAATTTTGCCGGCTTTGTTGCCATCATATGGTTCGAATTCAAAGGCATCGTAAGGACATGATTTGAAGCATAGTCCGCAGCCTATACATTTCTCTTTTAATATTTCAATAGCCATTGTTATTCCTCCTCCTAAATTAGATTATGTGCTTTCCTTTTAAGTTGATTAAAAGATTGTCAGCGATTTCTTTTTCAGTATCTCCTTCGATTGTAACGCCCTTGCCCTTTGGAGCAGGTGTGAATGATCTGAATACGTTTGTAGGAGAAGCTTCCAGACCTACTTTTGTAAGGTCAACTTCGATGTCTTTCGCGTTCCAAGTCTTCATTTCTTTATCAGCGAAGATCCCTGACATGCTCATATATCTAGGAGTGTTCAGTTCTTTGATGGCTGTCAGCATGCAAGGAGTCTGGATCTTGATTAATTCATATCCATCTTCTAACTGTCTCTTAACAGTGATGTCCTTTAAGTTGTCAGCGATTTCGAACTCTTCTACATATGTAACCTGAGGTAAGTCTAATTTTTCAGCAATCTGCGGTCCTACCTGAGCAGTGTCTCCATCGATTGCCTGTCTGCCAGCAAAGATCAGATCGAAGTCGCCGATCTTTCTGATTGCTGCTTCCAGAGTGTTTGATGTAGCCCATGTATCGGATCCACCAACTGCTCTGTCAGATACTAGTACACCTTCATCAGCTCCCATTGCTATACATTCGAATAGCAGATCGTTAGCCTGAGGAGGTCCCATAGTAACAACTGTAATATGTGTATCAGGATATTTATCCTTAATCTTTAATGCTTCTTCTAAAGCGTTCGCATCGTCGTGGTTCAAAATGCTTGGAACGCCATCTCTGATCAAAGTACCAGTCTTAGGGTTAATTTTGATAACGTTCGTATCTGGTACCTGCTTTGCGCATACGATAATCTTAAATGCCATTTCTATTTCCTCCTACTATCTTATTTTTTGAAAGTCGCACCAGCGATTACCATTCTCTGAACTTCAGAAGTTCCTTCGTAGATCTCAGTAATCTTAGCGTCTCTCATCATTCTTTCAACTGGGTAATCCTTCGTGTATCCATATCCGCCGTGGAACTGAACGCACTTCGTGGTTACTTCCATTGCAGTTTCAGCGGCAAACAGCTTCGCCATTGCAGCAGCTTCGCCATATGGCAGGTGTTTGTCTTTCAAGTCAGCAGCCTTGTAGATCAGCAGTCTTGAAGCTTCAATCTTAGTCTTCAGGTTAGCCATTTCGAACTGCAGAGCCTGCATCTGTGATAATTTCTTGCCAAACTGTTTTCTTGCCTGCATGTATTCTACTGTAACGTCGAATGCACCCTGTGCAATACCCAGAGCCTGGGAAGCGATACCGATACGGCCGCCGTCCAGAGTTGACATAGCAACTTTGAATCCGTCACCGATCTGACCTAACAGTCTGTCCTGAGGAATTTCACAGTTCTGGAAAATAAGCTCAGTAGTAGAAGATGCGCAAATACCCATCTTGTCTTCTGTTTTACCAATTGAGAAGCCCGGATCGTTCTTTTCTACGATGAAAGCACTGATTCCGTGGTTTCCTTTTTTCTTATCTGTCATAGCCATTACAACGAAAACGTCAGCATATCCGCCGTTTGTGATAAATACTTTTGCTCCGTTTAAGACCCATTTATCTCCAACTAATTCTGCTCTTGTCTGCTGTCCGCTTGCGTCTGTACCAGCGTTTGGCTCAGTCAGACCGAAAGCGCCTAATTTCTTACCGGCTAACAGTTCTGGCAGGTATTTCTGCTTCTGTTCTTCGTTACCCCAGTTAAAAATCGGCCAGCAGCAAAGAGAAGTATGTGCCGAACAGATTACGCCTGTGGATGCGCAAACTCTTGATAATTCTTCTACAGTGATTGCGTAGGAGATGTGGTCTCCGCCTGCTCCACCGTACTCAGTCGGGAATGGAACACCCAGCATGCCATACTTGGCCATCTTTTCCACAGTTTCTTCTGGAAATCTGTGTTCCTGGTCAATGTCTGCAGCTAATGGTTCAACTTCGTTAGTGGCAAATTCTCTTACCATTTTTCTTACGAATTCTTGTTCCTTCGTTAGTTGAAAGTTCATGTAAATGCCTCCTTAAATTATAATAACGGTCCCCTCTTAGAGAGGATGTTTTTTTAACCGCGTTATATCTTGCTGTTTTCGTTTGTTACAAAAATAACAGCATACATATATAGTAAACCACTTTTGAATCCATTTTGCAAGTCATTTTTGCATTTCTTGCAAGAAAATGTCGAATTCAGTTACTGAGTTACTTTTGGGTCACTACTCGACCATTTTTTGCCTGATGTTTTCCAGCGCTTTCTTTTCTATCCTCGACACCTGAACCTGGGAAATTCCCATCAGCTTGGCAATTTCCTGCTGGGTCATATCTTTATAATAGCGCAAAATAATAACCTGACGTTCTCGTGCTTTCAGGTTTGCAATTTCCTTTTTAATCATGATACTGTCCAGGTTATTTTCTGGAGAAGCTTCGCTGTAATAAGCATCGTATTCTTCTTCCACTAGCTGGTTATCCAAACTCGCGACGTTGGACAGCGCTGATGAGGCTTCCATAATTTCTACTACATGCTCCGGCGATAGATTCATGGCCTCTGCTACTTCGCTGATTCTGGGCTGGCATCCGTTCTTCTTGCAAAGCTCATCCTGCACTTTCTTTAGCGCATAAATCTCCGACTTCAGGCTTCTGCTGGTTTTGATCTTGCCGTTGTCCCTGAAAAAACGTTTGATTTCCCCGATAATCATGGGAACAGCGTAGGTAGAAAACATCACGTCATATTCAGGTTCAAATTTATAAACTGCTTTCAGCAGTCCCATATATCCGATTTGTATCAAGTCGTCTGTCTCGTATTCAGAGGATGAGAACTTCAGTGCGATTTTCTTCACCAGGCCTGTGTTCTGTTCTATGACCAAAGACTTTGCATCTTCATCACCCTCTTGTGCTTTTCGAATTAGTTCATATGTATCTTCTTTTGGGACCGGCACATATTTATACGCCATAATAAGTATCCAGATATTTGATCAAAGTCACCGCTGTCCCCTTATCCGGCTCCGACTCCACAAACACTTTGTCAACAAAACTCTCCATGACAGTGAATCCCATGCCGGACATCTCTCGGCTCTCTTCCGTCGAGAACATCGGTTCCATGGCTTTTTTGATATCGCAGATGCCCTTGCCGTAGTCCGTAATTTTGATGTAGACCTTATCCTTATCTATGGTTTTCAATTCCATTTCGATTTTTCCAGTTCCTTTTCTCTCATACCCATGTATAATCGCATTGCTGACCGCCTCGGACACAGCCGTTTTGATCTCCGTCAACTCTTCCAGGGTAGGATCGAGACTGACACAATAAGCGCTGACGACTGATCTGGCAAAACCTTGATTTTCTGGCAGCGCTTCAAATTCCAGTTTTACTATATTTCCTTCCATCTCTTCCTCCTAACGTTTTGTCGTAAAATCACTTGTCTCTTCGTATTTCATCAGGGAGAAAATACCCGACATATCTAAAATCTGCTTGACCAACCTGTCCGCGTTACGAATCGTCACAGTCCCTCCCAGTTCACCTACTTTTTTATATCTTCCCAGGACAACGCCAACACCGGAACTGTCCATAAAAGTTACTTTTGAAAAATCCATGATGAGATTTTTCGTTTCATAAAGCTTGATCTCATCATCGATGTCATTTCTAATTTTTTCCGCCACATGATGATCAATCTCTCCTGATAAATCAACCACCAGTGTGTCACCTTTTATATAAAATATTGTTTCCATAGAAAAACCCCCTTTTCTCTATTATAATCCCGGCCTGGAGCCTTGTCTTTAAGAGAAAATGGGGGTTTTGTACTAATTTTGTCGAATATTTACGATCTCTTCGCTGTCCACTGCGGCGTCAACCAAGGCTTCAACATCCAATTTGCTTTCAGATTCGATGATTCGTGCAAGTTTTGGTTTCGTCGACGGGTGCTTTGGCAGGAACACAGTGCAGCAGTCCTCATAAGGCTGAATGGAAGTCTCGAAGGTGCCGATTTCCTCGGCCTTATCCATGATGTCCACCTTGTCCATGGCGATCAGCGGCCGCATGACAGGCATTTTGACACAGGCGTCAGTCACCACCAGAGCTTCTGCCGTCTGGCTGGCAACCTGCCCCAGATTTTCGCCTGTAATTAACATCATGCCGCCATTCTTTTCGGCTATTTTCTCTGCGATCCGCATCATGAAACGTCTGACCAAAATCGTAGTTTCCTCCTCCGGGCAGTTCTGCACAATCTGCTCCTGAATCGGCAGCAGATTGATGACGTGCATTTTGAAATTACCGCAATAAGAGGCGACGATTCTCGCCAAGTCCTCCACCTTTTCCTGCGCCCTCTGACTGGTGTACGGGTAGGAGTGGAAGTGTACAGCTTCGATGAGCATACCCCGTTTCGCCATCATCCAGGCTGCCACAGGGCTGTCTATTCCGCCAGACAAAAGTACCATGCCTTTTCCGTTGGTACCAAGAGGAAGCCCTCCAAATCCAGCGATTTTCTGTTGGTAGATGTAAGATTTGTCGTGTCTCACGTCTACAAAGAGATGCACATCGGGATTGTGCACATCTACTTTGAGCACCTTGCAGCCGATCAAAACCTTGGCCCCGATAATACGTCCGATATCCGGCGACTTGACGGGAAAGTTCTTGTCTGCTCTCTTCGCCTCAACTTTGAAGGTCTTGATTCCCTTCGTTTCAATCAGATCCATCATATATTTGACGGCTTCTTCGCCGATGGCGTCCAGGTTGCTTGGAGCTTCCACCGCCGGGCTGATGGACGCTACGCCGAAGACCTTGCCAATCTCTTTGAGGAGCTGATCCCTGTCTATGGACTTGTCCGCTCTGACATAAATCAGTCCCTCATGGCGGCGCACATCTACACCGTCAAATTGTTTTACATTTTTCTTGATTCTCTCTACCAACATGCGCTCAAAATACGGCTTGTTCATGCCTTTGAGCGCCACTTCACCGCACCTGACGATGAAAATATTTTGTTCGTTCATTGTACAATCTCCTTAAACTTTGACTTCCTTCACAAACTGTCGATGTTCGGCCGATAAAAGTATCTGCAGTATAAATTCAACTCTATTACCGAAATGAGCCCAGTCTGCGGAAACGCTCCACTGCCCCTTTGACTTTTTCTATGACGTAATCCATCTCTTCTATCGTGTTGAACTCGTTAAAACTGAACCGGATGGCGCCTTCGATTTCCTTGTCCGTAAGCCCCATGGCGGCAAGAACATGACTGCCGCCCTTTTTATTGGAAGAACAGGCGGAACCCGTTGAAACAAAAATCTGATCCTGCTCCAGAGTGTGGAGTAAAACTTCACCCCTGGTTCCCAGAAATGAAATGTTCAAAACTGAAGCTGCGCCGTCCTCGGGACTGTTGACTTTGACATCTTTGATCTGGTCACAGACCCCATCTCGTAAATAGTTTCTGACCGTCGCCATCTTCTCCATGCGGCCGTCAAAATCACTCATAGCGATCTGACAAGCTGCACCAAAGCCGATGATGCCCGGAACATTTTCTGTCCCTGACCGCATATGACGCTCCTGACCACCGCCGACGATGAAAGCTGGCAGGTTGACGCCTTTCTTAACATAGAGTGCGCCGACTCCCTTCGGTCCGTGAATTTTGTGAGCGCTGACCGAAATCAAGTCTGCTCCTGAATTTTTCAGGTCCACCTTAGCAAAGCCTTGTACAGCATCGGTGTGAAAGATTGACCGCCCCTTCAAGCGGCCGATTTCATCTGTCGGCATGATGGTTCCCGTCTCGTTGTTGACCGCCATAATAGAAATCAGCGTCGTCTTCTCATCTATGGCCGCACGCAGCTGCGCTGTATCAAGGCGGCATTTATCGTCGACTCCGATATAGACAACATCAAAGCCCTCTTTTTCTAATACTTTGCATGCCTCTAGGATGGCCGGATGTTCCACTTTTGATGTGATAATCTTATTGCCCTCCCGCTTTCTCGCATGGGCGATTCCATACAGTGCCATATTGTCGCTCTCCGTGCCGCCAGAAGTAAAGATGATTTCATCTTCTCTGGCACCAAAAGCGCCAGCAAGGTTTTGCCTTGCCGTCCTGATTCTTTTCTCTGATGCCAATCCCAGAGAGTGAAGGGCCGATGGATTGCCATAGAAATCATCCATCGCTTCTTTCATCTGTCTCGTGACCTCATCATATTGTCTCGTTGTCGCACTATTATCCAAATATACAAACATCATTTTCACCTATATTATTACATTAATCCATTTTTTACTTAGATATCGTCTATATTCTATGATTGCTTTGATCAAATTCCCGGCTGCGGCAACTGCGATACAGAGATGCAGCGGCAGATGGAATACCAGTACACTGACATAAGCCAGAATCACTTCGATTCCCAGGTTGCAGGAAAGCTCTACCACCATACAGAACAACGTATCTCCTCCCGCTCTCAGTATACCGCACTGCACAGCGTAAGCGATCATTCGCGGTATCATGGTAAAAGCAAAGACCCCCAGGGCCAGCATCAGCATCGTCGTAGTTTCTTCATCGAAATGATAAATCAACGCAATCGGTCCGCGCAGCGCCAAAATCATCACCGTCATGATGCCCGTCAGAATCCACTGCACTTTCATGTATTTCTTTGTATTCTCATAGGCCAGCGCTGTCTGTTTCTGCCCCAGCATCTCCCCAGTCAAAGCAGCTGACGCATTACCTAAACCAAAGGATGCGCATTGACAGAAGACGCAGAGGACGTTGCTGACCTGCATGACTGCCAGAGCTTCCGCACTGATTTTCCCGTAAGCAGCAAAGGTCAAGGTGACACCTAAGGACCACCCGCCTTCACTGATGACGACAGGCATAGCTGTCCTCATCACGCGGCGGAAAAGGTCACGGCTGAAGCCTTTAAATTCCGAGAGCTTACCGTGGAAAGGATGCTCTTTATCGACACAGAGATAGATAACCAGCGCCGCCAGTTCAATGATCCTGGCAATCAGTGTCGCAATCGCTGCTCCTCTCACACCCAGAGCCGGCATGCCAAAATTCCCATAGATAAGGATATAGTTCAGCAACGTGTTTGTCAAGATGCTGCATATATTTATAATTGTCGGTACTTTTACAATCTGCACCGACCTGGAATTATAGGAGATGACAAAACTTACCGCAACGGTAAGATACGTAAAAGAGGCAATTCTGATATACTGGGTTCCCAGATGGACAACTTCCTGTTCCTCGGCAAAGAGACTGATAATCTGCGGTGCAAAGAGCTGTGCCATGACGAGAGTCAGAATCGCCAGGGAAAGTCCCATGGTGATATCCATACCGACGATGCGTTTTATATTCTTATAGTCCCGCGCCCCATAATATTGCGCCAAAGGTACTGCCGCTCCGCTGAACAAACCAAAGAGCACCATTTCATAGATCGAATAGACCTGGTTGGCAGAACCTACTGCAGCCAGAGGCAGCGCGCCGAGACGGCCGACCATGATGTTGTCCACCAGATTCAGACCTACTGTAATGAGGTGCTGTACGATGATGGGTGTCGCCAGCAGTAACAGTCTTTTATAATACGATGTAGTTTCTTCAATCCTATTTTCCATATACTCCTCAAATTGAATAAATAACTCCCCATGTAACATGGGGAGTTAGATTTCATAGATCTCATTACTTCGCGTAATCGATTGCCCTGGTTTCTCTCACTACATTGACCTTGATCTGTCCCGGATATTCCAGTTCGGATTCAATTTTCTTTGAAATATCTCTAGCCAGTAAAACAATGCCTTCATCGTTCATTTCTTCTGGTTTTGCAATGATTCTGATTTCTCTGCCTGCCTGGATTGCAAAGGACTTGTCTACTCCTTTGGTAGTATTAGCGATCTCTTCTAACTTCTCCAGTCTCTTGATATATGCGTCCAGAGTTTCTCTTCTAGCTCCAGGTCTCGCTGCTGAGAGTGCATCCGCCGCCGCGATGAGCACAGCTTCCATGCTCTTCGGTTCATAGTCGCCATGGTGTGCGGCCATGCCGTTAATGACAGCTTCTGACTCTTTGTATTTTTTCAATACCTGGATACCGATATCCACATGAGTTCCTTCGTATTCATGATCGAGAGCTTTACCGATATCGTGCAGAAGTCCGGCTCTCTTAGCCAATTTGACATCCAGCCCCAGTTCGCCAGCCATCAGACCAGCCAAATGTGCCACCTCGACAGAATGCTTCAATACGTTCTGTCCATAAGAGGTTCTGTATTTGAGTCTTCCCAATAGCTTCACAAGCTCTGGGTGAAGATTGTGGATGCCGACTTCGAAAGTAGCTTGTTCACCTTCTTCTTTGATGATCGCGTTGACTTCTTTTTCTGCCTTCTCTACCATCTCTTCAATTCTTGCCGGATGGATTCTTCCATCGACAATCAATTTTTCTAAAGCAATGCGTGCAATTTCTCTTCTCACCGGATCAAAGCCAGATACAATCACTGCCTCCGGCGTGTCGTCGATGATCAAATCTACGCCTGTCAAGGTTTCGATTGCTCTGATATTTCTTCCCTCGCGGCCGATGATTCTGCCTTTCATCTCATCATTAGGGAGGGCAACCACAGAGACGGTGCTCTCTGCAACGTGATCTGCCGCACACCTCTGAATGGCTCCAGTGATGATTTCTTTTGCTTTCTTGTCCGCGTCTTCTTTTGCTTTTGACTCAATGTCTTTAATCATCAAGGATGCGTCATGTCTGACATCCTTTTCAATTTCATCAAGTAAAAGCGCTTTTGCTTCGTCAGCAGTTAAACCGGAAATTTTTTCTAACTCCTCGATCTGTCTTGCGACAAAGCCTTCCAATTCTCTTTTTTTCTCTAAAATTTCGTTTTCGTGTCTTGTAATGCTCTCTTCTCTTTTTTCAATGTTTTCCAGTTTTCTGTCAACTGATTCTTCTTTCTGAATTAACCGTCTTTCAGAGCGCTGAATCTCAGCTCTCCTCTCTCTTACTTCTCGCTCAACGTCGGTTCTCATACGGTGAGCTTCTTCTTTTGCTTCTAATGTAATCTCTTTCTTGATAGTCTCGGATCTATTCTCAGCGTCTAGTATCAGATTCTTAGCTTTTTGTTCCGCGCTTCCAATAGCCTTCTCGCCAATGTTTTTTCTTAATATATATCCGATCAATAAGCATATGGCTGCTACAACTACAATAATTATAATCCATATTATTGGAGACATTAAAGCACCTCCTTTTCTATTCAGTTTTTCTATTTTCAAGGTATTTTTCAAAAAAATTTCGCATTACATAATTAAATCTTGATATATTCGCACAATATATATTATAATGTTGCAATAGACATAATGTCAAGAACAAGAGGGGAAAACTATGAACAATTTTTCAAATTTAATTAAAAACGTTGATAAAGCCATTATCGTCGTCATCGGTTTGCTGGCAGTGATCAGTATCCTGATGATCGGAAGCACGCAAATCAGTACAGGCTTCTTCAGTCGTGATGTCATTGTTCAAATTGCAGCATACATACTGGGAACAATCGCCATCTTCGTCATACTATCGTTTAACTACAGCATGTTTTCCGGGTTAGAGAAATATCTGTACATCTTGTCCTTCGTGCTGCTGTTGCTGGTTTATATTCCCGGCTTAGGCAAGGAGCAGTTCGGCGCCAGATCCTGGATCGACCTGAGGGTTATCACCATCCAGCCCTCCGAGATCGTCAAGATCCTGTTCATCCTGATCATGGCCGGTTACCTCAACGAACACAAGGACGATCTTTATAACTTCAAAGGACTGATCAAAGCCGGCATCGTTGCCGCACCGATCATCGTCATCGTCCTCAAGGAAGACCTTGGAAGCGCACTGGTCTTCGCCGCCATCTGGGTCGTGATGATCTTCTTTGCCGGTATCAATCTGAAGGTATTCGCTAAGTTCTTCGCCCTGGTCGTCGCCGCCGTGCCGGTGGCCTACGTCTTTATGGCGGAATACCAGCGCGAACGTATTGAGGCCTTCCTCCATCCAGACAATCTTGCTTTGTCTGGCAACTATCAGGTCTTTCAATCGAAGATCGCCATCGGTTCCGGCGGCGTCTTCGGCAAAGGTTTGTTTAACGGTACGCAAAAAGAATTAGATTTTATTCCTGTCCAAACATCGGACTTCATTTTTTCTGTCATCGGAGAAGAATTGGGCATGATCGGTGGACTAGCTGTCATCGGCTTGTTTACAATCCTACTGGTCCGCATGGCCAATATCGTCAGAAATTCTTTGGATTTCTACGGCGCTCTGGTGGTAGCCGGAATCATCGGCATGTTCGCCTTTCAGATCTTTGAAAATATCGCCATGACCATCGGACTGATGCCGGTAACGGGTATCACCCTTCCTTTCCTCAGCTACGGTGGTTCTTCCATCATCTCCAATATGCTGGCCCTGGGGCTTGTACTGGATGTAGGAATGCGAAGCAAAGGCATCAACTTCTAATCATATGCAATCAAAAAGCTGCCGTCATGGCAGCTTTTTTTATTCCATTATGCATTTAAAATCCGATCTGTGATCTTATCGAAGTTCTCTTGTATATAGGTTCCGTCCTTTAATACGATAGGCACGCCTAGGTTTGTTGAAATCTGAATGTTCTCGTCAAATTGAATGGCTCCTGCAAGCGGCGGACGCAAAATCGTAGTAATCTCTCTCAGCCGCGGCGCATAACCAGAAGACATCATCTCCGCAATCACCTTGTTGAGAACGACATAACGGTTTTTGATACCCAGCTTCAGCAGTTCACGGTCCAGGGTATCCGCATCGCGAAGCGCTGAATATTCAGGCATAGTCACAATAATCGCCTCATCTGTTCCAGCCGCAGAAAGCACCAAACCGTCGTCGATGCCCGACGGGGCATCGATAATCACATAATCATAAGTGTTTTTCAGTTTTTCACAGAGAACCTGCATGTGCAGTGGCGTCAAAGTCCCATCATCCCGGGACGGTGATGCCGCCATGACATACAATTCATCGAAACGCTTGTCTTTGATCAAAGCCTGTTTGATGCGGCAGACACCTGTTAAGACATCGTACACGTCGTACACTACATTGTTTTCGAGTCCAAAATATAAGTCAAGATTTCGCAGGCCCAGGTCCAGATCCAGTATTACCACGCTGTTTCCTCTTTTTGCAAGAGTCGCACCAAAGTTTGCTGCAAACATAGTCTTTCCTGTCCCGCCTTTCCCAGACGCAATTAAAAATACTTTGCCCATTTCTTCCTCCAATCAATTATAGCTATCGTCTTTTTTATTGTACTTTGTTCGTTCCATCGATGTCTGTCTTCGTTGTCTTTACTTTTTTATCGTCATAGACGTTCAAATAATCAGCGATAATGTCTTTTGCCACAGGAGCCGCATTGGACGAATATCCTCCCTGAATCAGCAGTACGGCTACTGCAATTTTCGGATTGTCCGCCGGTGCCATAGCGATGGTCCAGGCGTTGTAGTCATAGCCGCCTTTTCCATTATCGATCATGCCCTGGGTAATTCTGTAGTTGCTGGCTTTGATGACTGCGTCGTCTATGGTCTCGTCCTCCGTCTCATATCTCTCCGGCTCGTCCTCCATCATCTTTTCCATGGTCTTTTTCACCTTTGCCCAGGTGACCGAAGTTCCTGCCGCGGCATTCAGCGTGCCGAGACGGTCTTTGACGTATTTCACTTCACTGGCAGGCTGTTTGATTGCCTGATATTCCGCCGTACCCGTCTTGCCGGCTACCTCTATAGGGAAGTTGCCGAATACGCCAGACAAAGTACCGCTGGAGCATACCCATTTCATACCCTTGATGACCTCGTTCAAGGTACCATCCTTAAGATTCAAAGTCTTCCCCTTATCCTTCTTCGTGGAGCCCTCACCTTCAACGCCAGCTACGACGCTGACCTGGTTTCTGACCCCGTTGTTGCCCAAGGTTGCAACATAACGTGCCATCTGCAACGGCGTATAAGCGTTTTCACCCTGTCCGATGGACAGGTTGAACTGGTCGCCGGTAGTCCATTCCGCCTGAATGAAGTAGTCAAACTTAATTCTGGCAGCAACACTCTCAATCTGATCCTTCTTTACGTCAGTCTGTTTCTTCAGCCGTTCGATTACTTCTTCATATTCTGGGTTTTCCCCTGTCCAACTGGAAATGGTCTCCATGTTTTTCTTCAGCTTTTCGTAGTCATCGACGACCGCAGTCGGAAAAATCTTATGTGCATTGATATAGAGATAGTTCTCTACGCTGGCTTCATAGCCTTCCAATTTGGTCTTCGCAGAGGCCAAAGGTCTGGTCGCTTCGCCGATTTCTATACCTGTTTCGTCTGCCAGCCCGAACTGCCTGGCTGTGTCCAGAATCTTCTCTGCTGAAATATCCGTCTGATAACCCAGAGAAGCTCCGGTGCCCCAGTCCTTGCCTGTGGCAATGCAGAAAAAATAATAGTTACAGGAGTTACCGATGCCCAGTTCCAGGGTTTCTGCACCGTGGGTGCCGCCGTAGTCATTCCATGCTGAACAGGCGTATTCACGATCTCCGTATTTGATAAAGCCTCTGTCCGTGATATAACGGTTGGGGTCCAGACCGCATTCCAGGGCAGCCACTGCCGTAATCGGTTTGAACGTGGATCCCGGGGCAATGGAAGTACCTGTCGCATTGTTCATAAGAGGGCGCGGCGCCAGATAATCTCTTTGGTTTTCCGGCTGTACCGACTCCCAAGCCTTGTTGGAAATGCCATTAGCGAAGATATTCGGATTATAGTCCGGATAGCTTGCCATGGCAAGGACGTCGCCGGTCTCTACATCCAGCGCCACCACTGCGCCGCTCTGGCTGTTAGACGCCCTGGCAATAGCATTCTTCAGTGATTGTTCCGCCGTCTTCTGCAGATCCAAGTCAATGGTCAGGTAGACGTCGGAGCCTTTTTCTGCTTCCGTCTCTTCCAATGTCTCTACGTATTCACCGCTGCTGTTGACCTTGATTTTGCGCATGCCAGGCGTACCGTGGAGTTTCTCTTCTAAAGCAGCTTCGATGCCGTCCTTACCAATCAAATCGCTGGCGCTGTAGCCTTTATCGACATAGTCCTTTGATTCACTCTCAGAAATAGCACCCATGTAGCCGATGATGTGTGACGCTGTATTTTTATTGGGGTAATACCTCTTCGTTTCCGAAGAGATTTCCAAGCCTGGAATGCCTGATTCTTCAATATAGGCGATGGTCTTCTTGCTGATATCTGACGCCACCTTGATTGGAATGTATCTGGTAAATCCATTGGTGGCAATTTCATTTCTGACAATGAAAATCTTCCGCGCCTCCCTGTCGCTGAGGGACTTGTCGATTTCATAGTCCTTTCTCAGTGTTTTGAAACACGCCTTAGCGGACACACCTTTTTTGATCTCCTCCTTTTCAAAGCCAAACTTCGTGAGAAAGGCCTCCAATTCATTATCATAAGTATATGTCATACTTTTGACGGAGATGGGCGGATCCAGATTATATTTGGTCTGCAAGGTCTCCATGGCGTCGTAACGCTGCTCAGGATTGGCATCGCTGTAGTCCACGTTGTATTTGAGGCAGAGCTGGGTAAACGCCTCTTTTGCCGTCAGGTCTTCCTCGAACCCCTGCTTCTTCAGCCATTTTTTAATTTCCTGCTTATACGTATAATAATAAGTGCCGGAATCGGTGATTTTAATTGGAAAATTGTCAGTGTACTTGTCCCCATTTTTAATCAATATGTTGATCAGTTTCAGAGACGAAGAATTGATTTCTTCCGTCGAAAGCGCACTGGCATTGAAATTCACAGTAAAAACCTGCTTATTTAAGGCAAGCGCGTTCCCGTTCCGGTCATATATGTTTCCCCTCGGAGCAGAAGTTTGAATGGTCTTCGTATTCTGGTCTGATGCCTCCGCAGACCACCTGTCGTGCTGCAGGACAGTTACGACAAAAAGCCTTATGGCCAAAACGGCCATAAGGACAAAGATGATTCCCACAATCTGCTGATATCTCGAATTGAATAATTTTATATTCTTGTTCATCTAAAATACCTATCTCTTCTGTGCTTAATAACCCTTTTAATTAGTACGAAATAAAGTATCGCTGCAACAACTGCGTTGAACAGAAGCTGCCAAGGCAGAGACTTCATCGCGTATAGATAACTGTATGGACTGCCGATAAAATAGTAGACCAGCCAGTAAACAGATGCATACATCCATGTTGACAAAAGCATCATAATCAATGCATTGAAAAAATTTTCTTTATTTGCAAACCGCTTTAAGAGGAGCACCGCTACCCCTACCGCTACGAAAGCAAATCCCCCTGGACCTGCGTACATGCCATAGAACAAATCGCCGGCCAGACCGAAAACCAGGCCAAAGAAAATCCCGATTACGGTCTCATCATACAAGAATGTCAAAATGACAGTGAGACATAGAATCAAATTCACATTTCCTCCCAATCCAGGAATCAGATTATGGAGAAACGGCTGCAGGATGAATGCGGCTAAATATAATATCAACCCCTGCCAGTACCTCATAGAATCACCGAAACTTTCTGCAATGATTTGAAATCTACAGACGGTTTGATGGTTACCTTCTGAAGCTGTGCATTGCTGTCATATTTCACTTTTGTCACTTTCCCGATTTCTATTCCGGCAGGATACATACCCATGCCGGAGGTGATGATTTTATCTCCCTCAGAAACCTTCGCTTTGTTATCCAGCATAAATCCGGACAATTTGCCGTCTGAAGATCCTTCGACAACACCGATCAGCTGCAGATTTCCTGAGACCTTGAAACTGATCTTGCTGGACTCATCAATCAGCGATATTACTTTCGCCCAGCCTTTTCCGACAGAACTGACTCTGCCCACCAATCCGTCTCCGCAGATGACGATACTGCCTTGTTTCACACCACTTTCGCTGCCGCAGTCAATGGTGAAAATATTCATCCAGTTGGTTCCATCCATAGAAACAACATCTGCCGAAACCAGGTCCCCTGCTCCATCGATGCCTTTGTAATTGAGCACCTTAGACAGAGACTTTAATTCCTTCAGTTCGTTGGCTGAAAGTGTCAGGCTGGTTACCTGTTGTTTTAACTCTTCGTTTTCTTTTTTCAGTTTTTCATTTTCGTTCTGAATCTGCTTATATGAAAAAATACCCGATACGTTATCTGAGATGCCCCCTGCTACCTTAGATACCGGTTTTTCAACGATAGAATAGACGCTGCCGAGGATATTTGTAAAGAAATTCCCCTTTCCGCCAGAAGCAACAGAACCGACCAGCACGATAAGGCTGATCAGGATGATTGCCAAAAGAAAACTGATTAACTTATGATTTTTAATCCACTTCATACCCTATTTTTCCTATCTTCTATTGATGCTCGTTGCATAAATCTTTAGTTTTTCGATGTCATTGAGGCTCATACCAGTTCCCTGTGCTACAGCTTCAAAAGCATTCTCTGCAATTCTGGCTTTCATGCCGGTTCTCTTTTCGATAACCATGTCCAAATTGTGAATCATGCCGCCTCCGCCGGAAAGAATCATTCCGTTAGATGCGATATCCGCTGCGATTTCTGGTGGTGCTTTTTCGATGGTTGACTTGACGCCGTCGATGATAATGTCGATAGATTCCTGTAAGGCGATCATGATATCGCGGTTTGATACTTCCAAAGTCTTCGGCAGTCCAGAAATAATGTCTCTGCCACTAGCTTCGACAGATTCTATGATTTCATCCCCATTTTCGTCGATATCAAGACAAGCAGAACCTACTGCAATTTTCAGGTACTCAGCTGTCTTCTCTCCAATCAGCAGGGCATGTCTCTTTCTCATGTATTGAATAATCGCATCATTGAATTTATCGCCGGCATGTCTGATGGAGGAACTGGCTACAATACCGCCTAAAGCGATAATGGCAATATCTGTGGTACCGCCGCCGATGTCAGCAATCATGCAGGCTGTGGAACTGTCCACGTTGAGCCCTGCACCGATAGCAGCCGCCATAGGTTCTTCCAGTATGTATACTTCAGAAGCGCCCATCTGTCTGACCACTTCTTCTACAGCTCGTTTTTCAACTTCTGTTACACCGCTAGGCACGCCGACTACGACTCGGAAGTTTTTTACCTTGTTGGCAGAAACCGCTTTTTCGATAAAAGCTTTCAGCATGTCGGCTGTTCTGTCAAAGTCGGAGATGACTCCGTCCTGCAGCGGTCTCACGACGTCGATGTTGCTCGGCGCTTTACCAATCATGTCCTTCGCTTCAAAACCGACAGCCAGAGTAACACCTCTCCTGTGATCCATGGCGATGACAGACGGCTCATTGAGGACAATACCGCTGTCCTTTATGTAAATTAAAGTATTTGCAGTACCTAAATCAATTCCCATATCCTTTGCCGAAAATAAATTAAACATTCTATATTACCTCCAAAATTTCAATAATGCTTAGTCGATGAAACCCATTTCTCTCATACTTGAAAACTTTCCATCACCGATGATGATATGATCCAAAACGCGTATCCCCAGCAATTCTCCGCTGTCGCTCAGTCGTTTTGTGGTCTGCATATCCTCTTGGCTGGGACTAGGGTCTCCGCTTGGATGATTGTGAACAAAGATGACAGCAGCAGCGCTCTTCCTGATTGCCTGACTAAAAACTTCTCTCGGGTGAACCACGGTACTGGATAATTCTCCTACAGAAACTTCATCTACCGTGATGATTTCGCCCTTTGCATTGACGAGGACACATCTGAAGTGCTCCTTTTTGAGATAGCGCAGTTCTTCCATGAACATTCTGGCTACATCGTCAGAACTCTCGATGGAAACCTTGTCAGACACAGGACAGGCCGAAATTCTCTTGCCCAATTCAATGGCTGCCAAAATAGTGCACGCTTTCATTGTTCCAATCCCGTCTACTTCCATCAAGTCTTCCAAGGAGCTTTCGCCAAGCCTGCCCAGACCTTGCGGGCATAATGCAAGCACGTCTTCTGCCAGCCTTATGGCTGATTTGTTCTTGGTGCCTGTATGAATAATCAAAGCCAGCAATTCGGAGTTAGTCAATTTCTCTATTCCTAGTATGCACGCTTTTTCAACAGGTCTTTCATTTTCTGGCAATAATTTTATCTGCATTTTTTCCTCCATGCCAATAAAATTTGCCGTACCCTTTCAAAATCACAGTTTTAAATTAATCGCAAAATATCACGTTAAATTATATCATTATTTGTCTTTTCTTACAAGCAAAAGACCTTAATATTTTTCGCTTTGCCGGGCAAAATAATACAGTAAAAACAATTTAGGAGGTAATTAATATGAGTTGTAATGCAAATTCACACATCAAATGCACAGTTACCCAGTGCAGACATCATTCAGATTCTACAGATTGTTGTTCACTGAACAGCATCACTGTAGGAACTCACGAAGCAAACCCTACAATGTACGAGTGCACAGACTGCATGTCATTTGAACTGAAATAGGTCCATGCCGTTTTTTAGGTAGTCATGCACTTTACCCCCTCTTCTCGCATATAGTTTAATTCGAAGAGGGGGTTACATATATGAGCAGTTCCTTTCCACTGCCACTATCCGAAAACGAAGAAAAAGTATACGTAGAGTTGATGGAAGCTGGCGACCCCAATGCGAAAGACGTTTTAATCGAGAGAAATTTACGTCTCGTCGCCCATATTGCCAGAAAATATACCGGCCCGAATACGTCCCAGGAGGATTTAATTTCCATCGGAACCATCGGGTTGATAAAAGCAATCAATACATACACGAGTAAAAGAGCAGCAAGACTTGCAACATATGCTGCCAGATGCATAGAAAACGAAATTCTGATGAGCATCAGGACCTCTAAGAAGAACAAACAAGAAGTGTCCATCAGTCTGCCCATCGGTACCGACAAAGATGGGAACGAAATCAGTTTCAATGACATTCTCGGTACGGATCCAGATGAAATCGTCGATAACCTGAATCTCAAATTTCAAGTCCGTGAATTATATGGAGTCATTGACAAAGTTCTCTCACCTCGGGAGAGGGAAATTATCAATCTGAGATACGGATTGGACGGCCAAGGTCCCAGAACACAGCGGGAAATCGCTGCCTCTATGGATATCAGCCGATCTTACGTATCGCGAATAGAAAAAAAAGCTCTGTCAAAGCTCCGGTCAGAACTGGAAAAAAACGAATAAATGATGCAGTTAACGCCCCAGGTCCCCGAATATATCCGGGACACCGGGGCGTTGTTGTATATTTAGTCATCTCAATAAAGATAATTGACAATTTCCTCAAAGACTGGAAGGGCAGAGCTGCTGCCTGTTTTTCCGTTCTCAGCAATGACAGTTACGGTATATTCCGGATCTTCTGCCGGAAAGTAGCCTGTAAACCAGCCATGAACGGTTTCTTGATCTCCGCCGCCCGCCTCTGCAGAGCCGGTTTTTCCAGCTGCTGTCACATGGGTCTGACTTCCTGCTGCAGTGCCTTCAACCATGACGAGCTCCATCATCTGGCCAACCTCTGCGGCAGTCGTTTCCGTCATCACCCTCTGTCCTGTCTCTTCTTCATTTTGCTGGCTCATAATGACAGACAAGTTGTGATCGATGCCCTTATTTGCGATGATATTGGTCATCTTTGCAATTTGTATCGGCGTCACCAGCAGGCTGCCTTGGCCGATGGACAGGTTAGACAAACCGCTGTATTCTCTTTCACTTTCATCTGGAAAACTACCTGCTTCTTCATCGGGAAATCCTGCAATGGTCGTCTTGCCCAGACCCATACGCCGTGCCATCTCAATGATATTTTCAGATCCGGTTTTTTTCCCAAGCTGTGCAAAATAGCAGTTACAAGACTTGGCAAAAGCCTGTCTCAAATCCAAAGTACCATGCCCATCCGGCTTTTCTTCACAGATTAAATCTACCCCATTGACGTTCACTTTCCCCTTACAGTCGAAGGTATCGTCCATTGTAATATTACCGCTTTCAAGGGCCGCAGCAGCGACGACGATTTTAAAAACGGAGCCGGGCGGATATAGTCCCTGCACTGCTTTGTTTATCAGTTCTCCATTCTCACTGGTCAAGTAGCTGTCTAAGTGGTTAGGGTCAAAGACGGGCGAGCTGGCCATGGCCGCCACCTGTCCAGTTTTGGCCTGAAGCACGACGACAGCACCAGAAATCCCATTGTCGCTGAGGATTTCTTCCACTTTTTTCTGTAAATTGGCGTCTACTGTTGTCACCAATGCAGAAGGACTCACTTTATCCCCTGTTCCTATTTCCGTTACGCCGATACCTTTGATCGGCTCGCCGATGCCGTTTCCCATCATGGACAGCACCGCCGGCGATGACGCCAGCCTGTCTTGAAACATCTTTTCAAGGCCAGAGACGCCGGTACCGTCTGAGTCGTTCAAATACCCGATCAGATGAGCCGCAATTTGTTTTTCTTCATATCTGCTGCTGCCACAGAAAACATAAGCGCCGAATTCATTGACCAATTTTTCGTTAACATAACGATCGTACTTCTGCGCTTTATAAACGACATAATCGTCGCCCTTGGTGCCTGCCATCTGGCCGCCGATCTGACTGATCAGATGTTCCATCTTCACAGTGCAGTTTTTTCGGTTTAATAAGTAATAGTAACTGGAGCAGGAATCAGTCAGCCTGACCATGTTTCTGTCATAAATCGTTCCTCTGGCATCATCGCTTTGGATTTGAATGGCGTACTGCCCCTGCGCACCATTTTCAAGCTCTTCATGGCACATAACCTGAATATAATACAGCCTGCCGCAAAGACATGCCAGAACAACAATACTAAGGATGAACACGATTCTGACCCTCTTCTCCATAAAATCCTCCCCATTCTCCATAAAAACACATTTTCCCATAAATAAAAAAAGCTCTGAAGATATTTTTACCTTCAAAGCCTTTTATTATACGTCTCGCCATTTAAAGCCTATGCATAAATAAGCCGCTGCCGATCTTCGGTTCAAACCAGGTAGATTTCGGCGGCATGATTTCTCCATGGTCCGCGATATTCATCAACTCTTCCATAGACACTGGATATACTGCAAATGCCACCTTCATATCCAGGGTCGCTCTGCGTTCCAGTTCTTTCAGACCTCTAATTCCTCCTACAAAATCAATCCTCTGATCGATGCGCGGGTCTTCAATTTTAAGTATCGGTCCCAATAGACGCTGCTGCAAAATAGAAACGTCCAGTGCATCGATGATATCGTCAGGAATAATACGTTCTTCACAGACCAGTTTATACCAATGTCCCTCCAGGTACATAGAAAACTCATGCAGCGTATCTGGCCGATACGGCATGCTGCCTTCGTCAGTGACAGCAAAACCGGCTTCTGCGATTTTTTTCAGGAACTCTTCTTTTGTATAGCCTGCCAGATCTTTAACTACCCTGTTATAGTCGTAGATACGAAGATCTTTGTCTGGAAAAATTGCTGCCATGAAAAAGTTAAACTCTTCCTCACCAGTATAGTCCGGATGTTGATTTCTTCGCAGTTCTCCCACCTTGCAGGCCGAGGCACTGCGATGGTGCCCGTCGGCAATATAGAGATCCGGAATCTGATCAAAGAGTCCGCAGAGGGCTGCAATCAAATCATCGTCCTCAATGACCCACAGCGTATGTCCGATACCGTCCTTTGTGACAAAGTCATATTCCGGCTCGTATCCGTGCACGTAACCCTCAATAATAGTTCTAATCTGCAGATTATCCCTATATGTTAAAAAGACCGGTTCTGTATTAGTATTGCATACATCAAAGTGATTGATCCTGTCTATTTCTTTTTCAACTCTAGTAAACTCGTGTTTTTTAATGACGTTATTCTTGTAATCATCGATGCTGACGCAGCCAACGATTCCTGTCTGATATCGTCCATTCATCTGCTGCCTGTAAATGTACAGTGCAGGCGCCTCTTCTTCTATAAAAATTCCCTTGTGCAGGTGTTCTTCGATATTCTCTTTCGCTTTTTTGTAGACGGACTTGTCATAGGGATCTTTTACCTCTGGTAAATCAATCTCAGCTCTGCTGATATGCAGAAAACTGCAAGGATTCCCCTTTGCCATCTGCGCAGCTTCTTTTCTGTTCATCACGTCATAGGGCAGAGCGGCTACACTTTCTGCTTTGTCTCTAGACGGCCGTACCGCTTTAAATGGTCTGACTACTGCCATGATTGCTTCATCTCCTTACAAATATAGTCTATGACTTCTTCTATCGACATGTTCGTCGTATCCACTTCTATCGCATCCTCTGCCTTTCTGAGAGGCGTGACATCCCTGGTCGAATCGTTGTAGTCTCTGGCGGTAATATCCGCCAAAACCTGCTCATAGTCCACCTTCTGCCCTTTGTCCAGAAGTTCTTTATATCTGCGCTTTGCCCGCTCTTCCGGCGACGCAGTAATAAAAAACTTGTACTCTGCATCAGGAAAGACGACAGTACCGATATCACGACCATCCATGACCACGCTCTTTGCCTGTCCCATTTTTTGCTGCAGATCTACCAATTTCTTTCGGACGATGGCTACGGCTGAACAGCGGGATGCCTGTTTTGATATTTCCGGTGTACGAATGAGGTCGTTTACCACCTGCCCGTCTAAGATGGTATCACCTTCAGAAAAATCAATCTCAGTCGTATCAAGCAGGTTCTGAATACCTGCCAAATCATCGACGCTGATGCCTTCCTTGAGCATTTTATATCCAATGGCCCGATACATGGCTCCTGTATCGATATAGTCAATGGAAAGCTTCTGTGCAACAGCCTTTGCAATGGTGCTCTTGCCCGCTCCACTAGGTCCGTCTACTGCGATTCTAATCATATCTGTCATCTTCATCTCCTATTTGTTTCCGATTAATTTCTCGATTTCTTTGATAAAAGTATTCACATCTGTAAACTGTCTATACACAGAAGCGAATCTCACGTAAGCTACTTCGTCCACCTTTTTCAGCTGATCCATGATCAATTCTCCGATAAAATTGCTCTCTACTTCTTTTTCCATCAAATTGTTGAGCCCTCGTTCAATCTCGTCGACGATGCGCTCAATTTCAGCCATGGGTACCGGTCTTTTTTCACAGGCTTTGACGATGCCGCTCATGACCTTGCTGCGGTCAAAGGCTTCCCTTCTCCCGTCTTTTTTTATGATCATGATGATAGATTCTTCTACTTTTTCATATGTGGTAAAACGCTTGCCGCAGTTTTCACATCCCCTTCTTCTTCTGATTGCATGTCCCTCTTCTGTTGGTCTTGAATCGATTACTTTTGTGTCTGGATTTTCGCAATATGGACATCTCATTTGGCCCCTCCTGTTATTCATCTACAAGAAAAAATGTAATAATCTTTATTGTACTACATATTGTGTTTATTTTCCATAGAATTTATCAGAATGTATCCAAATCTACTAAGACTACATCGTCGCCGATGGTTCTGATCCTGTCCCATTTTATGACGAAATCATCCTCTCTGCTGCCAAAAAAACGAAAAATTCCTTTTTCTGCCGGTATCACAATCCCATCGATGGTGCCTTCTTCCAGGTTCACCTCTATATCGTAAATAAATCCCAAGCTTCTCCCATCACTAATGTTGATCACTTCTTTGTTTTTCAGTTTGTCCGTACTCAGCATTTTTTGTCCCTCCATCCTATCGTTCGTATACAGGATATATATATTCGCAGGTCAAAAGGATTATGCATCAATGCAATGAAAACAGCCGTACTTCTTTTGTCGAAGTACGGCCATAGAGTGTTACGCGCTGATTTTCATATGTGCTTCTTTTTCAAAATATTCCTTGGTTTCTCTTGCGACGACACCGCTGAGTGCAACAAGGGCAATCAGGTTCGGTATTGCCATCAATCCGTTGAAAATGTCAGCGATTGTCCAAACAGCTTCAACCGTTAGGAATGGTCCGATCAATACCGCCAGTATGTAAATCCACTTATAGGTCAGAAGTACATTCTTTTTCTTTCCTACCAGATACTCCAGACATCTCTCAGAATAGTAGTCCCATCCTAAGATTGTAGTGAATGCGAAGAACGCTAAACACAGCATCAGTACGAAAGCGCCTGTGCTCTGGCTCCAAGGCAGACCCTGTCCAAAAGCGTAAGCAGTGCATTCGGCACCTTCCAGTCCCTGATCCATAGCACCAGTCATAATCAGAGTCGTACCGGTCATAGTACAGATGACGATGGTGTCGATAAAGGTACCTGTCATAGAAATCAGACCCTGTCTCACGGTAGTCTTTGTCTTCGCTGCAGCTGCCGCAATCGGCGCGCTGCCCAGACCTGCTTCATTGGAGAAGATCCCTCTGGCAACTCCCTTCTGCATGGCAACCATCATAGCGCCTAAAGCACCGCCTGCCATGGCACGAAGACCGAAAGCTGACTTGACGATTTCTGCAATCGCTGCCGGAAACTCTTTGATATGAAAGATAATGATAGCCAGACATACTACCACATACATCACTGCCATAAACGGAACGATGATCGTAGTGACGCTGGAAATACGCTTGATTCCGCCGATAACAACCAAAGCTGTTGCCGCGGCTACGATGATGGCTGCTGCGACTGTCGCAACGGAATATTCTCCGCCGAACAAGGAAATCATGTGCTCACTGTCAGGGTCAGCAAAGTTCTTTACTGCAGAAGCGATTCCGTTGACCTGTGTAATCGTACCGATTCCTAAAAGTCCGGCACCTACACCGAAAATGGCAAAGAGCTTGGCCAGCCATTTCCAACTTGCTCCCATCCCTTTTTCAATGTAATAAAAAGGTCCGCCCAGAGCGTGGCCTTCTTCGTCTATCGTCCTATACTTCACGGCTAAAAGACCTTCTGAATACTTGGTAGCCATTCCAAAGAAAGCTGCCAGGATCATCCAGAAAAGCGCACCTGGACCACCTGCCGCTACAGCCGTAGCCACGCCTACGATGTTACCTGTACCGATGGTAGCTGCCATTGCTGTACAGAAAGCGCCAAAGCTGGTAACCTCCCCCTCTGCGCCCTCTTCATTGGTCAGCATGAACTTCAATGCTTTACCCAGTTTTCTCACTTGAACCACTTTGACTCTGCACGTCAAAAGGATACCCGTACCCATGATCAATACGATGAGGGGTATGCCCCAGACGAAATCATCGATACTCTTTAAAATTTCTGTAAAATTCATTCTTTCATCTCCTCTTTCTTTTGTCAAATATTAATAATCAGCTGACCCGTCATCGGCGGCAAAGCCGAATTCGGGCAAAAGTAAAAGCCGAATTATAGAATCCGGCTCTAGAGAGATGACATAAGCTATTTAGATGAACTATTGGCTCTGTCCTCTTTGCCTGAGATATCACGTATGGGTTGCTTATGCCCATGCGCTTAAACCTTCGGCGACCTTGCGGTACTCTCCAGAGAGATAGTCTGTGTTTCAAGCTCTTTCATCATCAAAAAGACCAAATTGTCTGAAATACAAACTAACGTTAAGAGTGTATCATACAATTTGGTCTATTGCAACAAATTTCGTTATCTTTTTTTGTAATTACTTGCTTACTTCTTTTCCGTAGTCCATGACTTTATCCATGACTTTGTTCAAAAGAAGGGAAGTTCGATATCCTTCCTGATCACAGTATTCTTCGATGGTCATCTTGAACTGTTCTTTGAAGGTTTTTTCAGTGTAACCGGAGGTTTCCATGAGGTTCTTCATATAATCCTCATATTCATCGTCAGTCACTTCCAGGCCTTCTTTTTCAGCGACATAGTAGCAGACCATATCCTGTTTTACCTTTTCTTTGGCATATTTTTTGACGGTCTTCTTGAATTCTTTATCCGTATAACCGACAGCCTTGAGGTAATCCTCCCATTCATAGCCGTAATTTTCTGCCGTCTGCTTAAATGATTTGGTCAGATTCTCTTCGGTCGTTTTCAGCTCTTCCTCTGGATATTTTTTAACCTCAGATTTATCGACAATGGTTTCCCAAAGCTTCTGTTTTGTTTCAGTTTCGGCCTTGGCCTTCTTTTCTTTCAGAAGATCTTCCTTTACTGACTTTTCGTAATCTTTGAGGTTATCATACTTGCTGTTTTTCTTGACAAAAGCCACATCGTACTCAGGCACTTCCTCCACCTGTTTGCTGTTGATTGTCACTTCGAAAACAACATCTTTGCCCTGCAGGTCTTCCTTTGAATAATCTTTCGGGAAGGTCAGATTCAGTTTGACCTTTGAGCCGATTTCTTTGCCGATCAGCCCATCGGTAAAGCCGTCAATAAACTGCGACTGTCCGATTGTAATGGTTTGGTTATCAGCACTGCCTCCGTCGAAGGTCTTTCCATCAACTTTTCCCTCGTAGGAAATGTCGATGGTATCGCCGTCCTTGACAGTTCCGGATTTGATCGCCTTGGTCTCTGCTTTTTCTTCCAGGTTCGCCTTAATCTTATCCTGTACCTCATCCTCGCTGACTGACACGGAAACCTTCTTGTATTCTAATCCCTTGTAGTCACCTAGCTTTACATATTCTGAAAGGTCATAATCGTACAACTTGCTGCCGCATCCTGATAATAAAAACAGGGAAGTCAGGCAAAGTACGGAAATCAGGCCTATTGAAAAAAATCTTTTCTTCATACGTTATCCATCCTCTAATCTTTAATACTTTTATCCGTTTCCAGACTATCTCATTCTAACATGGGTTTTGTCCATTTTCAAATATTATGTCAATATTTCACATAAAATACACAAATATTTAAAAACATTCTGACCCGCAGCGCTTTCAGACCCTGCAAGCCAGAATGTCATCGATTAATGATCTACCGGTACTGCATCAGAGAGATCTTCTTGTTTTGCCTCTCTGCGCGCTCTCTTTTTCTTTCTGGAGATGCCTGTTACGGTGATGTATACCAGCATCAGAACAGTCGCCAGATATGGGATTGCCGTCGTCAATTCCGAAGGAACCCCCACCGACTGCAGTCTCAGACCTAACGCCTGGAGGAAGCCGAAGAGCAAGGCTGCTCCAAAGACCTTTGGCGGATTAGCCATACCAAAGATGACGCAGGCAAAGGCGATAAATCCACGATTTGCGCTCATGCCTTCCGTGAAGCAGTTCAGATATCCCAGGGACAGATGGGCTCCTGCAAAGCCGCAGAAGATGCCGCAGAGGATACTCGCCAGTACCTTCATCTTGACCGGACTGACACCGGCTGTCTCCAGCGCCTCCGGATGTTCACCCGCTGCCCTCATCCAGAAACCGTAAGGCGTCCTATACAGGAATATCCACACGGCGAAGACCAGCAGCCAGGACAGATATACAAAGATAGAATGACCACTGAGAACAGGTCCGATGAACGGGATTTCCTTGATCAGCGGAATCTCTACCACTGGAAGCCCTTTAATAGACTCAGATACCCACGTTCCCACCTGTCCATACACATTACGCAAAATAAATACCGTCAGGCCTGCCGCGAAGGTGTTCAAAGTCATACCGATGATGAATTCGTCGCTCTTCAGTTTGACCACGAAAAGAGCGAAGAACAGGCCGATGAGAATGCCGACCAACACTGCCGCAAGGACACCCATAGGTGCGCTGACAAACATAAAGCTAAAAGCCACCGCCACGAAAGCACCTGTCAGAATCATACCCTCCATTCCGATGTTCATGATGCCTGCATGCTCGGTGAATAGTCCGCCGAGAGCCGCCAGGATGACAGGGGTTGCGTTACGAATCGTATTTTGAAATAGTCCGACGCTAAATATTGTTGCTATCTGATCCCACATTTGCGCTGACCTCCTTTCTTGCCTTTGCTTTTGCCGCCTGCTGCATTCTCTTATGTTCGATCCAAACGGAAATGCCCTTTTGTGCCGCCATCAGGAAGATGATAATTGAAAAAATAATATCATAAATCTGAGAGGAGATGCCAACAGTCAAATCCATCATAGTTGCACCTGTGCTTAATATTGCAAAGAAGAAACTCATGATGATGATACCGATCGGGTTGTAGTTCATGATCATGGCGACCAACATACCGTCAAAGTAAAACTCGTTGCTGACGCCGTCCGTCATGCGGCCTTGATATCCATAGACCAAAAGCATACCTACAAAGCCGCAGATAGCTCCTGATGCAACCATGGAGCCGATCATGATCTTACCGCCTGGAAGGCCAGAAAATTTGGAAAATCTGTAATTTTCTCCAGTTACTTTCATCTCCAAGCCAACGCTGGTCTTTTTCATCACGTACCAGATAAAGAAGGTGACTATCGCCCCCGTAATAAATCCTGTGGTTAGATTAGAGGCCATGATTAGTTTACTAAACCGCAGCGTATCAGGAAGATAATCGGTACCTTTCGTAATTGACTTTAAAGGTGAATTCCAAGGTCCATTAACGAGATAAGTACAAACCTGTATTGCTACCGTGTTAAGCATGATAGTAGTGATGACCTCGCTGACACCCAATTTCACTTTGAGAATCGCCGGAATCCAGGCATAAAAGCCGCCGACGATGACTGCACATAAGAGTGAAATTACGATGATAATTGGTGCGGGCAGGCTGGAAAACCAGAGTCCCGTCATGGTGGCAGCTAACGCGCCAAAGAACAACTGTCCTTCACCACCGACGTTGAACAAACCTCCCCTGGCGCCAATAGCTGTCGCAAGACCCAGAAGACAGAGCGTCATAGCTTTGTCTATGGTGTTTCCGATAAAACGCTCGTTACCGATAGAACCCTTGAGCATTGCACTGTAGCCTTCAATCGGACTGTAACCCGTCATAGCCATCAGAACAGCGCCGATCAGCAGGGCAACGACAATACTGGCAATTAGAGATAGGATGTATTTTGTGTCAATGTTCTTCAAATATTTCACGCCTGTCCACCTCCTGCCTGCGTTTCTGCAACCTTGCTGCGGTCTCCTGTCATGTAGTAACTGATATCCATCTTATTGATTTCACCTTCGACAAATTCTCCAGTAATTTTTCCCTCATACATGGTAATGATACGGTCACTGAGGCGGAAAATCTCATCCAAATCTGCACTGGCAAGAAGGATTGCGCAACCTTGGTTTCTTTTATCAATAATGCTCTGATGGATGAACTCGATAGCGCCTACGTCCACGCCTCTGGTCGGCTGGGCGATAATCAAAACTGGCGTATCAAAAGAGAACTCTCTGGCTACGACAACTTTCTGCATATTACCGCCAGAAAGAGATCCCACTTCTGTATCGATGCCCGCGCCTCTGATATCGAACTTCTCAGAAATCTCTTTGGCATACCTCGCAATGGAGGATTTTTTCAGGTGAACCTTGTATTTTGAAAAATCTGGACGGCGCTCCTTGCCAATAATCAAATTCTCCGTAATAGTAGAAGGTGAAGAAACGCCAGTGGAAATTCTGTCTTCTGGTATATGTGCCAAGCCTAATTGGCGAATTTGACCAGGGTCCATGCCGTTGATCTTCGTTCCTTCTACGAAAGTCTCCCCAGACAGAATGCCTCTCATTCCTGTGATAGCTTCGAGAAGTTCACTCTGCCCATTGCCTTCAATGGCTGCAATGCCAAGGATTTCTCCCGCATGTACTTTTAAATTGACGCCTCTTACGGCCAACAGCCCGCGATTGTCCGCCACCTGTAAGTCCTTTACTTCAATTTCCACATCGCCCTGTGTTCCATGTTTTTCCATCTTGTCAAAGAGCACGTCGCGGCCCACCATCATGGAAGCAAGGATTTTTTCATTGACGTCATTGGTGTTTTCTACGCCTACTAGCTTACCCTGGCGCATCACGCCGACTCGATCAGAAATTGCCATGACCTCATAAAGCTTGTGGGTGATGATGATGACTGTCATATCCTTTTCGCGGACGATTCTCCTGATAACGTTAAATAGTTCTTCTGTTTCCTGTGGCGTCAGAACCGCTGTAGGCTCGTCCAAAATCAGGATATCCGCACCGCGATACAGCGTTTTGAGGATTTCCACCCTCTGCTGCAGACCAACACTGATTTCCTGTACTACCGCCTTGGGATCTACTACTAAACCGTAATCATCGACCAAATCCTGAGTAGCCTTCTCCGCAGCTTTTAGGTCATAGAAAAATTTGTGTTTCCTTGGTTCTTTACTGAGAGCGATGTTCTGCGCCACGGTAAAGGACGGCACCAACATGAAGTGCTGATGCACCATGCCGACTCCATTTTCAATGGCTTCGCTGGGCGTATGTTTTTCCATCTTGTTGCCCTTGATGTAGACATTTCCGTTGGTCGGTGTATTGATACCGTAGAGGATATTCATCAAGGTACTCTTTCCTGCGCCATTTTCCCCTACCAAAGCGAAGACCTCGCCCTTCTTAATATCAAAAGAAACGTTGTCATTAGCTAACACGCCGGGAAACTGCATGGATATGTTCTCGAATTTTATGATTGTATCTTGCAAAGCTTCTACCCCGCATTTCTTCGTAGTTTTTATTTTTAATTCAAGTACCAAACAAAGCGTGGCGTTTAACACGCCACGCCCTTGTCGTTCAGCTTATTAATTATAAGTGATTATAAAGCAGTATCGACTTTCAGTTTACCGTCTTTCAGGTTCTTAATCTGCTCATCCAATTCTGCTCTAATGTCTTCTGGAACCAATATTTCCTGATCTTTGTCGCCATAGACAACGTCTACATATCCGCCGTCCATACCTGCATCAAATACCTTTGCACCAGGGAAGGATTCTGGATCTTCTGCATAATCCTTAACGATGTCAACGATTGATTTGCCCACCTGCTTAACCATGGAGCAGAGGATGTCATCAGCATATTTTTTTAACGTGATTCTCTGATCCTGGTCAACGCCGATGCACTTGATGCCCAGTTCTTTTGCCTTCATGATGGCGCCGTTACCGGAACCGCCAGCAGCGCAGAAGATGATGTCTGCACCCTGAGATGCCAATGTCTGTCCAGATTCAGCCCCTAAGTTAGTGTCAGTCCAGTCGCCCGTAAAACTCTTAACAACCTTTACAGATTTACCTTTATCTTCACCTGCAGCCTTAGCTCCCTGTTCAAAACCAACGCGGAAGTCGTTGATTACCGGAATGTTCTCTCCGCCGATGAATCCGACTACGTTGCTCTTTGTCATCTTGCCAGCAACCCATCCCACCAGATAGGAACCTTCGTTTTGCTTATAGGATACGCAAGTTAAATTTGGATGATCTTCTAAATCGTCTGCAACGATATCACACCATACGAATTTAACATCTGGATAATCGTCTGCTACCTTTCCAATCATATCCAATTCAGAACCGACACCAATTACAATATTAGCATCGTCTGCAGCACTTCTCAAATTCTGCTCATATAAGTTGGAATCTTCTTTGCATTCTACTGTTGTTGCATCAAATCCTTCTTCTTTCAGCTGGTCGATGCCTGCCTTTGCAGAATCGTTAAAGGACTGGTCGCCTAATTTTGTAGAAATGACGCATCTAATTTTAAGATCTTTCCCAGCGTCTCCACCAGCTTCTTTGTCGTCTCCCCCGCAACTTGCCATAACCAGTGACATTGAAAGCACCATTACAGCAACCAGGGTCAATGAAATAAATTTCTTCATTTTCATCCTCCGTAAAATCATAATAGCTATAAAATATCTTTAAACTGATTTTATCACATTGTCATTTTATTATCAACAAAATTCAGTCAATTATTCTAATGTTCTAATTACTCCTTCAAACCCAAAGTCCAAGCAACCCAAGTCGTGGCAATCGCTGGAGAGGATGATCGGACACTGCAGCCGATCAATTTCTTCCAATAAGAAATCCGCCGGGTACGGCTTTGTTCGATACCCTCTTGCCATAGCTCCCGTGTTAATTTCGAAAATCGGCTTGCTGCGAGCCGCCTTTGTCAGGGCCTCCAGCGCCGCCACCCTATACCATGTTGCATTTTCGTCAAAATATTTGTATCCTTCGTTGAACTTGGTAATCAGGTCAAAGTGTCCGACGATATCAGCTCTGGTCTTTTCAACCACATCGGCCAAAGTCCCATAATAGCTTTCCACATAGCTGCGAAAATCACCGCCGAAATACTGCTCCACAATGGTAACAGTGATTTCTTCCGTGTAGTCCACAGGCAGGTACTTATCGCCTGCTTTTACATAGTGAAGCGACCCGATAACATAGTCATAAGGGTAGCCATCTCCATCACCAAAATAATCCCGCTCGATACCCAGGTAGATATCAATCTGTCCCTTATATTTCTCTTTCAGCGCCAGAACCTCCCTGCGGTACTCCTCTGTGTCAGCAGGACTCATACAGAAGTCCGTATCAAAAGAGGAGTATTCGTGCCCGGAAAATCCCAAAGCACGAAAGCCCAGGGCTATGGCACGCTGCACCAAAGCCTCCGGGCTGTCTTTGCCGTCGCAATAATAGGTATGGGTATGCAGATTCACATCTCCCTTTTGATTTAATAATTTCATTTTGTCATTTTCTCCTGTTTCACTTTGTGGTCGATGATGTGGCGGCTTTCCAGTTCGCCCATCACATCGTCTACACTGATGCCCATTTCCACCATCAGCACCATTACATGATACATCAGGTCTGCAATTTCGTAAACAGTTTCTTCCTGGTCGCCTGCCTTGGCAGCGATGATGACCTCTGTGGATTCTTCACCGATTTTTTTGAGAATCTTATCCAGGCCCTTTTCAAAGAGATAGGTCGTGTAGGAGCCCTCCGGCATTTCCGCCTTTCTTCCTTCCAACATCTCATAGAGTGTTCTCGTCGAAAAATCTGACGGCAGTTCTCCCATCACCGGATAATTAAAACAAGAATCGGTACCCAGATGGCAGGCTGGACCTTCTTTGTTGACCGTGACAACCAGCGCGTCTCTGTCGCAGTCAGCTGTGATGCTCACGATGTGCTGGAAATTACCGCTGGTCTCTCCCTTGCGCCAAAGCTCCTTTCGGGATCTGGACCAGAAACAGGTCTTTTTTTCCCGAAGGCTGATTTCAAGGCTCTCCCTGTTCATATAAGCCAAAGTCAGAACTTTCTTCGATTCTGCATCCACTACGATGGCTGGGACCATCCCCTTCTCGTCAAATTTTAACTCTTCAATGTTTACCATGATTATATTCCGCCTTTCTGCGAAAGGCACCAATGCGTCATGAAACATATTGGCTAACTTTCGCTTTAAAATCCATTTTCCTTCTACCTATTTGTTTCAAACTTTGCTCCTACTTCTCATACCCTATATGGGTATACGCTCTTTATGTTTTAGATAAAACGCCAGAAACGGCGAATTTTTTTGCGCTTCTGGCGGATTTGACCAGCTATACGCAGTAATTCTGTCACTTGTGCGTCATATTAGGCCGTCTGAAATCCATAAAATAACAAAAAAGATAAATGTAGGTTTGCTTTTCCATCAAATCTTCTCCATGCCCCCTCTATTTGCTCATCACGGCACAGCATACCCCCACTGGATCAATAAAAATCCGCCAGAAAAGGTCGTTTTTTTTGATTTTATGGCAGATTGGGGCTGAAGCGGCTGGCATGGAAGTTTGGGGCAGCTCCCTTATACGACGCATTCCTTGCCGGCTAAAGCCGGGGAACGCCAGCATAAGGTCTGCCTTGCTGCTCGCTCTGCTCGCAGGGCAGCTCCATTATCTCCGCACATGAATGCCTGCCGCAGCAAGTTCGTCCTTGAGTTCTCTGATGGAAACTTCTCCAAAGTGGAAAATAGATGCGGCAAGGCCCGCGTCGATATCTGGGATTTCATTGAACAAGTCGATGAAGTCCTGAATGCACCCTGCCCCGCCAGAGGCGATGACTGGCACCGATACCACTTCTTCCACAGCTTTCAGCATTTCTATGTCAAACCCCTCTTTGACACCGTCTGTGTCGATACTGTTGACGACGATTTCCCCTGCGCCAGCAGCCTCTCCTCTTTTAATCCATTCTATGGCATCAAGCCCCGTATCTTCCCTGCCGCCTTTGGCAAAGACATGATAAGCTCCGTCTACTCTTTTGATGTCTGCAGAGAGCACGACGCATTGGTCGCCGTATTTCTTCGCCGCCTCACTGATCAACGCTGGATTCCTGATGGCTCCAGAATTAACGGAAACTTTATCGGCGCCGCACTTAAGCACCCTGTCAAAATCTTCAATGGTGTTGATCCCGCCCCCTACAGTCAGCGGGATAAAAATCGTAGACGCGACCTCTCTGAGAATATCCGTAAAGAGCTGCCGCTCCTCTACCGAAGCTGTGATATCGTAAAACACCAGCTCATCTGCACCGTTATCGCTATAATATTTTCCCAGTTCCACTGGTGAAGAAACATCAGAAAGCCCCTCAAAATTGATGCCTTTCACCACTCTGCCGTTTTTCACATCCAGGCATGGGATGATTCTTTTGGTTATCATTTGTCCGCCTCCTCCGATTGTTCAACCGCCTCCGCTAAATCGATGTCCCCTGTGTAAAGCGCTTTACCGATGATGGCACCGTAAACACCCATGGATTTCAGCGCCAAGATGTCATCCATGGAAGACACGCCGCCTGACGCTACGATCTCTACAGGGTATTTCTCTGACAGTTCCTGATAAAGCTGCCGGTTAGTTCCCTCCATGGCTCCATCTTTTGCAATATCTGTGCAGATAATGCAGCTGACTCCATCTCTGCATAATTTAGCAAAAATCTCGTCTACAGAAATCTCAGAGACTTCCGTCCATCCATGAATTGCCACATTTCTGCCGGAAATATCCACCCCCACAGCGATCTTCTCGCCGTAGCATCCAATCATACGGGAGGTAAAGTCTGGATCCTTCACTGCGATGGTTCCGAGAATGACTCGGTAAACGCCCGCATCAATATATTTCCGTATGGTTTCCTCATCCCGGATGCCGCCGCCAATTTCCACCTTGAGGCCGCTCTCCGAAGCCAGACTCTTCACGATTTCAAAGTTCGGCGTTTCACCATCTTTCGCACCGTCAAGATCCACAACATGCAGGAACTCCGCCCCCGCCGCTGCAAACTTCTTTGCCGCCGCCAAAGGGTCGTCCCCGTAGACCGTCATTTTATCGTAATCTCCTTTTAGCAATCTCACGACCTTGCCGTCCCGCAGGTCAATTGCCGGAAAAATCTTCATAATTCAATAAATCCTTTCAATATTTTCATGCCCACCGTACCGCTCTTCTCCGGATGAAATTGTACGCCGTACACATTGTCTTTCGCTACTGCCGCCGTCAGATGCGCGCCGTACTCTGTCGTTGCAATGACGGAATCCTCACAGTCCGCGCCAAAATAAGTATGGACGAAGTAGACGAAATCGCCCTCTTCAATATACCTGAACAACGGACTCTTCGCTTTTTCCTTTGGAAACAGCAGAGAATTCCAACCGATGTGGGGTACTTTGTAACCTGCGGGCACAACGCCTTCCATGGTGACGACCTTGCCTTTGATCAGCCCCAGTCCGTCATGTTCTCCGTACTCCCAGCTTTTCTCAAACAAAAGCTGCATGCCCAGACAGATGCCAAGAAGCGGTTTGCCCATCTGCGCCTGCTCCAAGACCACGTCTGCGAGACCACTGGCCTTCAGTTTCTCTGCCGCATCACCAAAAGCGCCTACGCCGGGCAGGATGATTTTATCGGCGGATCTGATTTCGTCCGCATCACTTGTGAGTACCGCCTCAGTCCCTATATTGCCAAATGAGCTGTAAAGAGAAAAAATATTGCCTACGCCGTAATCTACAATCGCAATCATTATAATACACCTTTCGTCGAGGGAATTTCTCCTTCGTATTCTTCATTGATTTTAACCGCTTTTGCCATGGTTCGTCCAAAGGCTTTAAACATCGCTTCGATGATGTGGTGGGTGTTTTCTCCCGCCAGTTCTTTGAAGTGGAGGGTCACTCCCGCTTTTCTGACAAAGCCCAGAAAAAACTCCTTGACCAATTCTGTGTCAAAATCCCCAACCTTCGCAGAAGGCATGTTAACATCAAAACCGAGATAATCTCTGCCTGAAATATCCACTGCGCACAGCATCAGGGTTTCGTCCATGGGAAGGACCATATGGGCATAACGCTCGATGCCTCTCATATCCCCTAGGCTCTCTGCAAAAGCATTCCCGAGAACGATGCCCAGATCCTCCACGCTGTGATGATAGTCCACCTCCCTGTCTCCGATGCAGGTGACTGAAAGATCAAAGCGCCCGTGTCTGGCAAAGAGGGTCAGCATGTGATCCATAAAGCCGCAGCCTGTTACAATCTCGCTCTGTCCGCTGCCGTCCAGGTTTAACTTGAGACTGATGTCCGTCTCCGCTGTCTTTCTCTTGATTACACTCGTTCTCATCCGATCACCTCTTCTATGGCGTCAAGAAGCTGGTCCATCTCCTCCCTGGTTCCGATGGTAATTCGGTTATACTGGCTGATTTTTTCTGAATCAAAGTGACGGATCAAAATCCCCTTTTCACGGAGTTTTTGATAAAGCTCGCCGCCGTCCATCTTCTCACATTTTGTAAAGAGGAAGTTTGCCTTAGACGGAATCACCTTGAAACCCAGCTCCATCAGTTTCTCCGCAGTATAGCCCCGCGTTTCTATAATTTTCTTGCAGTTTGCCTTGTAATAATCGTTCTCTTCAATGGCCGCAATCCCTGCCGCACAGGTCAGACGATTGACATTGTACGGATTCGTAGAAAACTTGATTTTCTCTAAATCCCCAATCAAGGCTTCGGAAGCGATGGCAAAGCCGAGGCGCGCACCCGCCATACTCCTGGACTTTGAAAAAGTCTGCACTACCAGCAGGTTGTCGTATTTGTGCACCAACTCTACCGCGCTTTCCGCGCCAAAGTCCACATAGGCTTCGTCGATGACGACCACGTTCTCTGGGTTGGTTCTGACAATTTCCTCAATCTCATACAGAGACAAGGCTTTGCCCGTCGGCGCATTGGGATTGGCGATCACGATCATCTTGTTCTGGCAGACATAATCCTTGGAGTCGATGGAAAAATCCTCTTTAAGAGGTACCTTTGTATATTTCAAATTGTAAAGGTCTGCGAAGACCTGATAAAACCCGTAGGATATTTCCGGAAATAAAACCTCTGTCCTGCCGCCTGCAAAGGCCATGAATGCGAAATTCAAGATGTCGTCTGAACCATTTGCCACGTAGATATTGTTCTTCTTCATGCCATACTGCTTTGCCAGGGTTTCTTTGAGGCCTGCGCATTCCGGGTCAGAATATAGTCTGAGATTTTCCGCTTCTCTGCTGTTGATGGCATCTATAACTTTCGGTCCGGGCGGATATGGGGATTCATTGGTGTTCAATTTGGTGAACACCATATTTTTTGGCTGTTCACCAGGCGTATAACTTTCTAATTTTCTATATCGTTCATTTAAATATTTGCTCATTGTTACCTCCTAATGGTTCTGCCCCAAATCTCTGATTTGGTTTGGCAGACCTTATGCTTTGGGAGACCTAACCCGATTTGGCGAAGCGAAATCCCTGGTAGGTCCCCTGTCAAAAGTGCAGCGCTTTAGCGCCTGGCACTTGACCGCTACGCCCCGCAAGCGTCAGCGGGCGGCTAGGCGCTAGTCGTATGATGGTTCTATTGGTTTACCTGCACCCGCAGACTGTCTCTAATTCCTTCGATGGCCTTGGTCTTAAACTTGAAGCTGGCCTTGTTGGCAATCAGTCTGGCGCTGATGGGTACGATGGTATCGATTACTTCTAAATCATTCTCTTTCAGGGTTTTTCCTGTCTCCACGATGTCCACGATAACGTCGGACAATCCCAGAATAGGAGCAATTTCTATGGAACCATTGAGTTTGATGATGTCGATATCACGACTCTCTTTCTCATAAAAATTCCTCGTAATCCCTGGAAACTTGGTAGCAACCCGCAAGGTGCGGCCTGTATTATCCCGGAAGTCTCCTTTTGCAGCCACAGCCATGCGGCATTTTCCCAAATTCAGATCCAGCAGTTCGTAAACATCTGGTTCGTATTCCAGAAGGATATCTTTGCCGGCAATACCGATATCTGCAGCTCCGCGTTCCACATAAATTGTCACGTCTGAAGGCTTCACCCAGAAGTACCTGACTCCAGCATCCTCATTTTCAAAGATCAGCTTTCTGTTGTCCTCTTTGATGGTAGGACATTCATAGCCTGCTCTCTCAAACATATCGTAAACTTTCTTTCCCAGCCTGCCTTTCGGCAGAGCCACATTAATCATTTCGTTCAAGGGTTCGTACCTCCCCGTTTTCTATCTTCACAAGTCTCTTATAAGTCAGTTTTGCAGGAATCGTCTTTTCTACCAAGACGGTACTGCCGCCGTCCCTGATTGTCTTTGCTTCTTTGAGCACCTGACTGATGTCAGAATCCTCATCATAAAGAAAGACCACATCGAAGTCATACATTTTCTCGTATGGTTCGAGACGGTCCAAAGAATCGAGGTATACGGCAAAGCCCAAGGCTCCAGCCTTCTTTCCCATGCGTTCCATCAGTTTGTCGTATTGACCGCCTGAAAGAATACTGGTTGGAATTCCGTTGACAAAGCCTTTGTACAGCACACCGCTGTAATAGGTCATGTCGTTGACGATGGAAAAGTCGATGTTGATGTTCCTCGCCAGCTTATTGGCGGCCAGAACACCACAGATCGTATCAAGCTCATCTAGAGCCTCTTTCGCACCGTTTGTCAAGTTCAGCTTCTTCAGTTCACTGATGACTTTACGGTAATTTCCATATGTAGATACCAAGACTTCTAAGGATCGTTCTATATGATGATCGATTGCATGGACATGGCAGATTTCATGGATTTCATGAAGGTTTTTTTCACCGATGCACTTTACAATCTTTTCTTTGATTTCGTCTTCAAGTGGATGGAGCAGTGCTTTAATCAATCCCATATGGGAGATTTCAAGTACATAATCACTGCTGATGACGGCAAGACTTTTGGCTGCCAGCAGCGTCACTTCGCAAATGTTGTAGATATCGATATCGCCCATGCACTCAAGTCCTGTCTGCAGGATCTCTTTGTACGAATGGACACTCTTTGATGCACGATAAATATTCTCACTGTAGTAAATTTTCTCAACATATCCTGGGACATGATGATAATTCTTTACGATAGAGAGCGTCAAATCCGGCTTCAGTGCCATCAGTTTCCCACCAGCGTCGTTAAATGTGATGATGCTGTCAGATGCGATAAAATCCTTGTTTCTGACATACAGTTCATATTCCTCGAACTTGCCCATCTTGAACTGCGTATAGCCGTATTGCTGATACAGCGCCCGCAGTTCAAAGGTGGCTCTTTCATCACTCTTCATTAGTTTTCTGTTGATTTTCATAGTCTGCCTCGAACTCCTTTCGTACTTTACCATAGTAACATATTAAAGCATTAAGTCAAGAGGATAACTGCAGTTTTCGTGTACTTTTTTTAATGCAAATCGGCCAAAAATAACGCTGTCCATCGGCGGCACAACGGCCTGGCGGCAATTGACAGTCCGCAGACCTCTTGGTTCTTAAGGAATGTCTTGAACATTTTTTCTGAATTATAACAATTGCGGACTCTATACAACGTAAAAACGACTATTTAGTCCGCAATCTATACGGTTTTCAAAAATGTTCTTAACATTTTTTTTGCGCAGAGACATTGCGGACTGCAAGTGCCTGTTTCTGTTCTCTGACAGTCCGCAGATTGCTTGGTTTCCAAGAAATGTTTCAAACATTTTCTCTGAGTTATAACAATTGCGGACTCTATACAACGTAAAAACGACTATCTAGTCCGCAATCTATACGGTTTTCAAAAATGTTCTTAACATTTTTCTCGAGCAGAGACATTGCGGACTGGCAAGTGCCTTTACTTTTGTTGAAACATGCGGAAATCCGTCTTTCAGACGATATTTCCTATGAATTAAAAAGAGCGTCCGTCTGGACGCTCCAAAGCCGCTGGGCAGGTGGCAAATCTGCAGGCTTGCCAAGCAGGCAGCCCTTGACAGACTCATTCTATCTTTTCAGCATATTTAACAGGCTGGCCAATTCCTCTCCGTGATGCTTTGAAACAGCACCGGGATTTCTGCGCAAAATCTTGGCCAGATGATTATATTCGCGATCTGTTCTGCCGAGAATCTTCCGCTTTTCTGCTTCTACTCTGTCCAGATATTCTGTCAAATCAGCAGAGTTTGCCTCGGTATTCGTGAAGTATTCAAAAATTTGCTGAGACAAATTTTCTAAATGTGCAAGACTGCGCTCTCTCGCCTCCTGCAAGTTTTCCGCAAAGCGCTCTTTGCGTGTTTTTTTCTTTTCGGCCCGTTCCTCTTTGAATCTGCGAATATCGTCTTCTGCAATAGCCGCCACCACGTCGATGCGGTTTTGCAGCTTTCTGATTTCCTCATTGCTTTCTGCTAGCTTAACCAATGTAGCCTTCAGATCCATCGCTTCATTGAAGGATACGGTCATATCTACGGCCACATAAATTGTCAGGGCAAAGGATGTGATATCCACTGCCGTCAGCGGAATTGACATGACCAAGTCCTCAATAGGCGGATGGAGAACTTTGACCAGCAAAATAGAAAATGCGCCCCAAGCAAAAGAAACCATCAGGCAGATATGTCCCTTCAGGTTGCATTTGTGCTGACTGTAGTCCCAATACCTGACGTGAAAGAGCCTTTCCATGGCATCACCTGTGAAGTATTCCAATATTGTAGAACTGATCATACCGAAGAGATAGATCAAAAAGATATTGTCACGCACACCTATCGTGCTGAGGAGAATCACGATAGCGCCACTGCCATAAATGGGCAGGAAAGGGCCGTGCATAAACCCGCGGTTGACCCATTCCCTGGTTCTAAGTGATACATAGACTGATTCCCAAATCCAGCCAAAGAAACAGTAGATATAAAAAAAGAGAAACCACTGCGTCGTGCTATACATCCTTTTTACCTTCTTTATGACACATAGAAACGTTGGGACAGCCTGAACAGGTGAAGTCACATCGTTCATCGTTGATGTCTCTCTTCGCCTCGTTCTTTTCAGCCAGGAATACGGCCGCAAAAGCTAACAGTGCGATGACCACTGCAGCCACGATGATATATCCAATATGAGTCAAAAAATAATGCATCTCAATTACCTCCATTTTGATAATATATACCAAAACTCCCTCAGATGCAAACACTTATCACAGCAAAAAAGAGAAGCTGCTTTGACCATAGAGAATTCGACACGTAATTTGTACATATTTTAGAGCAGGACGTTGACCCCCTTTGCTTAATAAAGTAAAATATAACCAAAAGATACTTTACTTAATTAAGGAGAAGCCATTATGGATACAACCGACCTGAAAATAATCGATCATTTAAAAAATCACGGACGTGCAACCATCAAGGAAATCGGGTCTGTGGTCAACCTCTCATCTCCTGCTGTCACAGAGCGAGTAAAGCGGCTGGAAGAAAACGGTCTCATCAAAGGCTACCAGGCAGAAATAGACTATGCCAAGCTTGGCAAAGCCATGCAGGCCTTTGTGGCAGTAGATGTAGAGCCCAAAAAATACGAAAACTTTTGCGCCTTCTGTCAAGAAACCCCCGCGATACTGTCTCACTTCCATATCATCGGACCTCACAATGCGATGCTGCATGTAGCGGTCACTGGTTCAGAAGAATTGAGCCAGCTGCTTTCAAAAATTCAATTCTATGGAGTCTCCCAGACCTCTGTCATCTTAAATCGAATTTTTTAATCAATCGAATAGAATCCGACCGCGTCTTTCTTTGTCAGAAGGCCATACGCAACCAAAGATAACATTGCTGGTGATTTTTGGTTGGTAGTCAAGTCCCCAAAACCGTGCTATCGTATAGCAAAGAAAGGAGTGTGAAAAATATGATTTCTACGAATCTGGTCCATCTGCGCAAATACTACAAGTATTCCCAGGAATACCTCGCAGAAAAAATTGGCGTGTCCAGGCAGGCTGTAGCCAAGTGGGAAAGCGGCGAAACGCTACCCGATTTGGAAAATTGTATAGCCCTCGCAAATCTATATAACGTCACCTTGGATAACCTGGTCAACTACGATCCTGAGACAGCAGACCTTCCCATTGCACCCAAAGGCAAACATGCTTTTGGCACAGTTACGGTAGGCGATCGCGGTCAAATCGTCATTCCCAAGAAGGCGAGAGATCTCTTCGACATCAAAACCGGAGACAGTCTCCTGGTTCTCGGCGATGAAGAGCAGGGAATCGCCATGGTGAAAGCAGATATTTTTTTAAGCATCATACGCGATATGATGTCAAAAGGGGAAAAATGAAATGAAACCAGCAATTATAGCAACAAATCTAACCAAAAAATATGGAGATAAAACTGCGGTTGAAAATCTTAACCTGGCAGTGAATCAGGGGGAGCTGTATTCTCTTTTGGGCGTAAACGGCGCCGGAAAGACCACCACCATCAAGATGCTTTCCTGCCTCATTAAACCTACTTCGGGTGATGCCAGCCTCTGTGGATACAGCGTCCAAAAAGAGGCATTGAAAGTAAAGGAAAAAATCAACGTATCACCGCAGGAAACAGCCATCGCTATGCAGTTATCCGTCCGTGAAAATCTGGAATTTATCTCCGGCATTTACGGTCATGAAAAGACGACGGCAAAGGACAAAGCGACCGAGGTCATAGAATCCCTGGGGCTTACAGCGATAGAGCATTCCAAAGCCCGCATCCTCTCAGGCGGCTGGCAGCGCAGGCTGTCCATCGCTATGGCTTTGATTTCTGATCCGGAAATCCTCTTTCTCGACGAGCCGACCCTTGGATTAGATGTCATCGCCAGGAGAGAGCTTTGGCAGACAATCGAATCACTAAAAGGCAGAAAGACCGTCATTTTGACCACCCATTATCTAGAAGAAGCAGAAAGCCTCTCTGATCAAATTGGTATCATGACCTGCGGCCGGCTTATCGCCTCCGGTACTCCGGCAGAACTGAAAGAACAAGCCGAAGAAGAGAATTTTGAAGACGCTTTCGTAAAACTCTGCAGTGGAGGTACCGTACAATGAAGACACTTGCTTTTGCATCGCGCAACACAAAGGAAATGGTCAGAGATAAGATCAATCTGCTCTTTGGCCTCGGTTTTCCACTCATACTGCTATTCCTGCTCTCTTTGATGCGGGCCAACATGCCCAACGGTCTTTTTTCAGTCGAATACCTGACACCTGGCATCACCATCTTCGGCTTCTCTTTTATCTCCCTATTTGCGGGGATGATTGTGGCTAAAGACAGAACCAGTTCCTTCATGCTAAGACTATTTACTTCACCGATGACCTCTGGAAATTTCATCTGCGGATATTTGCTGCCCCTGTTGCCGATGGCCATCTGCCAAACCGCCATCTGTTTTTTGGCTGCGTTGGTTCTTGGGCTGGACTTTACAGTAAAAATCTTCGCTGCCATTGCTGTATTGCTGCCCTGCTCAATCATCTTCATCGGAATGGGATTGCTCTGCGGCTGTATCTTTACTGAAAAACAGGTCGGCGGTGTCTGCGGCGCCTTACTTACAAATCTAACTGCCTGGCTTTCGGGCACCTGGTTCGACACCAGCATAGCGGGGAACGTCTTTGATACGATTGCTCACCTTCTGCCCTTCTGTCACGCCGTCGATGCCGGCAGAGCCGCTCTCTCCGGAGACTACAGTGCCATCATGTCTGATCTCCTCTGGGTATTTGGTTACGCCATCGTCGTTACAATTCTCGCGATTGTGGTATTTCAGCGGAAGATAGCGGCGGATAAATGATACGCCGGGTCATATACAGTGCAGCAAGCAGCGTAATCGTCTCCGTGACTGGGATTGCCGTCCAGACGCCAGTCATGCCGAAAACTTTTGATAACAACAGCGCTGACGGTGCAATAACCACCAGCCCTCTAAGCAGAGAGATGATAAATCCTTTCTCTGCTTTTTCCATTGCGCTGAGATAGCCTGCCAGTACAATATTCAAACTTCCCGGGAAGAATCCCAGAAAATAGATGGTGATACCCTCTTTGGCGATGGACTGCAGCTGTGCGTCTCTGCTTTTGTTGAAAATCGAAACAATGCCATCGCTCCAGACATTGGAGATTACCACAATGACCGCTGTCAAGACCAAAGCAACGAGGGAAGCATCCTTCAGCACTGTTTTCAGCTGATCCGTCAGTCCTCTGCCATAATAATCACTGACCAAAGGCTGTATGCCCTGCGCGATACCCGTAAAGATAGACACCGCAAAGAGGGCCACATTAGCGACGATGCCATAGGCGGCAACAGCAGTATTCCCGCCCAAACCGAGAAACAAGAAGTTAAATATCATGATGACCGCTCCGGTGGACAGTTCGTTGACAAAAGATGAAATTCCCAGCTTGCAGAAGTCGACCACCGTCTGTAACAGGACCTTCGTCCTGATCAATTTGAACTGATTTTGCTTTTTAATAAAATGTATTGATAAGCAACAGATACTGATGACTGGTCCAATTCCTGTTGCAAAGGATGCACCAAACATTCCCCATTTGAAGAGATAGATAAACACGTAATCTAAAACGATGTTCGAAAAGTTTCCAGCCAGCATGGCGATGGTAGCCAGCTTCGGATTACCATCATTTCTCACAAAGGCCACAATCGTGTGATTCACAATGTAAAAAGGGGCAAAGAACATGATAACCCTCAGATAAGTGCTGGTCATTCCTTTCGTTATTTGGTCAGCACCGATTGCTTCTGCTATCGGTCCAGCAAAAAGAAGTCCTGCTGCTCCAATCAGGCAGCCTGCCGCAATACCTGCCACGATGGCGTTGGTAAAGACTTGGCTGCCCGTCTCTCGTTCACCCCGCGACTTGCTGACAGCGTATCTGGTGCCGCTGCCGATTCCTACCATGAGCCCTATTGCCTGTATAAAACTGAATATGGATATGGCAAGATTCAGTGCAGTTAAACCATCGGCACCGATACCATTGGCGATAAAAAAGGTATCCGCAACGATGTAACAGGAGCTTCCAAGCATAGCCAAAATATTCAGCGATACATATTTGGCAAACTTCTTTCTGCTTTTGTCATCAATTCTCTCCATGTCGTCCTCCTAATAGTTAAATATAGTCATATAACAAAAAATGCCCCGCAGGTTCCTGCTTACGACCTACCGGAACCATTGAGACACGCATCCTCATCTACCCGGTGGCAGATGAGAGGGTTTCTTATTTATCTGTCTATATTCTAACATATACGATTCATGATTTAAAGTCAAAGTTTTTTTCTAAAAAGTGAAACTATTTAGAGAAGATTTCACTCTATATATAATGTGGGGGAAATTTTAATTTAATTAGGAGGAAGACGCAGTGAAAATAGAAGTACAAATGCAGGTCGCAGAAAATATCAAATATCTAAGAAACGTATTCGGGTATACACAAACGCAAGTAGCAGACGGTCTTCACTTGTGTCGCAGTACATATGCTCTGTATGAAACAGGGAAGAAAGTACCTGGTGCAGATACCATCATAGATTTAGCTGATTTTTATCACGTCAGAGTTGACACAATATTGCAATCGGAAAATGACCGTTTCGTCAATGATATCATTTTTTCCGATAGATGTAAGGAGCAGTTATTGTCTCTGGTCGATATCTTTTATCAACTTTCACCTCATGGACAAGGATGTCTCCTGGAGAGAGCCAGGGTTCTTCTCGAAGAGGAATTGTCGGGGGAGATTCCAAATTTTAATCCCATAACCGTAGCCTAGCGCACTGATCAACATAGAATCCCACACAGAAAGAAGCTGCCGCACAGACTTTTCAGTATCAGTACGGCAGCTTCTTTAAATTACTGTTTTCTTCCATGATCACGCTTCATCGCGTCTACGATTTCCAGACTTTCTTCGACTCCTTGCAGAATGATTTCATCACTTATCCCCGGTGCAAAAGTAATCCTCAATACGAGTTCATCGTCCTTTATGATCTCAATGTCTGTATCTCTGCTGCTCTCTCTGATTTTAAGAATATAATCTTTATATAACAGTTCTCTCATGACTTTCGCTTCCTTCTTTATGTTTCCTATTTTATCATGTCCTTTCCCCATGGATTCATACACAGCAATTGACAAGGCGGTGATATTCGCTATAATATAATAAATACAAAATACAGAGGTAACAAAATGGCTGTAGTAAGGATTACAAAAAAGTTGAAAAGACTGCGTAGCAGTAACGCTTTTCCGGATGGACCTCATCCATACAGAGGGCCAGACGAAGATATCGTGAGAAAAATCGCTGAGCAGAATACGGCGAAGGTATTAAACAAACTGTTCAGAGATGCTAAAACCATGGAGCGATTCAGACATGTAAACAAAAAACATGGCTGAAAGGTGTTAATGAAAGTGGGTGCCGTAATAAAACGGCACCCAGTTAGCGACCTATGAGTGTTTCTTTATGTAGTGGTTAGAATATACTTCTTTTCATACTTATTATCGAAGTCGAGATTATAAATGACATATCCGGTATAATAATTTACTACCGCATAGATATGTTCAACCTCAAAATGCGCGTACTCAATACCTTTGATTTCAACTAGGTATGAGATACCGTCTTGCTCTACTGTTATCTTATCTAATATTTCATCCATTTCTGCGTCCTTTCCCATAACTCAACTGGGCGCCTACTGTTATTCTACAATAGAAATGGGCGAAATCAAAGCGGTAAGTTTTGGAATTGAAAACTTTTCTTTTGTGACAAGAAAAAACGGCTTCCAGAAACACCCTTGCCTAAATGAAGTAAATCTGAAAACCGTTTTATATGTATTTTTACTATTTATGCGCTTCTTGCACTGCTACCGCGACAGCGACACTTGCACCTACCATCGGGTTGTTGCCCATACCGAGAAATCCCATCATTTCCACATGTGCCGGAACTGAGGAAGACCCTGCGAACTGGGCGTCAGAGTGCATTCTGCCCATGGTGTCTGTCATACCGTAGGATGAAGGTCCTGCCGCCATATTGTCAGGATGCAGCGTTCTCCCTGTACCACCGCCAGATGCTACGGAAAAATACCTATCGCCTGCTAGAACTCTTTCTTTTTTGTAGGTTCCTGCTACAGGGTGCTGGAATCTAGTCGGATTGGTAGAATTTCCTGTAATAGAAACATCCACGTTCTCGTGGTGCATGATAGCCACGCCTTCTCTCACGTCGTTTGCTCCATAGCATTTCACCTTTGCCCGATCCCCTTTGGAATAAGGTGTCTCACTGACAATCTTCAGTTCTCCACTATAAAAATCGAATTCCGTCTTTACGTAAGTAAAGCCGTTGATTCTGGAAATAATCAAAGCCGCGTCCTTTCCCAGTCCATTGAGGATGACGCGAAGCGGTTTTGTTCTCACTTTGTTAGCGGAATTGGCAATGCCGATGGCACCTTCTGCCGCAGCAAAGGACTCGTGACCAGCCAAAAATGCAAAGCACTCCGTCTCCTCACTGAGCAACATGGAGGCTAAATTCCCGTGGCCGATGCCTACCTTTCGATCATCAGCAACTGAGCCGGCGATGCAAAAAGCCTGCAGTCCTTCTCCGATGGCTTTCGCTGCTTCTACGGCAGTTACTGCTCCCTTTTTCATGGCGATAGCCGCCCCCAAAACGTAAGCCCAGCAAGCATCTTCAAAGCAGATAGGCTGAATGCCTTTTACGATTTCATAGGGATCAAAGCCCTTGTCAGTGCACATCTTTCTCGCTTCTTCGAGATCCTTGATGCCATATTCTTTCATAGCCGCTTCGATGCCGGCAATTCGTCTATCATAGTTTTCAAATAATTCCATCTCGCCTGCCTCCTATTCTTTCCGCGGATCGATTTTCTTAACAGCTTCATCAAATCTGCCGTACTTTCCGCTGGCTTTTTCTATCGCTTCCATAGGATCTACACCGTCTTTGATGAAATCCATCATCTTGCCCAAATTTACATATTTGTAGCCGATGATACTGTCGTTCTCGTCAAGACCCTCTTCTAATATGTAACCTTCTGCCAGTTCCAGATATCTAGGCCCCTTTGCCTCTGTGGAGTAAATGGTACCCACCTGACTTCTGGTTCCTTTGCCCAGATCCTCAAGGCCTGCGCCGACGGCAAGACCGCCTTCAGAAAATGCAGATTGGCTTCTTCCGTAGACAATCTGCAGGAATAACTCCCTCATCGCTGTATTTATCGCATCACAGACTAAATCTGTGTTCAGTGCTTCCATAATGGTTTTTCCTACGAGAATTTCTCCAGCCATTGCTGCAGAATGTGTCATGCCGGAACATCCAAGGGTTTCAATCAAAGCTTCCTGGATGATTCCATCCTTCACGTTCAGTGTCAGCTTACAGGCACCCTGCTGCGGTGCACACCAGCCAACACCGTGAGTCAGACCAGAAATATCCTTGACCTCTTTCGCTTGTACCCATTTCCCCTCTTCAGGAATCGGAGCAGGTCCATGATTTGCATCTCTGCCTACGATGCACATGTTCTCGACTTCTTTTGTGTATATCATCTTCTACCTCCATTCAGTGTCGTTGTTTTTAAGTATATCATCGGCTAACCATTTATTCAAGACACAAAATAGGGCAGCCAGCAGGATCGATGAAAGCGTCCGCACTGACCACCCTATGATGATCAATACCCATTTTAAATTGTCTTTTTACAAGATTTCCAGAGCTTGTCAGCCTCAGGGCCCCAGCTTTCGGCATATTTATGGCACTTCGCGCAGAGACTTTCTGCACTCTCCGGCGACTGCAAATCCGTGGATTTTGCCCCCGTTTTTCGTACCAGCTGCGGCAAAATATCTGGATTTTCCAGCATCGGACAAGGAAGCAGCGGATTCTTGTTAAAAGGCTGATTATCATGATAAGCCATAAAAATCGGTGAATGCAAAACCTCCAGCAGAGACTTTTCTTTTATGTTGGCGTTGGAATAGTGAATAAACACACATGGTTCCGCATCACCGCCCGCATTTACGTGGAAGTAATTCCTCCCTCCGGCAATGCAGCCGCCCACATATTCTCCGTCGTTTTGGAAGTCAAAGCAGAACAAACCCTTGCCGTCAGTCATATCTCGAATCTTCCTGATTCTGTGGTACATATAAGTTCTCTGTTCCTTTGTGGGCAGCAGATCTGGTGAAGCGTCGTTCCCCACAGGCATATAGTGAAAGTACATGGAAAACTTGACACCCTTGTCGATCTCCATCTGGATAAAATCATCGGAAGTGACCTTTTCGTAATTACTGCTGGTATAACAGATTGAGGTGCCGAAGAGACAGCCGTTCTCTTTCAGCAGATCCATAGCACCCATGACTTTCTTGTAAACGCCCTCGCCCCTTCTCTGGTCGTTGACATCCTCTGTTCCCTCTAAACTGATGGCCAGGTAGAGGTTGCCCACCCGCTTCAAATCGTCGCAGAAAGCTTGGTCTACCAGGGTTCCGTTGGTAAAAGCGATAAAGGCACAGTCTCTATGTTTTTCACAGATTCTAATCAAATCCTCTTTTCGAACAAGTGGTTCTCCGCCTGTATACATATAAAAGTAGATTCCCAATTCTTTCCCCTGCGTAATCAGATCGTCCATGTCCTCAAAGGACAGGTTCAATTTATTGCCGTACTCTGCAGCCCAACAGCCAGTGCAGTGTAGGTTACAGGCACTGGTTGGGTCCATCAAAATCAACCACGGTACATTGCATTCGTACTTCTTCCTCGCGTCTTCCATGACTTTTGTGCCGCAGAACATGGCCTCAAAACCGAAGTTCAATACCGCCGTCTTCAGTACATTCTTATCTAATTCATCGACAAATCTGTCTATGTATCTGACAAGAGCGCCGTCCTCGTTCATGATCATTTCTTCCGCCTTGTCATAGTCGATGACGACATCGGTCTGGTCAATGTAGGGTTTTGCCATGTCGAACATTTTCTTAAGTTCATGCTGCCTGTCTTTCCCCATTTTGTCGTAAGCAACGTCAAAGGCCTTGGCAAAGGCTGTACGTTCGATTTTATGTTTCAAAGTGTTCATTTCCTGCTATCTCCAATCACAAAAACTATCAATATCTTTAAAGGTTAACGTTATTATAGACCCGGGATTTTGCCAGTGCAAACGTCAAAACTGTCACTTTGTATAGAAATCTGTCACTTTTTGCGGACTGTAAGAGAATTGCCTGCCGCGTTATCCCGACGATCATTACACCACAAAGCCGGCGGGGAGAATCCCAGCCGGCTTATTAATCAGACTCCGCTTTTCCGCATTCTTATGCTATTGTGTTTAACTTTTCTTTTAATTGCCTTACTTCATCTTCTAGCAGATTGACTCGAACGAGAAGCAGCTCTTTTTCATGGTCTGCCTTCACTGCTTCATTCAGTTTTCTCGACAAATCAAGATGACCTTCTGCAATTCGTTTAATAATACGGTTCGTTACATTTTCCAGAGTCACTTTGATTGACGTCACCTCACTCTGCAAATTCTTTATCGCTTCTAAAATCATTTCTGTTTCTTTTGACACAAGACGCAACTCGCTTTCCATCAGCTTTGATTATTTAATCAATCCTCTCTCAGCAGAAAGCCGCCTCTTCGAGGGAAAAAACATTCGCTATTTCTTCACAACTGTGGCAGATCCAATTCTGTGATTTTGCACACTGTGCACCTCGATAGCCAAGTTCTCCGTCTCGATGGCAAATCCCTTGCCATCCTCTGGAATCTCTGCAATCAGACCACAGATAAATCCCCCGAAAGTATCGTAGACTTCCACGGGCAGATCAACGCCCAGTTCCTCGCTGACATCGTCGATGTCAGCGCAGCCTCGAATCAGCCATTTGTTCTCATCAATCATTTGAATTTCTTCCGGCTTTTTCTCCTCTTCTTCGTCGTGAAGATCACCCACCAGCGCCTCCATCAGATCGTGAAGCGTGATGATGCCGGACAATCCTCCGTACTCATCTATGACCACGGCAAAATAGACGCCTTTCAAGCGCATATTTTTAAACAGAACGTTGGCCTTCATGGACTCCGGTATGAAGTAGGCCTTTTTGACGGCATTTTCCATGATATCTTCTAGATTCTTCTTTCCATTCCTGAAATAGTCCTTCGTATCGAGAATTCCAAGGATATCGTCGATGCTCTCTCCACACACCGGATAGTAGGTATGTCTTCCGTCATAGATGATTTTTTCCCATTCTGCTGCGCTATCCTCCGTGCAGAGCGCCAGCACGTCAACCCTGTGCGTGTAAATCTGTTCCACCGTGATGTCATCAAATTCAAAGACATTCTGAATGATCTCATTTTCCTCAGAATCGATAACCCCCTGTTGATTTCCCTCCACAAGGAGCATTCTGATTTCCTCTTCCGTAACCTTTTCGTCGTTTTCATCAGGATTAATGCCGATCAGCCTGAGAATCAGGTTTGTAGAAACTGTCAGCAAAAATACCAGAGGTGCAAAGGCTTTTGATACACCGTGAAGCAGACCTGACATGCCCAGCGCCAGGGACTCTGCTTTTTTCATCGCGATTCGCTTCGGCACCAGCTCTCCAAAGACCAAGTTGAAATAGGCTAAAATCAAAGTGATCAGAACTACGGAAACGGACTTCAACACGTTTTCTGGAACAGTGATACCCCAGTTCATCATCGCATTTACCAATGGGCCTGCAAAACTATCTGCAGCGAAAGCGCTGCCCAGAAGTCCCGCCAGAGTAATAGCAACCTGTATGGTAGCAAGAAATCTGGCTGGCTGCGCAGTCAGTGCATCCAGGCGCACCGCCCTCTTATCCCCTTCGGCAGCCATCCGCTTCAACTTATTATCATTCATAGAAATTACCGCAATCTCTGCACTGGCAAAGGTCGCATTTAAGAAAATCAATACAATTTGTAAAATAATCGGTCCAATCATTTTTATATCCTCCATATATTATCATGCTGCATTTCAGTTAAAAAAACACAAAAAGGTATCGTCTGTCATAAAATTTGTACAGACGGTACCTCTATATAACCATAACACTACACGGAGTAATTCTCATTTTACTTGTATCACTGTCGCCATCGTCCATGTACCAAATCCCACCTTTCTGTCTCAATATTATTGATAGATAGAATAACGGAAAACACTCATTTTGTCAATCATACTTTTTGTTTATTTTCTTTTTTCTGGCATTGGCTGCAGAGTCCGTAGATAACAGAATTCCTGCATTGGAGAGCGAACCCGTGATCTTGCTCTATATGGCGAGAGATTTCATCCATAAAGCAGCAGTCAAGATGAATCACCGCACCGCACTGTACACATTTAAGATGGAGGTGTTCATCACACTTGTGTTCTCTTTCCACATATTGATAGGTCGTCTTGTCGCCTTTTTCGGCAGCATATTTTATGAGATTGCCGTCCTTCTCCAATTTGTCTAAATATCTGTAAATTGTCGTCACGTTGACGGAGCAATGCTGTTCTTTCATATAACTTGCGATATCACTGACACTGACTGCCCGCTCCTTACTTTCTATCAAATATTCCATAATCTTCATTCTGCTATTTGTTTTATATTCATTGACCGCCATAATTGTTACCTTTAAAATCTATCAAAATGTAATCCCTAGAATTTCAATCAGCACGCCCCAGGCAACACTGACCACGTACAAAATCGCCGCAATCGACAGACTCTCCCGCGGGTGCGTATTTTCTTTAAACAGGACCAATAGTCCGACGCCTGCACTGACAAGAAGCCCGCTCATCATAGGGCCTGCACTGATGATGCCGTCCAGATAGAGCTGTGTGATAACCACCGATGCAGCACAGTTTGGAATCAAGCCTACCAAGCCGGCCACAGCTTCACCTAAGACCGGCACGTTTGAAAAGACAAGATAGAGATTGTCTTCTCCTACAAAATGAATCAAAAGGCCGATGACCAGCGATACGATCAAAATAAATACGAACACTTTCAACGAGTGTACCGCCGCATTGACAAAGACACCGGTGCCGCAATCGCAATGGGCATTGTGGGGTTCCCCGTCAAAATCTTTTGGTCGTTTCTTTTTCCTTGCCATCCATCCAAAGAAAAGTTCAACTAAAAAACCGCTGATCATGCCAATCACAATCTTTGTTCCCATGATCTTCAGAATTGTCAGTCCGGCAACCTTTTCTGAAATCAAAATAGGAAGCATCTCGTCAGAGGTGGACATATAGATAGAAATCAATGTACCTAATGTAATCACTCTGCCGATATAAAAATAGGACGCAGCGGCAGAAAATCCGCACTGCGGAAAGGCGCCGATCAGTCCGCCCCAAATCGGCCCCACTCTTCCCGCTTCCTGTATTAACTTTCTTGGACGGTCACTGGCCGCATGCTCTAACACACCCATAACTAAATAAGTGAGGAACAAAAACGGAAGCAGCTTGAAGCTGTCAACCAGCGCCTCTAAAATCACTTCCAGCATGGACTCTCCTTTGCTCGTCATCTATCAAAACGCAACTCATTAGAATTTGCAAATCATTTGCATTTTGATTATAGCACGTTGGGCAGGATTGTCAAGAGAACAGTTATCGGACTTCACTCATATGCTTAACACCTTCATCGATCAGATTGATCAAATCCGCGATTGCTTTCCAACTTGTTTCATCTTCACTGATATAATAGAAATTTTTGGTTCCTTCTTTTCTCATATTGATCATACCGGCTGCCTTTAATATCTGCAAGTGATGTGATACGGAAGGCCTGGTCAAATGCGCTTTCTTTGCAATTTCTCCAACGCGGATGCCCGACAGGTCGCTCTCTAAAAGTACCAGCAGAATCAATTGTCTCGTCTCATCACCGATTGCGGTAAAGGCACTTTGACATTCCTGAAAACCCTTCATGATCTTCTTTAATCGTACTTCACATTCTTTATCCATCAATATTCACCTCTAAAGATATTTCACGTTTATTTTTTCCCGCGGCACTGCTCTCTGATACTTAATCTTTGGATAGCCTAAGACCAATACGGCTGCAGCTTTTTTGCCTCTTGGCATGCCCAACGCCTTTTTTATCTTATTTGAAACATTGACTGCGGATGCAAAGAAACCGCTGAACAACACGCCTAATCCGTTGGCCTCTGCCACAAACTCCATGTTCTGTGCTGCCAAGATGCCGTTGGTACGGTCTTTTGCCGCAACGACGATTACCAGCGGTGCATGGAAAAAGAAAAAGTGGTCGTCCACCTGGTTTCTTCTCACCATGGAGCTGAACAGCCCAGCAAAAGGCTTGATTCTGCGAAACAATCTCACAGCCATCTTTTCGAATTTATCTTTTTCTTTGTCCAATACGACAAAGGAAACGTCCCGCAGATTCTTTGCCGTGTGAGTCATCTGCCCTGCCTCAAGAATCTGCTCCAGCACTTCCGCTGGAATCTCCTTATCCTGAAACTGTCTTACGGTTCTTCGAAAACGAATCACGTCAAGGACCTGCGTCGGATCTAGTCGGGTCTCTTTGGTCTGCACGGGCAACTCCTCCTCATACCCTCCGATGGAAATTGCTGCCTTCGGACAGACAGCGACGCAATGACCACACTGAATACAATCGTCCGTAATGACATATGGCGCCCCGGTCCTCATCTCGATATTGTGCGCAGCGCAGTCATTTTTACACATTCCGCAGCCGATACACTTCTCTCGATCGATCTTTATCACATGTTCTGCCATCATCTTTCCTCTCTTTCGTTTACATTCTTTAACCATTATAACAGATAGAATTTGTCATGCCACATCGGTAAAGAAACTCAATACCATGAAAATAGAGCATACCTGGCGTATGCTCTATGAGTCTTATCTATTCATGATTTCGTCGATGATAGCTTTTGCCACTTGGTCTTTTCCCATCAGTTCCAGTTCTTTGACGTCGTTCCTGGTGATTATGGTAACCAAGTTGGTGTCCGTGCCAAAGCCAGCCCCTGCATCCTTCAGGTTATTGGCGACAATCATATCAGCCTTTTTCTTCTGCAGCTTTGCTTTGGAGTTTTCCAGCATGTTCTCCGTTTCCATGGAGAATCCGCACAGGAACTGCCCTTCCCTCTTGTGTTCTCCCAGATGCATCAAAATATCCTTCGTCCGTTTCATGGCAATGGACAAATCTCCATCTTTCTTCTTGACCTTCTGGTCGCTGACTTCTGCCGGCGTGTAATCGCTGACTGCGGCGGCTTTGATGATGATGTCCTGTTCAGCGGCTCTTTTGGTCACCGCTTCGAACATATCTGCCGCACTGGATACTTCCACTACATTGACAAACATAGGAGGTTCCGCTGTAGTCTGCGCTTTGACCAGGGTCACTTCTGCGCCGCGCAGCATGCATTCTCTGGCAAGGGCAAAACCCATTTTTCCCGTGGAATGGTTGGTGATGAAGCGGACCGGATCCATGGATTCACGAGTAGCGCCTGCCGTGATCAAAACCTTCTTTCCCACCATGTCCTTCTCACAGGCGATTTCTCTTTCTAAATAGCGGAACAGAACCTCCGGTTCCGGCATCTTCCCTGCCCCAGTATCTCCGCAGGCAAGGTAGCCAGACGCAGGCTTGACGACCTGCATTCCATAGCGCTCTAAGATGGTCAAGTTGTCCTGTGTAATGGGGTTTTCGTACATGTTGGTGTTCATCGCCGGTGCCACGATCTTGGGGCATCTGCAGGCGAGAAAAGTGGTGGTCAGCATGTCATCTGCCAAGCCGTGAGCCAGTTTCGCAATGACGTTGGCCGTAGCTGGTGCCACCATGAACACGTCCGCTTTTTTTGCTAGAGCCACATGCTCTACATTGTGCTGAAAGTTGCGGTCAAAAGTATCCGTGATACATTTGTTGCCCGTCAAAGTCTCAAAGGTAATGGGGTTGATGAAGTTGCAGGCATGCATCGTCATAATGACATGAACCTCTGCCCCTTCTTTCACCAGTCTGCTGGCCAGATATGCGCTCTTATATGCTGCGATGCCTCCACTGATACCCAGGAGGACGGTTTTATTGTTAAGCATGTTTATGATCTCCTTGTTTGATGCAAGTGTTCTTTTCCAATGGGGACAGTATACCACTGCATACTGGATTTTTCAAGAGATTGTAATCTCCACGGCCATTTTGTGCTTTTATTGTCTTTCTAATTTTTCTGCACAAAGATCCGCAATAGAGAAGAAAATTCTGAGCTGTCAGGAAGCTAAATGCAGTGCGAAGCCTAGGCAGAACTGTCTTCGGTTATTTTTTCAATAATTTTATCTGCTTACAAAGTAAAAAAATTTGTCAAAAAATAACTAGAAGCGCAAAGCAGAATAACTGTCAATAAGTACAAAACGAGCGTAACATCATACCTATTCGGTGCCAAACAAAAAGGACTGCCACGCTTGCATGGGCAGTCCTTTTAAAAGAAGGATATTACAATTATATCGTATTACACATATTTACGCATATATTTCAATGCATTCTTTTCCAGTCTGGATACCTGCGCCTGACTAATAGAGATCTCTTCTGCTACTTCCATCTGGGTTTTACCCTCAAAGAAGCGCATCGTCAGGATATGCTTTTCCCTTGGCGAAAGCTTATTCATCGCCTCAGACAGGGAAATATTTTCTATCCATTTCTCGTCTGTATTTTTGGTATCCTGCACTTGGTCCATGACGAAGACGGCATCCCCATCATCATGGAAGACCGGCTCGAAAAGGGAAACTGGCTCCTGAATAGAATCCATCGCCAGTACCACATCCTCACGAGGTACGTCGATTTCTTTAGCAATCTCCGAAATTGACGGTTCTCTGGACAGTTCACTGGCGAGCTGCTCCTTTGCCTGCAGCGCCTTGTATGCGATATCACGCAGAGATCTGGATACTCTGATGCTGTTATTATCACGCAGATAACGGCGCACCTCTCCGATGATCATCGGTACCGCATAGGTCGAAAACTTTACACCATGGCTTAAATCAAAATTATCCAGAGCTTTAATCAGCCCTATACAGCCTACCTGAAACAGGTCATCGGGGTTTTCTCCCCTGTTGTTAAATCTTTGAATGACACTGAGTACCAATCTCAGATTTCCTGTTATGAATTTTTCTCTGATGCTCGTGTCGCCTGCCTTAATCGCCTGCAACATTTCCTGCATTTCCCAGTCTTTGTACACGGGAAGCTTTGCGGTATTGACACCGCAGATTTCAACTTTATTTGCCATATTTCACCAGCCTGCTTTCATAAATTTTGATATGTATATGTTGTGCATGCAGACCGTAAATAGTCGAAGAAATTTATCCCAGTTTTTGCACTTCCCGTTGAAGCCGTTCGATAATTTTTTTCTCCAGCCTCGATATGTAACTCTGCGAAATTCCCATGGCGTCAGCCACTTCTTTTTGTGTCATCTCTCTGCCGTTTTTTAGACCAAAGCGCATATCCATGATCTGTTTTTCGCGATCAGAAAGCTTGGTCAATGCGTGATATAAGAGCTTGCGGTTGACTTCTTCCTCCAGCCTCGTGCTGACAACGTCATTCTCTGTTCCCAGAATATCGGACAAAAGTAACTCATTGCCGTCCCAGTCCACATTCAAAGGCTCATCCAGTGAAACCTCACTCTTGCGCTTCACGTCCCGGCGCAGATACATCAAAATTTCATTTTCAATGCATCTGGATGCATAAGTGGCGAGTTTAATATTCTTATCTATCTTAAAAGTATTGACAGCTTTGATCAATCCTATAGTCCCGATTGAAATTAAATCTTCCACATTGACGCCCGCGTTCTCAAATTTCTTTGCGATATACACCACCAGTCTCAGATTATGTTCGATCAAGACTGCCCTCGCATCCATACTCCCTTTGGCGTATTCTTCGAGCATCCTCATCTCTTCATCTCTTGCAAGCGGTGGCGGCAATACGTCATTTCCACCTATGTAAAATACACTTTTCCCCGAAAACCCCAATAATTTCAGAAGAAAATTCCTGGCCTTAGTCAAACTTAGCATATATACCCCTTTCTAGCATACTTCCAGGCAGAAGTATCTGTCGCTCATTTCCCCCTGTGGGCCAGAGGTCTTCACTCACGGCCAGAACAGGCTTTCGTATCATCTTCCCCGGGATTTTTACGTAATCGGCTTTGTAGCCGTCCATAATTCCCGTTTTCACGCCCACGGCGTTGTATGGGATAACAGTATATCTGATCTGTACATCCTCTATGTCTGCCAGCATCTGCTCCATCAAAGTTTTGCTCACCACCGCCACAGGTCTGCCTGTAAGCGGTTCTTTGAGAAAGTTGCCCGAATCTATAAACCCTTCCAGGTTCCATTGCTTATCCCCCATACAAACAATCGCTTCTACGCTGCTTCTCTCTTCCTGACGCTTTGCCTTGATCAGATTTACTGTGAGCAAAACGATGAGCATGGCTGCAATCGCAGCTGATGTCACAGTCAGATATGTAACTTGCGGCATATACATTCCTTCAGCCGCTGTTATCCCTTCCCAGCTGAAAGCAGTCAATAGCGCTATGGTTATGCCGCCATAAAGGAAAGTGACAATTAGAAAGAGAATAGCATTGAAAACCATTCTCTTTAACAATCTTTTCCCAAATGCAAGCCAGGTAATCAGCCCTGCAAAAATTATTTTTCCTGCCAGTGACAAAACCCCTGCAATGCTGGTAAAAATGGAAAAGGCGTAGATACCGCAGCAAACGCCGCATAACACGATTCTCCACCGTTTTAACTCTTCTCCAGCAATCCTGCCAGTAAAATATGTGATGATAATTCCTGTTATGAAGTTCTCTAAAAAAAGATACTCTCCATAGATAACCAAAAGAAAAACTCCCCTTTCGCTGGTACTTAATCAGTATAGCGAAAGGAGAGTCAGAAATTTGTCAAATCGTGACGCTCTGCAAGAATTTATTTTGGTACATCATTTCCAAAGGATGTCAGCCTTTTTTCTCGGTGCTGTTTTCAAATAGGTCACGTCAGGATAACCTGCCAGCATGCACGCTGATATCAGCCGACCCTCTGTTTGCAGCCATTCTGCGGCTCCTGGCACCATGTTGGCAGCCCTGACCATATAACCGTTATACATCACGGAAAGCCCTTGGGCTACAGCCGCCAGTTCCATGTTTTGAGCCGCCAGACCTGCATCTACCAGTCGGTCGGTGACAATAAAAATAATCGCTGGCGCATTGCGAAACAGATAGTCGTCGGCCGGATCTTTAGCCTTCTTTTTCAGATGTCCGGCATATCTCTCAATGTCAGGATTTTTTTCTGGAAACTCTGCCATTACGGCTAATCCGTTCCAAATCAATTCTTTGAATTCTGTCAGCCGTTCCTGCACTACGATGAAGCGAAGATCCTGATAGTTGACTGCCGTAGCGGTATACCGTCCCGCCTCAAAGAGCAGCGCCAGTTTATCTTTTTCGATAGATTTGTTCTGATATTGCCGAACACTTCTGCGGCCTTTAATGGTATGCAGCAGTGCCTTCACATCGACAAATTCCGCCGGATTTATTTCTTCTACATCCTCCATGTCAACACCTGGAATTTCCGGTGCGTCTACAGGACAGATCGCATAACAGTGTCCGCATTCGATGCAGGGACGTTCCACTTGTGCCCTGCCGTCTTTCATGGAAATTGCCTCCGATATGCAGTCAGCTATGCAAAGTCCGCAGCCTGTACAGTTGTCGTTTATCTTAATCATCTGATAGTTCCTTCTTTCTCTGAAATTCAGTATAATGTTAATGTTGTCTGTCTCTATGTTTCCAGTATACACTGAAATACTGTAATTCACAAACAAAAAAATATTGAATCTGCCTTGACCAGGAGGTGGATTTGCTCCTTTTAACAATGGGGGAAAATAAAGGATTCTGACCATTTTTAGAAGTATTGACTTCCCCATACACTGGTGATAAAGTCTAGGAAAAAGGAGAAGTGGAATGAAATCTTTGTTTGAAAACAAACGCCGCAGCTGTTTCAGTATCGCCGATGACTGGGTCTTTCATTATATCTTCAGCAGAGATACCGTAGAGAGCAAGAAAGCACTGATTGCAATCCTCAATGTCATCCTGCAGAGGACGGATGATCCTATCGTTGATCTGCAGATTATGAATCCCAACTTTTACGGGGATACGGAAGCCGATAAGGCCTCAATTCTGGATATTCGTGCCTCTACCAACGCCAGAGATCTGATCGATATTGAAATTCAAAACGGCAACACGCCATTTTATGCAGATCGCTCCATTTATTACGGTGGCAGACTGGTAAATTCAGCATTGGCATCCGGCGAAGAATATGATAAGATGAAGAAAAGCATCGTCATTTCCATTATCAACGGCAAGCTGTTTCCCCACAGCGAAAAACTCCACACTGTCTTTCAGCTGCGTGAGCTAGAACAAGGATTCCTCTTGTCAGACAGGCTGGAACTTCATTTTATTGAACTAGGCAAGGTTGATGGACGGAAAAAGGTAGACGAAATGGACTCTGTGGAAAAACTAGCTGCCTATATGCGGTATGCTGGAGAAGCGAATCAGGAACCATATCTCTGCCAGCTGATCAAAACAGGAGGTGAAGCAATCGAGATGACGGAAAAACTATTTAAAGAACTCACCGAAGACCAGATTGCATTCGAACTTAGAGAATCGCAAATTCGATATGAACACGATCAGGCAAGTTGGAAAGCTTATTTCAAAAACGAGGGATTAAAAGAAGGACGTCAAGAAGGACTCCAAGAAGGACGTAAAGAAGGACACAAAGAGGGACGTCAAGAAGGACTTGAGCAGGGAAAAACAATTGCTCTGATTGACATGGTCTGTAAAAAACTTGCAAAAGGCAAATCCCCGCAAACAATCGCCGTCGAGCTAGACCAGGATCCGGCTTATATTCGCCGTATCTGCGATACTGCACTGCACTTTGCACCTGATTATGACAGTCAGAAAATTTATGAAGAACTGAAGCAATCTGAATAATGCAGAGAAGGACAGCCTTTTAGGCTGTCCTTCTCTGCATCTCACGGCAGAAATCACTTAATCCCTGCTATTATTTTTGCAAATTCTTTCTTTTGTTCTATATTTCCCTGTCTGCCAATCATGATTCTCTGAGCCTGAGGTGAACCTGCGCCATGCATGGACTCTGTTCTATAACCTACAGCAGCACTGCCCAGGCAGACGTTTTCCAAGAATCGCAGCACGCGCATCCGATTCTCTGTACTCACGTCAGGACGGCCTGCAAAGTATTTATTGCAGATGTCTCCTACAGTCTCACCGTTCTTTCCGACTACAGTGTCTGATTCAAAATCCTTCTGGCTCGGCATCGTCACCATCAATCCACCTGCGATGTCTTCTGCAAGACGAACAATCTCATATGGAAATCTGGTGATATTCTGTTTGCAGACATTAGCCAACAGCAGATCAATCTGATAGTTACCCGCTTTCGTCTTACAGCCTTCGCAAGAGCAGGCGATACCGCAGGAGTAAAGAGTCTCGTTAAGATGGGTCATTTCAATTAGCTTCTCTTTCACGGCAGAGGCTTTCTCACAGCCGTTGTATTCCGCTGCAAGGGCAGCCGCACCGATGACCACGTCGCCTACGCCCACTTTGCAGCCGCCGTAACTCTGCCTGTGATATCCGGCAAAGCGTTCTACCATCATGCCGGCAAAATCATATTCTCCGGCCATGAAAATATATTCGTTTGGAATAAACACATCGTCAAAGACAACCAGAGCCTCCTGTCCGCCAAACTTGCGGTTCCCAACATCAATGTCAGCGTTTTCCTCCATTTTTCTGGTATCGCAGGACTGTCTGCCATAGATCATGTAGAGTCCTTCTGCATCGCTTGGACAGGCAAAAGACACTGCGTAATCTGCATCCGCTTCTCTCATGGCGATAGTCGGCATGATGATGTGCCAATGAGAATTAATAGAGCCAGTCTGGTGCGCCTTTGCGCCTCTGACCACGATACCATCCTCTCGCCTCTCTACGATATGAAGGAACAGATCTGGGTCTTCCTGCTGGTGAGGCGCTTTTCCTCGATCTCCTTTCGGATCTGTCATAGCTCCATCCACGGTCAGATCTTCTTCCTGCACCATCTCCAAAAACTTGACGAATCGCTGGTGATAATCAGTACCATACTTTTCATCAATTTCAAAAGTGGTTGAATAGACTGCGTTAAAAGCATCCATGCCTACACATCTTTGAAAGCAGCTGGCTGTCTTCTGTCCCAGCAGTCTCTGCATCTTAACTTTTTTGATCAAATCGTCACTGCTCTGGTGGAGATGAGTGAAACGATTAATCGTTTTTCCTGTAATATTGGATTTCACCGTCATAATATCAGCATATTCCGGGTTCTGTGCCAGGGCGTAGGTCATAGCCACACAGTTGATAGAAGGTCTGATAATAGGATGATCTACCCAGTTGTCGATTTTTTCTCCGAATAGATAAACTCTCGTATTCAGTTTGCGCAGACTTTCAATATACTCTGCTGCTGTCATTAAAGCCATAATAATTCCTCCCTTATATGCGTCCCAGTGCCCTGGCTACTTTAATCAAGCCTTCAATCAGGTTCTTCTGTGAAGCTTCCATCTCTTCCTGGCTCCATTTCATAAAACCCTCGCCAGTTTTAAAGCCCAGCTTGCCTTCATCCAGTTTTTCTTTCAGAAGATTCGATGGCTTTGTGGAATTCTCAATGTGTGGAAAGAGGTAATCATGAATGCTATAAGTCAGGTCAATTCCGCCAGAATCGATGACTTCCATTGGCGCCATGACCCCGAGTCTCATGCCAAAGCCATTTTTGATAGCTTTATCCACGTCTTCCGGCGTGGCAATACCGTTTTCCACGATGGAAATTGCTTCTCTAAAGAGGGCATGCTGCATTCTGTTTGCCAAAAATCCCGGAACATCCTTCTGCACGATAACAGGGCATTTGCCTGCGTCTTCCAAAAGACCATAAGTCTCCTTCACGATTTTCTCTGATACATACTTCGTCTTAATCACTTCAACCAACGGCATCAGATAAGCAGGCTTCCAGAAGTGCGTACCGATGATTCGCTCCTTGTGCACGGATTTTTCAGCAATTTCCGTCACGCTGATTGCAGACGTATTAGTGGCAAGAATCGTGCTTTCTGGACAAAGCAGGTCTAGTTTGGCAAAGTAATCCTGCTTCACCGCCAGATTTTCCACAATGCATTCGAAGATGATATCTGCAAACTCCGCCGCCTCCTCTAAATTCTCTGTACAGGATACCTTAGAGAGGATTTCTGGAATCGTATTTTCATCAATTACAGCATTATCTGCCAGAACCTGCAGACCTTCCCTCATGGTTTCCAAGGGTTTTGCTCTATCTTTGTCGTCATAGACATAGATGATTTTGACCTCGTGCCCTTTCATGGCAAAGGTCTGGGCGATACCCGTTCCCATGACGCCGGCACCGAGAATCGCAACTTTTTTCTTCTCCATTTACGTAACCTTTCTGTTCATATTGATATGGGAAATCCCGAAAATCAGAATTTCCCATCTTTCTTATTTATGTAGGCAATATCAAAGAACGTGCCTTGCGAAGCGTCGCCCCTTGTGGGCGACATGCGTGCATAGGAGCGACGCTCCGTTATGCACACGTTTTTTAATATACGCCGTACTTATAAACTCTGTCTGGTACGTCTTTGTTAATCTTGTCTTCGTCGATGAAAGCAACAGCGCGGACGATAGTGCCGTCTCCCATGTACCATCTCAGTGGGAACGCACAGAACATGAATCTCTGGCCCTTGACCTTTTCGATATCTCCGCCCAGATTTTCGATACCCATGACGTTATTGCCCAGAAGCATGGTATGTACTGGTTCCCACTCAGGGAAATCTTCACTTGGATCGTGGCCGAATTCTTTTCTATATTCTTCAATGATCCTTGGAACATATGGTCCAGGACCGTGATCTGCCGCGTAAGTGTATAAGATATGGTCCAGAGCCTGCATATCGAAACCAACGCCTTTCACTTTGTGATCGATAAACCACTGTGCGCCTTCGATAGAAAGACCTGGGCTGTATGCGAAGTAATCGTCGTTTTCACCCCAGCGTTTGTGCATGCCAGTGCAGAGTAGAACCCAGTCGCCTTCTTTGATGCCGCCTTCTACCTTTTCGGCTGCCGCTTCAATTTCCTCCGGCGTGATCAGCTGCCAGTGGGACTTTGGAATATCCAGGCACACGGCTTCGCCATAGTAGTTTTCCAGAGGAAGTTCATGGGTGTAAGGGGATTCCGGAATGACATGAGACGGTGAGTCCGCATGTGTCGAGTTGTGCATATGGAAGTCATTGAAGGTCTGCAATAATCTATAGTGCATCGGCATATGCTGTACTCTGTCGATATGAAAATCTCCGTTAGACGGCCAAAGCGGATTGCCTCTGCCAAATGGATGTGATAAATCTACTAATACTTGTTTTCCCATTTTTCTGTTCTCCTTTTTCTCTCATCAAAGTTTTCTTTGTTGCTATATCATAAAGCAAAGGTCATGCCAAATCGATGTCATAGCGGACAAAAGTCCGCAGATATTGAAACTGCAAGCTTTTCCAACAAATACGGTATGTCATCCCGGAATTTCATACTGTCCCTGCTGTTGCAAAAGAGGTGGATTGTTGCGAAAAGGCAACGCTCGCTTCTCCTATTCGTCGTTCTTCATTTCAAAAAAAACGCCACGCTCTGCGGCTGACGAAAAAATCAGCTGCAAAGGCGGCGCCTTTATTCAAACCTTATCTATTCAATTCTTCTACCGCATGTACCAGCATCTCGATAGCAGCGGGAATCGCTTCTTCATCCAGGTCAAATTCTGCATTATGCAGCGGCTGTGTGGTATCGGTTCCAATGCCCACATAGGTGGCGTTACCACCATTTGCCTGTACCTTGTTCATCATGACAGAGGCATCATCAGTTCCGCCGACGCTTCCTTCAAAATAAATCTTTTGGAACCAGTCCACCTGTCCGGCCGCCCTCTCGATGACCTGCATCATTGCATCGTCGCTTTGAGCTGCTGGAATTTCACCAAAATCGATATAAGTGTAATCCATGTCATAAGCTTTGACCGAACCGTCTAAGATGTCGAATACCCTGCCCCTGGCATATTGGGAGATTTCCTGGGTCTGTCCGCGGTATTCGATGCTCATAAATGCCGTAGGCGCGATGGTGTTCACTACGACACCTGCGTTGAGTTTCCCCACATTCACTCTGCAAAGGCCTGCTTCATGCGGCGCGATGGCGTGCAGATTCATAGCTGCAGAACAAGCCGCAAGCAGTGCATTTTTACCTTCCTGCGCTGCACCACAAGGATGGGCGGCTCTGCCGTGAAAAGTTACATCCAGCTGACAATCACTCAAAAAGTCCTTGCAGCCGCAGCATATGGTGTTAGAGGGCAGTGGGCGCCCCTCTCCGGTTAACGCCATATGGATTGAGATAAAATTTTCGGCATCGTCCAAATGACCTTTGTCAACAATTGCCTGCGCCCCATTATAACGCTCCTCCGCAGGTTGGAAGATGAGTTTAATTTGTCCTTTCAGTTCATCCCTTCGTTTCATGAGCGCGTCTGCAAGGCCGAGGCCAATTGCCGTATGTGCATCATGTCCACAGGCGTGTACGCAGTCTGCATTGCAGGAGATATAACCTTCGTCAAAGGGTCTGAAACCTGTCTTTGCAGGTTCCTGATATGGCAGGCAGTCGATGTCAAATCGAAAAGCCGTCACGGGACCCTTCTTCCCTGTATTCAAGATGGCAATAACGCCAGGATAACCGCACGTCCGTTCAACATAGGCTGGAGCAGCACCCTGGGAAACCGCCCTTTTTTTCTCCGCTTCTTTTTCTTCCTCACTGAGCATTTCGAAAGAAATGGTTTCTTCCCTCACCACATCTTTTCCCATGAGGCAGGAGTAACCCATAGCCTCTAGGATTTCAGCAACTCGTGCACTGGTCCTCAGCTCTCTCCAGCCGATCTCCGGATAGTGATGAAATTCTCTTCGGTATTCAATAAACTGATTCATGATTTCGTTCCTCTCTATTTTCTGAACCTTCAGTTGACCGAGACATCTGCTGAAAAGCATATCTTCCTTTGTCAATTGATGGTAATCTCTCTGCATTCATCCAAGGCTTGACCCAGCAGCCGTATACCACGGCAGATCTGATCGTCTGTCACGTTTGAAAAGCATAGCCTGATATGACCTCTTTTTTTCTTATTACTTTCATAAAACACCCAGCCAGGTACCAGGAGGACGCCTTTTTCTGCCGCTCGTTTGCACAGTGCCCTTTCGTTGATATCATCCGTCAGCGTACACCAGAGGAGAAGGCCTCCTTTTGGCTTTTTGTAGGAAATTCCTTTGTCCGCTATTTTATCAAGTTCCTGACAGAGGAGATCCAATTTTGCTTTATACACTTTCTGCACAACTTTGACGTGATTTTCATATTGTCCTGAATGAATGTATTCGTTGAGAAAATATTGCCCGATTCCACTTACGGCGGTCTCGTCAATGCTCAAGGCGTATCCCATCATATCGATCAAGTCAGCAGGGCCTACCGCATACCCCATTTTCATCATATATGGGAAAATCAGGGTAAAAGAATAGACATAGATGACTAATTTGTTTGTATCCAAGGTATAGAGGCTGGGCAGCCTTTTCTCGTAAGCAAAATCCCATTGATAGTCCTCTTCAATGATAGGAACGTTATAGTCATTAGCCAATTTCAGCAAAGTCTGCCTTTTTTTCAGAGACATCGTAGTGCCCGTTGGATTGTGGTAATTGGGTAACGTGTAGATGAACTTCGGCTTATACTGTCTGATCGCCTCTTCTAACATGTCCATTCTCATGCCGTCATCTTCCATGGGTATGCCGACAACATGAATCCCTCTGTTGTAAAAGATACTGAAATTATCTGGTACCATCGGCGATTCAGCCACGATACAGTCCCCTTCCCTCAGGTATAACATCATCAGATAACTGATAATCTGATTGCTCTCCGCCAGTATCTGTATATTTTTAGGCGTTACATAGATATTTTGTTCCGTCAGAAGGCGGCAGATGTTTTCTCTGAGTCGTTCTGTCTCATCGTAGAAACCTTCCATGCTGCCTTTTTCACTGTAGTCAAAAATTTTTGCTACTACGTGCTCCATGCCCTCTACCGGATTTAACTGGCGATCCATAACCATGCCGCCAAAAGAGATGCCCTCTTCTTTTTCTGATTTCCAGTAGACATCGTTAAAGGTTTTCTCTGCCTTGCGAAACTCATAGCGGAAGGCCTTTTCCAACGGAAAAAATCTTTTGCCGAATTTCTGCGTATCCTGGGCCGCCTTCACAAAATACCCTTTTGGCTTTTCTCGCGATACTACCACCAAACCCTCGGTAATCAGCATATCATAAGCTTTAATGACTGTATTCCTGTGAACACCGATTTCATCCGCCAATCGGCGTTCGGGCGGCAGTTTGAAGCCATCTGCAAGCTCTCCTGATACAATTTTTTCTTCAAGCTTTCTGGCAATCTGCTGATAAACAGGGACACAGCTGTTGCGGTCTATTTTTAAATCCATTCACTCACATCCTTCTTTGTCGGATCTTCAGCCGCAGGCTGCTATATCAAGCACTCGGAAATAAGTCTTTCCAACGATATTTCTTATGATTCAGCAAAGAGCTGCTCACAGCCGATGTTCTATCAGCCGGAAGCAGCTCCTTACCACAATTATTTTATGCTGCCGCATTCTCTTCTGCTGCCTGTCTTGCTTTTACTTTTTTAACATATCTGTCCCAAACAGTCAGCATGACAAGACCGACGACCATAATAATCACAATGGCGATAAACATGTAACGATATCCGCCGTCTCCAAAGGTATCCAGAATCTTACCTGAACAGAACGGCACGATGACTTCTGGCAGATATCCCACAGTACAGACCAATCCAATCGCAGTGCCTGCCACTCTGATTGGAACGCCGCCTTCTTCCATCATGGAGAACACCAAACTGTAGCCGCCGTACATACCTGCATAAATCATAATACAGAGAGCGATAAACAGAGTCGTACTCATATTGCCCATAATGACCATCAGGAAAGTGCCGATTGCCATCATAGAGAAGGTTACATACATGACCTTTGATCTGCCTAGCTTGTCCGCTATAATGCCGCCGCCGAAGGAGGCTGCCGGTCTCACATACTGGGCAGCAATGGTGACGATGGCGCCAGCCGTGGCAGCCATACCAAAACGGGAAGTCGCATACGGTGTGAAGTAATAGAATGCGATATTCATGACATAAGTGCAGCAGAGAATGGAAGACAAAATCCATACGGCTGGCATCTTGACAACTTCCAATACTTGTGACAGACTGATTTTTTCCTGTTTTTCAGCAGTATCCAATGTCTCAGCCGCCGCTTGCGGCTTATGATCTTTCATCAAGAAGAACAGCAGAACACCAAGTACGATTGCAACGATGGAATAATAGGTGATGACGCCGTTAAGGCCTGCTAAATCGCTGGACACTTTGCTGAAATATCCGAAGATGGACACGATAGCAACACCGTCTATCGCGTACACGATACCTCTGCCGCCGTCCATAAAACCATAAGCCTTGCTCTGTTCCTTTTCACTGGCGATTTCACGCAGGCTCTTCAGCAGGGAAGGCCAGAAAGCGAACAGTGATGTAAATCCCCACAATGCATAGATGCCCAGGAGCATGATGTAATTCGGATGAAGCAGATGCAGTAAGCCGCCTAATCCTGTCAGTATCAAAGATACAGACATCAGCTTTCTGGTGGATACCATATCGGCAACAACGCCGCCGAACAGGTAAGAAATCATGCCGAAGATGCCGAACATGGATCCGAAAGTACCCATCTGCGTATTGGTCAGGTGGTAGGTTTCCAGATATGCATCATAAAAATAAGATCTGAAGTACGGCAAACCGTAGATCATGGCACCTGCAATGGTTATGACGACCAAATGAAACATGTGCTTTTTCAGTTTTGAAGTGTTATCTGCACTCATTGTTTTTCTCCTTTTTGTTCATTTCTTAAGGTAATATAATTGCGTTAATTTTCTTAATTATACGAGAAAGCGGCGGCAAGTAAAGTACCAAAAGTGAACAAAAAAAGACTATTATGTAGTCCAAAACCAAATATCACCTCGTCCAAAGTTCAAAAGAGCAAAAAAGACTGCTCATAGGGAACAGTCTTTTACAACATTTTATTTTAATCCGAGAATCTCCCTGGCTTCATCCGGGGTCGCGATGGTCTTTCCCACTTCTGCCGCCAGGTGTTTTACCCGCTCCACAAACTGCTCGTTGGAATCGGCCAGCTGTCCTGCATTGTAGTAGACGTTGTCTTCAAGACCTACCCTCACATTGCCGCCTAAAGCCAAAGCCGCCATCATGACCTCGTTTGCGCCTCTCCCGATACCAAAGGCACTCCAGGTGCATTTTTCCGGCAGGTGGTTGACCAGATAGACCAGATTTTCCGTCGTCGCTTCCATGCCGCCAGGCGCACCCAGACAGAGTTGGAAGTGGGCGGGTTCTTCGATGATGCCCTGCTTGATGTAATACTTTGCCGTATTAAGCATGCCGATATCAAAGACTTCAATTTCCGGCTTGACGCCAGCAGCAATCATCTCTCTGCCACAGAGTTCGAGAAACTTCGGTTCATTCATGAACACTACGCTGTTGAGCCAGTTCATAGTTCCGGCATCGAAGGAGGCAAGCTCCGGTTTCAGTTCTTTGAACGGTCTGATTCGTTCTTCCCAAGAGAAGCCCTGTCCTCCTGACGAGGTCAGGTTCAGAATCACCGGGCACCTCATATCTCTGATCAGGCCCACAGCCTCTTCAAATTTGTCAAACCGCATGCTGGCGCTGTCGTCGTCATCTCTCACATGAATATGTACAGCCGAAGCACCTGCTTCATAACAGGCCACTGCTGATTTTGCAATCTCCGCAGGCTGGGTCGGCAAGTTTGCATTGTCTGCCTTTGTCGTCACCGCGCCTGTCAATGCGGCAGTGACAATTACTTTTTTCTTATCGTTTAACCTTCTTGTCTCAAACATCTTCTCTCTCCTCACATAAAATCAATTCCAGGGGAGGCAGGCCTGTGTCTCTTTTTCCGCAGCCATATCCCCGCTTCAGTACATTGCCTCGTACATCATCCCATCCAAAACTATCTGTAATCCCTGCCAAAATAGATGCTCCTGTCGGTGTTAAGACCTCCTGGGAAATATCCGATCTGTAGTGTGGAATTTCAGCATCTTTTAAAATCTGTTTTACTGCTGGTGCCGGTACTGGCAAAGTCCCGCAGGCACATTTCACTTTTCCATATCCGGTAGGAACGTGCTTAGCCGCTACTTCATCGGCATCCAGATAATCACAGCAGATTGCGGTTCCGACGATATCTACGATGGAGTCCACCGCCCCAGCTTCGTGAAACTGAACCTTGTCAACAGGTACCTGGTGTACCTTTGCTTCTGCCTTTGCTTTAATATCAAAAATCCTCCGACTGAGGACTTTGACGTTGTTGCTCAGCGCACTTGTATTTATCATATCGACAATCTGCCTGTAGTTGCGATAAGCTCCGCTGTAGGGCGCTGTGTGCAGATTCGTCTCGTCCTTCAGTATCACATCCACATCAGTAACCGATTGCTTTCCAATCATTTTTTCTTTGATGGAAAGCTCAAATTCGTCAAGGCGCAGCCTGGACAGCTTCTCTTTGAGATGGTCTGCAGGTACGCCCATGTTGATAAAAGCACCCAGCATCATATCTCCGCTGAGGCCACAGCCGCAGTTGATGTATAACTTTTTCATAATGCCTCCCCTTTCCACGATAAGCTTACACATATTATCTAACGCAAAATCTGTGCCACATCAAAATCGCTGAAAATCGGTGCTTCATCATCCCCCTCCGTTGCAGAGAAAAAATGGCGTTGCAAAATTACAACAAATTCTTTCAAATACCCTCTGCATTTGATATACTGGTAGTAATAGCGAGGAGGAGGAACAGTTATGGATCAGGTTTTAGCAATACAGAAAGTAAAGGAAAAGATACGCAAAGCCCTGGACGGCGGCGAATACCAGGACGGTGAGAGGATGGCTGATTTTTTACAGGAAATCGACCACGATTTAGAAGTCTTCCTGACCAAAGGCATCGATTTCAAAATCGTGGTAGACGCACTGGACGACAGTATTTTCATTACAGATAAGGAAGGGACCTGTCTCTATGTCAACCCCGCTCATCAGCGCAACACAGAGATTTTGCCAGAAGAAGTCCTTGGGCGAAAAGTTTCTGATATCACAGCCGAAGGGAAACTCTTTACCGGCGGCGCCACCATGGATGTCATTGAAACCAAAAAGAAAATCTTTCGTCTTTCAACTGTCAATAAGACCACCCCGCCCAGCGTTGGATATGCCGTAGGTGTGCCGATTTTTAACCAGTACGGCGCACTCCACCAGGTGGTCGTCAGCAGCCGGCCGATTCTCACACTGCAGGCTCTGCAGGAAGACTTCGGCAAGTTCCTCCAAGAAGCCAACGCCCTGAACAAAAGCAGAGAAAACGTTCGTATTCTGGAGAACGCCGCGACTTCAGGCTTCAAATCAAACAAGCTGGTCGGTTCTTCCTACAGCCTGCAGAAAGTATGGAACACCATCAAAATGGCCGCACCCACAGATGCTACTGTTCTGATCACCGGAGAATCCGGCGTGGGCAAAGAAGTGGTCGCTGACGAAATCTACAGGCTCAGCGCCAGAAGCCACAAAACCTTCATCAAAGTCAACTGTGCTTCCATTCCAGCAAACCTGCTGGAATCTGAACTGTTCGGTTATGAAAAGGGAGCCTTTTCCGGTGCCAATACCGGCGGCAAGCAGGGGCTCTTTGAAATGGCTGACGGCGGTACCCTTTTGCTCGACGAAATCGGCGATATGTCCATGGATCTGCAGGTAAAACTGCTTCGTGCCATTCAGACCAAAGAGATTACCAGAGTGGGCGGTACCAAGCCTATTCACTTGGATATTCGCTTTATTGCCGCTACCAACAGCGACCTGAAGAGAAAAATTGCAGATGGCACTTTCAGGCAGGATCTGTATTACAGACTCAATGTGATTCCCATCTGTATTCCGCCTCTTCGGGAAAGGCTCAATGATTTGGACGAGTTATGTGCCCATTTTGTCGATGTTTACACGGAAAAACACGGCAGGGATTTCGTTCTGACCCAAGATCAACTGGCTATCATGAAACAATATACCTGGCCTGGCAACATCAGGGAACTTGAAAACGTCATCGAATATCTGACCATCTGCGCCTCAGGAACAAAGGAAGTTGCCGACGAGATGCTGAAAGGTCTGTTAGATATCTCCCAAGGAGACGAAGGAGCGGTTGCCAGCGGCACTCTCTCCCAATCCCTTGAGAATTACGAAAAGGCTTTGATTGAATCGGTTCTGCGAGATTCTACCAGCCTGCGGGACGCCGGGGCAAAACTGGGTGTCAACGCTTCGACCATATCGAGAAAAATCAAACAATATGGAATCGACTATCCTGCCGCTGTGAAATGATACTTATGTATCTCGCTCACCTGGTTTATAGACATTTTTAAAGATCGCTTTCTGACTGATCAAGGAGAATTACGTGGATTTCCGCTTTCCACGGACTGAACATGACCAGCTGAAACCGCTGCTCATCTTCCGAAAGCAGCACATATTCCTTCTTAGGGTCAATGACAGGTACGTGTTCCCGCAGCGACGGTTTCATCTTCATCATAATCCGCTTGCTCTCCCAATACGTGGCATCCTCTATTACCGCCACAATCAATTTGCGTCCGCTATCACCCTCGATTACAAAGTCAACTACCGCCTCTCCCTCTGCATCACAGCAAAGTGAAAAGGATGTGCATTCATCTTTTACGGACAGGCGATAGTGATTTCTATTTTCCTCAAATGATGCTGCCATCAGCTCTGACAAGATTCGCTTCGAAAGGTTCTCCTCACTGCATCTCCAGGCTTTCCCTCTATAAATGGATCGGAACTTTGACGGCAGACAGCCTAAGTAGTCTGAGAAAACTTTGTTATAATACCGGACAGAAGAAAAGCCGCTGTTTTCTGCAATGTTTGTCAGCGTATCTTCTGTATCCAGCAGTTGAATCACTGCATTGATTGTCCGATAATAGTTAATGATAGCGTGATAACTCTTCTCCAGCTTGCTGGAAAATTCCTTTGACAGATAGGGAATACTCAGATATTCATTCTGAGCGATTTCGTTCAACGACATCTTTTCCGACACATGGGCAATCATGTACTCACTAATCCGTTGAAATCGTTCTTTGCTGATCTCCAGCTTTGTACTCTCGGAAAACACATGACCCACGTCGTCAAACTTTTCCCGGATATAAGTCAAAAACGCGTCCAACTTTTCTCTGATTGACCACGCAGCCACACCGCAAGTCATATCCTCCAGCAAATGGAACAGGAGCGAGTTCAGCTTTTCAATGTGGTATGATTCTGCAGCAGCGCCAAAGAAATTGCAGATATTACAATTATAGGTGATGTGATCAAAGTTGTCGCCGACAGATTCTATATATGCCTTATCAAAGCTGAAATAGATTACCCTGCAAAATTCTGCAACAGCTTCCAGCATGACAGGTTCTTTTACGTTGAGAATTTCTGTCTGCCCGCAGGATAAAACCTGGGAACCAGCTACCGTAGTCATCTTCAAATCATTCTCTAAAAGATAGATGACCGTAAGTTCTTTGCATACGTGAAAAGGAATTTCATCGATGACTGCCACGCCCGCTTTGCATAAGCCCCTATAACTCTGCATCATAACACCTCCACTAAAACTGCTGCTAAAAAGCACAATTTGCAGGACCGGTCGCTGTCGGCCCTGCATTGATTATCCTCTCTCAGACATAAATCTATATACGCATACTGAACTATTTTATCTCTTCCTGCGGATATTTCTTTACAATCCATACTTTCATTAAAATTGCGTAGAGAATTCCCGCCATAAACAGGCCCGCAAAAAACTGAGCGTCGCCCATTTTCCAAGTCACGATGATAGAAGCTGCTAATGAAATCACTGCTGCCGGATTGACGTTCTTCCAATACTTATATTGCCCATTGATATTATATAAATCTTCTACTTTGATTTTTCTCTTTCTTAAAAAGTAGTAATCACTAATCATAATACCCGCTACAGGAGCCAGAAAATTCCCGATAATCACCATCACTGTATTGATGGATTCAGCTGCATTCCAAGGCCGCATTGCCAAACCAATTAGTCCTGCAATCACCACTCCCATGGCAAAGCTGATTTTTTTCGGAACGGTGTTAGAAATGGTATAAGCCGCAGGAAACAGATTTGCCGTATCATTGGTACACCAGGTCGCAACCAGAATGAACAAGAGGCAGATAATCAGAGCAAAGTCGCTTCTGCCTTCATTCAACGCCACTAAAATCTTAGCCGGATCACTGTAACCTGTCGTGATAACGCCCAACAATCCGATAAAGGTATAAAACAACACTGCTGGGATAATGCCAATCAGCTGTGACGGCAGATACTTTTTTGTCACTTTTCCCAGCGTCGATACCTCTTCCTTAGAAATCGTACAGTCTCTAGTGATATCCATGATAGAAATGCTCATTGTCGCCCAACCGCCTGTAAAACTCAGCGCTGCGAACATAAAGGAACACTGTGGTTCGCTGGCGCCTGACATAAACCAGATTTTGCTGAAGGATAAGTCAAAGTCAGTAAAAGCGATATATGCAATGTAAATTCCGACCAAAAGCAGCATGGGCACAGCGACTTGGCTCAAACGAGTCACAGCTTTGATGCCCAGAGTCGTATGTACGATTTGAATCAGCCCGACAATGATAATCCACAAGGTCAGATTATCGTAGTGGAAAGTAACATGAATGATTTCGTTCATCGCTGACGAAGCGACCCAGGTCTGAAATCCAAACCAGAACATGGCTGGCAATGCTCTGAAATATGGTACGATGATGGCACCCACATATCCAAAAGAAGGTCTCAGCGATACAGCGAAAGGAATTCCATACTTAATTCCCATATCCTGGGTAAAAAACAAAATGATGAATAGCAGCAAGTGACCGACAAGACATGCTAACATGACCTCCCAAGCTGGAATCATCTGATAGAGCTGTGCTGCACTCATAAAAATCGTTACTTCAATAGCCATAGCAAACCAAATTGCAATCAGTTTACTTGGCGTTACTGTCCGGTTTTCATATGGACAGGGGAGAATATCCTTCCCCGTCAGACTCTGACTTTTCTCTTCGATGTTTTTGATAACAAGGTCATCATATTTAGGATCGTAATTCATCTTTTTCTCCTTTCTACCTTTGCCATGCAACAGCCTCTATGTATGCTTTCATCAATGTGTACCCCTGTCCAACATCGTCCATATCAGTGTACTCCAGGGGGGAATGGCTGATACCGCCCTGACTGGGCACGAAAATCATATTCGTCTTGATTTTCGGGGCGATGATTTGTGAATCATGTCCTGCACCACTGCTCATTTTCAGGTAAGACAGATTCCTTTCCTCCGCCAGCATCTCTAATAAAGAGATTCCCTCTTCATCCATGGCAGCCGGCGGGTCTTGGCAAGCCACACGAATTTCTGCTTTGATAGTTTTATCCTTCTCAAGGATTTCCCTGATTTTTGCTTCTGCCTCTTGTAATAGTTCCCCTTTTCCAGAGCGAATATCAAAAGTCAAAGTGACTTTATCTGCTATGATGTTGCTTTTCCCAGGTTCGACGACTACATTTCCGAAGGTGCAGGTAATCTGATCTTCCTTCTCTCTTGCCCAGCAGTCAAGCTGCTGTATCAACGTAGCCGCTACCGGCACAGGATCACAACGCAGACGCATCGGTGTCGTGCCGGCGTGGTTTTGTCTCCCGTAAAATATGATTTCGCCAGCTAAAATTCCAACAACGGATGTGACGATGCCAACTTTCCGCCCTTCCTTTTCCAACAGACCGCCCTGCTCGATATGCAGCTCTAAAAATCCAACGACATCGTCTCTCTTTTGAGGCAGGACTCCTCGATAATAACCACTCTCCGCTAAAGCTTCCATCAAGCTCATGCCGTTGTCGTCAAGTTCCTCCAGGTTTCTTTGAGAGAGTTCTCCCACAATGGCCCTGCTCCCCACGTATCCAGTCAGAAAGCGACTCGCCTCTTCTTCGCACATTGCCACGATTTCAACCGTTCTCTGCGGCCTCCCCTTTTCTTGCAACAGACTGCAAACGGCTTCCATCCCTGTTAGGATGCCCAGAGCACCATCATATTTGCCGCCATTTCTCACAGTATCACGATGCGAGCCGATCAAAAAGGTTTCCTTCGACGAGCCTTCAAGACGGCCATATAGATTCCCTGCAGCATCATAACGAGTCTGAAAGCTTTTTTCCTGCAGCCATTTTTCCAAAAGCGCCGCACCAGCCGCATCCTCTCTCGTATAACTGGCCCGCCAATACTCTCCGTCCCTCTCAGCGGTTAATGCTAAGTCGTTGATTGCTTTTTTTATCCAGTCCAGTTCTCTCATCATCGCCTCTTTCCCTTCTGTGATTCACCAGCATTTCCGTCACTCTAACGGACTCTTCAATACCGTCGATGACGGGAAATGCCATCATTTGAGATAATAGCCTGCCTCTGCCGGCAAAGGCTGCGCAGCCAAGAATCACGGCATCTGCCCCGTCTTCTCGTCTGCATTTTTCAATAATCCGACAAATTTTCTCGTTCTTTACGTCCACGGCTCTTTCCACTGTCGAATCAATATACCGCACCGATGCCAGATTTTCCATTTCCCCAAGCGCTCTAGCGCTGCCGATCCATGGAGAAATGTCCAAATGACTTCCTGAGGCAATAATCGAATATCTGCGTCCTCGCATCCTTGCAAAGATGGCACTGCTTTCATAAAGTCCTGTTACAGGAATTGAAATTTGCTCCCGTGCCGCTGCAAGCCCTGGATCAGCAAAACAGCCGATGATGGCACCATCATATTCTCTCGCCTTTACTCGTAGCAGTTCCACTACTTGAAGACCCGCTGCAATCTCGTCAAAAGAAGTGACAATGGTCCGTGGTGCAGCCGGACAGCCTATCACGTCAACCTGCAATAGCTCTGTGCCGCACCTTTCCGCTTCCTGCCGCAAAGCCTCGGTCACCGCTTGGGATGAGTTCGGATTGATGAGCAGAAATTTCATTTGACTTCCTCCTCTACTGGTGTGAGATATCTACCGGTGCCTCTAGCTGCCACGATATTTTCTCCGTCATAAACTTCTACGCCGCCTACGATGGTTTTCATCACCTTACCCGTAACCTGTCTGCCATTATAAGGACTCCATTTGATCATCTGCTTTAGTTTTTGATCATCGATGACCCATTGTATTTTGGGATCGAGAATCGTGACATCTGCATCGGCACCTTCGGCAATTCTGCCCTTCTGTGGATAGAGACGATATCGTTTTGCCGCATTGGTACTGGACAAGGCAGTAAAGTCTTCTATAGAAAGTCCCCTTTTGACGACTCCTTCACTAAAAAAAAGCGGAAAACAGGTCTCTACGCTGGTGACACCTGCCGGTGCCTTAAAAGCATTATCTTTTCCTGCCATTTTTTCTTCTACAGTATAAGTTGCATGATCGCTGCAGATCCAATCAATTTTCCCATCAAAGATACAATTCCATAGTTTTTCCACTTCTTCTTCAGTCCGAAGGGGCGGATTGCAGATAGAGAATACGCCCAGTTCCTTCATCATATCTTGATGAAGAATTAAGTAGTGAGGACAAGTCTCCACAGAAATGTCAGCACCCAACTGCTTGTAATGATGGACAACTTGAACGGCTTCTTCCAAAGTACAATGTGCTACGTTCATCTTGCAGCCAGTTTTATGGGCAAAGAGACACATCCTTGACACAGCCTCAAGTTCAGAAATTTCCGGTCTGCCTTGAGGATAGTCTTCCGGCTGCACATGACCAGCATCCTGCATCTTTTTCGAGTAAAATTCCACAATATCGTTGTTTTCACAATGGATGGCCAAGACGATATCATGTTTAGATAGAAAAGCCATGCGATCGACTATTTGTCCGTCATTGAGCATGGGGATTTCCGGCGAATAGGTTAAAAATGTCTTGAAGGCGATTGCACCGGTTTCTATCATTTTCTCCATCTCTTTCTCATTCTCCGCTGAGCAGGCACCAAACAATCCGAAATGAATGACAGCTTTGCTTTCACCAATTTCTTTCTTATTGTTGAAATCTTTCAGGTTGTCCGGCAGAGGGAAGGTCAGTGGGTGCTCTAGCACCGTAGTTACACCTCCGGCGGCAGCCGCACAGGTTCCTGTATAGAAATCCTCGCTGTTGGTCATCCCCGGATCATTGAGATGCACGTGGGGATCGATGAAGCCGGGCAGCACGTATTGTCCAGTGGCATCGATAATCTTTTTCGCCTCTTTGCCATCAATCGCACTGCAGATACTGACGATTTTCCCATTTTTAATACCTAAATCCGCATGGACTGCACCTTTCTCTGTGACAACCCGTCCATGCTTTATCAATAAATCATACTTCATATGTTGTCTACCTCCTTGCTTTCATTATAGTTATCTGAAAATTCAGCGCAATGTAAGTTTTTAATCTCATTATGTCGAATTTTATGGTGTTGGCAGAAGAGACCACAGCGAAATTAAGGCAAAAAAAATCAGAGTCAAAATCCAAAAGATAGGATTTCAGCCCTGATTCTTTATATTATGTAATTACGCCATCTCTATGACAACAGCTGTACCCATACCGCCTCCGGCGCACAATGTCGCCAGGCCGTACTTCTGACCTCTCCGCGCGAGTTCGTACATCATAGTAATGACCAGTCTTGCACCTGTCGCACCTACTGGATGACCTAGAGAAATTCCGCTGCCGTTAACATTGAGTTTCTCCTCCGGAATGTTCAATTCTCTTTGACAGGCGATACACTGGGCAGCAAAGGCTTCGTTGATTTCGAAGAGATCCATCTCTTCTATCGTTAACCCTGCCTTTGCAAGCGCCTTCTGCGATGCGCTGATCGGTCCAATCCCCATATAATCTGGTGATACACCGGTAGTGGCAACGCCTTTGATGCGGGCGATGATAGGAACACCCAGTTCCCTCGCCTTCTCTTCGTCCATCAGAATTACGCCAGAAGCAGCATCGTTCATGCCAGATGCGTTGCCAGCAGTCACACTGCCGTCCTCTTTAAATGTAGGTTTCAGCTTTGCCAAAGCTTCGTAGCTGGCATCGCGACGCGGATACTCGTCAGTGTCAAAGACTACCTCGCTCTTGCGGCTTTTTACTGTAATAGGAACGATTTCTTCCTTAAATTTTCCTGTCTCAATTGCCGCCACAGCTTTTTGCTGGGAACGCAGCGCATAGCGGTCCATTTCTTCCCGCGTCACATGGTATTTTTCAGCGACGTTCTCCGCTGTAATACCCATAGCAGGGCCTACTCCCAAATTAGTCAAAGAATCCCACATGGAATCTCTCAGTTCCATATGTCCGAATTTCTGTCCATAGCGGGCATTAAATACCATATGCGGCGCTGTACTCATGCTGTCCGCACCGCCTGCCATGAGGCAGTCCGCTTCGCCTGCTTTGATCTGATAATAAGCGAACTGAATGGAAGACATGGAAGAAGTGCAATTGCGGTGGATGGTAATACCTGGAACGCTTTCCGGCAGACCGGCTTTCACAGCCGCCACCCTGGCAATATTGTTTTCTTTATAAGTTCTCTGATAGTTGCATCCCCAGATGACATCCTCAATCAAAGCTGGGTCGATTGCCGCCCTCTTTACTAGATTCTGCATGACTGGGATAGATAAATCCAAGGATGTGATGGTTTTAAACTGTCCGCCGATGGTGCCGATTGGTGTACGACATCCGGCGACAATCACTACATTTCTCATTTTTCTACCTCTCTGCGTGATTTTTTAGGCTCCTTGCTCCAGAACCTCTTCTTCTTTCTGATAATCCAGATTGTATTTTCTTGTGTTCAATACGGAGATCAGCACAAAGTTGATTACAAGCAATGCGATAAATACTACGTATGCGCCTCTCAGGCTGCCAGTCCACTCGAGAGCCTTTGAATTGACGATGTAGTTGAGCATCAATACAATCTCCATGATTGGAAAGTAGATGGAGTAAACCAAATCAAAGTTGTGTCTGCCAAATACAGATGCAGGCAGAGAAGTCATGAAATTTGCGGCAGCGCCGATAGCGATGCCTACCATTGCTACGCAGATGTAGCCGCCGATGGCGTTATTCATAACGACGTTGATTCCCAGTGCCGCAGCGTACCAGACCAAATAGCCTTTGATTGCCGTCTTTACACCCAGCTTCTGATCGATGAAACCGAAACCAAAGGATCCTGCCAGACCGACTAATGCGCAGACGGTCATCAAGGAAACAGCTTTTGCCTGGGAGAAACCGAATTCCATGTTTCTTGGAACCATCTGGCTCATAACGCCAGTGGTTACCAGCTGGTTGATGCCCACGATGAGGGCGACCAGCCACATCTCCTTCGTCTTCAGAAGAGATGCCACAGTCCAGCGGCTCTTCGCTTCTGATAGATCCACATATTCTTTTTCATAGACATCCTTCGATACGTTGTCAGGATAGATGTTCAACTCCTGAGGCGTATTTCTGATGATGAAATACGCGCCGATACCGATGACGATGGCTGCAATGCCTGTCATGGTCATGCCCTTAGCCATGCCCATAGCACCGATCAAAGCTGCAATCAGTGGTACATACAGTGCGCTGCCCAGGTTGTGGCCCATAGTCGTATAACCGTTTGCCAGTCCTTTTTTCTTCGGGAACCACTGGGTAACCAGGTTGCCGCCACCGATGTAGGCCGCACCGTTGATGAACACGGTGACCAACGTCAAACCGATGAAATAAGACGCAATGCTGTCCGCATTTCCATAGAAGATATAAGAGGCTCCCGCCAGCACCAGACAGATGGAAGAAAGCATTCTCCCGCCGATCTTCGTACAAATCCTGCCAATGACAAAATAAGCGATAACGCCGATGAAACCTGCCCACATTGCAAGTTCGAGGAGTTTGGCGTGCAGTGCATTTTGGTCTGCAAAGCCTAATCTCTCCCAGTTCGCACCTGCAAAGACGTCGATGACGATATTCTGTCCGTCGATTGAAAAACCGATCAGGAACCAGAACATAATCATGCTGTAGAATATGATCATCCAACCTTTCCCAAAGTTGGACTTGGTATTTTCAGATTGAAGTTTTGTTGTTTTATCTGCCATTTTTATTTCTCCAATTTTCATTTAACGATAAGTTACGATTGATTGAATCTCTCATCTGCCGCTTTCATGACCATTTCGTCCCAGGTCTGAAACTGCGTGCTTTCGATGACAAAATTATTGAATACTGTTTCAGGATAAACCATGTAGTCGCCTCCCCAGTTAACCATGACGGCACTGGAGTAGCGGAAATATTCGAAGTTTTCAAAGTTGGTGTGTTTCTGCATGAACTCGTCGGTGAAGACGATGTCTAATAAATCCCAGAATTCTTTACCTGCTTTGAGACTGATATATCCATCCATCTTATTTTGCCTCCGGATTTTCCTTCTTGTACTCCTCAAACTTTTCAAACACGTAATCGCGCCAAACCTGTGCATCTCTCGCCATACACGGACGAATAATCTCATCTTCCTGTTCGCCAGTACCGTCGATGGTCTCATGTCTCTGAATCGTCAGATAGAGAGCTGGTTCATTCGGAGGGCACCCCAGGATGTGATAAGCATTTGGATGTTCCTTCAGATATTTCTTCGTGCAGTTACCGTGAAGCACGATTTTTTCATCTGGAATTTCCGCTGGAATTTCGTTAAGACCTCCTATGACTACAGTCATGCCGGCGTTTTCATCATAAGCGTCAACGGCCTTCAGCTCTTCCATGTTGATAGCCAGCAGAGCCTGACAGCTGGAGCAGCCGCCCTTGCACCTAACGTCATATTCAGGCCATCTCGTACTCATGTCGCCGATATACGGAATCCACATCTTCATAAAACAGTCTTCGATAGAATCGCCGACTACATCAATCTGTTCCATATCATAATTTCCAAGTCCTGTCTCTTCGGCAACCTTGAAGTAGTCTACGCCAGCAGTATCAATGCCCGTTACTTCGCAAGCTACCCGGTCAATGGCGACAGGGTCCTTTGAGCCAAGAATCATATGGGTGTCGATAGGAACTGGCATGTGAGGACTGTATCCTGATGCTGCTCGATGTGCGTCCATGATGTTGATATCCGCACGGCATACAGACCAGACGTCCATCATAGCCATGGTCAAATTCTGTTTATGCATATCCATATGTACTTTATCCTGTACTACGCCTTTGATATTCTTCAGTGCACCGGAGAAAACCATAGAAGCGTGTGCTTTTAAAATCGGCAGGTTGATCAGATGATCTGCTTCAAGCAGGAACCTTGGAAGCTTGACACAATTGATATTTGATCGATAGCCGCGAACTGCAACTTTCACCAAATCCTTGTCGCGCTTAATGTCCCGCATCTCTACATTTTCTTCTTCACAGACTGCCTGAATGCCGCTTACCTTCAGACACTCAAGGGTATCGCAGCCGATTGCTGCAGCTTCAGCTACAATAATCTGCTTCGGTTCTGCTTTTTTTACTTCGCGAATAACCGCTCTTACGACTTCCGGATTGGTACATACCGAAGTTTCCGGCGGCTCCGCATGACCTGCGTTAGGCTTTAATACTACAGTCGTTCCCTTACGGATAACATTTGTGACACCACCCATCAGATCAAATACTCTCGTAACATTTGCTTGGATGTCGTCGCTCTTGGCTAGAGCGACCAATGATTTTGCTTTACTCATATTTCTCCTCCTAATGGACTTGCTTCCAATTTACAGATTAACTGATAGGAAGTCCTTATGCTTTGGGAGACCTAACCCGATTTAGCGAAGCGAAATCGTTGGTAGATCCCCGGTCAAGAGTGCAGGAGCTTTGCTCCGTGGCACTCAGACGGCCAGGCCCCGCGAACACAGTAAGTGGCCAGGCGTTAGTCGTATAGTGATCACTTAATTTATAATGACACTTCTAACTAAAGCAAGAAGCATGCCAAAAAATATTCACTCAAATAGCAGAGGTTTTGACAGAAAAATAACAATTTTGTTGCAATGAGCAAAACTTTTGTTGCACTTATGCAACAAAAGTTCTCAGTATGGCCTCCACATCTTTTTCTGTCAGTCTTGCAAACGCGCCTCCCGGTCTGCCGATAGCCTCCGCCAGTTCTTCTATGGTATACAGACCTTTAGGAACCGTCAGGGGAAGACCGATTTTACTAATAAAGCTTTCCATCTCACCGATACCATTGTCGATTATCTCATCCCAGCTGCTGCCTGTAACACCCCATACCTTCTCGAAAAAGCGGCAGAACCGTTCAGGGCTTGCGCAGCTCATCCGGCGGCACCAGGCTGGCAGAATCATGGCCAAAGCGCTGCCATGAGCTATACCGTATTTCTCAGTTAAAACGTGTGAGATTTCGTGGCAGGCAAAATCACCGCCAGGACCCAGCATATCGTTATGAGCCACAGTAGCTGCCAACATCAACTCGCCGCGCAGCTGCAGATTTTCGGGGTCTTCCAAAACCGCAGGCAGCAAATCGACAACGGTCTGCATCAGGCTTTCTGTCAATCCATCCAGAAGCCTGCTGCTTCTGGTCAAATCAAAGTATCGTTCAAAGGCGTGAGAGAAAATATCAAAGCCGCCGCTGGCAGTCTGAAACTTGCTGATGGTCAAGGTCAGTGCAGGATTCAAAAGGGCAAATTTCGGTCTTGTCTCTTTAAAGGGCTTGGCTATTTTCCTGCCAGTCATCGAATCGCTGACGACTGACATCTCATTGGATTCGCTGGCAGATGCCGGCATCGTGACAACCGCGCCAATGGGAAGACATTTCTCAGGCACTGCCTTCGGATCTTCGTAAAGTTCCAGGACAGAGCCGCGATACCCACTGCCAGCGGACACTGCCTTTGCCGTATCGATGACACTGCCGCCGCCTACAGCAAGAATCCCTTCAATTCCTTCTTTTCGAACGATTTCGATAGTCTGCTCAACGAAATCGATTTCTGCATTCGGTCTCACCCCGCTGCGACAGACCACTGTGCAGCCGGCTTTCTGTAAACTGTCAACCAGACATCCACCCAATCCCTCATCAAAAATACGACTGCTTCCATAAATCATGAGAATTTTGCTGCCGTACTGTCTCATCAGATCACCGGCTTTTAACTCGACGTCCTCTCCGAAATATAGTTCTGTTGGAATACTCATATTGAAATTATACATTTTTTATTACCTCCTGTGGTAATAAAAGCAAAATTTGTGCCATGCACCGATATCATTTACCAGTCACGGCAGACGCATGAAAATCAGATTCTAAGAAAACCGACTCTGTTACAGCTGAGATTTAACTAATTGGAGCCTGTTCGCAAAAAATGAGTATAAAAAATTCCAGTAATTCCACCGATTATCTTCAAAATGGGCTAAAAACAGCATAAAATCGTTCCAATCCCAACTATATTTACATTTGTTTCCAAAAAATTATACTCAATTTTAAAAAAGCAACGTCCTATAGCTAAAATTGCATCTGCGGACTGACTTCATCAGCTTTCTTGGGTTTGCCGTATTTACCAGTCAATTGCAGTATAAAAGCGGTCGCCAATATGTTATACTAAAAAAATGAGGGAGGGAACCATGTTCAAAATAGGAGAATTTTCAAAACTAACCCAGGTATCCGTCAGAATGCTGCGCTACTACGAACAGGCCGGTCTGCTAAAGCCTGCTGAAATTGACCACTACACAGGATACCGTTATTACGATTCCCTGCAGATTCCTCTTTTAAATCAGATCATCTACTTGAGAGACTGTGGATTTACTGTGGCGGAAATTGCAGCGACGCTGGATCATCGGCAGGAGGGCATCATTCTGCAGAAGCTTGCAGAAAAGAGAAAGGAAATCAAAGCGAATATTGAAGCTGAAGAAAAGAAACTGCTGAAAATCCAAATGGCGGAGGACGGTTTGCTTGAGCAAAAGGAACCGCTGCACTATCAAATCGGTATCAAATCCATTCCCAGCTACCCGGTTCTTTCTCTACGCAGGATCATTCCTGACTATTACGCAGAAGGAAATCTCTGGATGGAACTTTCTGCTTTTGCCCGCGAAAACAACGTGGAAATTTCTTCGGAAACGTTTTCAATTTACCACGACCTCGAATATAAAGAAAGCGATGTCGATGTAGAATTGTGCGTCCAGGTGAAAACATTTGGAAAAAACGCTGATCCATTCATATATCGCAAGACAGAAGCCGTTCCCCACATGGCCTATACCATGGTTTACGGGGAATTCACCAACATAGCCGGCGCATTTCTTTCTTTTGCAGACTGGCTGCAGAAAAATGAACAATATCAAATGCTAGGTACCAGCAGGCAGATTGTGCACCGTGGACCATGGAATGAAGAAAAGCCAGATCAATACCTGGTAGAAATTCAGATTCCTGTTTCTGAAAACTAGTGGTTGACTCTGACATGGTGTCAGGGTCTATATTGGATTTACAGACAAATGAAATGGAGGTATAACCTTATGAAAAATTTAGAAGTAAATCCGATTGGAAAAATTATGAACGGAGAAGATGGTACATATATCGAGGTACTTCCTCAGAATATCCCAGCCCTTCAAGCTCTGGAGGGTTTCAGTCATCTGCAGATGATCTGGTGGTTCAGCGATTTCGATACTCAAGAGGCCCGGCAGGTGATAGAAGCTCCTCAGCCTTACAAGAATGCACCCGAAGTCATGGGCATCTTTGCCACAAGGTCTCCTGTCCGTCCAAATCCACTTGCCCTGAGCACTGTGGAGGTAATCCATATTGATTACGAAAAAGGGCTCATCGAACTGACCTATACGGATGCCAACGATCAGACTCCGGTACTGGACCTCAAACCGTACACACCGAGTATAGACAGAGTTGAAAATCCAAGAGTACCTGCATGGTGCAGCCACTGGCCGAAGAATGTAGAAACTTCAGGGGATTTTCCATGGGAAGAAGAGTTCAATTTCTAATCAAGATATGACAAAACAGCGCCTCCGGTTTAAAATCAAGCTGGAGACGCTGTTTTTCAGTTTGTGGTTACTGGGTGTCTATTCCTCTCCATATAAGAGGATTTCCTTTAACAGAAATTCTTTTCCTGTTACAATAACTGCATCTTGACCTCCGCAGACAGGACACTTCCTCTCGTTCTTTAGAAATTCATAGAGATTTCCGCATTGTTTACATTCAACGACAGCGACAATCTCATTGATTTTTAACTCCACGTGCTCATATTCTGTCCTATCGATGGCCGCCGGCCAACAGTTCTGCAGATATTTAGGCACTACCAGGGATGCTTCACCCACGTCCAGAACCACAGCTGCAATTTCTTCAGAGCAGAGATTGTTTTCCGCTGCAATGCTTTTCACACGGTTCAAAACTTCAAATACAATTCCAAGTTCATGCATTTAGGATTCCTGTTTCCCTTCATTTTGCGTTGCCTGCGCTTTTTTCTGCGCAATCTTCTCCATACGCTTTTTCACATGTTTCAGTACCACTGGCGGCATCTGTGTAAATTCAACGCCCTCTTCATCATAGACTCGTTCCAGGTAAATGGCGTCAAACTTGCATTTCGTCGTACACTGGCCGCAGCCAAGGCACATATACTCATCCACTTTTGTGACGCCGCAGCCAAGGCAGCGAGATGTTTCCTTGCGAACCTGTTCTTCTGTCAAAGTGCCCCGATAATCGTGGAAGCTGTGCAGGAGGTCTCCTTTGACATAATCCGGCCTTTGTCTTGGCGTATGATCGTAATCCTCCAAAACCGCCGCTTTTTTGTCCAGCTCCTTGTAAAGTCTGCGGTCACGGCCGTAAACCAAGGACTGACCAGGATGTACATAGCGATGAATGGACACGGCCGCCTGCTTACCGGCAGCGATGGCGTCAATGGCAAACTTCGGTCCTGTATAGCAATCGCCGCCGGTAAAGATATCCGGTTGTTCACTCTGGTAAGTAAACCCATCGGCTTTGAGGGTCTGGTTTGGATTTCGCTGTGCCTCGCAGCCGTCCAAAAGGCCTCCCCACTGGATAGACTGACCGACGGTGATAATGACCTGATCCGCCGGGACGATAACACAATCTTCCTCATCGTACTGCGGTGCAAAGCGGTGATTTTCGTCAAAGACTGACAGGCATTTTTTGAACTTCACTGCCGTCACTTGACCATTTTCAGTGATAAGATCTTTTGGACCCCAACTGTTATGAATCTTTATGCCTTCCTCTTCTGCCTCAAGAAGTTCTTCCTCTGAAGCCGGCATGATATCGCGTCCTTCCAGACAGTACATGGACACGCTGTCACTATTACAGCGGACAGCAGCACGGGCTACATCTACAGCCACATTTCCGCCGCCGATGACCACGGTTCTATCTTTCAGATCGGGACGCTGTCCGGAATTGATGCCTTTCAGGAACTCGATTCCAGTCAACACACCTTTGGCATCTTCCCCGTCAATTCCCAGTTTCCGACCACCCTGCGCACCGATTGCCACATAGAAGGCGTCATATCCGTCCTGACGAAGCTGGTTTAACGTGATATCTTTACCAACTTCGATTCCGGTGCGGAACTCTACGCCCATTTCTTTGATAATCTCTATCTCAGCCTCAACCACGTCTTTTTCTAAGCGAAATTCCGGAATACCAAGGGTCAGCATGCCGCCCAGACGTTTTTCTTTTTCAAAGACAGTAATCGTATATCCGTCCAAGGCCAGATAGTAAGCACAGCTCAGCCCCGCAGGTCCAGCTCCGATAATAGCGATCTTTTTATCGTGATAACCGTGGCGTTTCTCTGGTATGATGCGCTTTGCAGGATCCAGCTCTTGTTCAGCGATAAACTTTTTGATGTCGTCAATGGCTACAGGATTATCGAGCTCCCCTCTGGTACAAGCCTGTTCGCAGCTGCGATTGCAGATCCTTCCGCAGACTGCTGGAAATGGATTCTCTTTTTTGATTAATTCCAGCGCTTCACGATACTTGCCTTGGGAAGCAAGTTTGATATACCCCTGCACACCGATATGGGCAGGACAATTGGTTTTACAAGGCGACGTGCCGGAATCTACGACATTCTCCCGATTGACTCTGTAGTCCACATTCCACTTTTCCTCAGGCCACTCCTCGTCTCTCGGTGTGCTGGCAGAGGTGATGTCTTCTACTACAGGGGCTTGCGAACACAATTCCTGACCCAGTTTCAATGCATTGACCGGACAGTTTTCCACACATTGGCCGCAGGCGGTGCATCTTTCCGGATCAATCTTCGCCACGTAATTAGAGCGGATCATGTCAACGTTCTTGAACATAGTTGCAGTTCGAATGGAAAGACAGCCACATCCGCAGCAGTTGCAGATAGCGTGGGTTTTTCCCGGCCCGTCAGCGTTAGGAATCTCGTGCATCAAGCCGTTTTCTTCTGCCCTTTGTAAAATCTCGTATACTTCGTCCTTTGTAATCTGTCTTGCGCGTCCAGTCCTTATGTAGTACTCTGCTGCCGTGCCCATCTGGATACACATATCTTCTTTCAAATGGCCGCAGCCTTCACCCATGACCTCCCTGTCTGTACGGCAAGAACAGTCCGAAACACAGAAGATGGTATTTTCCTCTACATATTTTGATATCTCCTCATAATCAGCCTTTCTGCTGGTTCCATCAATGGCTGACTGGATGGGGATGACGCGCATCAGACCGACACCCACTGGGAAGGATCCGACGCTGCCGCCACCTCTGACTCTTCCATAGGCTTCCATAGCATAGGCTACCACAGGATATTTCTCAATGTTAGCCGGGTTATTTACAATCATTTCCATATGTCCAGGAATCCAGGTTTCCGTCCAGAACACATCCTCCCCATTTAAAGTGCCGACCTTGCAAGCGCCGTACACAGCCAGATCCATCAAAACCTCCCTGCAGTATTCTTCTGATTTTTCCATCATCTCTGCAACCTGCCCTGCGGTCTTTTTCTCAAAAGAGCCAAGGCAGAGGGCGACTTCTGCCATTTCGTCGCTGATGCCCGCTTCCAAACAGACGTATTCCGGATCGTCCCACTGATAGGATCCTTCGCCGCCCGGCACTGCGTCCGCTTTCTTACGTCCAATCATATTGGCCAATTTCATAACCTGTTCTTTGTACTGACATTGATATCCTTCAGGAAACTGCATTTTTGTAAGATCACTCATGATTTACCTCTCCTTCTTTTATGCTTGCTGCCATGACTGCACTTCATTTTTCAACCACTGAACCCATTCTTCCATTCCCTCCCCATTCTTCGCACAGATAGGAATCACTTTGATATTAGGATTCAACTTTTGCGCCCGCTCTCTGCAAGCATCCAGATTAAAATCAAAATACGGCAGCACATCCAGCTTATTGATTAAAAGTGCGTCGCAAATGGAAAACATCAAGGGATATTTCAACGGTTTATCGTCCCCTTCTGGCACACTGAGTATCATAACATTTTTTGAGGCCCCAGTATCAAATTCAGCAGGGCAAACCAGATTTCCTACGTTTTCCAAAACAGCCAAATCGATATTCTCGGTTCCCAGCCCCTCGATTCCCTGCCGGGTCATCTCCGCATCCAGGTGGCACATGCCGCCCGTATGGAGCTGTATGACCCTGGCGCAGGTCTTCGAAATCGAAGCCGCATCCACGTCGGAATCGATATCCGCTTCCATCACGCCGACCCTTACATCGTCCTTCAGCATCTCAATGGTCTGACACAACGTGGTGGTCTTGCCTGCACCGGGAGAGGACATCAGATTCAGCAGGAACACCTTCTTTTTCTTCATCTCCGCTCTCAATTTCTCTGCACGCTCATCATTGTTTTTGAACACACTTTCTTTTACTTCTAAAATCTTATATTGCTCCACATCTCTTTCCTTTCTGGTTGAGCCAGTTCTATCATTGTTTGTATTCTAACACGTCCATCAAAATCTAGTCAACGATATTTTGAAATAAATCCTTGATTTTTCAACATTTTCGTTGACTTTTTATCATAATTTGAGTATAATTTCAGTAGTGGTATGTGGCTCAACCAGCTCCATGTAATAATATAGACTTTTGGCATATGGCTCAGCCAAAGTGCAGAAAAGGAGAAAAAATGAAGTTTAAGAAATTAGTCGCGCCCTCACTGAAAGAAATGTTCGTTGAACAGATGGAATCCATGATTCTCTCAGGAGAACTGGCTGTCGGTGAAAAACTGCCGCCGGAAAGAACCCTTTCGGAATCTATGGGCATCAGCCGCTCCGTGGTAAACAGCGGAATTATAGAACTGGAACGGATGGGCTTTCTGACCATCAAACCCAGAGTAGGCGCCTTTGTGGCGGATTACCGCCGAAAAGGCAATTTAGAAATCATGCGTGCGATACTAAGACACAAAAATGGGCGGTTAAGTCCCGAAGAAATTCGATCCATATTCGAGGTGCACAGCGCCCTGGACCGTTTGACAGTAACCCGGCTGATTTCCCGAATTACCGAAGAAGATTTAGAAGAATTACATCAAAAACTGGAGAAAATAAAAGAGCAGGAAAACGCTCATGATACTCTGGTTGCGGGATTTGAATTTCATCATGAACTGGCCGTCTTGTCAGGAAACACTCTGCTCCCCTTCATCTTTCGCTCCTATTACCTGGCAGTCATGGATGTGTGGATCAGATTTTACGAAATAAACGGTGCCGAGCTCATTTACGAAAACAGCCGTCAAATCTGGAATACCCTGAAAAACAGGAATTTAGAAAGTGCTCTCCATTGGATCGACCAGTTCACCTACGAAATTACAGAAGGGAAGTTTACGATATATTATTGATTATAAAAAACGAGTACATAACGAGGCGATGCTTCACAAGGCACGTTCTTTGATATTCCGTCAATATCGACTTCATCGATATTTCCGACTAAACAAAAATAGCTCCGTAATGCTGTAACATTACGGAGCTATTTTGCTCTACTCTGTTAACAAATCCCTCGGGCGACTTGTCTGATCTTCTCTATGGCGTCTTCTATCAACTCGCCGATGGACTGAGCGCTGACCCCTGCCACCAGATGATCGCAGCGGTTCATCGGTATCAGGACTCTGGCCGCGTCGCTTCTGGCAACCGCTGCCGCCATATCTGCTGTCACTTCTCCGAGAAGGGCATCCGCAATGACGATGCCGATGGGACCCACAATGACATCCGCCTTGCGGCAGGCTACGATGACCGGATTTTCTCCTGTCGCGCCTTCATCGGCGCCAGCCTTCAACATCGTCGCCGTCGCCGTATTGTTGGTTCCCACCGCAGTAATCTCCGCGGCAGGAAAAGCCTTCCGAATGGACTCGATCAGCTGCTTTCCCAGCCTGCCGCCTTGTCCGTCTATTATCAAAATTCTCATATTATCACTCCCTACTCATCATATCAATACCAGCTCTATAACCGTTTCTCAAAATTTCCGCTGACATGGGTACCCTCGAAGAAGATGAGAAACGCGTGCGCATCCCTGCTTTTGACGATGGCTTTCAGGTGATTTACCTCGTACTTGTTGACCACTACCGTCATAATCTGCGTATGCTCCGAAGTGTAGGCACCCATTCCGCTCCAAACCGTCACACCGCGCCCCATCTCTTTCATGATGGCACCCTCGATGTCCTTTGCCTTGGAAAACACCATGCAGGTCACATTGATATTCTGGTAATGCGCCCTGTCTGTGACCAACGTCAGACAGGCCAGAAAGATAATCGAATAAATAGCGATTTCCAGATCAAAAAGTACGGCACAGAGCAGATAGAGAACCGCATTGATCAGCAGTGAAAGTTTTCCCACAGAAAAGTTTTCGAACTTCTTTGTGAAGTAGACACCCAAAATATCCATACCCCCGCCACAGCCGGAGCACTGCAGCGTCAGGCCCATGCCGATGCCTCCCATGACGCCGCCGATGATGCAGTTTGCCAGCATATCTTCCAGAATCGGTTCTGCCGGAATCGGTAAAAAGGTCATGAAAACCGTCTGTACAATGACCGATAGCAACGTCTTGACAAAGAAGTTCTTTGACATGGTCTTAAAAGCGATAAAAAACAACGGCAGGTTGAAAAGAAAATTCAAAACTCCCGCAATATCCACCTGAAAAGTCAGCCCCGCACTCTGCTGCAAAAGAGTTCTGATAATCTGCGCAATACCCAAGACGCCACTGCTATACAAATTTAAGGGGACAATAAAACAATTCATTCCCACTGAAAATAAAAATGCACCGAAGATGACGATGACATATCTCTTGGCTTCTTTCTTAACAATCGCTTTGCTCATGTTGCTCTCCTATTATAATGATGATTTTATGTCCATTATAATCGCAACATACACAATAGGCAAGACTTTGTTCAGTGGCTGCAAGTTATTTTTGTGGCCTGTTCTTCATCACATATCTGATAAGGAAAATGCCTGTAATTACGACCACCACAGCACCGACTGTTCCTCCTGCGACGAGCTGGGCTGCGTCAGTAACCACCTCATCAGACCCTGCGCTTTCTCCCGTTGTGAACAGTCTTGGAAGAGAAGCCGCCAGATTATTCAAGAAATGTACCCCCATGCAGGTCAGAATATTCTCCGTCTTCAGATAGACAACAGACATCACAATCCCAAACACGACTGCTCCAAAGGCCGATACGCCTGCGTGCAACAGACCGAATGCCACAGAAGACAGGATAATCGCGAGCCAGAGGTTTACCCTTGATTTCAATCTGTTCAGAAGGACACCCCGGAACATCAGTTCCTCCACTACTGGTGCAAGGAAGACTGCTCCAATGAAATTGAAAACCTGCGATGCCCCTGTATTTATGTTTTCCGCAGGTTCTGCCATTGCCTTTTCTACCAGAGTAGGACTGATCAGAGAGAGCATGCCGATCAGCATCAAAACAGAGCCCATACTGAAAATGATATTCAAAAAAGCGAGATATACCATCTCCCTTTTTCTGGTTCCCGCAGCAAAATCTCTGGCGGCTTCAGCAAAGTCCACCTTTCTTCTCGACATCATCAAGGCGAACCACAGTATCATACAAAAACAGCTCATTGCCGTATAAAACTCTGCGTCCAGCCATCTGCAGCCTTCTATCCCCGGAATCATAGAGACGATTGCCAAAAGAATCATGATAGTCACATAAGCCAGCGCAGTTTTCCAGATCTCCATGCCTTTAAAAAAATCATTCACTTTCATTTGAACGCTCCTCTCTGCCAGGCATCTTTGCATTGCCTTGCAGCGAGAAGTATAGCAAATCCCGAGACATCTCTGTTAGATTTTGTTGTCAGATGTATCTAAACTGTTGTCAATAGCAGCACCATCAAAGCATGAGCATGATTTCCAAACAAAAAACCGACTCGCCGTCTTCCTTCTGTTCCATCTGATACTTGAGACTGCCCTTATATTTTTCTGCTGCTCTTCGCATATTTACAATGCCGAATCCGTGGTTGACCGCATCTTTCTTGACAGTCTCCAGCGGTTTTTCCCGCACCGATACATCAGCACCGCAAGGATTGATAAAAGTCAGCAATAGAAAGCTGCCTCTTCTCTTTACGTTTATGGAAATCACTGCGCCTGTCATCTGCGCCCTGGTGACAGCCTCCATGGCATTATCCAGCGCATTTGCAAAAATGGTGCAGACATCCAGGGGTTTTATGGTTTCAATGCCCGCCATGGAGCCTTCAATGACGAATTCTACACCTAGCTTCTTTGCAGTCTGATATTTCTCACTGATAATTGCGTTGGCTATGTCGTTGCCTATATGATCGTCTTTGCTCAGACACTGAATCGACCGACTCAGATCCGAGAGGTATTCTTCTAGTTCTTCATATTTCCCCTGTTTCAGCAAATCTTTAGCACACAGCATGTGATTTCTCATGTCGTGCTTGATCCGCCTGGTCTCTTCTTGTGTCTCCTGATAAGCCTTGAAATAGTCCAGCTGCGTCTTCAGAGACTGCTCGTTGACCTCAGCCTGCAGTCTGTAGTAGCTGCTGTAACGACCCTGCATGACCAGAATGACCGAAGATACCATGATCATGACGGCAAGCAAGACGCCGCCTGCCAATGCAAGCTTTTCCCAGGGTTGTAATGTCTGCGGCAGACTGACAGCGATAAGGTAGATTGCCAGCAGCAGAAATCCATTTCCGTTGAGCACCCGTCTTTCCCATACACTGGGCACGTAATCAATCAATACTGCTTTCCTTTTTATCCACGTGAGAATCAACAGAAATATGATCAAATTGTATGCCAGTTCTGTCATCCAAAACCAAATACTGCCAGAGATTTCGGTAACCGAATCCTTTGCAAAGAGAAATACCAGCATCTGCGGAATCATCTCTATAGAAGAAACAATGCCCATGACCGGAATCACCAAGAAGAACCCCTGTATCCTCCTCTTTTTCCTCCTGACGGCAATAATGACGGAAAAGAACAAGAAGAGTAACAGAACCATGAACGACTCCCCCGCCTCTTGGGGAAAACACAGGGTACTACACTCTGCAGCCAAAAACAAAGCTAAAAAAACAGCCGTCTGCTTTTTCCCTGCATAACAGTTTTCCCCATAGATATACTTCGCCGCAAGCAGCATAAATGCCAGCTGAAATACTAAGACCAGGCGCATAACAATATTCTGCAGTAAAATCATTGTCCTCCACATACCTTTCTCTTCATCAGCATTTAACGACCGCATTCTTTTACATATCTCATCAAAACAGCCTTGAATTCCGTAAGCTTGTTCCTACTGAGCGGTATTATTTCTCCCGTCTCCATGGTGATGCTTCTGCTGTCAAAGTCCGAAACATAGTCCAGATTCACAATATAACTTCTGTGAGGCTTATAAAACGAGACCGCCGTCAGCTCCTTTTCTATCTCTTTCAAAGTTTTTCTCGTCATACAGCTTCCTTTGGTCGTACAAATTCTGACATTTACATTCTGTGCCTCAACATAAATGATTTCCTTCTGATGCAAAAGCCGCTCCTGGTCTCCTGTTCTAATCAGCAGACGCATGTCAGAGGCGAGGTATTTCTCTGCATCCGAAAGCACAGCCGCAAGTTTTTCTCTGTTAACCGGCTTTGTCAGAAAACGGAAGGCGTTCACCTCATAGCCCTCAGCAGCAAACTCAAAGTGACTGGTCAGAAAAACAATCAAAACGTCCTGCCCTTCCTCCCTGAGGCATCTGGCAGTACAGATTCCATCCGTAGGCTCCATCTCAATATCCAAAAAAATCAAATCAAATGGCAGTCGGCCGCCTCTGCATCTCTGCAAGAGTGCTTGGCCCGAATAGAAAACCTCAATCAAAACATCTAAGCTCCTGTAATAGCTCTCCAGGTATCCTTTGAGGCTTTCCCCGAAAACCTTCTCATCGTCGCAAACTGCAATTCTCAAAACACACCTCCGTGAATAATATTCAATAATCAGCGCGGCTGCAAAACGTCAAAATGCCTGCTGATGTTTCCTGAAACCTTCTTCAGCAGTTCCAGGAAGATATTCCGTTCAATCTCCGTCATCCCTTCCGTCATAATCTCTACCCAGTCCTCGCCTGCCTGAACCAGATAAGGATAGACTTCTTCTGCACGATCTGTAGGGTATACGTCGATGGAGCGTCCATCCTCTACATTGCCGCATCTCGTCACATATCCGTGCTCCTCCAATTTGTTCATGGTCTTTGCCACCGTCCCTTTGCTCATGTCCATCAGTTCACAAAACTTGTTCTGCACCATTTTTCCATTTTCGTAAGTAATCATGACAAAAGGGGCCAGGGCGCCGCTCAATTCCATGTCTTTCATTCTTTCGTTCATATAGATCTGCGTCCTGCGATAGATCTGTGAGATCATTTTGAGAGTCTCCGCCTGTAGTGAATCCATAATCATTTACCTCGTCTAATTTAGTTTCTTTCACAACTTTTATAGTAATCAGAAAATCATTTTTTGTCAATGATAACTTGACTTATTCTGTTGACTTTCTGAGATTTTCCATCTATAATATAAAGAGTAATCCGATAAAAAGGATTTATTTTTTTGCAAATATAGTTTCATAAGAAACTAAATAATCAGACAATCAGGAGGTATCTACATATATGAATCAACAAACAGAAACACAAAAAGAAAACAAGATGGGTGTCATGCCCGTAGGACGTCTATTACTGACCATGTCCATACCAATGGTTATTTCCATGCTGGTACAGGCCCTTTACAATGTAGTGGACAGTATGTTTGTCGCGCAGATCAGCGAAAACGCACTGACTGCCGTTTCCCTTGCCTTTCCTGCGCAGAACCTGATGATCGCAGTGGCTACAGGTACCGGCGTCGGTATCAATGCTCTGCTTTCCAGAAGCTTGGGCGAAAAGAATTTCAGGCGGGCCAACAGCACTGCTAATAATGCTGTCTTTCTGGCCTTGTGCAGCTTTCTCGCTTTCGCCGTCATCGGCGGAATTTTCTCCCGCATCTTTTTCAGCCTGCAGACAGACGTCACGGAAATCGTCGACTATGGCACATCCTATCTGCGCATCTGCACCATCGGTTCAATAGGCTTGTTCTTCCAAGTTACTTTCGAGAAATTATTACAAGCCACGGGCAAAACTTTCTACACCATGCTTACCCAGGGACTTGGCGCTATCATCAACATCATATTAGATCCTATTCTGATCTTCGGTCTTCTGGGAATGCCAAAGATGGGTGTTGCAGGCGCTGCCGTCGCTACCATTGCCGGACAAATGATAGCATCCGTTTTAGCCGTAGTGTTGAACATGAGGAAAAACCACGAAATCCAACTGAAGCTAAAGGGGTTCCGCCCCAGCAAGCTGATCATCGCACGGATCTATGCTGTAGGTGTCCCTTCTATCATGATGGCCGCCATCGGCTCTGTGATGACCTTTGGTATGAACAAAATTCTGATTTCTTTCACCACCACTGCAACTGCAGTCTTCGGCGTATATTTCAAGCTGCAGAGTTTCGTGTTCATGCCTATCTTCGGGCTGAATAACGGCATGGTTCCCATCATCGCCTATAATTATGGCGCTAAAAAACCGAAAAGATTGACAAAGACCATCAAACTGAGTATCGCTGCTGCCATCTGCATCATGCTCATTGGTTTCGTCCTGTTTCAAACCGTGACAGAGCAGCTTCTGATGATCTTCAACGCGTCAGACAATATGCTGCAGATTGGCGTTCCCGCCCTTCGTATCATCAGCATCTGCTTCCTGTTAGCGGGATTCAGCATCATCAGTTCTTCCCTATTCCAAGCTTTGTCCCACGGTCTGCTGAGCCTGTTCGTCTCTCTGCTGAGACAGATCATCATCGTACTGCCGGCAGCCTATCTCCTATCCCTCAGCGGAAAACTGAACCTGATCTGGTGGGCATTCCCACTGGCAGAACTATTCGCAGCCTCCTTATGTGCTGTTTTCCTGCGCTACATCTACAAAAAAGAAATTAAACCACTTTATCAGGAATAGCCATCTTTACAATACGGTCACTGACATGCTCCACCATCGGTCGATCGTGAGCAATCAGAATCATGGTCAGATCGCGCTCGTCACATAGTTTTTTTAATAAATGGATAATCTGCGACTGGATTGAAACATCGAGAGAAGAAATCGGTTCGTCTGCAATGATCAAGTCCGGATCTGTGATCAGCGCTCTGGCGATGGCAGCCCTCTGTCGCTGGCCTCCCGACACATCGTAAGGATGGCGCCCTGCCAGATCCCGCCCAAGGCCTGCTTGATCCATCATTTCATACACCTTGTCTTGCAGTTCCTGCTTATCCATATGGCGGTTCCGGATAACCAGTGGCTCTGCGATAATCTGTTCAATAGTCATTCTAGGGTTAAAGGCTGATGCCGAATCCTGGAAAATCATCTGTACCTGACAGCCTTCAGACAAGATGATACGTCCATCAGAAGGTGCATGGATACCCATGATGCACCGTGCCAAGGTAGATTTTCCACAGCCGGAGTCTCCCACGATACCCACAATTTCACCTTTATAGACCGTCATGTTAAAATCTTTCAATACCGTATGAACCGCCTTCCGGCCTAAGGCAAAATACTTTGACAGACCTTCAATCTGCACCATCGGTTCCCTGTCAGTCTGCACATTTGTCAGTTCCTTTACTTTACCATGATAGTGGCTGCTGCCCTTCCCATATCTGGCAAAACCCAGCAGCTTCTGCGTATATGGATGCTGTGGATTCTGAAAAATCTCTTTGGTTCTCCCACTTTCCACAATCAGGCCATCCTTCATCACGGCGATGCGATCCGCAATTTCTTCCGCCAGTCCCAGATCGTGAGTTACAAAAAGCAGTCCCTTGTCCTTTCCTCTGCAAAGCTTTGCAAGCAGTTCCATGATGCGGTCCTGCGTCGCAGTATCAAGAGATGTCGTCGGCTCGTCGGCAATGATCAAACTAGGATTACACGCAAGGGCGATGGCAATGGCAACCCTCTGGCGCATACCACCTGAGAAATGGTGGGGATATTGGCGAAAGCGGGCCTGTGGATTATCAATACCCACAAGTTCCAAAAGATGCAGGGCTTTCTCTTTCGCCTGTGCCCGGCTGATTTTTTCATGAATCCGCATGGGTTCCATGATCTGACTGCCGATAGAAAAGGTCGGATTGAGAGAGGACATAGGATCCTGAAAAACCATGGCAGCATCCTTGCCTCTGACCGCCTCAAGTTCTTTTTCAGATCGTGCGGTCACATCCTCCCCTGCAAGAAGGATTTTCCCTTCTTCGATGTCAGCGTGCCGGCTGTGGAGCATCAAAATACAGCGGCAGAGGGCAGTCTTTCCGCAGCCGGATTCTCCGACCAGCGCCACCGTCTCCCCTGCATCCACCGAAAGGTCCACGCCTCTGACGGCAGGAATCCTGCCGTCAGGACCGTGAAAGGCTAATTTCAAATTTTCAATCTTTAACAGAGTCTCCATATTATCCTTCAATTTTCCAATCCGCAATGTTCCAGAACACACCGACACCGTGGTGTCCCAGTACCGTATCTGATGTGATGCCTGTGATATTCTTTTTAACAGCATAATCCGCATCGACATAAGCGAGGAAGGTATACGGCATGGCCTTTGTCAGTTCTTCCTGAAATTCTTTGTACAGAGAACTTCTCTTTGCATCGTCTTCAGTGTGCCGGGCGTCTGCAAGCAGCCGATCTATTTTTTTGTTGGAATAGCCCGTGTAATTGTCTCCCGCGTCTGTGGTGAATACCTTATAGGTATGGTCATCCGCATCAAAAGGGCTTCCCCAACCGATGATGCAGCAATCCTGTCCTGCCCAATCCAAAGACGGCTTCGCTTCCGCACTGGCGTTGACACCGATTTTTTGTAATTGGTTCGCACACATTTTCGCCATATCCACTCTGACTTGATCGTCAGACATGGCTGAGATGACAAATTTCAGTTCTGTGCCGTCCTTTTCATAGAAGCCCTCGCGGTTCTTCTTCCAGCCGTCATCCTCAAGAAGCTGACGGCATTTCTCTGGGTCGTAGTCAAACTTCTCGATATTCTCGTTGTTATAGTCACCCTTCTGAATCGGTGAATAAGCCGCCTGGCCCTCTCCCAGCAAGACACTTTTAATAATAGCATCTCTGTCAATGGCATAGCTGAGAGCATTTGTCAGCTCCGGATACTCTTTGAACAAAGGGCTGTTGAAATTATAAGCGATCGCTCTATAATCAGCAGTATCCATTTTATAGATGCGATAGTCGCCGGTTTCCTCAATATCCTTAGCTGTTTTAGCTGTAATTTGTGCCATGTCAATGTCTCCAGATTTTAGCTGCATCGCTTTGGCGTCTGTATCCGGCACGATTTTGAAAATGACTGTCTGAATATTGGGCTCACCGCCATAATAATCATCGAATTTTTCCATGGTGATGCTCTGTGCCCTATCCCACTTTTTTATCCTATATGGACCTGCACCCACCGGGTTTTGATTGAAGTCACAGGTGGCTAGATTTTCGCCTTCCAGCAAATGCTGCGGCAGAATACCGATAGACATATAGTCGGGAAATGCCACGTTGACCTGCTTCAGCTTGATCTTTACGGTCAAATCGTCCGGGCAGTTGATCTTATCGATGTCAGTATAATTTGAGATGATTTCTGACTGATTATCCTCATCCAAGATGGCTTCCAAAGTAAACTTCACGTCATCAGAAGTCAGCGGCTCTCCGTCGTGGAAAGTCAGCCCTTCCCGCAACTTGAAAGTATAGGTCAAAGTCTCCTGATCAAAATCCCAGGATTCCGCCAAGGCGGGTACCACCTTGTTGTCTTTGTCGTGAGCGGTCAGCCCAGCAAAGAGCAGTGTGTTGATTTCTCCGTGTTCATAGAGGGCTGGATTGATGGCCGTATAATCCTGGCTGCCATAGACCAGTGTGTTATCGTCCTTTGCATCTCCGCCATCGCCGCTGCCGCATCCCGTCAGCAAAAGACTTGTAATCAGGGCACAAATACACAACAGACTCATAAAAAACTTCTTTTTCATAACTTTTCTCCAATCATACAATATCATAAATTACTATATAAGCGATTATTTCTTCTTCTGATATATTCTCCGATTTCTGTGATGCAGACCAGGGTCGTAATCAGCACCAGGCCCGGAATGATGATCATCCACCAGCAGTTTGTCAGAAGGACCTCCTCCGACATGGACAGCAGGCTGCCCCAGGACACCGTAGTGAGCGGCAATCCCAGCCCTAAAAAGCTCAAAGTGGATTCCGTAATCATAGCCTGACCGATATTGGTGACCACCATGAACATGATAGACGATACAAAATTGGGCAGCAGATGACGACGCAGAATATACCAAAATCCGCCTTCCATGGTTTTTGCCGCCAGTACGTAATCGCTGTTTCTAATCTGCCTGACTTCGCTTCTGACAATTTTAGAAATGTTCATCCAGCCAGTCAGTCCGATGATGACCGACAGCGACGTATAAGAAGCCCTCCCCCACATCGCCTGCAGGAAGATGACCAGCAAAATCGAAGGAATGCTCATCAACAGTTCGGAAAACCGCATCAGCAGATCGTCAATCCTCTCGCCTGCTAAACCGCTGAGGGTTCCATAGACCACAGCCACCACCGTAGAGATACAGGCGCTGAAAAGACCGATATAGATAGAGGCGCGGCCTCCATACAAGACCATGGTGAACAAATCCCGCCCCATGCTGTCAGTGCCAAAAATATGGCCGGCAGACGGCGCCAGATTCACTGCCTCAGGATTCATCTCTTCCACAGAATACGGCGCAATCAGACCTGCAAAGACAGATGCCAGAATGATCAGACCCAAGATGCATAAGGAGATTTTAGGAAACTTTTTTTCTTTCTTCATCTATGCCGCCTCCTTTAAGTTTTTCACAAGGCGTATTCTAGGGTCGATGAACTCGTTCAAAATCTGCGCCAACAAATTGAAAACCAGTACCACCACGCCTGTCAGCAGACAGAGTGCCATCAGCATATTGTAGTCCTGATACATGGCCGCTTCAAAGCTGAGAGTGCCAAGGCCGGGATATGAGAAGACGGTTTCCACTACATAAGTTCCCCCTAAGATGTGAGGAACCGAAATGGCCATGATGACCAGCATAGAAGGCATGATGTTCCGCAGGCAGTGGCGGCGGAGAATCTTCTTTCTGGGAATGCCCTCCGCCTTGCAGAGCAGAACATAATCTTCCCTGGTCTCCGCCGATAATTTGTTTCTGACCATGTAGGCGTAATACCACAGATGCTCCATAACCATGACCGCCACTGGAAGAATCAGATGATAGACTCGATCAAAGAAATCCCCGCTGCTGCCATAAGAGTAAGCACCGCTAACAGGAAGCAGCTTCAGGTTCACTGCGAAAATCAGAATCAGCAGGAGGGCCATGAAGAAAGACGGAATGCTGCCGGAAACGACGCCGATTTTGCAGATCAGCTTATCAAGCAGGCTGTCCTCTCGCAGGGCACAGAATATGCCGAGCAAAATGGATAAGCCGAAAGTCAGAAGATAGGAAACGCCGCCCAGAATCAATGTATTGACCCACACGCCGCCGATGACCTCTGTCACAGGCTGCTTGTATTTATACGACAGTCCCAGATCCCCGTCAAAGAGATGCTCTGCCCACCGGCCGTACTGTACCACCATAGAGTCTGAGAGGCCCAGCTTTTCCCTTGCTGCCTCTCTCTGCATCTCGCTCATGTGCTCTGCTCCGTCACCATAATAGGCCTTTAAGGGATCACCCGGACAAAGCCGCGCGATGACGAATACGATAACAGACAGTAAAATCAAGACCATGATCATCTGTATCATCTTTTTAAAAATGTATATGGTTCGTTCACGCCATTCGTTATTCATGAATTTCCTTCTTTACGTCTAGGATTGATAGATTTTCTCTCCTGGCAATGCTCGCCAAGTCCTCAAATTCTGCTTTTTCCTTCTTTACACCGCAGCCCTCACAGACTTTGACATTGACATCGCCCCAAGGCGTTTTCCGCTGTTCAAAACGGCGATCCAAAGTATATCTTTCACACTGATATTCCCTGATGCCAATGGTAGTCGTATGCTGAAACATCAAAGCAGCCATCTGGTCCTTGTTCTCATTTCTGCACATACAGACCAGCTTCGCAGCCGGCCGTGATTTCTTCATGATGATGTTCTCAGCGTATACGTCTAAGGCTCCCTTTTCCATGAGAACTTCGATGGCATAGCCGATTTCTTCTGCCGTCATATCGTCGATATTTGCTGCCAGTTCAAAGACCTGATCCCTGTCTGTTTTCTCTGTTTCCCCTGCCATGACTCTCACGCAGTTTGCCCGCTCAAATTCCTTTGTGCCCACGCCATAGCCCGTCTTTGTCACACTCATCAAAGGCATCGGTCCAAAATCGTCCACAAAGTATTTCAGAAGTGCCGCTCCCGTCGGTGTGCAGAGTTCCCCTTTGATCTCCCCTCCATAAACGGGTATGCCCTGCAGAATCAAAGCTGTCGCCGGTGCCGGCACAGGTAGAATTCCGTGTGCACATTTGACAGTTCCAGACCCCACATGAACAGGAGAGGCACCGATATAGTCTGCACCGATCATGTGTAACAGCAGACAGTTGCCCACCACATCCGCTACAGCGTCCAAGGTTCCAACCTCGTGGAAATGAATCTGTTCCATCGTCTGTCCATGAACCTGGCTTTCGGCTTCGGCGATCAGTCCGTAAACCGCCAGAGCATCCTCTTTGACCTGCTGCGGAAGTGTCAGGCTCTGAATCAGACTTCTGATATCGGCAAGTCCGCTGTGATGATGGTGATGATGGTGTTCATGACCGTGATGATGGCCGCCTTCTTCTTCCCCGTCGATGATGACGTGAACATGACTGCCACTGATACCACAGGTATTCTTTTTCTCTACATTGACGCGAACTCCCGGAATGCCGAGAGCATTCATCTTTGACAAGAACTGCTCCTGGTCTGGAATCAGTTCCAGCAATGCAGCCATGAGCATGTCGCCAGCCGCCCCCATACTGCAATCAATATATAAACTTTTCATTTACTTTTCTGCCTCCATATTGTTGATCAAATTTGCCAAATAACCCGCTCCGAAGCCGTTGTCTATGTTGACGACACTGACACCGCTGGCGCAGGAATTCAGCATGGAAAGAAGGGCCGTCACACCGCCGAAGGCAGTGCCGTAACCTACGCTGGTAGGCACCGCGATGACCGGACAGTCAGCCAGACCGCCGATGACGGAGGCCAGCGCTCCTTCCATTCCCGCGATGGCGATGATAACTCTGGCGTTCATAATTCTTTCGGCATGAGCCAGCAGTCTATGAATGCCAGCAACACCCACGTCATAAATTCGTTCGACATGGTTGCCCAAAATCTGAGCAGTTAAGGCGGCTTCCTCAGCAACGGGTATGTCGCTGGTTCCGCCTGTAGCCACTAGAATATAACCCGTTCTCTGTGGCTCCATCATCTCGCCCACAAGGCCTACTTTTGCTTCCCTGTAATAGTGAAAGGGGATATCTCTCTCAAAGGTATCTGCCGCCTCCTGGCTCATCCTGGTGATCAAAATGGTTTTCTGTCCACTTCTCCAAAGGGTATGCGCGATCTTGTCAATCTGTGCCGGCGTTTTGCCCGCACCGTAGATGACCTCTGATGCCCCTTGTCTCAGACCGCGGTGGTGATCCAAAGTGGCGATATCGATTTCTTCGAAAGGAGCCATCTTCATTTTGAGCAAAGCTTCGTCCACGCTTGCTTTCCCCTCTGCTACCTGTTGCAGCAGTTCTTTCATTTCTCGTGCTTCCATTTATCTGTCCTCCAAATCCAGCAAAACGGTATCAAAATACGGTTTTAATTTTGCTTTGATCTCACTTCTCTTCTCTATGGCTGTTCTCATCTGGGCAGCCTTGAGCTGAAGCCTGCCACTGTCACCAATGAGTCTAACCCTGAAGTCAGAAAACCCCAAAGCGGAAAGCTGATTTTCGGCTCCTTCCACTCGCTGCAGATCTTCTGCTGTAATGGGCTGTCCAGTCGGTATTCTCGTCGCAAGACAGGCATAAGCAGGTTTGTCCCAGGTGAAAAGCCCCGCTTCTTTCGATCGTTCTCTTACCTGAGCCTTCGTGATGCCGCACATGCGCAGTGGAGACAGAACCTCCATTTCAGCCAGAGCTCGCATGCCAGGCCTGTCTGCAGCTTCATCGGAAGCATTGGTGCCGTCAATGATTGTCTCATATCCATCCTCCTTTGCCGCCTCTGCCAGAAGACCAAAGATGCGGTTTTTACAGTAATAACAGCGATCTTTTGGATTCTCGCAGACCGCTGCCTCTTTCAGAATGTCGCAGTCTATCTTGCGAAGCTTCGCTCCCAGCTGTTCTGCCAGCTGCATTGCATCTGCCAGCTCAAAGTCCGGCTGGAATTGACTCTTGATAAAATATGCCGAAACATCGGCTCCAAACGTTCTGGCGGCGTACAGCAGGTAGGCTGAATCCACCCCGCCGGAAAAACCCAGGGCAACTTTCGGATGCCGGCTAAAAAATTCACTTAATTCCATACACATCTCCTCTTATACAAAAAGGGGGGCTGAGCACCCTCCTGAAGGCGGCGAGGGGAATCCCCTCTGCACACCTCTTCTTCGTTTGACAGGAGATCCATATTTCCTATCAAACAAAAAAATACCACAAAAGCGCAGGATTTCCTTCTGGAATCCAGTCTGCCTTCGTGGCATAAAATCTCAATATCAAGTCTATCTACTCATAAAATTGTTTTCTTCTTGAAAACAGCGATTACTTCTTCTTGAAGCACACTAACATGTATAGCATAAACCATGCCAACAGAAAAATCAAGTATTTTCCAGGGGTTCAGCCTTGATCCTTACCTGATTTGTTGCAGCCTTGCATCTGTTGTTGCTTTATTGTAACACTTGAAGTGAACTCTAAGTCAAGAAGTTTTTTGAAGTTTCTAGGAAGGTATTATTCTATCGGAAGATCCTTCATTAAAGAAATCGCGGCCAATACGACAAATACAGCGGCGGCCGCGAGAATCAGCCCCAAAAGGTGGGATTGACTGATCGCGATCACTGCCACGCACACGATATAACAAGCGAGAATGACGGCAAAGAGAGTCTCGCATTTGTTTCCTCTGATCGCGCAGGTAATCCTTGCCCCATAGTATACGGCAAGAAAAGTACCCGTCGCGCGTAAAAACTGCTGTACGCCTGTATAATCATAGGCCCAGCCGTCGATATAATGATACGCACTATCGTAACTGCCCTGTTGAATACGTCTGGTGATAATGTTTTCTGCACCATCTTTCATTTCCAGCAGGCAAAGAATATAAAACCCTAGTGATATACTAGCAAATAATACAGGTAATTTCGCTTTCATTTCTGTCTCCCCTTTGATTGATACATTATCCCTCTACCTATATACACTCTATTTTTTGAGGAATATTGCTAAAATTTGGTCTTTCACATTCTGTCCAGCGAAATTCATTGAGCTGTTGACAGAATTTATGCTGAGAATCACCGAATCTGTGATTTGTCAGATTTTGTCGTATAAATATATAACCTGAAATTTGTCAAAAAAGGGACAAAGATTCACAAAAAAACAAAAAACTGATGTGAAAAGTGTCCTCTTCGCATCAGCTTTATATTGGTTCCTATCTTTAAATACGAAACAGGGTTTTATTTGATACGATGTATATCAATTTCCTGATAGCGATACACCAGGTCATCGCTCTTTATACCGTGGTCTTCATATTCTGCCTCGCCCGACTGGTTGTCGTAGGGGTCATTTCGCCAAAAATTCTTTGGCGGATCAAAGTCCCTTTGGAATGCATCGTTAATTGGTATGCGGTAAGGATCTGCATTACCGAAGAAATAGTTCCAGCGCTCATAAGCGCCTCGGATATAAGACGAACCTCCATAAGAGAGATCTGCGTACATCCATCCGCTGCCAGATACATAAAACATGGCCCAATCATGTTCGCCCACATCCCCCGGTTTCGCATCAATGCCAGACTGCCATCTTGCCGGAATGCCTGATATTCTGCAAAGGGTGATGAAAAGCAGCGCCTGCACACCGCAGTCTCCTTTCAGATTCAAGGCGCAATACTCTGCAAGACGGTCGATACAGGCGTAGTCCCTCACAAAGGCGTAACTCACTTTGGTCGTAATAAAGTCGTAAATGCGGCGGGCAATCAAAAGAGGATTTCTCTCTCCTTCTGCGATTTCTGCCGCCAGGGACCGCAGATAGGGCGTAAACTGGATATGCGGCAGTTCCTCACACAGATAGACTTTCATCTCCTCTGGAAGCGGCTCCGTCGCGGCGTTCTGCCGCTCTGGTTTTGATAAATCAATATAGGTGGTTCTATGGTCAAATGCGTATTCCACAGAAAATATCTGTCCGTAAGCAGCTGGTGTTTCAAAATAAAGAGTCGGCTGTGAAGCGTCCTCTTCTGCCATACGGACAGGGGCAGGCGTCACTTCTAACAACTGCAGATTCTGAACCTGCTCCCGCTCAAGGGGCACTGGAATGTGTACCCGCAAGATTTTCCCCTCTTCCACTGCCTGCTCTTTCAAGGAGACTTCCTGTCTGATGTGGATGTGGCAGCAGATTTCCTGTCCGTCTTTTAAATCGGCGATGAGATCATCCAAAATCTGATAATCGCTCTGATCACCCTGGCGAGAACGCTGCCACAGAGCGGGATTTACTTTGAACAGTGTCGCGCAGAAACTGTCCAGGTACATCACCTTGCCGTCAAGATAAATCCAATCCAGCTTACCTTCCAGCTGTAATTGGTCGAATTCTTCATCACTCATCTCCGGGATCCGTTGTCGAACCTGCCGCAATGCCTCTTCCCTGGTCACGGTGTAACGGCACTCCAGGTTCTCCAGATTTTTCAGTTCCAATTCCAGTCTGCACCGCAGCGCCTGTGGAATATTCTCTGACTTCCTCTGCGCAATCAGCTTCTTCGCCTTGTCAAAATTCCCACTCCACTTTTCTTTCAGAATATCTTCTGGCAGATCTACGGAGAGAAATTTCAAATCCCCGTAATTAACATTATTCAATTCCTTCACCTTTGTACTCTTCTCCTCCGTTTTTCTTCTGCATGGCCAACTATTTCATGATCACAATAGAGTTCCAATACAAACTCCCTCTATTTTAAAACTTCAGTCTATTTAGCTTCTATTATAATGGCTGCGACAAAATATGCAAGCATCCTTTTATCTCTCACAACCCTGCGCAGAATTCAAAAAGAGCTTCCCCTAGGAGCTTTTGCTCTTAAAGGAAACTCTCGTGGTTTCGCTGATTAATATTCTTTTCCGCAAGCGGCTTTTGCAGTTTCGCAAAGCTGTGAGAAGCTTGCTGCATCGTGAATTGCCATCTCAGAAAGCATCTTTCTGTTGATTTCAATACCACTCTTCTTCAGTCCATCCATCAGTCTGCTGTAAGACATGCCGTTGATTCTTGCAGCAGCGTTGATTCTTGCAATCCACATCTGTCTGTACTGTCTCTTCTTCAGCTTTCTTCCAACATAAGCAGATCTGAGAGCTCTCATAACTGCTGGATTTGCAGCTCTGAACACTTTGCTCTTCTGTCCGTAGTAACCCTTTGCCTGCTTTAAGATTTTTTTATGTCTCTTGTGCGCGTTAACGCCTTTTTTAACTCTTGCCATAATTCCTTACCTCCTATATTATTTCGCCATTGATCTTAACATTCTCTTAGTGTCAGCGCTTGTTAATGTAGTAGCTTTACGCAAGCCTCTTTTTCTCTTAGGGGCTTTCTTTGTAAGAATATGGCTTTTGAATGCCTTATTTCTCTTTACTTTTCCACTTCCAGTTAATTTCATTCTTTTGCATGCGCCTCTGTGGGACTTCATCTTATTCTTTGCCATGATGCTATTCTCCTCCTATGTTAATTCTAAACATTTACTTTTCAGCTTTCGGTGCCAGGAACATGATCAAGCTTCTACCCTCAAAGGTAGGTCTTTTCTCAACTACGCTCACTTCACTGCAGACCTCAGCAAATTTATTCATTACCTCACGTCCTCTTGCGGTGTTAGCATTCTCTCTGCCTCTGAATCTGAGACTGACCTTCACCTTGTCTCCCTCTTTGAGGAATTTACAAGCTGTCTTTGCCTTAACCTGAATGTCATGATCTTCGATAAAAGTGCTCAGTCTGATTTCTTTTACTTGAATGGTCTTCTGCTTTTTCTTTGCTTCTTTTTCTCTCTTCTGGATTTCGTATCTGTACTTTCCATAGTCGAGAATTTTACAAACTGGCGGGTTTGCATTCGGTGAGATGTTTACCAGATCCAGCTTTTTCTCTTCAGCCAAAGCCAGAGCCTCATCTCTGCTCATAACGCCAAGCATCTTCCCTTCGTTATCAATAACTCGCAGTTCTCTGTCACGAATTTCTTCGTTGATCTTGTTTTCCTTGCTAATTGTTCGCACCTCCTGTGATACCTTCGCATTAAAATAAGCGGACACACAAGTATCCGCTTCAAAACACACTATGATAGTGCTGATTTCAAATCATATAGACCTGACAAACGCCATTGCCTGCAGGTGAGAAGCGGATAACTTCTTCTTCATTACTGAACTACTATATCATGTTTGCGTGTCTCTGTCAACCTAAAAATATCAGCATCACTGGAATAGTGAAAAGTGATACGATCGTAGTTAAGACCACGCCTGCTGAACCCAGCTTCTCATTATTCTGATGTTCAATACATCCCATGGAAACCAGCGACGCTACCGGCATCCCCATCGCTACAGTCGCAGTACCTCGCAGAATGCCTGTAAATCCCAATGCTGACAAGATGAAATAAGTTGCTGCAGGCATCAGGACGAGTCTGACGATGGATACAAAGTACAGCCTTTTATCATCACCAAAGATGCTTTTTAACGAATAGGTTCCAATGGTAGAACCGATGATTACCATGGATAAGGGAGAAGATACATTGCCCAGGAAACTGCAGACCTCAGTAGCTGCTTGCGGCAGCTTCAATCCAGAAAAGAACAAAACGATTGCAATGATAGCAGCAATGGTTCCCGGTCCTAAAACTTTTTTATAGTCAAATTTTTCTTTTTCTTTATCTTTTCCACTCTGAAAGAGCTTTATGCCATATGTATAGTAGAGCAGGTTGAATCCCAGATTGAACATGCTCAGCTGAAAGATACATCCACTTCCATAAAGAGATGCGGCAACCGGATATCCCATGAACATGTTATTAGAAAAGAGATAAAACGCCTCATAAACAGACCGCTCCTCTTTAGGAACTTTTGTCAGAAGATTGATGCCCTTTGCTAAAAAAGGAATCACCAGATAGAAGCAGGCTCCTGCAAGAATGTAGCGCAAGAGTTCTCCTTTGTCGGATATTTCTGTGTCGTTGAGTGCCGTTACGATCATCAGGGGCATAGCGATATTGACGACGAAATAAGAAAGCTTCTGACTGACCTCTTCCGTAAAAATTCTCTTTTTGTTGAGATAATAGCCGACGCCCATGGCCAGCAGCAGTTTACAAATTGTCGATATAATCATGTAAATCCTCCATTTGCACAGCGGCAAATTTTTTAGTATAATAAAATAACAGAATATTATAAATAGGTGGTGATAGTATGACTAGTGATAATAATGTACAGTCCATCGACAGGGCTCTTGATATCATCGAGGTCCTCTCTCAGGAAAATGATGGTCTTGGCGTAACCGAAATAGCCAGCAGAATCGGACTTCCCAAAAGCACCGCGCACAGAATCATAGCGACCATGGCCGAACGGGGATATCTCAGCAGGACAGACAAGGGTGTTTACAAAATCGGACTGAAGCTGATTGAAGCTGTCAGCTGCTATATCAACAGTCTTGAACTGCAGACAGAAGCCAGGCCTTATGTTGCCCAAATCACTGCCGAACTGGGTCTCACTTCCCATCTTGGCGTTCTCGATGGCGACCAGGTCGTTTACATAGAGAAAATGGACGTCTTCTCAAACGTCAGAATGTACTCACAAATCGGTGTCCGTGTCCACTCCTACTCCTGTTCCCTTGGCAAATGTCTTCTTTCTAATTTTTCAGCAAATCAAATTCGAAAAATCATGGCAAATTGTAGTTTTATGAGATTTACGAAGAAAACTCTGGGTTCTGTGGACGAACTCCTCGCAGACCTTGACAAAGTCAGAAGCCGCGGCTGGGCTATTGATGACGAAGAGGCTGAAATCGGCCACAGATGCATCGGCGCTCCGATCTATGATTATCGCGGCGATATTATCGCTGCCATTTCTGCCAGCGGCCCCACTTCTATTTTGACAGAAGACCGCATAGAATCCGTTGCGCAGTATGTCAGGAAGCAAGCCCTGGAAATTTCCAAATCCATGGGTTACATAGACTGAAGCGCTTTCTTGAATTGCGATCGAAATAGGATCATCGTAAAAGTCACGGCGATGAAATCTGCAACTGGTTCAGCCAGATAAACTGCCATCGTTTGATTTTCAATGAAGTTCGGCAGCAGATAAATCAAAGGCAGCAGCAAAACGAACTTCCTCATAATTGCGACGATGATGGAGTCTTTTGCATTTCCAATAGAAATGAAGGTCATCTGGCAGGCGATTTGAATCCCCATCATGAACAGACAGGCTGTATAAATTCTCAGCGCCCACCCTGTAAAAGCAATCAGCTGTGCATCGCCAGAAAAGATTCCGGCAAACACTTTTGGCAGCAGCATGACCAGCGCCCAAAGCAGGACAGAATAGGTCAGACATACTTTCAGCAGAGTCCAGAAGGTTTTCTTGACTCTGTCCTTATTTTTTGCGCCAAAATTATAGCTGGTGATGGGCTGCGCTCCCTGGGCGATTCCGTTGAGAGGCAGCATTGCAAACTGCATGACACTGGTCAAAATCGTCATAGCACCTACAGCGATATCTCCTCCGTATTTTAAAAGAGAGGAATTAAAACATACAGAAATGACACTTTCGCTAGCCTGCATGATAAAAGGTGCAAGACCCAGAGCCAGGCAAGGCAATATAATGCCGCGGCTTAACTTTAGATTTGCCTTCCTCAGTTTGAGCAGGCTCTTTTTGCCTCTGAGAAATTTCAAAACCCAGAATGCAGAAACTGCCTGGGAAAGGATGGTGGCCAAAGCAGCCCCTTTCACACCCATATGTAATACAAAGATAAAGATCGGATCCAAAACAATATTCAATACCGCCCCGATGATCACAGTGTACATGCCCATCTTGGCGAAACCCTGTGCCGTAATGAAGGCATTCATCCCCAAGGTCAGCTGAACGAAAATCGTACCCACAGCATAAATCCCCATATACCCAGTCGCATATTCTATGGTATTCTCACTGGCTCCAAACTGCATCAAAAGATCTTCGTTCCAAACCAGCAAAATAAATGTCAGCACAAGAGATATGATGATTTGGACCACAAAGCAGTTGCCTAATATTTCTTCCGCCTTGTCATTTCTTCCCTGCCCCATGAAGATGGATGCCTTGGGCGCGCCTCCCATACTGATCAAAGCGGCAAAAGCAGTGACCACCATAATGATCGGCAGGCAGACGCCTACCCCCGTCAGCGCCAATGCGCCAGTTCCCGGTATATGCCCAATATAGACTCTATCTACAATGTTATACAACATGTTGATCAGCTGTGCAGTGACCGACGGCAGCGCCAGCTTAAATAAAAGTTTTCCAATGGATTCTGTTCCAAGAAAGTCGTTGTTTTCGTTTTCCATATCTAAAGCACCTCTCGTAAAACACGAAAAATAAACAGCCTGGCGGCTGCTTATTTGTATAATATACAATATGAAATATTTTACCACTGCATTAAGAAAAAATCAAGAGGCCATGACCAGGTCGCTCCAACTTTCTTTAAAATACAAACACCATACCTGAGTACAAGATCCGGCCTGTCCTCATGCCCCACAGGGATCGGTTTTCTTTCCATGGGCTCAGCCCCCTTTTCCTCATGTTTTTGGCTATCTATATTATATGGGATAGGATAGAAATGCTCCAAAGCCACGTGATGAAGGGAAGAGAAAGGATGTCGTAATACAGTTTACCCGTCATTTTACTAAAATAGATCAAAAACGCCTAAAATCCTGATTCCTTAGGACGTCCAACGGCAGCCTGGACAATGGATACAACGAAATTTCAACAATTATAGCCATTGCTGGATAGCTACTCCCTTTGCAGCTCACAGATTTTTTAGGTGCTTTTGCATTTTATTGTGGCAATAGGGGTTAAAACGATCGTTGATAGGAGCATATAAAGAGTCATTCAGATTTATTGATGCAAAATCAATAGCGACATAGCAACAAGGATCAGGCCAGATGCACAATCAAGCCACTTTCTCTGCTTTGGGAATTTCAAAGACATCAAATGCCATAGATAGGTAATGAAGAAATATACGACCAAATCGATTATGATTAACCAAGGTGAGACATCAGTAAATACGATTAACATTGCAATTGATATAACAATTTCAACCGTTGGCAGCATTGTATAAAAGAGAGCAATTTCTTTCAGTGTATAAGGAAGTAACAATCCCTTTTCTCTTTTTGCATTTAACGTGAACATTGCTTCGATGCTGCATTTGTTAATAAAAACAACAAGATAACTCCAAGAAACGATAAACAAACCAAATTTCAAAGTTTCATTCAATGGTATCGAAAACGAACATAGTGAGAGCACAAGAGTCAGCATCTTTATTATCCAGATTGATAGTGAACCACGTAATCCATCGACGATAAAACTCCGTATGAGCACTGGATTCACATATGGCAAATTAAAATACTTTACATGATAACTTTTTCTAACACGATTTTCATTTGCCAATATTGTCATCTCTGCATAGTCTTTTCGCGCTGATGCTGACCGGACTTTATTTTCGAACTTCATATCCTTGTAATATAATTCCCAATTGATAACCACGGGTTTTATTATGGAAAAAACGATAATTGCAACAGTCATAGTAATTTCCAGATAAATCCATGAAAATGCAAAGGCAGCATTTATTACAATACATAATCCGGCCAGGAGCGCAGTTGAAGCATTCCTCTGGTATTTCCTCCACAATAGCATTTCCCATGCAATCATTAGTAAAGATATGCGGAGACAGTATATCATTTGAAAATAGTCTTTTCCCCAAAGCGTGATACCTGCTGCCAAAATCATAAAACACGTCATTGTGATTACCTGCTTTATCCTTACTATCCATTTTAGAAATGTAGTATCCATCAAATAATAGATACTGGCTGGGTTGATTTTTATCATAGGGCTTTTTTTAAATAGAAATAATATGATCATAATTCCGCTGACAGCATAATCAATATATCGATCATTTGCCCTGACGAAAGTCGTGGCTGTCAGAACCCATTCTTTTGAAAACAAAATAATCAGTATGAGTACCACGAAGATAAATCCATAATTCTTTAAAAGCTTCATATTTTGACGTATATCATTGAGAATCATCATCTTTATGATTGTCTTCATATCTTCCCAAGCCCCTGTCTTTATCATCTGCAATCTGGATATACATTTGTTCAATAGTTAAGTCTTTGTCAAGCCTGAATTGCTCCGCAATTTCAGTTTTTGACCCCTGTCCTATGATGCAGCCTTTTTCTATCATGACATAGCGATTACAAAATAATTCTATAATGTCTAAAAGATGCGTAGAAATCAAGATCCCTTTGTTCCTTGACTTTAGTTCTGAAAGGGTATTTTTTAATACGCGTATTTGCTTTGGGTCAAGACCGTTAAAGGGTTCATCTGCAATGAGCAAATCGAATTTTCGCAGCAATGCTGTTGCGAGCAAAAGCTTCTGCTTATTTCCTCTAGACAACATATGTGGCATTTTACTTAGCTGCTCTTCTAAGGAGAATTTTGCTATTATCTCTTCAACGCTGTATTCTCCATCAGGATACATTGCACTAATAAACTGCAGATGCTCAGAAACCGTCATAAAATCATAATATACCGGTTGGTCCGGAATATAAGCGATACCCGAATCTTCCACCGGCCTCGTTGAACGATTTATATCATTTAGCCAGATTTCTCCACTATCCAAAGGAAGGTAGCCTGTAGCTAACTTGATTGTCGTTGTCTTCCCGGCGCCATTTGCTCCTATCAGCCCTACGACTTCACCAGCACCAACTTGAAAGAATACGTGATTAACAGCAGTGACATCATTATATTTTTTAACTACGTTAACAAAATTCAACATATTATCATCCCTCAAGCTTCATATCTCCTCTTCAGAACCGACCACGTATATAAGAAGGCAATACCAGTCGCTATGGCAATCGCCACGACCACAGCCCCGATCAGCATTTCCTTTGTCACATGATAGAGGAAAGCCGGTATCCCCGAACTGATCAGATAAAGCCCTATGATAATCGGAATAAAGGTAAAGGCCATGATGACGTATTTCCCGTTCACCGCCCCGAACCGGTACATAACAGGAATCGCCACATCCCCCATGAGAAGCCCATAAACCAGCCCGTACATGGAAAACAGGAACAGATACTCACCTGTTGTTTCTACTAGTCCTGCTGCAGAGGCAATAAACCCGAGGGCCGCAATCAGCACTGCCGACAGCGCCGACAGCATAAGCAGCAGGACGAATCTGGCGATCACCTCGATATGGGGTTTTACGGGAAGCGACCGCATGAACTGCTTCCACCTGGTGCTCTCGTCAATGGTCAGAATCTGAATGATCAGCGCGGGAAAGAATGCACCCAAAATCAGCACCAACAGCATCATAAAGAACTCGGGGTTTACAAAGGCGACTATGACTGAGATAAAAATCGGCATGGTCGATGCCGGGGTCAGGCTCCTTCTGAGAAGAAGTAAATCCTTCTTAATCAAGGTAATCAGTGTCGTCATGGCTTCCTCCTCTGATATAAAGCATCATCATATCCTCCACGGTCGGGATGGCAGCATTGAAGTCCTTTTGCATCCCTTCGCCTTTCTTGAAAAGGACGATGTAGTTCTGCCCTATCTTCGTCATCTGCGAATCCAGCCGCCGTGAGACCGCTTCCGCCTTCTCCCGGTCTTCCTGCGGGAACTTCAATATCAAATAATTGTTCCTGATGTTGTCCAGGGAATCCTCCAGCACCAGTTTCCCCCGGTCCAGCATCAGCAAATGGTCGGCATAATGATCCACGTCGCTGGTAATATGGGTGGAGAACACCACCGCAGCGCCCCGGTCAGCACGCCCCTTTAGTATCTCCATGATATCGTTCCTCGTCAGAGGGTCAAGCTCCGACGTGATCTCGTCCAGGATGATATACTGCGCCTGGTGGGACAAAGCGGCGGCAAAGAGCAGCTTTTTCTTCATCCCCTGGGAAAAATCAGAAATCGGCACATTCGCCCGCAGTCCAAAATCCGCAAGCAGTCCGTAGAAACAATCGTCAGACCAAGCCTTGAAAAATCCCTTCATTATGCGCCTGATATCATCTGCGCGGTATTTCTCATAAAAGCAATTGTAATCCTGCACCAGTCCAAGGTTGGATTTGATTTCCACCTTGTCCCTGCGCAGATCATAACCGCCGTACTGTACCCTGCCCGCGTCTGCAGCAAGCTGGTCCGTCATAATCGAGATCAAAGTCGTCTTCCCTGCGCCGTTGGCTCCGACCAAAGCTGTAATCTGCCCGCTGCCCGCCTCAAAGCTGATATCGTCCAGCGTAAAGTTAGCGTAGCGCTTTGTCACATTGGAAACGATGATGGAGTCCTTCATTCTCTACCTCCGTGGTAATATATTTTTGACCGTCAAAGTTGTTTATCTATTATATCATAAAAAAAAGCCTTGTCGAGTGTACGCGCCGACAAAGCTCAATGTTTCTCAAATCGTTCTATATACCTTGCTGCTCATCATCGCTGATGTGATATAAAGCGCCAATCCGATTCCTGCAAATACAATGCCTATTCCTGTGGTAAACGATAGGTGACTCAGCGAAATATCAAGCTTCTCCACAACCATGTATACACTGCCAAATATTGCAAAGAGCGCGATCAGCGCATACTGAGCAACATTGGTTCCCGATTTATAGAAAAAAACAGGTACAGACCCTCATAAGCAAATCCCACAAATGCGGCTGCCGCAGCCAACGGGGCAGGCATACTGACGCCTAATACTGCACCCTCTAAAACGACTAATGCAGGCAGACGCTCATGACAAAGCCTTCGACGTATCTGCTGCATACAAGCTGGTAATCCTGCACTGGTAAATTAATAACCGCCCAAGTAGAACAGCACATCCTCGAGAGACGCCTGCTCCTTTACGAAATCTCCCTCTTCACAAATACGAGAATCGTAGATATCACCGGTCGTGATGATATGCTTTTCTGTAACCAGACAATTCCTCATATCGCAGGCTAAACGGGTTTCTTTTGTATTAATCTTAAAAACCTCAGCTAAACGCTTTTGCTCATCCTTTTGTACGTAACCACAAAGCCCACGACATACATTCCGAAAGCATCCTGCATATATTCGTCATGTGAGGTTATACAGATAATTAAAGTCTTACGGTTTGCCTTTTCAAAATTACACTGAGCATCCGCTCCATTAAGAAAGCGAATTTTATCATTGGAAAGTTCTTCATCTAAAAACAGAATATCCAGATTTTCTTCCGCCTCCAAAAGTTCCTCTCCAGAATTATAGCTTCACAAATCAGGTTTCCAGCCCACCACAAAAGGGACCGCTCATCTGCGGTCCCTTCTTTGCCCTATTCCACTATTTATAATATATTTTTCAGCACGATGGTCTTGGATAAGGTCATCTCGTCAAAGGTGGAGAATACACCCTCAGTACCAATGCCGCTGTGTTTCCAGCCGCCAAATGGCATTTCAAAAGCTCTGAAGAAACTTGCGCCATTGATGACGGCTCCGCCGGCTTCCATCTTCGAAGCAACCTTGAAGGCTCTCTTCTGGTCTCTGGAGAACACGCAGCTGGACAGCCCGAATACAGATTTGTTGGCAATTTCAATCGCCTCTTCATCGGTGTCAAATCCAATGATTGGAACGACTGGTCCGAAGATTTCCATATCGACAGCCACATCGGCAGTCTTCGGTACATCTACAATCACTGTCGGTTCATAGAACGCGCCGTTTCTCTTGCCGCCCAGCACGATTTTGCCGCCCTGTTCTACGGTTTTTTCAACTTCTTTTTCAACCTTGATTGCCGCTTTTTCACTGATCAGACAGCCTACCTGGCTGCTTTCATCAGACGGCATTCCCACTTTCAGCTGCTTGATTCGTTCTACGGCCTTCTCAGCGAATTCCGCTTTCAAAGAGTTGTGTATCAGGAATCTCTTGCTTGCGCAGCACACCTGTCCGGTGTTGTACATACGTCCCCAAATCATTTCTTCTACTGCCAGATCCACATCGCCGTCTTCCAGTACGATGAACGCGTCGTTGCCGCCCAGTTCCAGAGCCGTATGGGTCAAGTTTTCTGCCGCCAATTTCGCAGTGTCGATGCCTACTTCCGTGCTGCCGGTCAAAGTGACCAGATGTACCCTCGGATCGGTTACCGCTGTAGACTTTACACTTCCCGGAGCAGTCAAACATTGGATAACCCCATTTGGCACTCCGGCCTCTACCAACATTTCTGTCAGCTTCATCAGGGTCAATGGATTGTCAGAAGATGGAAGGACGATTGCAGCATTGCCCATCATCAAAGCTGGTGCAACCTTTTGATCGTAGAGGTCACATGGAAAGTTAAATGGTATGATGCAGGCAACGACACCGATCGGTTCTCTCGTCACCAGTTGCAGATTTGCATCCTGCCCCTGTTCCTGTCCTTGGGGAATGATACTGCCATAGTAGTGTTTTGCGTGTTCAATGAATCCTGAAAATCCGATTTTGATGTTGCCGATTTCTGCTCTCGCTTCCACAATCGGCTTGCCGTTCTCTGCACACAAGGTCTGCGCCAGTTCTTCTTTGTTAGCGTCCACAATGTCCAAGAACTTGTATAATACCTCTGCTCTCTTCCATACTGGAACTTCCGCCCAAACCTTCTGGCCGTCTGCTGCCGCGTCAATAGCAGCTTTCACATCCTTTTCCGTAGCTTTTGGCACGGATTCTATCACTTCTCCCGTCGCCGGATTAAGCACATCAAAAGTCAGTCCGCTCTCGCTGTCTACTTTTTTTCCGTTAATGATCATTTTCATATGTAAGGTCCCCTTTCATCTATTTATTTACCAAATGCCGTGAAGGATAGCATTAAACCTCCACAGGTGTTCTTGCTGTCGTCTTCATATCCGTACTCGCCGAAGGTGAATTCTGTCATGAACGGTACGTCGCCTGCCGCCTCTTTCAAAGCCTTCGCAACTTCGTCAATTCGATCGCCGATGCCAGCTCTTCTGCCGCCGCAGTGTACCAGATGGAATGCTGCCGGAGCCTTCCCCAGCTTTGCTTTGACCGCCTCAACCGTTGTCCCTGTTGATTCAATCAGTTCATCTACGGAACCTTCCATCAGAATCACGGCAGTATTTTCTGCTAAGTTGTTGCCGATGGCCATGGAGCCGTCGTCATTGCCGTTCATCGGGTGCCTGATCGCGATAACGTCGCCCAGTGGGTCTTTGACGCCGAGAGGGGCAGTGATGGCGTATGCCAACAAGTTACCGCCTGCCACGTCTTCATCAGATGCGCCAGTCCACTCCTGATATTTCTTCAACGCGGGTACACCGTCAATTTCAGCTAAAGTTCTATGATCGATCACTTTTGTGATAATGCCTACTTTGTCAGTCTCTTTATATGCACCTGTGTATTCATTGGCGAAGCATTTTCCTGTGTAGAAGAAAGCAACCGCCACACCATCTGCAGTAATCATCTCGTCTGTATAGAGCATCCATTCTCCTGCGATGGCGTTATCTGCTGCACTGCCGCCAAAGAACGGCACTCTGCCGATGACTTCAGTAATACCTTTGAGATAAAATTCTTCTTCACCCGGAGGCGCTGTCATGTAGAAGTAATCTGGTGCAGTGGTTTTTCCGGCTCTCTTCAAAGCTTCTTCTGCAACTTTCTTGCCGGTGTCTCTGGCACTTCCCTCTTTAGCCATGCCATAAACGCCAACGGTCATATCTTCATCCCCCATAGCCATGACGCCCACAAAGCCCTCGTCACCGGAAACAAAACCCTCCTGTGTGATTACACCTGTAAAGGATGTGTTCCCTACCAGCGGTACTCCTGGTAGTTCCTCTGCAATTGCATTTAGCAAAGCCTTCTGGTCATATTGTACGCCGCTGTATACGAAAGCCATCTTCGCATTATCTACTTCTTTTACCTTCTCTACAGCCTCTTTGGCAGCTAATGCCGCATTCCTGTTCGTGCTTGTTCCTGTCTGTGCTTTTAACATCTCACCTTACCTCCTTAATGGAGTTGCCCCAATTTGTGAAACAAATTGCTGGGAACTCCTTATGCTTTAGCGTCCCGCAAGCGTCAGCGAGCGGCTAGACGCTAGTCGTATAATGGTTCTGCCCCAAATCTTGAAGCCCTAGCCCAGTTTGCACAGCAAACTGGTGGCAGGTCTCATGCAAGAAACACCCAAATCTTTGATTTGGTGAGTTTTACTGTCGATTTGGCTAGGCAGACCTCATGCTTTGGGAGACCTAACCCGATTTTGTGAAGCAAAATCGTTGGTAGGTCCCCGGTCAAAAGTGCAGCACTTTAGTGCGTGGCACTTGACGGCCGATCCCCAAGAGAGCAAGCCATGGGCGAAACTCGATTGGTTGAATCCAGTCGCATAGATTTTGCTCCGTTATCTTATGGTTGTATCATAATTCAGAATTTTCTGCTCGTCAATAAGGCTCGTTCTACAATGAGAACCTACGGTTTCATAATGCGGAACAATCAAAATTCGCTATGTTTTTTCAAGGGTTTTCGAGGCTGAGAAGTTCCGTGGAATTTCAAAATCTTCCTTGCAGATTGGTGTTCAATGCGTCTCGTAGTCCACAATAGAGATGTCCAGAAAAAAAGTGCGGAACATTTCTTAAGGAGCAGTGCAGTTACAGACTGCCAAACTGGATTTTACCTGCTTTACAGTCCGCAATCTGCTCCGCCAGGCAAAATGTTCCAGACATTCCTATGCAGCCCCGCCATCTGCGGACTGTGGAAGGCTGTTTTGGAGCTTAAAGAGTCCGCAATTGGCGTGCTCAGAAAAAAAGTGGCAGACATTTAGAATAGGCGATAGCAGTTGCGGACTGCGGATGGCTGTTTTGGGACTTAAAGAGTCCGCAATTAGTGTGCTCAGAAAAAAAGTGGCAGACATTTAGAACAAGCGATAGCAGTTGCGGACTGTGGAAGGCTGTTTTGGAGCTTAAAGAGTCCGCAATCGGCGTGCTCAGAAAAAAAGTGGCAGACATTTAGAACAGGCGATAGCAGTTGCGGACTGCGGACAACTCAGAAACAAAAATTAAAACACCCCAGGCTGCATCGAATCGAACAGATGCGCCTGGGGCTTTGAAAGAGGGCTGTCAATAGCACTTGTCATTCTATAATCAGCAATACCAAGAAGGCGATAACGCAGAATACAATAAAGGTCTGCATGAACTCGCCCACCGGGCGTTGTTCCTCAAAATGCTCTTCCACATTCGCCTCATCCAGTTCCAACCCGCTGAACACTTTGCTCGGATTGCGCAGGATGGTTTTGATGATTCGTTCAAAACTGTAGTAAGTATGCTCAAATCTGGCGAAAATGCGATAGACCCATTTAGATAGTCCAGACAGTAAATCTACCAGCGTGACCCGATAGATCCAGTCAAAATCCAAAGTAATCACATCGTGAGGTTCCATCTTCTTGATATAACGGGCAAAGGGAATCGTTGCACCGATGAAAAGCGCAACATATTCTACAATGTGCTCCGCACTGAAAGGATGAGCCATGGTTGCATTCGGCATCAACTCGTAACAATAGGACGGAAATAAACCAGTCACAATACAGAGCAGCGTTCCCATGACCATAGCCGCCTTCATATATGCAGGTACTGGCTGCACAGCCATCTCTGCTTTCGGTTTTCTGAGAAATACAAAGTAGTTGATCTTCAGGGTGATCGAAAGCCATGTTCCGACACCGGCTAGGGTCACCAGCCAATAAGAAATGGTGAAATGTCCGGCGTGAAGCGCTTCTGTAATCAGGGCTTTACTGGCAAAACCACTGAAGAATGGAACTCCTGCGATAGAAAGCGAAGCGATGAAAAAGCAGGCCGCCACAAGGGGCATTTTTTTATAAAGGCCTCCCAGTTCGCTGATTTTCCGCGTTCCAGTCGCGTTAACAATCGCGCCTGCACCCATGAGCAGTACCCCTTTGTATAAAATATTAAAAATAGCGTGTAACGTCGCTCCGTCGACACCTGCTGCGCTGCCAGTACCCAGTGCCGCTACCATCATGCCCAACTGGCTGACAATGTGATAAGATAGAAGCCTTTTGATGTCATTCTCCATCAAAGCCATGCAGGCAGCGAAGACTGCCATGACTGCTCCCACAAAGACCAGCCACTCTGTTCCTGCAAAAAGCCTGATCATGGCGTAGATGGCCACCTTCGTAGTAAAAGATCCCATGTATACCGTACCTGCCGAAGTCGCTTCCGGGTAGGCATCTGGCGCCCATGTATGGAGAGGCGGTATTGCGCCGTTGACAGCTAAACCGATAAAAACAAACCAATAGGCCCAGCCACCACTGCCTGTCAGCATCTCTATCTGCAGTCCGTTCTGCACACAGATTGCAATTGCACCGCCGAGGAGCATATTGCCGCCAAAAAAATGCATGGCCAGATAGCGATAAGACGCCCTTCTTGCCTTGTGTGTTCTGCCAGCCCAAACCAAATAAGCAGAGGAAACAGCCATGACTTCCCAGAAACAAATCAAAGAAATCCAATCGCCTGCAAAAACCACGGCGATACCGCTGCCTGCGTAAACGAGAGAAGCACACTTCTCCCTCCCGTCCTTAGCATCAAAAGAGTAGATGCCGATAATACACGCGATAACACAGAAAATCATCCCAAAAGCCCAGGCCAGGGTATCTACATGCAATAAATCCATGGTGATGGATCCTGTAAAACGATAGGTCAGAGAGGCATCTGTGTCCAGGCCGAGCATAGCAGCAAGCGCCACAAAAGGTCCTGCCGCCGCAATCCATTTTCTAAGCTTCTCAGGTAAGAGCAGCGCCAGGAAACCCGTCACAATTAAAATCAGTCCCGGATGAAAATCAGCCATTCTCTTCACCCCCTTGATCAAACTGATCATATTGGTCATCATAATAATCAGGTTTTCTCTGCAAAATGGCCGCCAAAATAACCTTTGACAGGACAATCAGTATAAAACCTGCCCCAAAGCCGATGGCGGCGTATTTGATAAACATCAGCATCATTACATTCCACCCCCTTGAAAGATCGACTGGGCGGCGTTCTCTGCCAGCTGCAGAAGATGCGGACCAGCATTTGGCATGATTCCTAATAGGATAGAAATACATGCTGTCAGGAGCAGCGGAATCAGCATCGCTTTGTTCGCTTCTCCTTGCAGCACTGGTCCTGCCGGGTAATCCAGAAAATCGGCATTGATATTTCGTTTCGAAAATGCGATATAACACACAGGAATCAAATAAGTGAGGCTGAGCAAAGCGCTGGCTATCAATGTTACGATAAAAAATGGCTGTCCGATCTGTGCCGCTCCCTCTATGATGCTCATCTTGCTGACAAAGCCGACCATAAAAGGCATCCCTGCAATTCCAATGGACGCTACGGTAAAAGCAGCCATCGTCAATGGCATGCGCCTGCCGATTCCCCTCATATCGCTGATTTCAGCCTTGTGCGTCGTCACAAAGATTGCACCCGCACACATGAACAAGGTGATTTTCATAAATGCATGAGCAACGATATGATACATGGCACCCGCCATACTGGCCGGCGTCAAAATGCACACGCCCAGTACGATATAAGATAGCTGTCCGACCGTGGAATAGGCCAGCCTGGCCTTCAGGTTATCCTTCTGTATGGCAATCAGCGAGGAAAGCAATATCGTACATACTGCAATCCATGCAAGGACATCCGTTGCTCCGCTCCAGCTGCAGATCTCAGGGCCAAAGGTATAACCAACGATTCTGATTACGCAGAACGCGCCAGCTTTGACGACTGCCACTGCGTGAAGCAGCGCACTGACCGGCGTCGGTGCTACCATGGCTGCAGGCAGCCAGCTATGTAACGGCATCACCCCAGCTTTGACGACTCCGCCGACAATTACCAGGAAAAAAGCCAGCGCCGTCATCCCTTTGGAGAGAGAATGCCCTACAAAACCTCCCGGCTGAAAATCCAAGGTACCGCACGATACGTATAAAAACACGATTCCGGCCAGGAACAGCTGTCCGCTGCTGAGGGTATAAATCAAATATTTCCTTCCCGACAGCTTTCCTTTCTTGTCTCTGTAATGAACGACCAGAGGATAAGTCGCCACAGTAAGAATTTCGTAAAATATGAAGAAGGTCAGCAGGTTGGCAGCAAAACAGATGCCGATTGCGCCGCTGAGGCACATGGCAAAAGCCGCAAAATAACCCGTCTGGTTTTTTTCTTTATGCCCTCTCATATAGCCGATGGAATAAACAGATGTGAGGATCCAAAGGCCCGAAGCGACACAGCCGAAAACCAGCCCCGCGCTGTCCACTTTGAACTCCAGACTGATTCCGCCGGCGATTTCTAAGAGAACAATGTCAAAATCCTGACCGCCTAATACTTGCGGTACCATGGAAAAAACACAGAGCGCCTTGATGATAGCTGCGCCAAAAGTAATGGCCTCCCGTCTGTTTGCTTTGATTTTATTCCCCCTGATCAAGATCAAGCCTGCCGCTGCCATGGAGATAAAGACTGCAATAACAGGTCGATAGTCTAAAACAGTTTGTATCATTGCGTCACCCCCATAATCACTGATGAAAGCACATTAACGAACCAGACATTGCAGACGCCCAGTACGACGACGCCGACACCGCAGATAATAATGGGAAGCATCATGCGCCAAGGCAGTTCTCCCTTTAATTCAGGGTGTATTTCTTCCCGAGCCGGTTCAGCGTCCATGAAGATATGCTCAAACATTCTGAAAAAGTAGATGGCATTGAGCAAGCTGCTGACAACGAGTACAGCGATATAGATGTACTCTCCCGCTGTGGCAGCTCCGATGGCCAGATCCCATTTACTGAAAAAGCCTGCCAGAGGCGGTATGCCCACCATAGACAGGGAGCAGAGAACCATGACAGCCACTGTCTTTGGCATCTGCTTGTGCAGCTGTCCCAATTGACCCAGGCGCGTGGCTCCATATTTATACTGAATCGCGCCGACACAAAAGAAAAGGCCGCCCTTCATGAAAGAATGGACGATGATATGTAATACAGCACCAATCAAACCATAGAGGTCTCCCATAGCGATACCGATGCCGATGTAACCCATCTGGGCGATGCTGGAATAGGCCAGCATGCTTCGCATATCCTTTTGCTGCAGCGCTTTGATGGACCCGTAAATCATACCTGCAGCTGCCATAGTACCGATCACCAGCATAAAATCGCCCACCAGTTCTTTGTTGGCATTGAAGACGAAATAGAAGAATCGCAGCATGGCGTAGGCAGGAACTTTTCCCATAATGCCTGCAATGACAGGGGCTGCCCCAGGATGGGCATTGGTATAAGCAGCAGGCTGCCATCCGTGAAGGGGGAAAAGCGCCATTTTGATGCCGAATCCGACTACAAAGAACACCATCGCTACCATGGTAGTGCCCGATCCCAGGACGGGTCCGACAAGTCCTGCCATATCGGCCATGTTCAGCGTACCAGTTTCGCCATAAATAAAGGCTACCCCCAATAGGTAGAAAGACGCGCCGATGGTTCCAATCAGCAAGTAACGAAAAGCTGACAAGGCACCTTTGTCTCCGCCCATGGCAATCAGAGTATAACCAGATAAAGATGTGATTTCCAAAAAAACATATAAGTTAAAAACATCACCTGTAGAAGACATGCCAAGCAGACCTGTAACCAGCAGAGACAGGATAGAATAATAGCCAGCGGTCTTAAAGCGGCTGAAGCCGTCAAAGAAAGGCATGCTGTAAATGGTGCTGATCAGACCCATGACGCAGATCAGCACGACGATGACCCCATTGAGGGAATCCAGCGCAAATTCAATACCATAAGGCGGTTTCCAGTTTCCAAACCAATAATGGATTTCGCCATATTTCATAATCCGTGCCAGCTGCATCACAGACATGATCAGTGATGCCGTCATGGCAGCAGATGTCAGCCATTTTCCAACGTTTCGGTTGAAATAGCAGATAATCGGACACAACATCGCCCCCATCAGCGGACATATTACGATCAAAACAGGGAGATTCTCCATCATTTCTCTTTATCCCCCTTTTTGATAACCACCTCTTCTTCAATACTGCCATACTTGTCTTTGACCCGCATCAGCAGTGCAAGTCCCAATCCAGTAGTGCCCAGGCTGACCACGATGGCCGTCAGCATCAATGCATGAGGCAGCGGGTTGATGTAATCGTCAGAATTTAAGAGGCCCGCTATGGTAACGGGAATCGTTCCGCCGCTCTTTTGCCCGAGGCATAAAAAGAAAAATATGACTGCGATCTGCATGATATTCATACACATCAGTTTTTTCATGTAATTCCCACAAGTCGCCATACCGAACATTCCTAGAAAGAAAAGGATGACGGTCAGCATGTATATCCCTTTTTCGGCAAGAAAATCATTTATTTCTGTCATCATATAAGCTGTTCCTTTCTAATACGGCTTCCAGGATTGTAATAATCGTCGCCATCACGCAGATGGTAACGCCTGTCTCGATAAAGATAATTCCGATGGAGTGCAGCTGCGCTGTCTCCTCTACGTAAAACGGCAATTTAGAGTATTCCAGAAATTTTCCGCCGTAGAACAGCGGTAAGAGCCCGGTCATACCATAGATCATAACACCGACACCGCCCACACAGACAGCAAAGTGCTGCGTCAGCATCACGGTATTCAGTTCCAGGTTTCCTATCAGCGTGTATAGAATAAAGGCTAAGGCAATGAGCGCGCCCGCCTGAAATCCGCCTCCCAAGCTGACTTCTCCATGGAAAAGCACGTAGGCAGCATAGAGCAGCAGAAAAAGAATGATAAAAGGCATCGTCACCTTGACGTCAATACCGCCAAAGGACTCTGTAGCGCGAAAAATATCCGCGTTCCAGTGCTTTCGCAGCCAGTTAGAAAGCACCATGGCGACAGCAAAGCCTGCCAGGTACATCACTGTCGTCTCCAAGAATGTATCGAAGCCTCGATAATCCGCCAGTACGCCAGTAACTAGATTTGCCGCGTCAGTCTGCTCCGGGCCTTCTTCGATAAAGACTTTGGAAATATGCGTATTTGGTGCTGAATGCGGATCGCCGATGGTCGGCAGAAGGTCAATCAGCCCCCAGCAGATGATGACGATAAAGACCAGCATCATCATGCCTGCAACTTTTTTCTTGTTGCCCTTCATCATTTACACCACCTGTCCGTCGTCCGAATTGCTATCACAAAATAAATTGTCGAAATGACGCCGATGACAGCTTCCGTAAAGGCTACGTCCGGTGCTCCCATCATGATGTAAAGGAGCATGGTGCAAAAGCTGAACACGCAGTAAATGATGACAGACGCCAGTAGGTCTTTGTTCAAAATGATGACGATGGTAATCGCAATCAGAAATAACAGCAGAATTGCTTCAATCAGAAATGCTTGCATCTTTGTGTTCCTCCTCCCAAGGTTTGTATCCCGACTCCATGGCGGCTTTTCCGATCAGATGGGTCCCCACCGGATTTACCAGGAAAATGGATACCATAATCAGCAGAATCTTCGCCGACAATATATTGAATCCCTCATAAATAATCAAGCCCAGGCCGATCAGTACGATGCCCAAGGTTTCTCCAATTCCAGAAGAGTGGAGTCTCGTATAGAAATCGGGCAGGCGCATGACGCCAAGAGCAGAAAAGACTAAAAAAATAAAACCGAGAATCAGCAGAATGGCCGTAATAACTTCTCTAATCATCATGACTCCCCTTCCCCCCTATGAACTTGGCCACAATAACGGATGTGATGAATCCCAATACTCCATAGGAGATTGCGATATCGATATACATGTCCTGCCGGCCATCTGTATAGCCGACCAAAAGAAGGACTACGATGACATCTAAACCGATGACAAACATACCGTTGAGTCGGTCAAATACTGACGGTCCGCGAAACACGCGAAAAAGCATGACTCCGATGATAAAAATAGTACCGTACATCAAGATTTTAAAAACTAGATTCATAAAATTCACTCCATATCTACTTATGAGTTAAACTCGTCGAATACCTTTGCAATCCGCCGCTGCATCTCTCCTCCGAGAAGGTCTTCCGCAGCTTCCACCGTAAGTGCATGGACTGTAAATACGTTATTAGGATCTACATTGACTGTGACAGTGCTAGGCGTCAGTATGATAGAATTGACAAAAAGGGTCGTTGCAATGGGGTTCTTGAAATGACATTGAAATTGAATGACTTGCGGATCGATTTCGATTTTTTTCTTGATAATCAGTCGGCAGACAGAGAGGCTGGATTTTACGATTTCGCCCAGAAGCCAAATCCAATAACCGATAAACTTGATATAATGCAAATCCAAAATAAAATGTTTTCGGTTCTCAAGTCTGTTCTCGATGTACAGCATAGGCTGGCACAACGAAGCGATGACCATTGAAGAAATCAATCCTAACATGAGGAATTTTGATTCTGTCCGCCCAGATAAAATGAACCACAGCACATATAGTAAAATTGTCGTCTTCAGCCAATTTTTGAACATATTCGAAAACTCCCCCAATTATAATTTCTATCTATAATTATACATTATCAAGGAAAGCTCTGTCAATTTTTTATCAACCAATTATGTCAATTTTTAGAATTCAAAGGGAGGGCATGTATATTTCGTGAACAAACGTTTACTTTTTGTTCGCCTTATGATATACTACGAACAGAGACCGATTACAATATTGAGGTAAATTAGGAGGAGCGACAGGATATGGCTAACTTAAAAGAACGCGAACAGAAAATATTGACATTTATGAAGAACGAGATCAAAACCAAGGGTTATCCTCCAACCGTCAGAGAGATCTGCACAGCAATCGGCATCAAATCCACATCCACCGCGCACAAGGACATCGAGAGTTTGGTCAAACAGGGTTATCTCAAGAAGGACCCATCCAAACCGAGAGCATTGATGGTGGTGGATATGGAGGAAGAGTCCATACCCGCAGAGACAGCTTCTGCAGATGCAGCAGAGAGAGAAGACATTATCGACATCCCTATCGTCGGCCGTGTCGCTGCCGGAACGCCGATCCTAGCGGAGCAGAACGTAGAAGATACGTTCCCGGTGCCGGCCCGTTATGCCGCCGGAAACAACTTTATGCTGCGCGTTCGCGGAGAGAGTATGATCAATGTCGGCATTATGGACGGCGACCTCATTCTGGTGGAACAACAGAACACAGCCCGCAATGGAGAAATTGTCGTAGCCATGATCGACGGCTTTGAGAGCGAAGCCACAGTCAAGACCTTTTACAACGAAGGCGGTCACATCAGACTGCAGCCGGAGAACGATACCATGAGTCCGATCATTGTCAAGGACGTCAAAGTCCTGGGCAAGGTCAAAGGTGTGTTCCGCTATTTCAGCTAAATGTACAGTAAATAACAGCTGCCCAGCTGCGGATTTTTCCGTCAGCGAAGCAGCTGTTTCAGTTTGTTCTTATCGTACCAAAAGCTTCTGAATTCCTTTGTCCAAACCGTCTAAGGTCAGCTCGAACATCGGAAAGATCTCTCTGATCATATTGATGGTTCGACTGCCGTAGGTCCAGTCCCAGCGCCCTTCTTTGATCGGGTTGAGCCAGATGCATTTCTTATATCTCTGTCTAAATTTGTGAAGCCAGGCTGCGCCTGGTTCTTCGTTATAAGCATACCAGTCCTGATTGCCGCCGACAGCTAACAACTCATAGGGCGACATGGCTCCATCCCCCACGAAGATCACCCTGTATTCGCTGTCCAGATTGCCAAAGATCCAATCGGTCGGGGTCCAGTCCCCTCTTCTGCACGCAGGTCCTGTGAACAGATAATCATAGATGCAGTTGTGGAAGTAATAAGTCTTCAGATCCTTCAAATGAGTGGACTGATGCACTGCCTGGAAAAGCTGGTTGCAGAGGCTGCTGTAAGGTGCCATTGATCCGTCAGAGTCGATTAGCAAAAGCAGCTTCACAGTATTCTTGCGGGGCTTCTCATAGACCAGCTTCAGCATGCCGGCATTGTTGCAGGTGGCATCGATGGTTCCCTCGATATCCAGCTCCGTCTTCTCAGTCTCTACCCGTGTCGAAAACTGCCGCAGCTTGCGGAATGCCATCTGAAACTGGCGGGTATCCAGGGCCGTATCCTGGCGAAAATCCTTAAAGTTTCGCTCGCCAGCCACCTTGATTGCTGACTGGTGCCGTCCATTACCGCCCACTCTGATGCCGGCCGGATTGTATCCGCCGTGACCCATGGCAGACGTTCCGCCCGTACCGATCCAATAATTTCCGCCATCGTGCTTCTCCGTCTGCTCTGCCAAACGTTCCCTGAACATCTGCATCAGTTCCGCCAAGTCGTACTCCTTGGCCCAGGCCGGCCTGTCGTCAATATCCCGTTCCAGCTCATCGGCATTGAGCCAGTTCCAAAGCTCTTCGGGTATGTCATCTGCAGACTGGATTCCCTGGAAGTATTCAGCAAAGGCCATGTCAAACTTGTCGTAATCACTTTCCGTCTTGACCAGGACATTTCTGCAGAGGTAATAAAATTCCATCAGAGAATTCATGGCCAGGCCCTTGTCCAGTGCCTCTATCAGGCAGAGCCATTCATCCAATGAAATAGAAAGGCCTTTGCCCCTCAGCAGGTAAAAGAAATCAATAAACATATTACATTCCTCGACGATATTCTCTGACTGTATCGATGTCCTGGTTTTTCTTGAGCAGAACACCGATATAGGGAATCTGTTCCTCAATCTTCTTCACATCCACACCGCTGATACGCAGCGCCTGAATCCAGTCGAGAAGTTCTGACGTGCTAGGTTTTTTTTGAATCTGGCGCATCCCTCTGATCGCATAAAAAGCGTTCATGGCAGCAGCTGCCAATTTTTTCTCAATCTCTCCGTAGTGGACTTTGATGATGTCTTCCATCTTCTCCCGGTCAGGGAACTCGATATAATGGAAGATACAGCGGCGCAAAAATGCATCTGGCAGTTCCTTTTCCGCATTGGAGGTGATGATGACAATCGGACGATGTTTCGTTTTGACGGTTTCCTTCGTTTCATTGATATAGAATTCCATTTTGTCCAATTCCCAGAGCAAATCGTTGGGAAACTCCAAATCCGCCTTATCGATCTCGTCGATGAGCAGGACCACCTGTTCCTGCGAGGTAAAAGCTTCGCCTAGCTTGCCCAATTTGATATATCGTTTAATATCAGAAACGTCACCCTCTGCGAACTGGCTGTCGTAAAGTCTCTGCACTGTATCATAAACGTACAGGCCTTCCTGTGCCTTTGTTGTTGATTTGATACCCCAGATAATCAAATTCATCTGCAGTGCATCAGCGATGGCCTCCGCCAGCATCGTCTTGCCGGTGCCCGGCTCCCCTTTGATCAGCAAAGGTTTCTCTAAGGCGATGGCTACGTTGACCGCGTTCATTAACTCTTTTGATGCGACATAATCGCCGCTGCCTGTAAATCTTTTCATATGTGTTACGCTCCTATTACTAGTGGTACTAAAAGAGGTACCAGCAGACTCTGTGACATCCCGATAGCGAAAGAATAGACGATAATGTCGGGCCGTGTGGCCTTCTCCACCAAAGTCAATCCGATATCCATGGCTGCAACGCCTGGCAGACTAGTCACCTCGATATAACCGATTTTTTTGGCAAGAAGCGGAATCAATACGATGCCGCCCATCTCGCGAAATACGTTGTGCATAAAAGAAACTGCGCTGGCGATGACATGGCCCGCGTTGGAAATTGCCACAGGCGCGAACGTATACCAGCCGAAACCGAAGCTGACAGCCAGACTCTCTCGCAGTGTCAGCGGCAGAAGCAGACTGATCAGCACTCCCATCACGGCGGTGCCGATCAGCACAGAAACAGGGAAGATCAGCACTCGGAAGCCAATCAGCTTCAGCTGCTCGACAACTGTACCCGCAAGTCCCATCTGAAAGCCGATCACGCCCAGCAGCAGGGTCAGTCCCGCTGTCATGATATTGCCGGCTTTTTCGTTGAATCCGTCTACATCTGGGATGTACACCCGCACAAGAAAGTACCCTACAAAAATACCCAGGACGACGAAGATCAGGATCAGCCAGGTCATCAGATTCGATGATTTCGCTTCCTCTTCTTCCTGCTTCTCGTACTGTTCCAGTTCTTCCGATTCTTTACATGCGACATGGCCTTCCAATCTGCCCCACTTATCGATGTGCAGCAGCTTGCGCGTCACAGTCACAGACAACACTGCCCCTGCCATCAAAAGCACGGTTGCCAAAAGTGCCTGCAGGCCGATGGTGCCCAGATTGCGGATGACTTCTTCGTTGGAACCCATACGAATTCCCATCAGAAACACCAGCAAAGAAACAGACGCCATCATGATTACATCGGTGAGTTTTAGAAATCTCTCTCCCTGGTCACGTTTCTTACTGCCGATATAATATCCGATTACCATGGCGCTCCAATACAAAGCGATGTAAGCCAAATTCTCACTTCCCTTCAATTAAAAAAGTAAGCGGACACATCTGTATCCGCTCAGGTTTCATGTCCAATATTTTTATTTTACACTGATTCGTTAATCATTTCCACTAATTGGTGAATATAATTTTCATAATCTACTAAAGCCAGGGACCAATTGGCCAGACAGCCTTTCCCTTGCGGGGTGATGCTGAATACTCTTTTCGGTTTTCCAGCGTCGTCTTCCTCGTCCAGTTCCCATTTGGAAGTCAGCAATCCTGATCCTTCCATCTTTTTCAGATATCTGTATACACCGGTGGCATCTGGCACCTTATCTTCAAATCGAGGAACTTTGGCGATTTCTTTGATGATTGCAAAACCGTGCAAGTCTCCGCCTCTGGCCAAGATGCACAAAATCAGGGGCTGCAGCAGTTTATCTAAATTTTTACCCTGGCAGGGGCAGTCCATATCAATATACATATTTCTCTCCTCACATCACTGTTTGTGAATCAAATCGCTGCCATAATGGGAATCAAAAAACGTCTTTGAGTATTTCTCTAACTTCCACTCTGGTACGCGACACTGCTTGCAGGGCTTCACAGCCCACTTGTTCCGAAGCCACCTGGCAGCTCTGGAATTTCTCGAATTATAAATTCGCAAAGTTTTCCCGCAGTGGGTGGTAATGACTGCATACTTTCCATGTTCTTCAATGGTTTTGATGCCATGAAGAAGTCCGCTTCTGGCAGGCCATAATTTCATCTTATCCAGCAGAACAAATAGTTCTACGTTTTTTCTATAATACCGCTTCTTATCATCAGCCATCTTAAATATAGAACCTTCCTTCCAGAATTTTCTCTGCGTTTGCTGTAATCAGACTGAGCATTTTGATTCCGACAGAAGAAATGACTACGATTTCTGTGTTCTCCTCCGTCTCCCAAGGCGTTATAATCAAGTTGTTCACCACGCCGCTGACTCCAACAGTACCTTCCTCTATGGTCTTAGCAAAGCCTTTGATTCTGTAGCTGCTATCGGCGATGGATTCGATGAAAGCAATCAGCTTTTCTTTTTCCACCGGTTCGTCAGCTCTGACGATAAAGGTCGTCGGCCTGCTCTCGTAGGTGTTGGTCGTTTCCTCACTGCCAGCGACAGCCGGGGCAAAATGATCCACGATGTTCTTGATATCTACGTTGCAGTGGGTCGCAGCATAGATTTTTACGGCCGGATTGATTTCGGCCACCTTCTGAGATATTTCCTTAAAAGTCTCATCGTCAATCAGATCCATCTTGTTGACGATGACCGCATTGGCGTGTTTCACCTGCCGTTCCAAGGCTGGGAGCACGTCCGCCAGCTCCAAGAAGCTGACGCCATCTGCAACGCAGATGGAACCTTTGATCAGTAAATTATCGCCGGTATCTTTTTTGATTCCAGAGACAATATCCCCCATGTTTGAAGGATCCGCCAGTCCTGATGCCTCAATAAAGAGATATTCGATATCTGTCTTGGCCATGGCAATCAGACCGTCTACAAACTTGTCTTTGATACAGGCACAAAAAATAGAGCCGTTGGACAACTCTGCGATGTCGATGCCGTCGCGGCTGACCAGCTTTGCATCTATATTGATTTCTCCAAATTCATTGATGATGACGCCAATCTTGTGGTCCTTATAGGTGTCCAGCAAGCGCTGCATCAAAGTCGTCTTGCCGGCGCCTAAAAATCCGCTGAGCAATACAATCTGAATCATAAGATTACCTCCTGTAAAAAGGAAAAATGGCAACGTCCGGCAAGCCGGACTCCTCCAGTCGCAAACCTACATCCGGTTTGCTCCTTTCGCTGTCCATTCCACCTAGCCAAACAAGTTTGGGGTGGAATGGCGAGGTGCCCGGGAGTCTCACCCGGCTGCATAGATTTAGAGTCTATGTGATCCATACGATCCGCACCCCATGATATTCTGTCCAAAGAGCCTTTGGCGTTTTGCTTGACAGAGTTTATGCCGGAGTTCCCTGACTTCAGCCAGATTGGAACTCGTCGTATATTTAAATCTGAAGGGCTTCTCCCAGCATAATGGCCGTACCTATTTCCAGGTTATCGTGAACCGCTCTGTCCTCAAAGCGGCTTTCTGCCACTTCGTCCATAGAATATGGAACGCCGGGGCTGGCATAGAGAATCGCATCCGCCAGATACGCATCTTTCAGCCATCCGCCTTCATTGGTAAAGTCTAATATATATCTATAATCCTTAATTTCTTCTTTCCCTGTTAATTTTTTATGAGAAAGTCCGGCTAGAGTCTGTGGATCCTTGTCATAGATATCAAAATCCACCCCTCGCTGCTTAAGGATTTGAACAGCTTCTCTGCCGACAATTCCGTGACCAATCTGGAGAATTTTCTCTTTGGCAATATCCTTGCCGTGTCTCTCCATCAAAGCCGTCAGCACTTCAATAAAACCCAGTGCTGTGGCATAATTGTTGTCAGAAGCTTTATTTGTTTTCGTATTCAATGCCAGATATCTGATGTCGTCTGCAAAGAAGAAGAGATTGCACCCTCTCTGATATCCGTCGTAGATACCGTCTACATCGGTATGAGGCATGACATCCACACGAAATCCCATGGATTCAACGATAGCAGCGACAGATTCACTGAAACTGCCGATGATTCCCTCGCCCTGCGTAATGGGAACGACTGCAACTCTGTTGCAATTTCTAGCTCGGTCAAAGTCTGCTTCGCTCATATGAAAGGTTCGCATCGCCAACCCCGCCAGATCAACGCCGATTTTCTGTTTCAGCACCTGATTGTAGGAGGTCATGCCATCAATCATATATTCTACCAATTCCGTCTTCAGTCGTGTCATGATAACCCCTCTTTTCTTTCCAAGGTTAAATATTCAGTGGCTGCCCGTCGATAAAGGTGATACTCTTACCGTAGCGTTTGATGGTCTTGCTCTTGCTGAGAGCCATGGTCAGACGCTCGATGCCAAAGCCGATACCGACCCAGGTGTCAAAGACCCCCCACTGGGCATCCAGGAAATGCGGTCCGTAAGAGCCGGATGCCACTTCCATGCCATTGATTTCTATATCCACTGTGCTGCCGTAGACGGTAGAATCCTCTACAACCAGCTCGTATTCTTCTTCCGGTACTCCAAGAGCCTGCATCGCTGCATGAGCGAGACGCTTCAGTTCTTCCACCTGGTCGCCATCCTTAACGGCGGCAAGTTCCACGCAGTTGAGCATAGTAAACTCGTTCATGTGTTGTGCACCTTGAGATTCTTTTCTAAAACAGGAACCGATTTCAAAGATTTTTACTGGTTCGTTGGTAATTCTCTTCAGTTCCCTCATTACGACGTAAAGATTTGGCGCCAACATCGGGCGCAGACATCTTTTCTTGTCCAGCCAGAAAACCTGTTCTGAAAGGTGATGAAACTCGTCGATGGTCATTTTCGCCAGCATATCACGGGTGATGATGGTCGGCGTCACCACTTTGGTATAGCCTTCGCCCATGAGCCACTGCTCCAGAGTTCTACCTACTTCCACGCTTCGAGTGATATGTCTGCTATCCAGAAGCTCTTTGATTCTTTTGCGGCTCTCCCGAACCATCTCTTTTTCCATCTTTCTGAAAGTCTGATCCCGCTCTTCTGTGGTCTCAAACTCCATATTGATGTCTTCTGCAGTGCCGTTCAGCTCGCCGATTCGCTCAGCCTGTGTAACAGTAAACTTTTCCATCTCCGTCTCACCTCCTATGTAAGTATTGTATCATGACTACTATTGGCAGTCTAATAATATTTCTAACTTTTATGGTAACAATTTTAGGTCTGTTTTGACCCCTCTCAATTGTTCACAGGTAGTGCTGCGGAAGACAGCTTGCAGTTTTACACGCCCAGCTGCGCCCTGACCCTGCCTCTCATCTCTTCCAGTTCTTCCAGGCTGTCCGCCCAGTTGACGAAGATACCTCTGAAATCCTCTCTCTCCTGCTTGTAGTCTGAAATGACGACTTTGCTGCCGAAGAGACCTTCTAACACGGATAATGGTCTCGCAGAAGCCATCATGTGTTCCCCTTCCTGCACGACTCGTCCGTCCTCGCGCCGATAATGCTCGTAAACCGAGAACTTTTCCTCATCGCGCTGAACCGATTGAAATCTCCCATAGACAGTCACATCGGCTAATTCAGATAAGAGATTCATGCCTGAAGAATAGAGCACTGCGATGGGTGTCTGACTGGGAATTCTCGCGTCAATTTCCAGCACCTTGAGGGCTTCTCCATCGTCGATGACTTCCACATCCATGATACCGTGAAGATTGACCAGTTCTGCCAAACCCTTGCCGATCTTGGCAAACTCCGATTTTTGTTCTTCTGTGATGGCACAAGGCGCCGTCACTTTGCAGCAGTCGTAAACATCGTCCATGTGAATCTGGGTGATGGCATAGGTTCTATAGCCTGCTTCCGGCGTTCCTATCACTTCAATCGAATAGGAGGGACCTGCCAGATATTCCTGCACAATCCAGTTTTCCGGATCTGCGCAGTCTGTCAAGAAACCGCGTACGTCCTCTGTGGTCTTTGCGTATCTGACTCCAGCTGAACCGCTTTCACCTGACGGCTTGATGACGTATGGCGCCCTGCCGTCCGAGTAATACCTCGGTGCAGGAATGCCCGCCTCATGCATCAGCGCATCTGATTTGATCTTTGATTGAGAAATGCGGTAAGCGTCCATATCAAAGGCCAGCTTTAATCCTTCTTCTCGGCAAATTGCACAGACCGCATCGAGCACCTGGTCATTTTCGTTAGCTGGCAGCACAAAATCCGCCTCTCTCATAGCATCTACCACCTGCGCATCTCTTCTGACCACGTCTCCCGCGACAAACCGATCCGCCAAAGTACTGGCTGGCACGTTTGGGTTGGCATCAATCAAAATGCTCTCAAAACCACAGGCAGAGGCTAGATAAACTGCCTCTGTCCCCTGTAATTTACCTCCAATGATTGCAATTTTCATTTGCGTACCTCTTTGATAAACTCCTTGTATTCTTCCCTGGTGGCGATTACAAGCCCCATCTGGTCTAAAATGCTGCGCGCCTCTTCCACCGTCCTGCCGCCTTCATCTACGTCCATGGTATTGTGAGCGACGCCCATAAATCCGGATTTTGGCGGGATGATGGATGTAATCAGGTTCGCGCCTGCATTGATTCTGTCCTTCAGACCTTTGATGCCGTCAACATCTAACGATGCCGGAATCAAAGCGTGGGGATAAAGAATTCGCATCAGGGCGATAATCTTCAGTTCCTCCATCCGATCTGGTGAAGTGCAGTTCTCCATAGGACTTCCTTCTTGAGGAATGAAGCTCATGACTCTGACCTGCCTGGCTCCTATTTCGCCCATTGTCAGCAGAGAATCCGCAATATCTTCTTCATTCTCCCCTACACCGGCAAGAAGACCTTCTTCAATCAGCATGCCCTTCTCCTTTGCATAGAGCTTCGCGTTCATCCGCTCGTCATAATCCTGTCCCACTCTCAGCTTTGCGAAGAGCGCCCGATTGTGGGTTTCCTGGTACAGCGCATAAAAATCCGCGCCGGCCTCGGCCAGATTATCGATAATCTCATTGCTGACAACCCCAGGAGAAATCATGACCGGTGTATCGTATTCTTGCTTAATCTTTTTAATGATGTCCGCTACCGTTTGAAACTTTTCCTGATGATACTGAGGATCTTCACCCATGGTCAGATCAATCAAATTCACGCCAGAATCAATCAAGGCTTTGGAAGTAGCCAGGACCTCTTCTTCGTTCTTCCGATATCGCTCGATATCGTTGGAGTTTCTATAGTAGCAGAAGTTGCAATTGTTCCTGCAATAAGTCGTAAAGTAGACAAAACCGTAAGCGAAGATCTTGTTCCCCTGTACTTCTTTGCGGATTTTTCTCGCTGTGCTGAATAAATCCTGCAGCAACTCTGGATCGTCAGAGCGCAGTACCTTGATCAATTCTTCTTTGGTGAATTCTTCTCTGTTTAATTCTAACATGCTGTCCTCCGTTATTTATCGTAGTGGTCTCTTCAAAAGATGCGATCAGAACATCATTGCCATCATATATTGATCCTGAAAATCGCTTCTTGCCGCCAGTTCGATGTGTTCAATCTCCCTTGCCACCTTCCGGGCCTCCTCTTTGCTGTCAGAAGAAAGCAAGATCATTGAGGCGCCGATGCCAGCCGAATTTCCTAAGGAGACGATTTTCTCTTCCGCAATTTTTGGCAGCAGTCCGATGTTCATCGCGCTGATATTTCTGATATAGTTTCCGAATGCGCCGGCGATGCTGATCTTGGCAATTTGCGCTTCTTCTACTCCGATCTCTTTCATCATGATCGTAATGCCGGCAGAAATGGCTGCTTTGGCTAGCTGCACTTCTCTGACGTCTTTTTGCGTAATCACTACATCACTTTTTCCATCCTCACTAAAGTATAACACAAAATCGTTCGCCTTTTCACCCTCTTTTATGTGGTTAAGGATATTTTCGCTGAGTCCCTTTTTTGCCAGCTTCTCTCTGCTCAGAAGACGTCCCGATTTATCTACGATTCCTACGCGAATCATCTCTCCTACTGCATCGATGATACCACTGCCGCAGATGCCGATAGGACTCACATCCCCGATGGTTTCAATTTCTACGCCGCTTTCAAAAATATCCACTCTCTCGATGGCTCCTCTTGCAGCCCTCATACCCTGTTTGATAGAACTGCCTTCAAAGGCCGGTCCTGCTGCCGTGGAACAAGCTACAGCCCTGCCATTGCCCGTAAGCACGATTTCTCCATTGGTACCGATATCGATGAATAGGTGACCTTTATCACACTGCATCAGATCTGTGGTGATGATGCCGGCCGTGATGTCAGAACCTACGTGTCCGGCAATGTTGGCAGCCACGTGTACTTCTGCATCGGGACAGATTGTCAGGTGCAGTTCTTTTGCTGCCATATCTACTGGCGCTGTGAAAACAGGGGTAAATGGTGCTAAGGCCAGCTGCGCAGGATTGACACCCAGGAAAATATGGCTCATAGTAGTATTGCCTACTACAGCCATCTGGTAGATATGCTCAGGCCTGATACCTTCGTTTTCTTCAAAGCCCTTGACAGCCTTGTTAATGCAGTCGATGATTGTCTGATGAATCGTCTCCAGATTTCCTTCCTTTTCCATGACATAAGTGATTCTGGAAATGACATCGGCTCCATAGGCGCCTTGTGGATTGGTGGCGGCAAAGATATCCATCATCTCGCCGCTGGCCGCATTCCACAGCATGATGACTACTGTGGTGGTGCCGATATCTACTGCCACGCCATAGTTATCCTTTTCGGTATTGCCACACTCTGCATCTATGACCTGACCATCTCTGATGGTGACAGTGATCTCCTCTGCATTCTTGGCGATTTCCGGCAGTTTCAGCAGCGTTTCCAGAGAAAATTGCAGTTCCTCCATGCCGAGAGCAGCTTTGATTCTCGCCTCATCACTGTTCTGATTCTGAATGGAAGCTGCAGGCACATTGATGCACCTCTTCGTGACAGCCGCCTTTGGAACAAAACCCTCTGGCAAATGTATCAGCTTCTTTTTTCTCGATGCTGTCGTCTCCGACTCCGGCATTTCGATGACCATGCCCTCTGTCACTTGATGACAGCAAGCCAGCCGATAGCCTGCCTCTATTTCAGCCTCCGTCAACTTGTGGTGGTGGTCGTCACACTGGCTTAAATCACCTTCGATAATCTTGACTTTGCACTTTCCACAAGTGCCGCTGCCAGCACAATTTCCATCTATATTGACACCGGCTTTCACTGCTGCCTGCAGAATGGTTTCACCGGTAATTGCTTCCCAAGTAATGTTCTGTGGTAAAAAAGTTATTTTCATTGCTTCACCTCGTTTAATTTTGCTCTCACTGCGCAGAATTGACAGCCGGACGCGTTACCGTGGCAGCGCATACATTCCGGTTCTGCTTTGATGTCAGATCTGTTCAACACGACATACAGCCCGGCGCAGGTCTTTTGCGGAATCATCAATCCGCTGTCCTTGACTCTGACGTTGATCAGGCCGCCGTCCATAATCTTGAAAAATTTCTTCGTCTCAATGACTGGCATGCCGAAATATCCCGGACCAAATTCCTCTGACAAGTATAATTGTTTTCCCCCAAATCGTTCCGCCATATCGTTTTTGATGAAATCTTCGGTCAATAGTTCTATCCCAGCATCCACATAATTGGTGCCCCAGATATCCGCATATAGGAAGTCCATGATGTTTTCCTCGCTGGAAAAGTAACATTCTCCAGCTGTCAGCATGTAGAAGTAAACACCTTCCACAGACTCTGCCGGAATCTGTTCAAAGTAATTACAGGTCAACTCCACGTCTCCCACGGTAATCATTCCGGCTTTGCAGACCTCCGGACCATAAAAGGATACCAGCGCCTGAATATTGATTCCCTCTACTCCGTCATCTCTGACTTTCTTGCCCATTTTCATCATTCTCTGATGTTTCTCTGTTTCCATGTTAAAGCCACAGGTTTGGATGAACCTTTTTTCCGCTAGTGGATATGCTTTGCTCTCTTCAATGCTTACTTTTTTATTAATCATAGTCCGCCCTCTCGATAACAAAGTAAGGTGATCGACCAATCCCGGCCTACCACCTTACCAATTTCATTGCATTATGTCTATTTATTTTTTTGCTTCTTTTACGGCCTCAATCAGTTCCTCTCTGGAAGGAATGATAGAGATGTATTTCTGCTGCCCGTTGATGCACATGGTTGGAAGGTTCGCAATTCCCATTTTTCTTGTTCTCGCGATGTCTTCCTTGATGAAGTATTTGTATACCTTGTAATCTGCCATGTCTTTCAGGTCATCCCAGTTATCCTCAACGGAAGCCAGCATATATGTGCAAGCTGCGCACTGTTCAGGATCTAAGAGGAATAACTCGATGAGCACTTTATCCAGATTTGCATAATCAGGAATTTCTACGTCAGAATCGTCGATGACAACTTCGTAATTCTCGATCAGCTTTCTGGTGCTGTCAGGATGCTTTACTGCCTGCGCACAAGCGATGGTATTTTCAATCGGTGTGTCGTACGGCATGTCGCAGCCTGGGCTGACGATCAGGTTGTGATGGTCTACAGAGTCGATCAGATCGATGACGCCCTTCATGTTATCTTCCTGTGTTCCGTGGAGCATAGTCGTCGTAAGCGGAATGTTGCCGCCGATGGTTACATTGTATTTGTCTGTAACTTCTTTTGCTGTGGCAAGATTTACGTTTTCATCTACAGATACGCTGTCCGGACCAGTCTTGCACATGACCTCGATCTGTTTTGTCGCGTTGCCGCATACGAAGAAGGAGGAGAAAATACCTTTGGATCTTACATAATCAAAGACTGCTGAAAATCCTTCTGACAACATCTTTTCGATATGTTTTGGTGAAACCTGTGAAACAAGCGGGTCGACGACTGCGATGACATCCATGCCTGCATCTATGTACATCTGTGACACTGCGATAGAAACCTGTGCACAGTAGTTTACTAATTCTTTTACGTATGTCGGATCGGATACCATATCCATGAAGATGTCCGTTCCTCTCAGATGAGAAGCCAGTGTGAACGGTCCGCAGATCAGTCCATACAATGCTGTGTCTTCGCCGATGGCTTCTTTTACTCTTCTCATGGCGGATAAAATCATCGGAAGTCTTCCTGATTCAGGAGTCGGAATCTTGCAGTTGCAAGGGATTGATTTTTCGCCTGAAAGGGGATGGCTCTTGACTGAAGGCGGATTGTTCTCTGCCCACATCAGGTCGCATCCGAGAATTTCTGCTTCAACCTGCAAGTCGAAGATTACTGGAAGTCCGTCAGGTGTATACAGCTTATTCGCTTCGATTAAGCATTCTACAAGCTTATCCTCATCTCTGAGCACCTGCTCTGCTGTATAGCCCTTCAATTTACCAACATGAACGCCAGCAAATGGCACCCAAGGAATTTCGTCTGTTTTTTCATGTCTTAATGTCTGAAATATAAGTTCTTTACCCATGTTGTTCCTCCATATAAATCACTTTTTATTTTTCTGTTCCATAAGCTCCAAAGCCACTTTGACTGCCTCCAAGGCATCTTCGCTGTAGCCGCCTGCACCGATTTTCTTTGCCCATCTCGGTGTGCACGGAGCCCCGCCTACCATGGTGATAAAGCTGTCTTTTTCACCACTCTCAGTTAATAGTTTTTCTAACTTTTTCTGTTCAAGCATTGTAGAAGTCAAAAGTGCACTGGTCCCGATGATATCGGCATTGTGTTTCTTGGCTTCTTCCAGGATTACGTCAACGGGTACTTCACAGCCCAGGTCAATCACATCAAAACCTGCGGTCTTAAGGGTTGACGCCACGATGCCTTTACCAATGTCATGAACATCCCCCGCTACAGTAGCGAGAAGAATTGTCCCTTTTTTGGTCGGTGGATTCTCTCCCTCTGCTTTCAGTAATTCCAGTATGGTGTTTGTCACACTCTTCATCACTTCAGCAGCATATATCAGTTCAGGCAGAGACAGGATTCCTTTGTCAAATCTCTCCCCTATTTCCTGATTACCGGCTCCAAATCCAGATAGCAGTAATTCAAGAAGGTCAAAATCCTCATTTTTTGCCTCAGTGATAAGGCCGAGTGCTTTTGATTCATCGGCATCGACAATTGCTTCTTTTGCTCTGCTAAATAGTTCCTGCTTATCCAAATTAGTGCCTCCTTAAATGTCTATACGGTAAAATATCACTTTATTAATCAAGAATATCTTATCATATTATTTAAGAATTAGCTATCAAATTTATCTTGCTAAAAATAACTAATTGTGTCATTGTCTCCTTCAGCTTTTACGCATTTCTCTTTACAAGTCATAATATTCTGTCAAAATTTTGATGTAAAATTTTGCCCGGCTCTATTCCTCAATATGTAGAATAGGTTTACTCCTTGCAAACCTATTCTACAATCATGTTTATTTATTTGAGCCCGGCTCTTTCTTTAAATCTCTCAACAGAGTTTACTTTGATGTCGAGAACTTCCTGAATTCTGAATTTCGCTTCCATTCCCGCATTCGCTTCTGCGTTTGGTTCTACGTGCGCTAATCCAAGTCCCAGTTCTTCTCTCTTATCGTTCATTGTAACGATATCGCATAATTCTTCCACCGATACATTCAGCTTCTCTGCTACGTATGCTTTCGCTTCGTTGATTTTCATCTTCTTAGCTAGCTGTAAACGCATTACCAGATCTCCGGCAGTGCGGATACCGCCCATACCTGCAGCTAGAGCGTGTGTAGCTTCAGCACCAAGTGGGTCTCCTACGCCTATCTACAATCCGTCGACCTTGCCGATCTCGATCAAGCACTTGTCAGCTCTTGATACTACGTCGGAAGGAAGATTTTCTACCATAGGGATACCGCATACGCCCATGCCCGCATTGGCATGTACCGGAATTTCAGCTACGTCTGTACAAGCTTTGATGAAAGTGCAGACTCTGGCGATGTTCCAAGGGAATGATTTGTTGCAGTTGGTGTTGACTACTGCACCAAAGATGCTTGCGCCGGCTTCTTCTACAACTTTTACCTGTTTGTGCGGATATAATCCAGCCAGTCTTGTTCCATTGTATTTCAGCTTGCCGTGCATTCCCAGGACAAATTCACCAGCCATACCGATTTCAACCGGCATATCAGGGAATTTTTCTCTGATGATTTCACAGGCTTTCAAAGATGCCAGCAAATCCGCATCTCCAGCAGCGCCGGAAGTATCCAGCATGAAGGCGTCTGCTCCAACATCATTCATCTGCTCTGCAACATAAACGATGTCTCTCACAGCGTGATCTACTGCTTCTTCTTGTGCAGCCATGGCTTCTTTGATCTTGCCCTCTGGCAAAAGCACTGCCCAGTTATCTACAGGACCGTCCGGTTTTGTGTAGAATCCCAGGTTTGGCATTGCGCCGTAGAACAGCGGCATAGTCGCCTTTGTCAAAGCCTGCTTCAGTACGGTAGCTTCTCTCTTTGCTACGCCTTTTACAGTCTTATAGTTATAGTCACTGTATCCGATATCAACGGAATCCGCGCCTAATACTCTTTCGTGAATCAGTGCATTGGTATCTCTTGAAGTGGAGATGCCGCACTTTGTGCTGATTTTGTCTGATCCTGAGTCATTGGAAGTTACGATTTCCATACCTGGCTGTACACCGACGATATTGCCTGGCATTGTTACGATTTCGTAGATTTTCTCTGCGTCTTCCTCTGACAGCGGATCGATCTTTCCTCTTAGAACTGCATCATCGATACCAGCTTTGATGTCAGCTCTAATCTCTTCTTCAGTCATATATACTGGTGAACCATCACCCATACGAGTGAAGAACTTCTTCTGATCGCCCATATTTGTCATCCTTTCATGATAGTTGCTATATTATTTCTTTTTGGCTTCAAATTTAGCTAATTCTTCCGCTTCTTCTTCACCTTCCACGACGATGTCATGAATCCTCTTCTTAACGTCGTCTGGCAGTGGAGTCACTTCGTAATTTTCTAAAATATCAATGGCTTTGGCTTTTGTAGCCTCTGTCATCGTCATTCCGCCCTTTTTCATCCATGTTTCTCTCTGTGTACGGTCGATGAACTGTGTCGTTGAAAGTTCCTGTCTCATGTACTTTCTCGTATGCTTCTGAGCTAAGTAATTGTTGGCAGGTCCTACTGCTTTAATTACGTCCAGAGCCATTGTGTCCTTATTGACAGGGATACCCTGAAGAATCCTCCTCGTCATCCTCACGATTTCCGCGTCAGTAAGCAGCTGCTCGTAACTCATGGTCATACCCATTTCCATCATTCCCATACCATAGATGACGTTGCTTCCTGTCAGTGCAGGCAGCATGTTGGTCATCGTCTTTTCATGACCTAACTGTACGTCAAAGCACTTACCGTCCGCCTACGTGCCGCCTACGTTAGTAGGAATTCCATAGTAGTGGCCCAGCTGTCCGACTGCTGCAGAGCACATCGCATGCTCAGGAGCGCCGACTGGTGACTGTGCTGTCTTCATGTCCATAATCGTAGTAGATGATCCGTAGAGAATCTTGTTTCCAGGATTTACAACCTGTGCCAAGACGATGCCGCCCAGAATTTCTGCGTTGGTGCAGACCAGGGTTCCGGCAAGGGTAGCAGGCGTGGTAGCCCCGCAGAGTCCCATGGACAAAATGTCGATAGGAAGTCCATGTCTTGCGGACAGGATGATGATGCTGGTCTCGTTCTCATTGATTTCCAGTGGTGAGTTCGGACAAGCACCCATCGCTACGATTGGTCTCTCTCTCAGTTTGTCATATCCACCCTGAATTGCTGCCGCCATGTCGATGAATCTCTGTGTATTTTTAACACCCTCCAGATCATGAGCGAAGTTCTTTGTCAGGTTGTTGAACACGACTTCCGCTTCGTGCAGGGAACGAACTTTCTGGTTTACATCTCCTGCAGTAACGGCGATGGAGAATACGTCGATTTCTGGAATAGCGTCAATAAATCTTGCAACGTTTCCTAAATCTTCTTTTGTCGATTCTCTCAATTCTCCAGTATAAGGGTCAAAGATGAATACCCCCGTACCGAAGTTCTTATATGCAACCTTCTTTCCGCCGACGACAGTATCCTTTGCAGGATCTCTGCCGCAGAGAGTGAACTCTGCCGGACATTTTTCAATTGCATCGTTTACCAAGTTTCTAGGGAATTTCACTCTATCGTTTTCGTAATCCACTTCGCAGCCAGCACCGGCTAAAATGTCCAGCGCTTCTTTCCCGTGCATCTGGAGACCGTAATCCTCCAGTAACTGCAGGGTGGCTTCATGAAGTGCATCCAGGTCTTCATTGGATAGAATGTTATATCCTGTAATGTCAGTTTCATGTGTAAATTTACCCATAACTTACATCTCCTCCATTTTCATTTTCTTTCTATGTATTTCCTTCACCAGAAAACTGATGGAGAGTTGTTTACAGTTCTTCAATCCACTTCAGAATGAAGTTCACTGTGTCGGAAGCGTCTTCGCAGTATGCGTCAGCACCGATTTTTTCTGCCCAACGGTTAGTTACAGGCGCTCCGCCTACCATTGTCTTCACTTTGTCTCTGATGCCAGCTTCTTTCAGTGCTTCTTCGATGTCTTTCTGGACAGTCATTGTCGTCGTCAGAAGTGCTGAACTTCCTACGAATTCTGCATTGTGTTCGATAGCTGCATCGACGAAATCCTTTGCAGGTACTTCTCTTCCAAGGTCAAATACTTCAACGCCGTTGGTCTTGACCAGGGAGGCAACGATTCCTTTACCGATATCGTGTACGTCACCTTCTACAGTTCCGATAACCAGTGTTCCTGCTGATTTTACTTCAGACATATCCATCTTGCCTTCGATTTCTGCAGTTGCAGCTTTCATGACTTCTGTAGCGAAAATCAGTTCTGGTAAGAAGATTTCTCCCATTCCGAACAGGTCGCCCAGCTCTTTCATGCCTGCACTGTATCCGTTGCTCAGCAGTTCAAGAAGATCCACGCCTTCTGCTTCAGCATTTGCTAATGCTTCCATTGCCATATCTTCGTCAGCCTCAACAATTGACTGTTTTGCAGCTTCTAAAATCGCTTCTTTACTCATTATTTGTTACCTCCAATAAATTATAAACTAAGTTAATAAAGACTATGCCTTTGCTTTATACTCACATTTTACAAGTTTCCCTTTGGTAAGTTATATAGGTACTTTTAGAATTTTTAGTAAAATTTTTGTCACCCCCAAAATAAATACAATTTTTTGGTTTTATTCTATGACGCCTTCTTTTGGGTATATCTCCTACAAATTGCTGTTTTTCAATGGTTTCGACGGTTTCTTCAATATCTGCACTTTTTATGACGACGCTTTCGCAAGATTTTTTCAGCCTCTGTGCATCTTCCCCCGTGTAAACCATCTTATTATTTTTTTGATTTTGTCTGCTTCATTATCTTCATTCTCTATATTGTATTTTTTATTTCTGCGTGATATAATTCAAGTGAAAATTTTCACAAAAAATAGTACAATTTCTATATAGCTTTTTGATGTATATTGGAGTCAATCATGAAAAACTTTGTAATTCCAACCCTAGATAACCCAAATGCAGAAACCCTGTCAGACTATCTGAACAGTTCTATCGAAGCTTTCTCAGATATTACAGGAATTCCCGTCACCTATTTCAGCGGTGACGATCAGATGGTCAAAGAGTTCAAACGAGATGACAAGATCTGCAACATCTTCGAAGTGTACGCGGACAAAGACAGTTCCTGCAGGCGCAACCTCTCATCTGCCGGTCAGTTTGCTTCCAGGCTTGGCGAACCGTACATATTTCTCTGCAAATCAGGACTGGCCAATATTGCAACCTCTTTGATCATCGACGAAGTCTTTGCCGGTTACTTCATTGCCGGACCCATCGTGATGGGTGAACTGCGCAGCAGCACCACGAGAAATTTTGCAAATTTGAACGATCTGAACGAGGCCGCGCAATCCATGGCAAAGATGTTTGCCGGGAAGATGAAGGTCTATCAGCCCAACCAGATTTCGCAGATTGCACTGTTGTTCTATAACTGCATCATCACATCAGTGACTGGCAACAACGATTACAGTGCACTGCGAAACCAATATAATGAGCAGAATCAGGTCAACATCGACATACAGCATTACAAGAAAGAACACGTATCCGTGGAATATCCTTATGACCTGGAAAAAGTTCTCATCGACAACGTCAGCAACGGCCAGGTCTCCACGGCCAAGGAAAATCTGAAGAAGCTGCTCAACACCTTTTCCATTTTGGAATGTGGTGATCTGGATGGAATCAAAGCCAAGGCCCTGTGGTTCTTCGCCATCATCATCAGAATCGCCAACGAAAGTGACAGCAACCTGAATCAGATTATAGACACAGATCTGGACATCATCAATAAACTCAGTGAAACCGAAAGTTTTACCGAACTGCTTTTCGTCTCTACGGCCATCATCGAGATCATCACCAAAAACATGCTTTCCTCCATCTATAGCGGCCGTTCACAGATTGTGGCAAAAGCGCTGCAGTTTATCAACAAGAACTATACAGAGAAGATTTCACTGAAGGACATCGAGTTGAACCTTCACGTCAATTCCTCTTACTTCTCCACATTGTTCAAGCAGGAAATGGGTGTTACTTTTACAGACTATCTCAATTCGCTGAAAGTAGAACACGCCTGTCACCTCCTGGCAAATACCAATCTGAGCATCATTGACGTTTCTCTTTCTACCGGCTTTGACGACCAGAGTTACTTCACCAAAGTGTTCAAGAAAGCGAAGGGAATGACACCAAAGGCCTACCGATCAGCAAAATCGAAGGTAGATAACGAAGCATAAACCACAAAACGGTCATCCAGCTGGCCGTTTTTTATGTGGGCAATATCGATGAAATTCAGCAAGCTCCGCTCCACGGTCACGTGGCATGGGCCAATCGCAGAGTTCCATTTCCGCTGCTATCAGCCAATAACAAAAATGAAGTCCGAACCCTGCTTTCCATTTACCCACTACAATACTATAAAATACAAAAATTTTACAATAGATATTATTGGTTTAGGGCTATAATCAGACTATATCTAATAGTAGTCATTATCGATTGGAGGAAAATAAAATGGAAAAAATGACAAAGGAAAAAGCAGGCGCAAGTTTTGCCGCCGGTATCGACTGTTCTCAGGTGGTTTTCGGACATGCCGCCGAAAAGATCGGAATTGACCCTGACGATGCGAAAAAAATCGCTTCTGCTTTTGGCGGCGGCATGTGGGCTGGTCAAACCTGTGGATGCGTCACCGGTGCTTTGATGGCGATCGGATACAATTTCGGTCACTGTAAAGACGGGGATGTAGAAACGAAAGATAATATGCTGAAAAAGAAGTATGCTTTTGAAGAAGCCTTCAAGGCGAAACACGGTTCTCTGATCTGTAAAGAGATTTTGGGCTACGACCTTTCTGTCCCAGAAGAGATGGAGAAAATCATGGAAGAAGGTTTGTTGTCCACCCTATGTCCACAAATCGCCTGTGACGCCTGCGAAATACTGGAGCAAATTTTGGAGGAGAAATAGAGATGAATCAAGAAATCATCAATCTCATCGACAGAGTAAAGGCTGACTGTCTAGCTGGCAAAGCGCAGGACCGTGATACCATCGTCTCACTTCTCGATATCACTCCCAGCAGTGAGGAGTATACTTATCTCTGTCAATCCGCCCGCCAAGCTGCCTTGGTAATTACAAAAAAAGAAGCCTATCTCTGGGGAGCAATCGGCGTGGATTTTGCGCCCTGCTCCATGAATTGCACTTTCTGTTCCCTGGGAGAAGCCTGGGGCATCGTGAATGAGGAAATCAGTTATTCAGAAGCGGAAATCATCGAGCAGATCAAGCGTTATGTAGGCTGCGGCGTAAGGTTCATCGTCCTTCGAACTACTGAATTCTACAGCATCGACACACTTTGCCAGTTCATCAGAGACATTCGCCTGCAGGTACCTGGAGAATACGAATTAGTCCTCAATATCGGTGAATTCGATATTGAGACCGCGAATAAAATTCACGAAAGCGGTGCCTCTGGCATCTACCACGCTTTGCGGCTGGGTGAAGGACGGGACACTGCCTTTGACCCTGCGCAACGGAACGACACGCTTAATTCCGTTCATCACTCACCGCTGAAGTTGATTCACTTAATTGAGCCTGTCGGTATCGAGCACACCAGTGAAGAAATTGCAGAAATATTTCTCAATTCCCTGCAGTACGGCGTCGTCATTTCTGGTGCCATGGCCCGCATCCCAGTCAAAGGAACGCCTCTGGGCGCAAAACCGCAGATTTCCGATCAGCGTTTAGCACAGATTGTTGCCGTAACCAGACTGTGCGGCGGTAAGAACGTGCCCGACATCTGCGTTCATCCTCCGTCAAAAGAGGCCGTCATGGCCGGTGCCAACGTCCTCGTGTTAGAACGAGGTGCTGTGCCGCGAGATGGCAGCCTGGCAGAAGACCTGTGGAACGGCTTCGACTGTCAGAGGGCGAAAAGCCTGCTGACAGAATGCGGGTATGATATTGTGCAAAAGAAAGATGAATGATTCACCCTCTTCAGATATTGCAAAACCGGCTGGGAATTCATTCCCAGCCGGTTTTGCGTACTTGTTTTATAAAGAAGATTTAAGTATATAGATGAATTAAGCTTCCATAGCTCTCGCAGCTTCCTCTTCCTCCAGCTTTCTCACTTCAAGCATCTTCTCGTACTCTTCGTCGGTCATTTTCTCAATGGAGAATCCGGTAAAGCCGTAAATGATGGAAATAATCGGGCAGATATAGTTTACAAATGCATAAGGCGCATAGGCCAGAGTCGGCTGACCTAAGAAACCGGTCATGGTCGCACCGCAGACGTTCCAAGGAATCAACGGTGACGTCAGTGTGCCGGAGTCTTCCAAGCATCTGGACAGATTCTTATTCCTTAAGCGCCTGTCTTCAAATGCCGTCTTGTACATTCTGCCTGGCAGGATGATGGACAGATACTGGTCAGCAGTCAGCAGGTTGATGAAGAAGCAAGTCAAAATTGTTGTCATAACCAGCAATCCGTTGGTCTTGGCAATCTTCAAGATCTTTTCGACAACGGAGCCCAACATACCGGTCGCTTCCAATACGCCTGCGAAGGACATGGAGCACAATACGATGGATACGGTCCAGAGCATGCCGTTGAATCCGCCGCCGCCGACAACGTCAGCAACAGTATAGTCGTCAGTTAACGCGATATCCGCACTGCTTGATACATATCCGTAGTGCATGATATCGAAGAAGTCAGCAAATCTGATCCCCTGTACAAATCCCATGCACAGAAGCCCCATAACCACGCCGCCGAACATGGCTGGCAGTGCAGGAACCTTTAGGAATACTGCAATGAGCAGGAATACGATTGGCAGCATGAGGAATGGACTTACAGTGAATTCGTTTTGAATAGCTTCTTGCAAAATATCCTTCATCTCCATCTGCACGTCTCCACTAGGGGCTGCAGATCTTCCCAGGATGAAGTAGAGCACCAGGGCGATGATGTAAGAAGGGGTTACCGTATAGACCATGTGTCTGATGTGTTCAAAGACGTTGGAGCCAGATACAGCCGGTGCCATGTTGGTCGTATCTGACATCGGGGACATCTTGTCTCCAGTATATGCACCTGCTACCACTGCGCCTGCTGCTAAAGCAGGATTGATGCCCAGACCGATGGCGATACCGATCATGGCTACGCCGATGGTGCCGGCAGTGGTGTAAGACGAACCGATTACCAGGGAGATGATGGAGCACAGCAGACAAGCCGTTACCAAGAAAAATCCCGGGCTGATGATGTTCAGTCCATAGTAAATGATGGACGGAATGATGCCTGCAGCCTTCCAGGTGGATACCAGGATACCTACAGTCAGCAGGATCAGGTTGGCCTGCATGGAACGGCTGATTCCCTGAATCATGCCCTTCTCCATGACGCTCCACTTCCAGCCGTTGAGGGCGCCAAAGATTGACACCATAACTGCTGATAGAATCATCGGCATATGTGCTTCTGCATATCCGTCATATTCCGGCGAAGTATATTTCGAAGTTGTAAAGAAGATGGAATAACAGATGATACCCAGTGCAAATACGATACAGAATAATACTTGCCACATTGGAACTCGTTTACCCATAATTGTTCCTTGTACAAATAAAAGTTAGGGGCTTTTACTCGCACATTTTCCTTTCTAGATAGTTTAGATAAAAGATAATTTCGTTTGAAATTGGGATGCACCGGGGGACTAACCCCTGGCGCGTCCTCTATAACAAGCTTTCAGACTGTTCCCTATTACTGTCTTAAGCTTCATTATACTTTTTGATCAGATCTTCCGCAGTTTCTTTTGTCAGTCCGCAATCCTGACAAACTTCCATGAACGCTTCGTTCAGCGCTTTTGTGCGCTCTTCGCTGAGAGGGCAGATATCTGCTTCCGCGATCTTCTTGACATAGTCTCTCGCTTTGTCAGATACGGACCAGTTGCCGGCCTTGTTCCAGTTAGCTCGCTCTTCGTAGTTCATGGTGATGTTGCTGTAGTTCTGTTCTTTCTTGTAGTTCTTCAAGGTATGTTTCTGGTTGAGGAAGTTTCCGCCTGAGCCCACCTTTAATAACAGATCTGCTGCCAGGGAATCTTCGTCAAAGCGAATTCCTTTTTCCAGATGCTTGATGGTTCCGATAAAGTCGTTGTCCACAACCATTTTCTCGATACTCATCTCCGCAATGACGTTGAGTCCGCCTGCACCGGATACGTTGTCAACGTCGGCAAGATATGCCATGAGTCCGCTTCTGGCAGATTCACTTCCGGCCTGGTAGTCGATATATTTGGAGTCTGACATGGCTGCATATGTATGTACTGGAAGTCCGTAGTATTTACCCATGGACGCATATCCGGCAGTCACCATGCTGCATTCCATGGCTTCCATCGGTGTATACATGGTCTTCATGTTGAAGATGCAAGGTGCGCCTCCATATACTGTTGGATGTCCCGGCTTCATGACCTGAATCAATACCAATCCTGACAGAAGTTCTACGGTATGTTCTAAGATACATCCTGCTAAGGTGATTGGGCCCGTTGCGCCGGCAATCTGTGCAGAAATCAATTCGATTGGAATGTCCATATCCACGCAGTCCATGATATTTCTTGCGCCGATGGTAGACCATTTGAGTGGAGAAGTCACGCAGATGTCGAAGATGGTGTAAGGTTTCGTTCTTACGTTTTCTTCAGATCCCAGAACCGCTTTCAGCAGCTTGAAAGTTCTAGGCACGCCTTCTACGTCAGTAGAACCGCCGATGATCGGTTTTGTCGAGTTCTGCATCTCAGTGTAATAGAGATATTGGGAACCCAGTTCACCCGGCGCTTCTTCACATACGATGGAAGAAGATACGAAGTCGATATGCGGAAGACTCTGTGCCACCTTTGTCAGCAGCTTCAAGTCTTTGACATTGGACAGTCTTACAGTCTCCCCATCGCTTTCCAACACGTTGCTGGCGCTGCTGCCTGGATTAAATCTAGTCTTGCCGTCTCCAAATGTACAATAGAAATTGCCTTCTCTGTCGTATAAATCAAATGAACCTGGAGCCGATTCGATACATTTCTCTACCAGCGCTCTAGGGAATTTCACCTTCTGTGTTTCTCTGTCAACAGTACAGCCCGCTTCTTCCAAAACGTCCAATGCTCTGTCATATGCAAAAATAATACCTAAATTTTCTAAAACATACATTGCCTTTTCGTGCATCTCTTTGATCTGATCGTCATTCAGAACTCTGAGCTGCGGCAGTGTGTCAAATTTGAATTTGTCCATTTTCTTACCTTCGCCTCTCTGTGAATAATTTGAATTCTCAAGATGAGATTCGAACCTGCGGGCGGCGTCATTGCAGCTATGGATTCATCGATTCCTACCTGGCGGCAACGCCCCGTCTGGTTATGAATTCATTATACCTTAATTACCTTTTGGTAATTTAGCTGTAAATTTACTTATTTTTGTAAAATAATTATAAATTTCAGACAACTATCGTTTCCAAAATTTCACCATAAAAAAATACCAAACTATATAATCATTATATTAGAACCGTACTATGACCCAGTGATAAAATAAACTTATAATATATGGTAATTCTATTGGCTGAAGAGGAGAAAATTATGGTGAATCAGGTTTATCCAAGAGTAGAAATCAACTTACAGTATTTAAAAGAAAACGTGGCAGAAATCGTCAGAAGATGCGGCGAATTCGGCATCGATATTGCTGGCGTAATCAAAGGAACAACCGGTATCCCGGAATGCGCAAAGATGTTCGAAGAGGGCGGCGCAAAAATCATCGCTTCCTCTCGTCTGGAGCAGATTGAAGACGCCAGAGACTATGGTATCGACTTGCCATATCTTCTGCTCAGAGTCCCAATGATGACAGAACTGCCAGAAGTCGTCAGACTTACAGACATCAGCCTCAACAGTGAAATCAAAGTGCTGAAAGCCCTCAACGAAGAAGCTGGAAAGCAAGGCAAAAAACACAAGGTCATTTTGATGGCCGACCTGGGCGACCTCCGCGAAGGTTTCTGGGACAAGGACGAAATGGTCAGCGTGGCTGTCACAGTGGAAAACGAACTGGCAAACTTAGAATTAGCAGGCGTCGGCACCAACTTGGGCTGCTACGGTTCCATTGAAGCCACCTCAGACAAACTGGACGAATTGGTTGCCATTGCGGAGAACATCGAAGCAAAAATCGGCAGAACATTAGAATACATATCCGGCGGAGCCACGACAAGTCTCCCAAGAATTATCAATAACGACATGCCAAAGAGAATCAACCTCCTGCGAGTAGGCGAAGGCATCCTTCTGGCAAGGGATTTAGACGTCTTCTATGGCTACGACATGAGTTTTATGCATCAAGATGTCTACACTTTAAAGGCTGAGGTCATTGAAGTAAAAGACAAGCCGTCTCACCCAGTTGGAAAGATATCCATTGACGCCTTTGGTCATACACCTGAGTACGTGGACAGAGGCATTAGAAAGAGAGCCCTACTGGGAATCGGCAAAGTCGATTACGGCAGCATTGACGAAATCTTTCCGAAAGACAAAGGAATCGAAGTCATCGGCGCTTCCAGCGATCACACGATCCTTGACATCGAAGATGCCGAGAGAAACCTGGAACCAGGAGATATCGTCTCCTTCGGCATCAACTACGCATCCATCGTTTATCTGACAAACTGCAGAAACGTACAGATGGTATTTGTATAAAGGTGGAGTCATGGCTAAATTAATGGATTTTAAATGCAAATATGCGGAGTACAGCGGCATGTCGCAAGAACTTGCGGCCGCAAAAGGTCTGTCTCTTCCCGAATGCTATATGCATGCTGAGCAGATTGCCGCTTTGTCAGGTAGTGATGTGGTCCTGCCCTTTGATCCTGTCCTGGAAGCCGAAAACCTGGGCGCAAAAATTAAGTTTGACGGCTCTTCCCTAGGTCCGCGAAAGGAAGAAGATATCGTCTCAAAAATCGATCAGCTGAAAGAACTTCCTGCATTAGATGTGAACAAAGGCCGGTTGGCAGAGACATTAAAGGCCGTAAAGCTGATCAACGAAAATGGTGGAAATGCAACGGTTGAGATGCATGGTCCTATCACGATCATCAACGGTCTTGCTGATATCATGAAAATTCTCATGGGCTGGCGGAAGCATCCCGAGATTATGGATGAATTTTTTTCTCTGCTGATCGGCGGTCTGACAGATTATGCCCTTGCCGCCAGAGCAGCCGGTGCTAACATCATCTATTATACGGACTCTCCCGGCAGTCTGAACATCTTGGGACCAAAATACGCGAAACAGGTTACAGAAAATTTCACTTTGCCATTATTACTAGCGCTAGACGAAAAGCTTGATCGGGACTGCGTCATTCACCTCTGTCCGAAGACATCTTTTCTGTTGGCAGGCTGTGAAAAGGCTGTGTGGAAAAAGCTGCAATTGGACAGCGTCATGCCTTACAGAGAAGCATGTGAGGCCGCTTGCGGCAAAGTCCGCATCCTCGGTCAGCGCTGTCGCAAAGACGATCAGATTCAAGTCAAAGTAATCAATTATCTGGAACTCATGGAATAACGAGATGGGGAGCTGCGAAGCTCCCCTGAGTTGTATATAGGAGAAAAACAATGAATCGATATTATAATTCCTATTTTAAGGTAAATATGGATCAGGTGGTCTGCAATTTTGACAAAGTGCAGGACTACATCGGCTCCAATACAGATATCATTCCTGTCATCAAAGGAAATTGTTATGGCTACGGCTTAGTTCCCATGGCGAGGCTGTTTGAAGAACGATGTCATGTCAAACTGCTGGCAAATGCCGCTATGTACGAAGCTGTAGAGCTGAGGCGAGGAGGTGTCCAGTGTGACATTTTGGTCATGGGAGGTATTCCGCAGCATCTGTTGCCCGGTGCTGTAGAATATGACCTGCAGATTGCTCTTTTTGACAAAACAACGGCCTGCAACGTCAATCAGCTGGCAAAAAACGCCGGCAAGAAGGTGAAAGTTCACTTGAAAATCGAAACGGGAATGAATCGGTTGGGTGTCCGGCCAGGAGAACCTCTGCACGACCTGCTAAGTTTGGTAAAATCTTTAGATTATTTGGAAATCGTAGGCGCTTATACTCACTTTGCCACCTCAACGGCTGACTATTATGATCCGTTTGCGGTAGAACAGTTTGAGAAATTTAAGGAAAGTATATCGCAGATAGAGGCAGCGGGCATGACGCTCCAATACATTCATTGCTGCAATTCAGCCGCCACCGCCTGGTACAGAGAGGCCGTCGACTTTTGTACCCACGTCAGATCCTGTTCCTCGGTACTCGGACATATGGCTATGGAGGACGGAAGAGAACCGATCGGACTCATAGAACCCCTTGAGATTGGAACTTATATCACCAACGTCCACGACGTATACCCCGGTGAAAGTGTGGGATACAGCCGCGCTTTTAAGGTGACTGAACCTATGACCGTTGCCACACTTTCTGTCGGTTTTGCCGACGGCTTTTATCCGCGCTGGATGCGCGGCCAGGGGCCCGTTTTGATCAGCGGCCAAAAGACCCGTTTTCTGGGCTGTTGTATGGATCAGTCTTTTGTGGATGTGACCGGAATCCCCTGCGAAATCGGTCAGAAAGCTGTTTTGATCGGGCGCGACGGCGATGAGCAGATTACCACCTGGGAGATGGAACAGTTCTGTGAAAATACTTTTGAATATCTGTATGGCACTATCGGACCGCGAGTAGAAAGAATTTACTGCTTTGACCATTCCAGAATAAAAGAATCGGTGGATTTTATCCTATAAGTGAGTATAATATAGGTGTACAAACCGAAAGGATGCATCGACTATGATTATAAAACTCACGACTGATAAAACTGATACACTCAAGGAATACGTTGACAGCGATATCGTCAAACGGCTGGACGAAAACAGGAATTTCTTTATGGCATTGGATGAAAAGGTGTATTTCATCACATTTCATTGGCTGGACGAGAAAAAGGTGACATTATATGCAAATCGCGATCATTTCATCTGCGCTACAGACAGCGACGCGGTTATGGAATGTGTGGATAATATAGACATTCCGGACGACGGCATTTTGCAGCTTCACGAGTTTATGCTCGAGTTGACAGCCAATGACGTCTACAAGCTGGAGTCTCTTGAAAATATGATTATCTCCCTGGAGGACAATCTTCTCATGGACAAAAGTCCCAGCGGCGACGGTATCCGAGACATCATCAAAGTCCGCAAGGATCTTTTAAAGGTAAAGCGTTACTATGAGCAGATGGAGTTTCTAACTGATGAAATCGCTGCCATCGATCCGGCTTTTGGTTTCATCGACAAGAAATTTGACCGACTGCTGGAGTTCGTCCTCCATTTGCAGGAATACATCGAACAGGTGCGTGAAGCCTATCAATCCCAAATCGACATTGAGCAGAACAACATCATGAAGGTCTTCACCGTAGTGACTTCCATCTTTCTGCCGCTCACTCTGATTGCCGGCTGGTATGGCATGAACTTGCAAATGCCCGAATTCAAGTGGACCTGGGGTTATCCCTTCGTCATCGGTATCAGCCTGGCAGTCATCGCTGCCCTGGTGATTATTTTCAAGAAAAAGAAGTGGTTCTGAGTGAAACCATATATACCAAAGCCAAAAACAAAGTAGTCCGAATTCGGACTACTTTGTTTTGCTTGTGAGAGGATCAGTCAATCAGAAGGGTGCATCATCTTCGTCCCGTGCCGACCCACTAGTTTTCAATGATCTCCCCATTGTAGAACACGTACTTCGGCAGCTTTTTCATCACGTAGATGTCCTCGTCCGGCTTGCCGCAGACTACGACCAGCTCCGCATTTTTACCTTCTTTGATGGTTCCCAGCTGATCGTCCAGCTTGGCGATTTCGGCACTGTATTTGGTGGCCTGCAGCAGAATATCTTTATAGTCAAAATCATACCACTCCGTTCTGGCGATAAACTCGTAACCTGGATGCTTGACAAAAGCGCCCCAGTCGATATCGGAGCCAAAGCCAATTTTCAGTCCCGCCTGGTAGGCTTTGTTGACTGACTTACGCTCTATTTCTTCAAATTTCTTGCTCTTGTCCAAGCTGTTCTCACTGATCAAATCGTTTTCTTCATCCAGGCTGTCAAGACCGATGGCACCGGTAGCCACCATGAAGCAGTTTTTGTTATCTTTCAGCATTGCAATTGCCTCGTCATCGATGAAACTACAATGCTCTACGGTATAAACCCCCGCTCTGATCGCCAGCTTGATTCCCTCTGCGCTGTGGGTGTGGGCGATAACATAGGAGTTCTTCATCTCTGCCACTTTGACCGCCTCGCGCACCTCGTCTTCCATAGCAATGACAGCCCCCGGATCGCCGCTCTCATTGAAATAAGCTCCTGTAACCATGTATTTAATGGCGTCGTTGCCCAGTTCAAACTGCTCCCTTGCGGCTCTGCGTACCTCCTCCGGCGAATCCACCACTTTGTAAAGCGACTCAAAGGTGCTGTTGCCGTTTTCTGTCGGCGTCAAAATCAATCCGGTGGAGATGAGACGCGGCACATTGACAAGACCCTTTCTTCTGGCTCGTTCTAAAGAAACCGTGGAATTATGGCTGCATCCGCAGTCTCTGATGGTCGTATAACCTGCTTTTAAATAGTCTCTGGCATAACCATAGACATCAAAGGCGGTATCTGCTGGACTGCGTCCATTGAGGGCCTGAAAATCAAAGGACGACAGATAGAGATGGGCGTGGAGATCAAAGAATCCCGGTAACAGTGTGTTTCCCTCAATGTCGATAACCCTGGTCTCGCCCTCAGAGGCAATTGTCCCCGGCGCTGCAATTTTCCGTATCTTCTCATCGTCGATCAGCACATCGGCCAGTTGGCCGTCATAGCCCTCTGTCAGTTCAGGAATCAGCCTGCAGTTTTTCAGTAATATCATCGTTGTACCTCCTCATCGCCTCATCTTGGCTCTCTACAAAGAAAAAATTCTTTCCCTTGTTGCTCTCTAGTATAAAATCCCGCAGTGGTTTGCTGTCGTACATAGAATAGTCACCGTATACAGCTAATTTCATATTGTAGTTTACAAACTTCTGCAGGATTTCGCCTGCCAGTCCGCTGCTTAAACGAAAAAAATCCTCAGTGACTGCATCTTTACTGATGATGATCCCTTCATAATCATTTTCGTATTTTGCATTCATCATCAAATCCAAGGCGGACTGCAAATCTCTGATTACTATTCTATCACTATTTATTACTTTTATCTTCATGAAATTTCGCCATCCCTTCTTTCATTTTTTTCGCCCAGTTTAACTCGCACTGATAAGTGTCGATAAGATTCTCGTAGAGCATGGTCCAAATATAGGTTTGTCTCTCTGTACCATGAGGAAATCCGATCTGCCGCTTCTGTTTTTCCTGGTGATAGGCCAGTTGTTCCTCCAGTTGGACTTGATATTGCTCCAGCAGTGTTTCTCCTTCTTCTCCAGCAAAGGCCAACTGCGCAAGGAATATTTTTTTAAATTCTGGCAGGCTGGGTGGGTTCTCTCTAATCCATGTATGCAGTGTACTTTTGCCTAATTGGGTTATACTATATATTTTTTTTGATGGCGCCCCATCCTTGTGCTCTGTCCTGTTTACTACCAGCCCCTCGTCCAGCAATTGCACCAGTGCCTTATAAATCTGATTGTTGTTGCCTGACCACGGAAGAAAATCCAGTTCCTGCATGACCTTTTTCAAATCGTAGCCACTCATATCTTTACCCTCTAAAAGGCCAAGAATCGTATAATTAATAGACATTATTCCCCCCTCTCTAACATATGTTAACAATAACATATGTTAGAAGATAAATCAACTACTATTTTTAAATGTCCATCTGGCCAGTTCATTTGCGGACTGTGCACACCTCGAATCCAGGTCATCCACATCTATGTACTTCTACGACCACTGCCTGCACACAAAAAGAAGCGGACTGCACTGCGCTTAGCAGATTCCGCTTCTTCACCGAACACGACGACAACATACTTATGCCCCTTGCGAGGCTTCGTTCAAATCATTTTTTCTATATCCCTTATGTACTCTGTATAATCTTTCCCCGCCTTTCGACGTTCCAAAGCCCGCAGCAACGAGTCAAAAGTCTTTTTGTTGATAGGGAAGGCTTTGAGCGCTGCAAATCCGATGGCAAAGCAGACACTTGGCATCAAGATATAAGCGACATTGAGGAAGTGCACCACGCTGTCCGGCTGCATTGTCAATTGTGCGTCAAAACCGGAGGCATCCAGGAAAACACCGAAGAACTGCACAATGACGGCAGTGACCAGTGTGCCGAGTACAGAAACTAAGGACATGATATCTCCTTCACGACGTTTGTTATTGGCAAATTGATCCACTTCCACCACGTCATAGAAAATGGAACTGGAAAGCTGCCAGAAGCTGGTCTGCATGACAGAAAATCCTCCGACATACAAAGCCGCACCGATTACCGAGCGAGGCGCCAAAAGAAATACCCCGAAGCCGATCACTGCCGAGATGGCCATGGTGATCATCTGCTGGTTGGCTTTGCCGAAGCTGAGAGCCATTTTGTTTGCGATGGGCGTCATGATGATAAAAATAATGATGGACAACACATACATATACGACGAATACCGATTTCCAAGCCCCAGGCTGTATTTCAAATAGTAAATGGTTCCGATATTGAATAACGCAAAAGCACAGGCAAAAGCAGCTTTATATACGATCAAAAGCCGCATAGAACGCAGTTTAGAAAGCTGCCAGTAATTGACAAAAATATCCCGCGCCACATTCCTGCGTCCAGCTCCCTTTGTCCCTATCACAGCCCGTTTCTTTGTCAATTTAAAGGAACTGAACCAGCTGCCAAAGGCGACGATTGCGATGATCACCCCGATGGTCTGCCACCCCGCTTCCTGGTCTTTTGGGAACAATTCCAAGATCCACAGGGGCATCACATAACCCAACGTATTTCCGATGATGGAGAAAACTCTGGACATGGTACGCAGGCGCGTCCGTTCGTCATAGCCGACTGCGATCTCTGCTCCAAAAGCATTGTTGGGAATCTCAAAAGTAGAAAAAGAGAGACGAAAAGCGATGGACAGCACCAGATAATAAGCAAAACGCACCGCTGTGGATCCGTGTATGGTTCTCATAATCAGCACCATAATGATCGGCATAGTGACAGAGGCCGCAAGCACGAATGGCCTCCTTTTCCCCATGGCCAGGGTACAGTTATCCGAAAGATTGCCTACCACCATGCCCGTTACCACTTCAACCAACAAGGCGATAGAAGTAATGGAGCCGGCCATGGCAGAACTCAAGCCGACGCAGTTTGTCAGAAATACGACAAAATAGGCCGCCATGAAATTATAAGTATTTCCTTGTCCGATATAACCGATTCCATAACCTAACATTTTTAATTTACACCATCTTCTCCGGATTCACAAATTGGTCGAAATCCTCTTCACTGACCAATCCCAATTTTGATGCAGCCTGTTTTAAAGTGATATTTTCCTGATGCGCCAGCTTGGCAATTTTAGCAGCATTTTCATAACCGATGTGCGGATTCAATGCCGTCACCAGCATCAAAGACTTCTCCATGTTCTCTCGAATTTTTCCCCTGTTTGGCGTGATTCCACAGACGCAGTTCTTGTTGAAAGATTGCATCCCATCTGCCAGCAGATTGACTGATTCCAGGAAATTATCAGCTATGACCGGCATGAACACGTTGAGTTGGAAATTACCTTGTGACGCTGCCATGCCTATCGTCGCGTCGTTTCCCATGACCTGTACACAGACCATCGTCAAGGCTTCACACTGGGTCGGATTCACTTTGCCCGGCATGATAGAACTGCCTGGTTCGTTTTCTGGAATGTTGATTTCTCCGATACCGCATCTTGGTCCTGATGCCAGCCATCTGACATCGTTGGCAATTTTCATCAAATCTGCGGCCAAAGCTTTCAGCCCGCCATGGGCAAAGACCAAAGCATCCTTTGATGTCAGGCTGTGAAACTTATTGCCCGCGGTAACAAAATCTTTGCCGGTAATCTTGCTGATTTCTTCAGCGGAGACAGGGCCAAAATCCTTGTGCGCATTGAGACCGGTACCGACCGCCGTACCTCCCAGAGCCAGTTCCCGCAGGCCGTTCAAAGAATTGTCTATCATGACCATGCAGTGATCCAGCATGGACCGCCAGCCGCTGATTTCCTGTCCCAAGGTCAGAGGTGTCGCATCCTGCAGATGGGTCCTGCCCGTTTTGACCATGTCCATATACGCGTTTTCCAAGCCCAAAAGCGTGTCGCGCAGCTCTGCCAAAGCCGGCAGCAATTTGTCTTCCACACTGACCAGTGCCGCAATGTGCATGGCAGTTGGAAAGGTGTCGTTGGAACTCTGCGATTTATTCACGTGGTCGTTGGGATGGAGCAGATTTTTCCCGGCAATTTCATTGCCCCGGTTGGCAACCACCTCGTTGACGTTCATGTTGGACTGCGTACCACTCCCCGTCTGATATACCACCAAAGGGAAATGTTCATCCAGTTCACCGCTGATGACCTCACCGCAGACCCTGGCGATCAAATCGGCTCGCTCCTCGTCAATCATGCCCAGCCTTTTATTGGCTAAGGCCGCCGCTTTCTTTAAAACCCCAAAAGCGTGGATGATTTCAAGAGGCATTTTGGAGGAGCCGATCTTGAAATTTTCATAACTTCTCTCTGTCTGGGCGCCCCAGTACCGATCAGCTGGTACCTTCACTTCGCCCATGGTGTCGTGTTCTATACGATAATCCACTATTTTGCCTCCTTCTCCTTGGCTGCTTCCGCCATGACTGCAGCAGCAATTCTCTCTACAATCAGAGGATTAAAAGGATCAGGCAGTACATAATCCGCCGTCAGTTCTTCTTCTGGAATGACACTGGCGATAGCTCTGGCTGCAGCTTCCTTCATCTCTTCCGTAATTTTTCTCGCTCTGCCGTCCAAAGCGCCTCGGAAAATGCCTGGGAATGCGATGACGTTATTGACCTGATTTGGGAAATCCGATCTTCCAGTTCCCACGACGGCGGCACCTGCTTCCTTTGCCAGATCCGGCATGATCTCAGGCACTGGATTGCTCATGACAAAGACGATTGGATCACTTGCCATGGAACGAATCATATCCTGTGTCACGATGCCAGGTTTTGATACGCCGATCAAAATGTCGGCTCCTTTCATAGCATCTGCCAGGCTGCCAACTAGCTTGTCTCTGTTGGTAACCTGCGCCATCTTCTGCTGCTCAGGATTGTTGTAAGGCGCACCGTCATAGATGGTGCCTTTGCTGCCGCAGAGAATGACTTCCCCAAAGCCGAGACGCATGACCATCTTTGCGATGGAAATACCTGCCGATCCGGCCCCGCTGATGACGATTTTCAAGCTGCCCATCTTTTTTCCCGTCACCTTGCAAGCGTTGAGCAGCCCTGCGCTCGTGATGATGGCTGTTCCGTGCTGATCATCGTGGAATACGGGAATATCGCATTTTTCTATCAGCGCTCTTTCAATTTCAAAACATCTGGGCGCACTGATATCCTCCAAGTTGATACCGCCAAAACTCTTGGAGATATGATATACCGTATCAATAATTACCTGGGGATCCTTGGAGTCTATACAGATCGGAACCGCATCGATGTCTGCAAAGGCTTTGAATAATGCGCACTTTCCCTCCATGACAGGCATTCCTGCTGACGGTCCGATGTCACCAAGTCCCAGAACTGCAGTGCCGTCGGTGATGACAGCAACCGTATTTCCCTTTCCTGTATAGGTATAGGCCAATTCAGCATCCTTCTCAATTTCCAGGCAAGGCTCCGCTACACCAGGCGTATATGCGATGGCCAGTTCTTCTTTATTTGTAATCGGCGCCTTTGTCTCAATGGAAAGTTTCCCTTTCCATTCTGCATGTTTTGCAAGGGCTAATTCTTTTTTATCCATATAGTTCCATCCTTTCGTGGTTGTATTTAAAAAGGGGATTGCCAGCATAAATTTCTGTCATGCAGCTCGGCTGCATCTCGCTGGACAGAATATTATACCATTCTGTAAATAGAACTGCAAGGCGGCAAAGGTGACTGCCGTCCTTCCCGTTTATGAAAATCTGCCAGAAATGCCCTCAAAATATGGTTTTTCTGGCAGATTTATCAGTTTTGGCATTTATTTAATACCCGCAAGCCACTCTGCACCGACTTTAATCTGTCTTCTGACTTCACCCGGCGCCGTACCGCCGAAAGAAACTCTGGCATCCACGCAGGCTTTGATGCTGATATCACCCAGAGATTCTTTTGTGACGCGGCTATCGATGGCCTGCAGTTCTTCCTCTGTCAAATCCTCAAAATCGCAGTCCTTCTGCTCGCAGGCTTTTACCATCTGTCCTACGATAGAATGGGCCTCTCTGAACGGGATGCCCTGTTTGGCAAAGTGCTCTGCGATGTCGGTTGCATTGAGGAAACCTTTGGCAAACTGTTTCTCGATCTGATCCATTCTGAACTCGGTCTTATCCAGCATGTTAGCAAAGATCTGAATGCTGGCTTTCCACGTATCGATGGCATCAAAGAGGCTCTCTTTATCTTCCTGGAAATCCTTATTATAAGCAAGCGGCGTACCCTTCATCACAGTCAGAAGCTGCATCAGATCACCATAAACTCTGCCCACTTTTCCGCGGAGCAGTTCTGCCATATCCGGGTTCTTCTTCTGCGGCATGATGCTGCTGCCAGTGCAGTAGCTGTCGTCAATGGCGATATAGGAGAATTCCTGGGAATTCCACCATACGAATTCTTCTGCCCATCTGGAGAGATGCATCATGGATATGGATGCGTCCGCCAGAAATTCCAGACTGTAGTCACGATCGCTGACGCTGTCCATGGCATTTTCTGTCGGTGCGTCAAAGCCCAGCAGCTCCGCTGTTCTCTGCCTGTTGGTCGGCAAAGTGGTTCCTGCAAGGGCACAGGCTCCCAGCGGGCAAAGATTCATTCTCTCGTAGGTATCCATCAATCTGTCGATATCTCTTTTAAACATCTGGAAGTATGCCATAAATACGAAGCCGATGGTGATTGGCTGTGCGTGCTGCATGTGCGTAAATCCGACTGTAATGGAATCGGCGTATTTCTCAGTCTTCTCCAAAATGACCGATTCTAAATAGCAGAGCCTGTGTACAATCTCTCTGATTTCTTTTTTCAGATACATTCGTCCATCCACCTGGCATTGGTCATTTCTGCTTCTGGCCGTATGCAGCTTCTTGCCCACGTCGCCGATTTCTGCGATGAGCCTGCTCTCGATGCCCATGTGAATATCTTCGTCGTCTACGGCAAAGACGATTTCACCGCTGGCGATTTTTTCTCTAATCTTCTCAAGGCCGGCCACAATCTGTTCCTTTTCTTCCATAGTCACAATGCCCTGTTCACCAAGCATAGTCACATGTGCGATGCTGCCGTCTATATCTTCGTTATACATTCTCTTGTCAAAACCGATGGACGCGTTGAACTGCTTTACAATATCGTCCATATCTTTTTCAAACCTGCCGCCCCATAAGCTAGCCATATAAAACACCTCCAATTATACTGACTGAGAAGCTTCTTCAACTTCCAGTTCTTCTATATCTTTAATATTTAGATTCTTGACAGAAACGCCCTTGAGCTTACCTGCCAGATTATATACGATAACTAATAACACCGCGCATACGACTGTGACGATGACGCTGTCTGTAACGCCTGCCGCGATGAATCCTACAATGGATACGCCTGCACAGATCATGGCGTATGGGAGCTGGGTCCACATGTGTTCCATCAATCCGCAGGAAGAACCTGTAGCCGCCAGAATGGTGGTGTCGGATACCGGTGAGCAGTGGTCCCCAAAGAGTCCGCCGGAAAGCACCGCCGCGATGGTAACATATAGCGGCGCGCCGAGAGCCACTGCCATTGGAATTGCAATAGGCATGACGATGGCAAAGGTTCCCCAGGACGTGCCTGTGGAGAATGACATCAAAGCGCCGATGATGAAAATAATCGCTGGTATGCTCCATGCCGGAATGTTGCCCTCTGCCATCTGTACGATGTACTCCGAAGTTCCCAGGGCTTTACCTACAGAACTGAGCCCCCACGCCAGAACCAGCATCAGAATACATTCGAAAAGCTTTCCTAATCCTTTGATGTAGATGGAAATGCCTTCTTTCAGCGGCTTGACCTTATAGATAGCCATGAGGATAATCATGGTAATCGCCGCAAAGAGATAGCCTGTAATCAGGGCAATTCTGAAATCTCCGCCAGGCACCTGCTTGATTGGAAAACCCTGCGGCCACAAAATGCCGAAAAGAGTAGCGAAAAGCACTAACAATGGCGCTAATACGACAGTCAGCGGCGTATGGTTGTCCATAACCATGGACTTCTTTTCCAGCTCCTCAGCATTACCAATCGTAGAGAAGATGCCCTTCTGCGCATTGAGTTCTGCTTTTGCCATGGCGCCAAACTCTTTTCTCGAAAAAGCTACCATAGGTACCATGATCAGGCAGAGAATCGGATAAATCTGAAAGGGAATTGCGTGGATAAATGCAGTCCAGTCAGTAATATCTGTGATATTCAGCGCTTTCAACTCGGTTTTGATCAGACCCATGGAGTATACGCCCCAGCCGATAAAGGGAATCAGCACGCAGACCGGCGATGCGGTGGTGTCGATGATCCATGCCAGCTTTTCTTTCGAAATACGCATCTTTTCAAAGATCGGCGTAAAAATCGGGCCGACGATGAGCGGTGTCCCCAGCTCAGAGAAAAACACGGCGATACCGGCAATCCAAGCGGCAATCTGTGTCTTGCATCTGGTGTTGACAAAATGAGCGACACATCTGGCAAAAGCCTCTGCTCCGCCGGATTTTTCGATCAGCGTTACAAATCCGCCGATGAAGACCAGCAGTACGATGATGCCGGCGTTATAGCTGTCAAGCAGCTGCGCCATGACGTAATCTCCGACCATGGATTTTACTGCAGTAATCGGATGACCTGCTGACAAAATCAGCACGCCGGAAAACACACCGGCAAATAATGACACTAAGACGTTTCTCGTCTTAATCGCAAGACCAATGGTCAAAACGATAGGGATTAATGATAAAATACTTGTTTCCATAACGAACCTCCTAATGGTTCTCGCCCCAATTTGCATCGCAAATTGCTGGGGAGACCTTATGCTTTGGGAGACCTAACCCGATTCAGCAATGCGGAATCGCTGGTAAGTCCCCGGTCAAGAGTGCAGCGCTTTAGCGCGTGGCACTCGACGGCCAAGCCCCGCAAGCAATGCGAGCGGCTAGGCGCTAGTCGTATAATGATAAAATGGTAAAAGATCTTTGCCATAATATATAGCAAATACCGTGCCAACAAAAATCCCCAATTTTTCAACGTTTTCTTCTGCGCCGAAGGGTTTATTGGGTTTTTCATTCTCCCATTAGCTCCATTATTTCTTTTAGAAGTTCGTCTCCTTTCGGCAGAATGACGCTGCCGCCTCTGCCATGCTGGGATCTGACAAATCCCAGTCCCGCCAGCTTGCTCAGACAGGTTCTGATTTCCGTTTCCGTATAGAGGAAACCCTTTTCCTGCAAAATCGTCTCTAGCTGACGTCTGCCGATTTTTTTCTGAGCCGCTGCCGCCTCCTGCAATGCCAGCAAAATATTGGCAATCAGGACCCTGTCATTCCACCAGCCGAAGATAACATCACGGAATTCTCCTTTTAAACCATCGTAAGTCTTCAGTTTTACTGCGGCAGCAGATACTTTTTGCTCCGGAACCATAAAGACCGAAACCGGTAAGTCACCTGTTTCAATATGTCGCTTGCCGAGACTTTCCAAATACTCTATGACATTTTTCAGTTCCCTGATGTTTCCGTTCCAGCGGTGAGAGCGTAGACGTTTTGACGCTTCATCGGAGAAAGTCAACTCCTTCCCCATGGTTTCCATAAAGACATCTATCAAAAACGGAATATCCTCTTTTCGCTCTCTCAGAGGCGGGATGTTCAGCGGCAGAACATTGATTCGATAGTACAAGTCCTCCCTGAATTCTTTTCGTTCCACCAATTCCAGAAGATTTTTATTGGTGGCGGCAATAATGCGCACGTCAATATCGATCAGCTTTGATGAACCGATTCTCGTCACCGTCTTTTCTTCCAGGACTCGAAGCAGTTTGCTCTGCAGCGCCAACGGCATCTCCCCGATTTCATCGAGAAAAATCGTCCCCTGGTGAGCCAGTTCAAAATAACCGATTTTACCGCCTTTCCTCGCCCCTGTAAAAGCCCCCTCCTCATAGCCGAACAGTTCGCTTTCTAAAAGATGCTCAGGAATGGCGGCGCAATTGAGAGCAACAAAATTCCGTTTGCTCCTGCTGGACCCATTGTGGATGCTCTGGGCAAAGACCTCCTTGCCAGTGCCCGATTCGCCTATGATCAACACCGAGGAGTCCGATTTTGCCATGCGCTCTGCCACCTTTACACTCTCTCGAATCTGACTGCTGACGCCGACAATATCATCAAAAGTATATCTGGCACCGTGGCCAATCCTGGCAATCTGCGCACGAATGCCGTGCTGCTTTTCCTCTGTTTCCTCAAAGTTCTTCAAGGTGATAATGTTCCCCGTATATCTGTCATCAGAGATGATCGGACTCACATTGACGACGATGTCTTTGCCATCGACGACAATGACTTTATCCGAAGTCACCTCCGCTTCCATTCTAATAGGAAAATCAGGCAGCAGCTCATCGGTGTTAAAACCGTCGATTTCCGTCTTCAGAATACTGCGCGCTTTTTTGTTGCTGAGCAGTACGACACCCGACGCGTCAGTCAAAATGATACCATCCTCAATCAGTTCCACGAGGGTCTTAATCTGTTCGTTCTTATCCTTTGTATCACTGAGAACGCGGTCAATACCGAAAGAGGCCGTCACAAAACGCTTTCGCGCCTCCTTCGCTTGTCGTGAGCCGAAGATGTCATCGATGCCCATTTTGTTCGCCAGTTCTACAATGCAGTTGATGTCAACAGGCCGTCCTCCGATGTCAATAATCCGCTCCATATCCGCCGGTATCATTGTCATCTCATCAGGCGTGACCGCTGTTTTGATGCTCCGGTCTCTGTTTTCTTCATCACCGTAATAGGGCACAAAATCGAAGTCCCGATAGCCCAGCTCATAGATCTGTGCGATGACCTGCATACACATCTTGTAGTCCACATTGACCATCAGGACTTTCTGGTGCCGCGGCACTTGTGAAAGCCTGGCCAAATTATCGCGGCTGACGGCAAAGCTGATGACCTGTGTCAAAGCGTGTTCCTTCATCTTCGGCTGTACCTTTCGAAATACGGTCAGCGCCGACATGACCACAAACTCCTCTGGAATCTCCTCCATGTGTTCGATTTCTTCCTCTGCATATGCGTGAATTTCGGCGTATGCAGAAAAATACTGTTCTAAGTCTGCCTTGATAAAGGCGGCAAAATCTTTATGTACAGCTACTACAGCAATGGTTTTCATCATCGTTACCTCTCCTTCGATCTTTGTACTCATTGTACCAAAGAACCTTTTAGAAAGGCAACGCCTTTTCACTTTCTTTCGAGACATCGGCAATATTCTGCCATTTCACTGCCTGTAGCAAACCACACGCCGCCCAGGCTTTCCATGTAGTCCAGCAGATCTTCCAATAGACTGATTCTTCCCGGTGCGCCAATGGCAGCCGGGTCCAACTGCAGCACATAGCACAGTCCGTATTCGTGGCAGCCGTAAAACTCATCACACCAGTTGTTCAATACTCCCGTATAATTTGCAATTCTTCCCTGTCCTGCCGGAAATGCCGGGTGATAGTTGAAAGCAAAATAAGGCAAATCATAATTGACCCAATGTACGGGGATTTCGAGAAGTGTCTCTCCATTCCCCAAGTCTTTGTTATACGGTCTGTCGTCGTCACAGAGATTGCTGGAATATTCCATGCCGCAGCTTTTAGCAATTCTCAAAGTCTCCAAGGTCAGTTCTCCTTCCGGACTGCGAAATCCCCTGGGCGTAATACCACAGATTTTCTCTATGGATTCAATCCCCCTTTTTATGGCATCTGTCTGTTCTTCAAGGCTGAGCAGCGCCATGTTCTCGTGTCTGTACCCCATGGCAGCAATTTCATGACCTTTATCCCGGATGGTCAAAAGCTTCTCGCTATATTTTTCCGCAACCCAGCCCGGGGTAAAAAAGGTCGCTTTGATGCCCCGTTCCTCCAATACATCGAGAATCCGCTTTACGCCTCTAGTCATCCCGTACTGGCCAAGGGATAACGTCTTAGGCATATTAGTGCAAGAAGGATCCAGCTGCAGCCAGAAGAGTTCTGCATTGAGGTTTATGGTGATCATGGCCGCACAGCAGCTGCCTGCAGGCCATTTTGGTCGTTCTAATCTCATCTTATTCCACCTCTCTTTTCCAATGATGTTCTCTGTACCAATCAGCGATTTCACTGCCTGTAGCCGCCCACACGTCATCTCGTCCTGTAATTTCAGCCAGAAGATGATCCAAGATCTGAATCCTCCCCGGAGAGCCGATAATCTGAGGATGACTCATATAGGAAATACACAGACCCTCTCTGTGGTGTCCGCGAAATTCTCTCATAAAGTTATCTTCCACATTCCGATAGCAGGAAATTCTGTCCAGGCCTGCCGGTTCAGCCGGATACATGTGATAGGCCATTGCCACATAGTCATCTACTTCCCACTTGGTCGGTATTTCGATAAAATCTGTTTCCTCGCCGTCGATGACAGTCCGATAGGGTCTGTCGTCACCCCGCATGGAACTTGAATAGCGAAACCCTCTTTCGTATAAAAGCTTTGGTGTCTCCTCCGCCCAATCTCCTGAGGGCGTGCGAAATCCCTTTACCTCATATCCGATCAATTCCTTGAAAATCTTCTGCGATTTTTCAATAATCTCAATCTGCTCCTCTGGAGTCTGTCCTGCAAACCGTTCATGGGCATAACCGTGATGTCCGATTTCATGTCCTGCCTCTGCGATTCGCAGAACTACTTCTGGATATCTCTCCGCTGTAAGTCCTGGCACGAAAAACGTCGCCTTTACGCCATACTGCTCCAGCTTGTCGAGAATTCTGTCTACGCAGCGTTTAGGACCATATTGTCCTACCGATAAGGATTTGATATATTTGTCTCCATTGGGAAGGCCTCGGTTTCCATTCTCCCAAGTGGTATCACCGTCCACATCAAAAGTGAACATGACCGCGCTTCTTTTGCCCTCTGGCCACTTTATTCTTTCCATTTTTCACTCCTTTTTGATCTTTCATCTGTATCCGTCAGATATAAACGCAAACAGTGTGCCAAGTGATGGAAATAGTGGATTTATTGGAATTTCAATGATTATTTCGATTCCTTTAAAAAAGCGTACAGAAGAGGCAGGAAAATAGGTTAATGATTCGCCTGATTAACGCAGCAACCAGCGTTTTTCAGTAAAACCATGATTATGATTCAAGCGAAGTTACCAGGAAAATATATGATTTCATATTGACTTTTCATCTGCTCAGTGGTATTATTGTATTAAGCAATTAATACAATAATACCACTGGAAGGAGCTATGTCATGAAAGCATTTATCAAACGACATCCGCTTTCTGTCGGCGTCACACTTTTCATTCTGATTTCTCTGCTCTTTGCCTTTGCCGCATATAAAACCGTAACTCTGAGCTACAGCCAAAAAGAGATTCTTAAGAGTATCCCCTGGTCTCTGGAACCCACAGATCAGTATGACTGGATTACCGCAGGAGAAAATCCGGGCCAGTTCGAGGCCTATGACGAGGAGAAATGGTTTCTCATTGATGCCACAGGACGCGTTCTGAAAGAGATTCCCGATGACGGAAACCTGGGCGAGGGACTTTTCCTATTTGAGAAAGAAGACCTTTGCGGTGTCAAAGATGCCAGCGGCAAGGTTGTCATCGAAGCGAAATACCGTTCCATAGAAGAGTTCCATCACGGATACGCCATCGCTTGGGACGGCTCCCGCCACAGGCTGCTGAACCGGGACGGCAGCCAGCTCCTTGCAAACGAAGTGATCTCGGCTATTTCTTATATCAAAGGCGGCAAGTATTTTGTCAATGGCAGTACCCACTATATCCTGGACGTCTCTACCGGAGACAAAACGCCGCTGCCATCAAAGGTTCTCGGTATCACGACGGACGACAATGGCAGTTACATGGCCAGGCTCCCTGATGATACCTACTGTTATCTGACAGATGCCTTTGCCATTCCCCAAGGGGCGGTTTTGTACAAAACGCTTCCAGAATTTTCAGAGGGTCTCGCCTACGTCGAGCGTTATGACGATTTAATCGTGGACGAAAAACATAATGTTCCTCTTACTCGTGGTCACGCACGGATCTGCGGATACATGAATGAATCTCACGAAATCGTTCTGCCCCTTGCGTACAAAGACATCAAAAGAGCTTGTCCCTTTGCAGAGGGTAAGGCTTTGATCTATTCTGATAAAAAAATCATCTGCATTGACACCAAAGGCAAAACCCTGTTTGTCCTTGAAGACTGCAGCAACAGCGATCCATTAGATACTCGTTTCACAGGCGGCTACGCATCATTGTCACTAGACGGCAAAAAAGAAGGCATCATTGATGAAGAAGGGAAATTCATCTTTGAACCAATCTTTGATTCTGTAGGTAGAATCAACGCAGGTTACGCTGCGGTTAGGTACAAAGAACAATATGGAATCATAAACCTGAAAGAAGGGATTTAAATGCTCAGTAAAGCAATCTCGCTCAATTTAAAAATCGGAAAAGATGACTTCTCAAAAGCTATAGGCATTTCCGCAGCAGGTTACGCTCTCGCAAGTCTCGCCGGAGGAATTCCCCTTGCAATCAGCCTCATCATAGTTACGGTCTTCTGCATCAAAGGACTGAATTGCATCTTCAGCACATCTTTGTTTGATAATCAGGGGACTTTCTATATGGCCCTGCCGTTGTCCGAAAAGGAAATCGTCCTCAGCAAAGTCGCGGCTGGGAGCATCTACATGCTTCTCTTGGATCTAGTATCTGTGTCGGCGATTTTTGCCATCACTATCCTTTCATATCTCATCGGTCTGGACGTTACAGAGATCCTGATGAGTCCTCTGCAGCAATATATGGACCTCCATATGACCGCAGGACAGATTGCCGTTCTCATGGGTCTGTCCCCTCTGAAGATGCTCCTGCAGCAGGTGTTCTTCTGTTCCTTCGCCATGGCGGCCCTGTTGTCCTTCAACTTGATCAAGCCCGGCAAGCTGTCCGTTGTCGCGTGGCTGGTCATCTTCGGAATCAATGCTGCTGTCAGCTCTGGTATAACGGCTGTAACCGGCAAACTCGTAGGATCGGGGTTCAATATCTTTCTTCTGGAGGGGCTGACCGATATTTTGTACGTCGTGGTCATCGCGGTCCTGCTATCTTACAGTAGTAAAGCTTTATGCAGTAAGTACAATATTTGATTGGAGGGGCGTCAAAATGAAGATATTTATAAAAAATCATTTACTCATCATCATCCTGATTTTCTTTGTCGGCATATCAGGTTTGTCGGCATGGGCCGGCTGCAAAACGTCTACCGCCTATTACGAGGAGCGTTCTTCTGTCATGGCTTTATCTTGGAGCCTCAAGCCGACAAAGAGCTACTCCGATCTCTATTTCGGCACGGCCGCCGGCTCCTTCCTGACATCAAAAGGCGACGATCTGCTCCTTATCGACGCCGCCGGAAAGCCGATCAAGCGGATAAAGAATGCGGAATACAGCCTGGGTGACGGATTATACGAGTATACAGAAAATGACCAATACGGAATCAAGGACGAGGACGGCAACATCGTCGTCAAAGCGATATACAACAACGTAGAACCTTTTCTGAGCGGATACACCATTGCTACGGACAGTACCGGAAGCCCTCGTCTGTTGGACAAAAAAGGCCACACTATCTTTTACGACAAATCCGCAAACGAAATAATCCATGTCGACGGCACCACGTACCTGATCAAAACGAATGGCACATCCACCGACATGTATCTCTTTGATGCGGTCACAGGAGAAAAGAAAAAAGTACCATCAACGATCTCAGATCTGGAAAGTGACGATAACGGCGGCTATCTAGCCTATCTTTATGAAGGAGGACATTGTTTTCTCAAGGATGACTTTACTCTGGCCGAAGACACAAAGCTATACAAGACTGTCGGTGAATTATCAGAGGGTCTGCGGTATGCAGAAATCTTTGAGGGACAAAACGCGGATAAGATCAGTAAGGACTTTGACGAAAATACGACAAAGACCACTTGCGGCTATATCGACGAAAAAGGCAAGCTCATAATCAAATTGCCTTATTATACCACCGACAGAGCAAACCCATTCTCGGAGGGCAAATCCCTAGTCTACGCTAATAGCGAAATACGATGTATCGACAAAACAGGAAACATTCTCTTCAACTTGAAAACACATTATAAAAATGATTATTGGTTTCTATATGAGACAGTATTCGCAGGAGGCCTCGCCCCGGTTACCCTGGACGGCGTTCACTATGGATTTATCAACGAGAGAGGAAAATTCGTCATCGCGCCGTATTTTACCGATGCCACAGAAATAGAAGACGGACGTTCCATCGTAAAGTACAGAGACGCTTACGGAATCCTGAACCTAAAGGAGGCGATGTAAATGCTCAGTAAAGGAATCAACCTGAACCTGAAAATCGGCAGAAGCGATTTTTCTAAAGCAATCGGATTTTCCATCGCCGGCTGGACTTTATCTATTCTCCTGGCCAAAGCGATGACGGCGCTGATCGGTCCTCTGGTGCTTTTGGTATGCTCCATTGCAACAATCGTCTTCAGCATCAAAGGGTTGAACAAAATTTTCAGCACCTCTCTTTTTAACGCGGAAGGCTCTTTCTATATGGCCTTGCCTCTTTCAGAGAGAGAGATCGTTATGAGCAAAGTTCTGGCAGGAAGCATCTACATGCTGCTGATCAGTTTGGTGGCTTTGGCTGCCTCCCTGGTCATGGTGCTGTTCTTTGATGTGGATGTCACCGACATCGGCGTCGAGGTACTGAAGGAATATCTGAATGCTGATGTACCGCCGATGCAAATCGGCATCCTTATGGGACTGCTCCCGCTTAAAATGCTGCTGCAGCAAGTATTCTTCTGCACTTTTGCATTTACCGTCTTGCTGTCCTTTCATTTAATCAAGCCGGACAAATTGGCAGTACCCGCATGGCTGGTCATCTATGGAATCAATTTCGCCATCACCACTGGCGCAGAGTTTCTTTGTAAAACGCTGTTGAAAAATGGTTTCAACAGTCTGCTTCTGGAGGGGCTGACCGATGGTTTCTATATCGTGGTCATCGCAGGACTTTTCACTTATTGCGTTAAAGCCCTAAACAGCAAATTTAACATGTAACAATCTATTGCATTATTTAAAAAGCAGATACGGTTTTGATGGCCGCATCTGCTTTTTATCTGAGGATTCCTCTCTCTCGAAAGGTTTCTATAACTTCCAGCAGCCTGATCCCTTCGTGATTGATCACACTGCCGCCTCGCCCCTTCGGCGACCTGATAAAACCATAAGAAGACAGTTTTGTCAAGGCCTTGCGAACTTCGCCTTCTGTATAAACACCGCCACTGCTGTTGACCTTATCCAATAGCTTCTGCCTGCCATAACGTTCACTCTGTTCCAAAGACTGCCGAAGCTGACGCAGTACCGCGTAATAAAGTTCGATTTCCCGTCCTTCGTTGAGGATAAACTTGTCGATTATGGTGGAGGCTTCTCCACCTGCGTTTCCGCCTCTGTTCTCCTTCTGCCCGTACTTCAGCGGCGGAAGATCTTCCGCTTCGATATATTTTTTGCCTTTACTCCCTAAGAACTCCACCACATTTCTCAGCTCCCGGACATTTCCTCTCCAGGCATAGTGAATCAGAATATCCCCGCTTTCCGGACTCAGCTGCATGTTAGAATTCATGCGTTCAGCGAGGGAATAGAAGATTGGAAGCACGTCCTCCCTTCTCTCCCGCAGCGGAGGAATTGACAATGGCAGCACGTTGAGTCTGTAGTAGAGGTCTTCTCTGAATTCTCCCCGTTCTACCAATTGAAACAAATTTTTATTAGTCGCTGAGATGATCCGCACATCCACATCGATGTTCCTGCTGCCGCCTACGCGCATGACTTTACGTTCCTCCAGGACTCTGAGCAGTTTAGATTGCAGCTGCAGGGGCATCTCTCCAATTTCATCGAGAAAGATAGTCCCTCGATGCGCCAATTCAAAGAATCCCATTTTGCCGCCCTTTTTCGCGCCGGTAAAGGAACCCTCCTCGTAGCCGAACATCTCGCTTTCCAACAGGTTCTCCGGTATGGCCGCACAATTCACAGCGACAAAATTATATTTCCTTCTGGCAGAGGCGTTATGGATGCTCTGCGCAAACATCTCCTTCCCCGTACCGCTTTCACCGATGATCATCACCGCTGCTTCGGATGCCGCAATCTGCCTTGCGTCGGCGATCGCTCTTCTGATTGCATCACTTTCCCCTAAAATATCTTCAAAATGATATCTGGCAGCATGACTGGCTTCATTGAGTTTGGCTCTCATGCCATGCTGCTTTTCCTCTGCCTCTTCAAAGTCTGTTACGGTGATGATATGTCCCGCCATTTCATCGCCCGAGCGGATTTCTACTGCCGATACGATCAAATTCGCCCCAGGCGTTTTGGCCAGCCGTTCTTTGGTGGAGTTTACATCCAGCTCCGGCAGCACTTCTTCAATATGAAACCCCTGCAAGACCTTCGATCGTTCCGCCAGAAGCTTCTGCGCTTTTTCATTGGACAAGTAGATTCTGCCCGTCGAGTCTGTGATGATGATGCCTTCGTTCATCAGCTTAATCAGTGTGTTCAGCTTATCGGTCATACTCGCTTTGTCGCCCATCAGCTTATCCATACTGGAATTGATGTAATAATATTCTTTTCTCGCCTCATTGGCTTCTCTGGCAGCAAATTCTTCGTAGACTCCCAGTTTATCCGCTATGTTATAGAGGCTGTTCATATCTACAGAACTCTCCCCTACGTTGTAGACCTTTGTGATTCCTGCTGGGACCAGATGCGCCTCGTTGGGCGTGATTGCCACATCGATGTCGTGGTCGTAATCCCCTTCTCCATAGTAAGGAACCAGTTCCAAGTCACGGATTCCTGCATCATACATACAGGTAATCGTATGCATGCAGCTTCTGTTGTCAAAATTGACCAGCAGAGCCTTGGTTCCGCTCGGGATTTCCTTTAAGGGTTCCATCTGTCTTTTACTCAGGGACAAGGAGAGAACGATGATTTCTGACGCTTCACTGATTTTCTGCCTGACTTGCTGAAAGATGTTAAAGGCCGAAAGCAGGACAAAGTCCTCTTCTATCAGTCCCGCCTTTTCAATTTCAGCGATGGAATAAGAAACGAATTGAGCATACCGGTTCATATATTTGGCTACGTGATTCATCAGAAAATCTGCATATTCCTTTTCCGTCGCTACGACTGCAATTCGTTTCATAATCGCAAATCCTTTCTTTTATTTCAGCTTAAATCCCTGCTTTTCCAAAACATCTTTTAAAAACGGCCTCTGGGGTTTTTCCACAAAGTCCGACATCTGCATGGACCAGGTTTCATCTCGTTTCCCGCCAGTTCTATCGATATAATACTGTCTGATTACTTCGTCGTAGGCTCTGATCTGTTCTTCCTCTCCGTCAATATGATACTTTTCTTCTTTGAATATGACGTCAAGGGGCAGCCTCGGCTTTGCCGCCTCGTCTGTCTGCTCTTCCGGATACCCTAAAACCATGCCGAACAGCGGATATACTCCCTGCGGAATATCAAGCAGTTCCATGACCTTCGGCAGGTTATTTCTGATTCCGCCGATATAAGTGCAGCCCAACCCTTCTGATTCTGCTGCCAGCACTGCGTTCTGTGCTGCAATGGCGGTGTCCACCGATGCCATGAGAAAAGTCTCTGTGTATTCCATGTAGGCTTCTGGCGCTTTACGTTGATTCATTTCACTGGCCCGCAGCAGGCGGCTGACGTCGGCACAGAATACTAAAAACACGGGTGCATTTAAGATCGGCTTCTGGCTTGTCACTTCATTATAAAGGGTTTCTTTTGTCTTTTGATCATTGACCTTTATAATGGTATATGCTTGGATGAATTCCGATGTAGCAGCATGCTGTGCGCATCTGATCATTCTCTCCAAAAGCGCGTCTGACACCGGTTGATTCTTAAATTTCCTGACTGATTTATGGTTTACCATCAAGTTCTCCACTGCATTCATTTCTTTCTCCTCCATTTCACATTGCAAATTTCTTTTTCTTATAGGTATACTGTCATTATAAAGCAAACTTCATGCCACCATATTAATCTGCCTTTTTCCAAAGAAATTATCCTGGATCAGCGGAGGCAGATTGAGCTTTTAGGTTAATTCTTTTCCTAATTTTCCTTTTCTGTTCGATTCTCTCTTGCTTTATTTCTCAGGAAGACCCTTACAAAGGTCAACTTTCAAAGATTTTTGACTTCTAAGATATTTTGGCACAGAAATTGCTTTTCTTAAGTCATGTAAAAAACGAGTGCGTGATGGAGCATCGCTCCCATGCATAAAAAGTGACACGTGCATCACTGGAATATAACTTAGGAATATTTTACAACATTATAAGAAAGAAAGGAATATGCAAAATGAGTACATCAAGCAAAAAAGTCACAAAGCCGCAGGCTTTCTTCATGCTGATCTTAGGAATTGTCCTCGTAGTTGTCGGCTTTTTAGTCACAGAAGACGCTGATGCTGTCATCCTATTGTCCGTTGGAGCCTTACTGTCCGTCATCGCTGTCATCTTCGGAACGAAGTACAGTGATATTCAGTCCACCATTATCACACTGGTCAAAAATATGATCATGCCGATTCTGATCATATTTTCAGTAGGCATGATGATCGGCACCTGGGTCCTATCCGGAACAGTACCTATCATGGTATATTACGGAATACAAGTTATCAGCCCATCCCTGTTCTATTTCCTGACCTGTCTGATCTGCACCATCATGGCCCTGATCATGGGATCCTCCTGGGGCACCATCAGTACCGTAGGTATCGCATTTTTAGGCATGGCCTCTGGTCTGGGCATGTCGCCGGTCATTACAGCCGGTGCCATTGCCAGCGGGGCTCTCTGCGGAGACAAGCTGTCTCCAATGTCAGATTCCCCTAACGTATCCACTGCAGTATCCAAGGTGAACCTCTTTGAAGGCTGCATCCATGCGGCAAAGACTTCTCTGCCTGCACTGGTTATCTGCCTGGTTTACTTCCTGATACTTGGATTTAACAACGATGCTGCCGGTGCGGGAACTGGAACAGAAGCATATGATACGATTGTGAATGGCCTCTCCTCTATTTACAGCCTGAATCCATTGCTGCTGCTTCCTCCTGTCGTCGTCATCGTACTGATCATCATGAAAAAGCCGATTCTTCCTACCTTTGCCGTAGGTATCGTCCTCGGAGCCATACTGTCCATGGTATTTCAGAGTGCATCCATCGGTGACGTTGCCAGTGTCATGATGAACGGGTATGGCGAAGCGTCCGGTATTGAAATCATCGACTCCATCATCCTCAGAGGCGGACTGGCAAGTTTCCTGGAAATCGCAGCGATTTTAATCGCAGCCTGCGTATTCGGCGCGCCGCTGCGGGCAGCTGGCGTTATCGATGCTCTGCTGGACTTAATCACTACCACATCTAAGAGTTCAAAGTCCATGGTCGTCAAAGTGTATGGCATGTGTCTGACCTTCTTCGTCATCACCGGCGGATACGATCTGACCTATGCCGCCCTGGGTCCTATGCTGCCAGACTTGTTCGATAAATACCACCTGCACAGAAAGAATTTATCTCGTATCTTGCAGGACTGCACCATCAGCTTATCGCCGATGATTCCTTGGGGCGGTATGGGCGCATTCTACGCGGCGACTCTCGGAGTTGCAAACTCAGACTTTTTCATCTATGCGCCGCTGACATGGCTCAGCACCCTGATTGGATTTATCTATGTCCTCACGGGATTCACTATGACCAAAGTCACAGATGAGGAGATTGCCGCACAAGATGCCGCATTAGAGGCCTAAGCCCATCCTAATTGAAAGTAAAAGAAGCTGCTGGCACGAGAATTTCTGTCGGCAGCTTCTTCTTTTATGTCTCAGGCGCTGTAGGTGACTGCCTGGGCTATTTTCTTTTGCGTTTACTTGAGACATTATCACAGATCAATCAGAACGTCTTGACAAAATTCTGTCACAATAGTATATTGCATCTTACAAAGGAGATGAGACATTGAACTTTTTAACACAGTACAAGGGTTTGCCAAAGCAGATATACATTCTTTCTATTTCCAGGGCGGTTATTTCTATGGGAATGATGTTTGTATATCCTTTTTTATCTCTGCTGTTGACCAGCAGACTGGGTTACACAGAAATTGAAGCCAGTTACATCGTTGTCGTGGCTTCCATCGCCAGCACCTTGGGAACTCTGGTCGGCGGAAAACTGTCTGATGAAATCGGGCGCAAGAAGGTCTATATCGCCGCTACCTTCGTCGTTATCATCACGATGGCAGTGGCTGGTTTTTTTGCATCCACGCACCTGGTGATTTTCTTCATCATCATCACCTATTTTGTTGCCAGCGCCATCTTGCCTACGGTATCGGCCATGATCTTCGACTGGGCGAATGAAAGCAACAAGACAGAATGTTTCTCTTTGATGTATTTATCAGGGAATATCGGAAGTGCTCTGGGACCTGTCATTGCCGGCATGTTATTCTACAGCCATATGCCGTGGATATTTTTCAGTATGTCCTTGATTTTCCTGATTACCTTTATTCTCGTTTTGTGCAGTGTACAGGATGTCTATATTCCCCACAAAAAAACGAAGCATTTGGAAAAGGTGAAGCAGGACAGTCAGCTTTCGATTGTTCTGCGGAATCCTGTTCTGCTTGTATTCACCATCTGTCTTGCCGTGCTGACACTCTGCTATATCAATTTGGACTTTATGCTGCCTCTGCAGCTTAGAGATCTGTTCGGTCTCAATGCGGGGTCAAAATACAGTTCACTGGTCTGGACCATCAATGGAGGCGTGGTCGTAGTCTGTACGCCGATCATCGTTTCTTTTACAAAGAAAAAGCATCCCCTGTTCAACATCGGTTTTGCCTGCCTCCTCTACGCCGCAGGTTTCTCACTCTATGGATTCTCCAGCAGTATCCTGATTTATATGATGGCAGTGGTCATCTGGACCAGCGGAGAAATCTTGATTTCCACCTGTGCAGGCATCTACATAGCCGACCAGTCACCGGAAACCCACAAAGGCCGCAGTATGTCTCTCTACGAGTTTTCTAGAGGTCTGGGCAGACTGACCGGCCCCGTATTCACCGGATGGCTGCTGCAGTCCCATACCTATACACAGACCTGGTTCATGATTGCCGCCATCTGTCTGGCTGTGGATGCAGTCATCTGGTTCCTCTATCGAAAAAGGAATAGTTAAACCCGTGGAAATGACGGATAAGAAGCTCTCAAATCTCATTCGGAGAGCTTCTCACCTATGGAAGATGAGGACAGCCTTGACGTAGACTATTTCTTACTTATAGGTCCAACAAATTTTTAAATCCGGCAAAAGTGCCATAAATGTGCGGATTTAGATGTTTTATGGCAGATTTCTGTTTTCATCCGCCCTTCCGGACAGCAAAAATGCATTTGTTCGTAACATTTACGCTTCAAAATCGCATTTTTTATAAAGTTTTATTATTATATAGTTTTCTATTCCCTTTGCGTTTTTTCCATTTTTTGGATAAACAGTCAAAAAATCAGCTTCATTTCTCAAAAAAGTGCCATAAATGTGCGGATTTAGGTCCTTTAAGGCAATTTTACCCGTTTTATTTCTTACTTAAATAAAAAACTGCAAAGTCAGTCCAACTTTGCCCCAGTATCTTGAAATACCTCCGATAAAACAGTATAATGAAAATATAGAATATTCGGTATCATTTTAAAACATATGGAGGAATGATAGCATGATTCTCACAAAAGGACAACAGGCACTGCTTGACGGCGCGCAAGGCGAAACCATGGCAAAGATTGTCAAAACCCTTGTCATGTACGGCGAAGCCTTCGGCGCTGAGAAAATGGTTCCAATTACAAACGAATACGGCCATACCGTCATCAGCTTCGGCATCGGCGTCATGACGCCGGTCTACGAACTGTACGATCGGCTTCTGTCCGCTCAAGCTGTCAGCAAACAGAAATTCTCAGCAGATCCAAGACCCCTGGACAAAAACGTCCCCTCGTCTTTTCTGCAGAACATCGTCTTCAAGTTCATGTACAGCCAGCAGGAGCATTACGAAGAACAGCTGCGCAAACTGGGGCTCTTAAGTGAGGATGCCTATACTTGCGCCTGCTACCTGCCAGAAGTCGGTAATGTGCCAAAAAGGGGCGAAATCCTCTCCTGGGCTGAATCTTCCGCAGTGGTCTATGCAAATAGCGTTCTCGGTGCTAGATGTAACCGGAACTCCGGCATCATCGAACTGATGGGTTCTATCGTCGGATTCGTTCCCGAATTCGGACTTCTGACCGACGATGGACGCAAAGCCGACTGGATCGTGGAAATCCGCACGGAAAAGATGCCGGAAGCGCAGATTCTAGGCTCCGCCATCGGCATGAAGGTCCTGGATCAAGTGCCGTACATCAGAGGATTGGACAAATGGATCGGTTCTACATTAGACGATGCCGCCTGCGCCTACCTCAAGGACTTTGGCGCTGCCACTGCGTCCAACGGCTCCGTCGGGCTTTATCATGTCGAGAACTTAACCCCGGAAGCCGTAGACTACGGCGAAGAACTGATTCGCGAAAATGCCCCGGTTTACATCATCGACGATGCAGAACTAACGCGGGTAAAGGACAGCTACCCCTGCATCTGGAAAGACCCGGATGCCAAACCAAAGCTCTGTTTCATGGGCTGTCCTCACATGACCCTGGCACAGCTGAAAGACTGGACAGAACGTGTCGAAGAGGCACTCAAGGCTTGCGGGAACAAAAAAGTGCAGATTCCAACGGTCTTCACTTCTGCGCCCGGTGTTATCAGTGAATTCAAGGAAACAGAATACTATAAGAGACTGGAGCAGACAGGCATCATCCTCAGCTATATCTGCCCACTCATGTATATGAATAACCCACTCTCAAAGAAAATGCCCGTCATCACTTCGTCCAACAAGCTGCGCACCTATACCAGCGCCAGATTTTACACCGACGAAGAGATTTTGACGATGATTACCAAGGGGGTGCAATAATATGGCAAGAGAATTCAAAGGCCGCGTCGTCGCTCCCGGCAGTGTCACCGCCGAAGCCCTGGTTTCACACGGCGGGTTCAACACCCTGGCCAGCTACCAGATGGCTTTGATGTTCGGTGACAAAAATGTCAAATGCGGCGATCAGAATAACAGTGACCTCTACAAGAAATCCATGATCGGCAAGGCCCTCTGCCTTCCAGAAACCATCGGCTCGACCACCGGCGGCATGGTGCTCTATACAGCCTGTGCCATGGGGAAACAACCTGCGTGCATGCTTTTTTCTAAACCTATCGACTCCCTGGCGGCTTCCGGTGCAATCCTGGCAGCCAACTGGACTGACGCAGAGATGCCAGTCATTGACAATCTGGGAGAAGCGTTTTTAGACTACATCAAAGATGGCATGACGGTCACCGTTGCCACAGACGGCAGCGTAACCGTTGAGTAAAAAACGAGTGCATAACGGAGCGTCACTCCTATGCACTCATGTCGCCCGCAAGGGGCGACGCTTCGTAAGGTACGTTCTTTGAAACATACGGAAATACGTCCTTTGGACGATATTTCCTATGTTATAATAAAAAGATAGCCATTATACGACTAACGCCGTTCCACTCACTTCGTTTACGGGGCGTGGTCGTCAAGTGCCACGCGCTAAAGCGCTGCACTTTTGACCGGGGACCTACCGGCGATTCCGCTTCACGAAATCGGGTTAGGTCTCCCAAAGCATAAGGTCTGTCTAGCTGCTCACAGCTCACAGGACAGACCATTATACCATTAAGGAGGACGGAATGAAACAAGAATATGAACCTTTATTTACGCCATGGAAAATAGGCAATGTGGAGATCAAGAACCGCATCGTCATGTGTTCTATGGGAGGTACTTCCATTTTCGGATGGATGGAACCCAACCACTTTGACAAAGAAGCCGCTAATTTTCTGCTGGAGCGGGCAAAGAACAACGTAGGGCTGATACTGCCCGGCATCGCGCCAATCAGAGATACCATGGGCGGCAAATGGCTCTACCAGAACAAGGGGAAATTCAAACAGCTGAAAGAATTCATGGATGAATTCCACAAGACCGGTGCCAAGCTCTTTATCCAGCTGACTGCCGGCATGGGACGTTCTATGGCAGTCAACGACCTGATGGTCAAAATGATGAAGAACAAAGTCTTCGGATTCCTCGGTAAACCAATTTTCAACATGGACTACATCTGCGCCAGCGCTTCGGCAACAGAAAATCGTTGGGCTGACGGCGTCTATTCCAGACCTTTTACCATAGAGGAGATTCACCAGGTTGTGGACGCCTTTGCCAAGACTGCCAAGCTGTGCATGGATGCCGGCGTAGACGGAGTCGAAGTCCATGCTGTCCACGAAGGTTATATGTTGGATCAATTTACCATGAAATACACCAATCAGAGGACTGACGAATACGGCGGTTCCTTTGAAAACAGATACCGCTTCCCTGTAGAAATCGTGCAGGCGATCAAGAAATCCTGCGGCGACGACTTCCCTGTCTCTCTGCGTTATTCTGTCATTTCCAAGACCAAAGGGTTCCGCATGGGCGCGGTTCCAGGTGAGGAGTACATAGAAGTGGGACGTGACATGTCCGAATCGGAGCAGGCAGCCAAATTCCTGCAGGATGCCGGCTATGATATGCTCAACTGTGATAACGGCACCTACGATGCCTGGTACTGGGCACATCCACCTGCCTATATGCCGGAAAACTGCAACCTGGCCGATGTCACCCACATCAAAGAATTCGTAGATATCCCGGTAGTCTGCGCAGGCAAGATGTCCCCTGCCGTCGGTGCAGAGGCGATTAAAGAAGGAAAACTAGACGGTCTGGGCGTCGCCAGACAGTTCCTCACCGACCCTGCCTGGGTCACAAAGCTGATAGAAGAGCGGGAAGAGGATATCAAGCCTTGCATCCACTGTCACAATGCCTGCTTTACCATGGCCAAGTATGAGGGTACACCGAACATCCAGGATTTGACCGATGCCATCCATATGGCTCGCTGCGCTTTGAACCCTCGCACCATGCAGTCAACAAAATACAAGATTGAAAAGACTTCTTCTCCGAAGCATATCGCCATCATCGGAGGCGGCATCGGCGGCATGGAATCGGCACTGGTTCTGACGGAGAGAGGCCACAAAGTGACGATTTACGAAAAGTCGGATCGTCTCGGAGGCGTATTCATTCAGGCTGCAGCACCGGTATACAAGGAACGCGACCGCGCGCTGATCGAATGGTATAGACGGGAGATTGCAAAGCATTCCATAGAAGTCAAGTTCAATACAGAAGTAAAAGATCCTCAGGAACTGAAGGCGGATGAAGTCATCATCGCTACCGGTTCCGTGCCAAATCGTCCGCCAATCAAAGGCCTCGAACATTCCATTGAGGCCACAGACTACCTCTCTGGCAAAGAAGTAGGAGATAATGTCATCATCATTGGCGGCGGACTGACTGGCTGCGAAATCGCCTATGACCTGATTCTCAAGGGCAAAAAGCCGCAGATCGTAGAAATGAAGAACGACCTGATTGCCGTCAAAGGCGTCTGCCTGGCAAACTCTTCCTTCCTGCGTGAAATGCTGGCCTTCAAGAAGACGCCGATCTATCTCAATACGACCCTTCTGGAAATCAAGGAAGGCGGCGTAACGGTCAAGGATCAGGACGGAAAGGTCTTTGATCTCACCGGTGACGATGTTATCGTTTCTGTCGGTTATAAACCTGCACCGCTGACCGGATCCGGAAAGCATGTTCACCTCGTGGGAGATGCCAACGGCGTAGGTAACCTGCGCAGCGTCATCTGGCGCGCATGGGACGTCTGCATGAAGCTGTAAAGCTTCTCTTTATAGAAAAGAACGAGCGAATCGGAAAATCCGATTCGCTCGATTAGTTTATAGAATTATTTGATTACCTTTTTATATTTCCTGCCCTTTGTACTGCCCTCTGCTTCAATTCTGCCTTGTTCCTGCAGACCGCCAGCAGCGTTTTGATCCTTGATTCTTTCACGCCGATAAAGATATATCCTGCCCCAATCCTATATTACCCCTGCACCATTGCCAATACCCAGTCATACAACGGGCAGAATGCGATGGGCAGAAAGACTGCTGGCATGTAGTTCATGATTTTCAGTTTCGTATCCGCCACCAGGTTCAGTCCCATGGCGATAATAATCAGGGAACCGACGCAAGTCATCATGTTAATGACATCGCTGGTCAGGGCCGGTGCCACGACGCCAGCCAGCAATACGATGGCGCCTTCAAAGAGAAATACTGTGATAGAAGAAAAGATAACGCCCATGCCCAGGGAGGCCGCAAACATCATGGCGCCTACTCCGTCCATGGCCGTCTTGGTGAACAGCAAGGTGTTGTCCCCTTTCAGTCCAGCGTTCAAGGAGCCTACAATGGACATCGCACCTACACACATCATCAAACTGGAGGTGATAAACCCTTGTGCAAAATTGGACTTGCCGCCCCGGCTATCAAACTTCTTTTCTAATCTTTCGGCAAAACCATTGAAGCGCTGTTCAATTCGAAAACCCTCCCCCATCATAGCCCCGAAAACCATGGCCATGATTAAAATGAGCGTATTATTGCCTTCGAGTGTTCCTGCAATGCCAATATAGATCGAACAAAGCCCCAATCCCTTCAGAATAATATCATTCCAGCTTTCCGGGATAATTTTCTTTGCCAGAAAGCCGATGGTTCCTCCAAGCAAAATCGCTGCTGTATCGCTGATAACTCCTATCATCTTCCGTCTCCTTCTGTTACTGTTGATAGAAATATCCTACATCATTATTTTGCTTTTATCAACTGTAATCAAAGAAATTCGTAAGATCCGTGGCTGCTCCTGACGTAAAAAATCTCCACGCCTCTTTTTCTAAGCCGGTACTCCATATTGCAGACCAAGTATTCCCGCGTAGCTGACTCCATCTTGCCCATTTCCGGACTTTTTAGCTCTATGGCATTTCCGCCCTGGCGTCTGCCTTCAAAAATATAAGGACCCTGCGTAATCTTAAAACCCTTTTCCCCTATTTTCTCTACTTCCGCTCCTTTATAAGTGGCCAGTTTATATCTCTGCCCCTCATAATTGATACAAGCAAAAGTTCCCATGATAGGAATGGGCCCCAAGGGAATTGTCGCTGCCGCAACGGCAATCTGGCAGTCTGTACTGCCAAACCAGTTGCATTGGCTCCACATATATCTCCTGGGGAAAGACTTCCCAAAATCAGTTTCCAGATAACCTTTGCCACCGTTAAAATCATAGACTTTGCCGTCTATTTCGAGAGTTCCTGACAGCCGCTGTTCCATAGAGAGGATTCCGTGTTTACAAGGCAGTGGAAATACAGCGAGAGGCCCCATGACATTAAATTTTCTGCCTTTCTCTCTGTCAAAGTAGATATCACCTTTGATCATCAAATCCTCTTCTTCTATATCGATATGGATACAAGCATCCGTAAAAACATTTTTCTCCATGACGATGAACATGGTGCGATTCAGGTTCATATTGATGGGATTTTGATAAGTGTAATAGTAAGAGCGGTCCGGCAGAACGATCTGCAAGCTGCCCGACAGCTTTCCATCTTCATCATAAGAAACCTCCGGAATAAAAGCGATTGTCAGTTCCTCACACTGTTCCTTAAAATACCATCCCTCAAAAAAGTTTGTTTTTTTCATATCAGCCTCCTACTTGTTGTTAGGCATAGTATTGTCATTTTTCCCAGAGAAAATTTATAGTATGACATTCTTTCCTGCGAAACGCGAGTCGCGCCGCGTCAGGTCTCATGCAAAAAATTCGCAAATCTTCGATCTGCTGATTTCGATTGCCACCTTGCAGCTCTTTGGGTAGAATGCTATACTTAATGTATGAAAATCAGGAGGTGCACAGATGACTTTAGGACATGAAAAATTATCTTTTTTAAACACGCCTACACGGCTGGACCGCATGAACCGAATCTCTGACGAACTCGGGATCAATCTCTATCTGAAAAGAGACGACCTGACCAATTTCGGGACAGGTGGCAATAAACTTCGTAAGCTGGAATACCTGGCAAAGGATGCGATGGACAAAGGTGCCACCATGCTGCTGACGGTAGGCGGACCGCAGACAAACCACGGCAGGCTGACCGGTGCAGTCGCAGCCAAATATGGCCTCAAAGCTGCCATTGTTGCAGTAGGTGATTATCCGGGCGAGATGTCAGCCAACCTTTTGTTAGACGGCATCATGGGATGCCCTGTCTATCTGGTTAAAGACGACGGCCAGCATACAGAGGGTCAATTGCTCCATGAGGCTGTAGCAAAGGTGACCGAGGAATGGGAGGCAAAAGGCGAAAAGGTCTATTACATCCCTCTGGGCGGTTCCAATGAACTGGGCGTCCTTGGCTACTATGACTGTGCTGTAGAACTTGCGGAGCAGACTGCTCAGATGGGGCTTGAACAAGTCCGAGTCGTTACAACGGTGGGCAGCATGGGAACTTATATGGGATTACAGGTGGCAGCAATGAACGAAAAATTGCCGCTCCACATTACTGGTGTCGGCATTGAGCCTTTTGAAGAAGGCATCGTGAATGTAGCAGAATCCTATTATAAGCGCGTCAAAGAATTCTACAACCTAGCCTTAGACATCAGAACAGAAGATTTTGATTTGGTCAGCGACTATCACTTTGGCGCCTACAACAATCCGGTCAAAGAAGTCCGCGAGGCGATTTACTACATGGGCAGAAAAGAAGCCGTCATTCTGGATCCCTGCTATACAGGAAAGACTTTTGCTGGCATCGTAGACATGGCGAAAACCGGCAGAATCAAACCCGGCGAAAACGTGGTCATGATTCATACCGGCGGAATCCCTGGTATCTACACCAAACATCATCGGATAGAAATGGAGAAAGAACTGGAAGGTTACATCCATATTATTTAAAGCAAAAATCAAAAACAGGACGTTCCGAAAACGTCCTGTTTTGGTTTTCATTTTACCAACAAGGTGAGATGCAGCTAGTGCAGAGATAGAACGTGCAGCAGTCAGAACAACAGTCATTATTGCGGTTCTGATCGTACCCTTGCGCATTGGATCTGCCCCGGTACATGGCACCCGCTCCTCTCATCTGCTGTAAAACCTGCTGATATTCAAAATTGTTCGGATCCATATCGATGGCCTGTCTCACATTGCTCATCGCGTCATCAATCCACCCTTTTTTATATGAGAGGACTCCGCTGAGGAAGAACCATTCTGCATCGCGATTTGGGGAATTGACCAACATCTGTTCCGCACCAGAAAGATCATTTCGGTCCAACGCCTGTCTTACAGCGTAATAATTGCTGGCATTACTTGCGGTCTGTCCGCTGCGGCCCTGCGTACCGCTGCCATAAGTGCCTCTTGTCGGACGATTCTTCATCAATGCATCATAGGCCTCGTTCACCTCTTGCAGTTTTTCCTCTGCCAAATCTGCCAGCGGATTATTTTGATATTTATCTGGATGATATTTCTTAACTAAGTCTTTGTATGCTGCTTTAATTTCTGCTTCTGAAGCTCCCTGCTTTACGCCTAATACTTCATACGGATTGTTCATTCAATTCTGTCCTTTCCCTCAGGATTACATCTGTTCGTACACGTAATCCCATAAATATGATATTATCTATGATTCCTTTGTTCTTTTTGATTTGCAGAAGGTCGTAGGCATTACTAGCCTCGGCAAGATAATTATATAGCAAATCTCCTATCCCCTCAAGCTTATTTTCTCTAAAAATCAAAGGATTATAATGTCCTGCCTCTATATCTTTCTCGTAATCGTCTAAAGCATCGATGGTATAGATCCATTTGCCCAGATGACGACCCAGCTGACCCAGCACTTGTGCGGAACCTGCAGCAGGATCGTAACCGATGAAAAGCGTCTCCATGATATCGGCAAACGTATCTGCCACCAAATCCAGTTTTCCGGAATTTTCTCTTTCCAGTTCAGAGAGGTCCGTAAGAGAATGCTCTACTTTATGACAAATCTCAGGATGCATTTTCTGCAGTTTTCCATAAGCGCCTGATAAAGCGCTTTTTCCGAGCAGCCCTACCTTGCTTTGCTCGTCTTTCCAATCGTCGAGGAACTTGTGGTAAGCCAAAATAACCATCACGTCTGCTGCATAATCCAGGGCTTCATTTCCAAAAACTACCGGTTTTTTCTTTATATGGTGGGTGATACAATGTTCCTGCAGGACGATGTCTGTTTCTTCTGAAAGTCCTGCTAAAACCAGTGCGAGGAATACGGAGTCGTAACTCAGGGTCATTCTGGGAAGCTGTCCGAACCGTCTGCCGATGGACTTACAGATTCCGCAATAGTATGCCTGATACATATCAAATTCACGCACTTTCAACTCATTTTTTTCGATTGTCACATATCCTAACATAATTTATTTCAATCCATATTCTGAGCTTATGTATTGCTCAAAATGACACGGCAACTTTTCTGCCTTTTAAAGAATAATATTATTTAGATGATAAACTACTTTTATGAAGGTTTCAAGAAGTCTATGTGAAATTTATCGTCGTAAGGTTGACAAATTCTTCACCTAATTGTTAACATAGGATATGTAAGAGGAAAAAGTGCAATTACTAGTTGGGAGAGAAATCATGAAAAAGACAAGAATCATATTAACAATCGTTACAACTCTAGCAGCCCTTTTCATCACCTGCAGCATTGCCTTCGGCAGCAACGCCGTGGTAGACTCGAAGACTTACAGTCATAACAGTAAATTTGACAATTGTATCATACTAGATGGTGTAGACGTCTCTTACCATCAAGGTGGTTCTATTGACTGGAATGATGTAAAACGTCAAGGAATTGATTATGCTATTCTTCGAATCGGCTTTACTGGACAGAACTCACCTTTCAGCCGTAATTCAGACAGCACTTTCGAGCGTAACTATACAGCCGCAAAAGAAGCTGGACTGATGGTCGGAGTCTATTACTACTCCTGTGCGACTTCTATCAGCGAAGCACAGAAAGAAGCTCAATACGTCCTACAGCTTTTAGATGGTCGAGATCTGGATTTGCCTGTAGTTATGGACTATGAGTTCCAAAGCGGCGATACACGACTTCACAATGCCTTCAATAAAAAAACGCTCTCTGCTGGAAGGAGTTGGGCTACCTCAAATGCTTTAGCTTTTTTGAAAGTAATTAATGATGGCGGTTATGATCCAATGATTTACGCTAGTAGAGGTGTTCTTGACATCAATTTCAATTCAAGTACATGCAAATTCAATGTCAGTCTTATTGATAGTAAATACAAAATTTGGATGGCTTCTTGGGATTCATTTACTAGTTATGCCCGCCCATATGAGCATTGGCAGTACACTAGCAGCGGCAGCGTCAATGGAATCAGCGGCCGTGTCGACTGTAACTTCTGGTATTACGATAATGCCGCAGAAAAGACGAAAGCAGGAACAACCTCCATTAAAAAGGCTGATATCAAATTAGGCGCTACTTCTTTTAAGTACAATAAGAACAAGAAGTATCCGAAAGTTACCGTCAAGTACAATGGGACAACCTTGACCCAGGGTACAGACTACAAAGTGAATTACATAAAGAATGTACTGGCGGGAACAGCCTATGCGATGGTGACAGGAAAAGGTAAATACTCTAATACGCAATTAGTACCGTTTACCATCAGCAAAGCCAATCTTGCCGATGTCGCAACTGTTTCAGATGTTGCCGATGTCACCTACAGCGGTAAGTTGAAGATACCGTCAGTCAAGGTAAAACATGCTGGAACGACCCTAAAGAAGAATACAGATTATACTGTAAGCTACTCAAACAACAGGAATGCCGGAACAGCCTCAATCAAAATAACAGGCAAGAGGAACTACAGTGGTACGATTACCAAGACCTTTAAGATTAACAAAGCGACGCCTAAATTCACTGGCTATATTGGTTACACGAGAACGCCAAGCCGTCCAGACTTCAAACTGAACACCAAGTGTGACAGTGGTGCTTCCCTGACCTACAAGTCCAGCGATCCATCTATCGCAACGGTAAGCTCGAACGGCACGGTTTCACTGAAGGGCGGAACAGGGATTGTTTACATCACAGTGACAAGTCCTGAAACCCAGAACTATAAGGCAGCTACAAGAGAAATTCGGATTACTGTAAATCCAGAAGAAGCAGCGACTGCAACCATCACTACAGGGGCAAGCTCCTACGACAAGAATGTCAACGACAGTCCATTCAGTCTCAATGCTTCAACTAACAGCGACGGTACTATGACTTATAGTTCAAGTAACACAGAAGTCGCTACAGTCGATACTAAAGGTAACGTTACACTGAAAGGAATCGAAGGAACCGCAACAATTACGATCAAAGTAGCAGCAACCGGAAAATATACTGCCGCTACGAAGACTGTCAAAGTAACAGTGACGAAAGATGATATGCATCCTAGCAGTGGTATCATCAACGGCGTACAGAACACCACGCTAAAAGCTCGTTCTGAAGCAGGAAAAGGATACATCAGAGTATACTGGACCAAATCCTACGGGTACAAGGTCGACTACTTCGAAGTCTTCCGCTCCGTAAAAAAAGACAGTGGTTACGGTACCGAAGCCTTCTACAGATCTAAGACAGGCGAGGCAAGATCCTATAAGAACAATAAAGCATTAGTAAAGGGGACTCGTTACTACTACAAAGTCAGAGGTGTCAGAGACATCGACGGAGAAACCTATTACACAAAATGGTCTTTAAAAGCAATCAGAACTGCAAAGTAAATGTAAATGCAAAAAACGACTTAGTCCTATTTCGGACTAAGTCGTTTTTCATTATATAATATAGTTCTCACTCCAGGCAATCAATTCTTCTAACGGCATCGCTTTTCCATAGAAATAACCCTGATAAATTCTGCAGCCCAGGCTGCGGAGCAAGTCCCGCTGTTCCTCGGTCTCCACATATTCAGCGATGACCTCGAAATTCAGTTTCTCAGACAGCTGACAGATCGTCTTGACGATTTCCTTTGAGCGAGGGTTTACAGAAATCTCTCTGACCAGGCTGCCATCCAGCTTTACATAGTCAAAATTACTGTTCTGCAGATAGCTCATAGAACTGTACCCCATGCCGAAATCATCCATGATGATGCCGATGCCATTGGCCTCAAGGCGCTGCAGGCCTTGTCTCACTCTCTGCGTGCCAGAGAGGGCTACCCGCTCTGTAATCTCAAAAGCCAGTTTGCATTGACCCAGATCATATCGCTTGAGGTTCTTTTCCACATCATCATAGAATTTCTGACTGTCAAGCTGCATGGCCGAAATATTGATAGAGACTTTGAGACCATCTAACCCCTGCGCCTTCAGATAGCCGATATCCTTACAGGCGCAGTTGAGCACAATCAGCTCCAGTTCATGAAGATAATCGTCCTCCACTGCCAGATAAAGCAGGAGCGGCGGATAGATATAACCGCAGGCCGGATGTTTCCAGCGAAGCAGCCCTTCGACACCGATGAGACGGCCTTTGTCATCTACCTGCGGTTGATAGAACAGTCTCAGCTGTCCGTCTTCAATGGCAGTATGCATATCAGAGAGGAGGCGCCTGGCAGCTTTGTTTTTTGCTTCTGTGCCCTTTGTCAGAGACGGGACGACACCGATGCTCTCCATCTCCTTCACGTAATCGACCAGGGTGTCGATATTTTCTTTCACAACGCCAGTATATGGTTTTTCAAGAACTCTTACAAATGGCATATATATCAGAACGCCGATACAGATATTGAATATCTGCAGCAGGCTGCCGGCGATGGAACCGGTGGTCAGATAACCGCTGAGAATCACCGGCGTCGTCCAGTTGACTGATGCGTTTACCACAGGCACAAAATCCAAAGATACGGCGGCGGTCGAAGTAATCAGCGTGATGACTGGCGTCAAAACAAATGGCACTAGAAGGACTGGGTTGAAAATGACCGGCAGACCGAAAATCAGGGTCTCATTGACGTTAAAAAGAACCGGCAGAAAGCTCAGTTTAGCCAGACGCCGTTTCCCTTTATTTTTCATAAAAAGCAGAATGGCAATCAGCAGACTGATTGCTGTGCCGCTGCCGCCCATGAGCACGAAGGTATCAAAAAATGTCTTCGAAAACACTTCTCCCCATCGATCAGCGAACAAGGTCGTAGCCACATCGTCCAGCACATTACTGCCGTGGATGCCAAACATCCACATGAAATGCACGAGGAAGATGAAGAGGATGGAACTGCCAAAATTGCGCCCCAGATTATCGAAGAGTTCCATCGCAATCACAGATAGTACATTTTGGGAAACTGCCGCGCCGAATATGACATCCAAGACTACGCTTGCCAGGCCAAACAACCCTATGGTTACAACAGATGGAATAATCAGATATACAAATTTGGTGGAGCCTTTGCTGCTTCGATAGATATTCTTGCCGTGCCGCTTATAGACTTTTTCTAAAAGCTGGTGATAAAGTGCTGAAGAAAGCAGTGCGATCACAACCGCCGTAAGGGTCCACATCTGACTGAAAATGGTAATATCGAGTTCTGCCGGCTCCATTCCCATGCCCACAAATACCACGTATGAAATCACCGAAATGATCGGATACGAGGAAGGCTCTCTTGCGTTATAATATTTCGCATAGTAGTAACTGATGGTAATCAGTAAAATCAGAGATAAGGCGCAGATCGTGTAATCGTATATGGAATCAAAGAAAGCGTAAACTCTTCCGTTCCAAATCTCCGTGATAAAATTTTGATAAGGCGTAATTGGCAGTGAGGTAATCATCAAACTGAAAGCGCCCATCAGAAGGAATGGAATCGCGGCAACGAAGCCATTCCTGATGACATTGATCAAAGTGTTATTTTCTATTCTCTCAAAGATTTTGTCTAATTTTCCCATATACGTTCACCCGTAAGGTCTATGCGCCCTTTTCCTTCATCTCTTCTTCCAACTCTCTGTAAGCTACCTTGCCGACGAGAGTCTTCGGCAGCATGGTTCTGAATTCCAGCTTCTTCGGAATGGCGTATTTAGCAATATGCTTCTCACAATATTTTAAGATGGCTTTGCGGGTTTCATCGTCCGGTTCCACACCCGGTTTCAGCACCACAAAGGCCACTACTTTCTGCATCTTAAGTGGATCTGGTACGCCGATTACACAACTCATATGAACAAAGTCGTGAGCGTCCAATATGTTTTCTATCTGGGACGGATATACATTGTAACCGCTGGTGACAATCATCCTTTTGATTCTCTGGCGGAAATAAACGAAGCCATCCTCGTCCATCATGCCCAAATCACCAGTATGGAGCCAGGTCAACCCGTCTCCGTGGTCTTTTAAGGCGGATGCCGTCTCTTCTGGATGATTGAGATATCCCATCATCACCGTCGGACCGGCGATACAGATTTCTCCTTCCTTCCCATAAGAGACTTCGTCACAGGTACCGACCTTGACAATCTTGTAATAGGTGTCTGGGAAAGGCAGTCCGATGCTTCCTTCTTTTTCCATGTGGACCGGAGTCAGACAACTGGCCGTGACACATTCTGTCGTTCCATATCCTTCTCTGACAACCACATGGGCCCCGTGGGCTCTCAGGAACTTGTCAAAGCGTTTTTTTAGTTCAATGGACAAAGAGTCTCCTCCGCTGAAAACCCCCTTCAAACAGGCTAAATTGACCTTATTCAAGGAAGGCAGCCGCAGAAGTGCTTCGTACAGGGTCGGAACACCGGCGATGAAGTTAGGCTGGTGCTTTTTCAAAAGCTTGGCATAACTCTCCGCATTAAAGCGAGGAATCAAGATACAGCGCCCTCCGCTGGCAACCATGGAATGAATGCTGACTCCCAGGCCGAAGCCGTGGAACATGGGCATCACCGCCAACATCTTGTCTCCCGGTTTAAACATCTTGTTCGTAGCGATGATCTGTGCTGCCAAAGCGTTGAAATTCAGGTTGGAAAGGAGAATTCCCTTCATGGTACCCGTGGTTCCGCCGCTGTAAAGGATTGCTGCAGGATCCGCATCTTTTCTTCTTACCGCATAATCCGCTTTATATCCTTTGCCGTTTTTGATAAAAGAATTCCACCAGATGATGACCGCGTCCTTTGGCACCTTCTTTATTTTGCGGCCCTCTACCAGATAATAGCCCTTCTTTTTGATGGGGCTGAGTACATCCTTGACACTGGTCAGAATCAGGCTCCGCAGCGGTACGTTATGTCTGATGTTCTCAAATTTACCATACATCTGGTCTAACGTCAAGCATACGGCGCTGCCCGATTCCCTCAGGCAGAATTCAATTTCCTTTTCACTGGAAAGCGGATGCACCATATTGGAAACAGCCCCGATCAGATTCACCGCATAGAACATGATCAGTGTCTGGGGTGCATTGGGCATGCAAATAGTTACCGCCTCCCCTTCCTGCACACCAATCGCCTTTAAGGCTCTGGCACAGTCATTGATTTCTTTGATAAATGTTTTGTATGTGGTCTTGCTGCCCATGAAGTCGTAGGCTATATAATCGGGATACTTGCCGGCAATCGACTCTACTGCCTCATACATACTTCCCTTTTGATATTCTAAATGAGAGGGCACCCCTCCCAGATTCTTAAGCCACGGCATTTTAATCTCTCTCATAATCCACTTCCTCCCTGGCCGGAGTCTCCAACAACTCCGGGTTGTGCAGCAAATATTTCAATAATTTCACAGTCTTGGAATAGTAATATCCGTCGGCAATTCGTTCGTCTAGGGTCAAGCCGATGTCGATTACCTCCCGTCCATCAACCACCTTTTTTTCTCCCAAAACGACAAAAATCGAGTTCGTTCCCCAATTAGAAAGATGATGATAGCCTGATTTCAAGCCGATAGATCCCAGGTTTGTCACAAAGACTGTGGAATAATTGGGATCTTCTTTGATTAAAAAGTCCGGCACTCGCCCGTAGAAGTCCAGCTTGTGCAATATCCACATCACAAACCGCAGCACAAAACGAGGAAGCTTGGTCAGTCTATCCATCCCCTGGGTGGAGTTGTCCATGCCATTTCCCCTGCATTTATGAATGATGTTATATATCTTTTCCCTGACGATTTCAATATTGGCGTCTTCTTCAAATGTGACAAAGGCTAAAGCCTCGCCGCCCTCGTCTGCAAATTCCTTCTTTACGACGAAGGCTGCTGACAAAACGTCTCGCTGATAGATTCTGCACCCTTTGATAAACCGATTCATCTTTGGCCGTAAGGTGATCGTCTTCACCAGGGCTGCGATAATTATCTGAAACAGCTTATACTGCATTTCCGGATTCTCAGCGTTCTTTTTTGCCATATATGCGTTGATATTTGTCAAATCGATGCGCTCACAGATGTAGGCCTCGTTATCCGCCCTGTTGGGGTACAGATAGGGGACGAATGCGTGCAGTGCGTCCATGTCCCTCAGCCATCTGGCATCCTTTCGATCGCCAAATCTCTTTTTTTCTTTCTGTCTCATCCCTTGCCCTTTCAACTTGTATCGAATGTTCATTACTAACTAATAATTGTACTTTTTTTACGGTCAAATGTCAAATCGAACCAGGTGAAAAAGGCGCGAAACCCAGATGGGTTTTGCGCCTTTCAGATACTATTTCAAATTCTTAAGAAGTTCTACGACAAACTTGTACATCTTCTGCGTGGATTTGATGCTCATTCGCTCCCCTGGTGAATGGAAATATTCGCAGTTTGGCCCGATAGCAATCGCGTCCATCTGCGGATCTTTTTCGATGAACATGGCACATTCAATCCCTGCATGGGCTACCAGAGAATACATCTCTTCGCCGAACATCTGACGGTAAACTTCCTGTGCCTTCAATCTCAGCGCCGAATCAGGATTGAATTCCCAAGGGACATAACCGCCAAAATAGGTCACCTCTGCGCCAAAGATTTCTGCCAGGCTGTCGACTTTATCCAATATGTCCTTTACGGTCGTCATATAGGCAGCTCTGGTTTCCGCCGTGAGGAAGAGTCTTCCTTCCCCTACCTCTATGGTGCCGACGTTGTTGGAGCTTTCCACCACGCCCGGAATCGCACCGTTCATCTTGGCAATCCCATTGGGGAACAAATCTATAATCTGCACGATCTTTTTCTTGTCGTCGGGAATGAGAGTTTCTTCCGCCTCTGTTTTTTCCATGCGCACGGAAAGCGCAGGCGCTGCAGCAAAGTATTCTTTCTTGAAAATCGTCGCCATCTCCGCAACGTGCTCCCTGAGATAGTCTTCCTTACCGCGGTCTACCATGACGGTGCACTGACCGTCTCTTGGAATTGCCAGCCTGTAAGAGCCCGCCTTCATGGAGCAGAGTGAAATTTCTTCATCGCGAATGAGCCTGATCAGCAATTCGATCGCATTGCCGCGGCCTCTGTGAATGTCCTCGCCAGAATGGCCGCCTTCCATACCTTCTACATACAGCTTATAAAACACGCCCTTTTCTGGAGCCGACGTCCATTGGAGCGGCAGTTCAAAGTTGATACCGCTGCCGCCGCAGCTTCCCGCCAGAACCTGATTTTCTTCTGCATTGTCCAAGTTGATGATCCGTTTTCCGCAGAACAAGTCAGTAGATATATTTGCCGCGCCGTCAAAAGTGGATTCTTCACAGACGGTAAAGATGACTTCCAGAGGCGGATGCGCCAAGCTATCGTCTTCCAAGATCGCCATGGCATAGGCCACGCCGATACCGTTGTCAGCGCCCAGAGAAGTTCCGCAGTCAGAGGAAACCCAGTCTCCATCTACCCGCAGGGTAATAGGGTCTTTTGTAAAATCGTGGCTGCTCTCCGGTGTTTTCTCGCAGACCATGTCCAGATGGGCCTGCAGAATGACCGGTGCAGCTTCTTCATAGCCGGCAGACGGTCCTTTTTTGATGACCAGATTGCAGTATTCGTCCTGCACTGCATCAAAACCTTGTTCCTTTGCCCAAGCTAGAATGAAGTCACTGACTCTCTTCTCATCGCCAGAGTTTCTTGGAATCTTGTCAATCTCTTCAAAGAAATAGAATACCCGTTTCGGCTCTAAGTTTAACATGTCATTCACCTTCGTTTCATTAGTATCCGATGGATACTGCAATCACCAGCAATACACACGCTGCCACTGCCCACAGTCCCCAAAGCGGAGCAAGGAACTTGAACCACTTCTTATACGGTACGTGGCAGATTGCAAGAGCTGCCATCAGCTCTCCGCTGGTCGGCGTAACCACGTTTGTGAATGCATCGCCCATCTGGAACGCCAGTACAGCAGTCTGTCTGGATACGCCTAAGAGGTCAGAAAGCGGCGCCATGAACGGCATGGTGATCGCTGCCTGTCCGGAACCTGACGGAATGAGAACGTTGAGTAAATCCTGCAGGATGAACATGCCGCAGGCGCTGATTTTAGCGCTCAGTCCTTCCAGTACGCTTCCTGCATAGTAAATCAGCGTGTCCATGATGCCCGCATCGCTGAGGATGTTGGTTACAGCTTTACACATACCGATGATCATAGCCGCCCATAGCATGTTCCGGCAGCCTTCCACGAAGTTGTCAGCGGCTTCGTTGACCTTCATGCCGCTGACGATGACCACCAGAATTCCGACGATGAGGAAGATGGCTGACATCTCGTCGATATAGAAGCCCAGCTCGATGACACAGAAAGCTACTACTGCAAAGCCTAGTCCGAAAATCAAAAGCGACAGTTTCTGTCTGCCTGTCATCGGCTCTACTTCTTCTACGTCCAGCTTCTCTGCGTACATCAGATCTGTCTCCCTCATGGTATTGAGATCCGGGTGCTTTTTAATTTTGTGCGCATGTCTCATGAGGTACAGCGAAGTGATCACAGCCATGACGATAAATACCACCACTCTGTAACCCATGCCGGAGAACAGCGGCAGCTCAGCAATCTCCTGAGCGATACCTACCGTAAAGGCGTTGGTCATACCGCCGGCATAACCTACAGCGCTGGAGACCATCAAAAGGGATACTGCCGTCAAGGAGTCGAATCCCGCCGCTACGCAGACCACGTACATCAAAGGGATAAATGCCAGATACTCCTCTGAGCAGGCAGCAAAAGCTGATACCAGTCCAAAGATGAAGACGCTAGCAGGAATCATGATGAGTTCTTTTCCCTTAAGCACTCTTACCAGGTTAGAAAGACCTGCGTGAAGAGCACCCGTCTTCTCTACAATCTGGAAAGTTCCTCCGATGATCAGCAGGAAGAAGATGACAGAGCCAGCGCTCTGCAGTCCTAATGTCAATGATTGAAAAATGTCGAAAATTCCGATTGGTGTTCCTTCCATAAATTTAAAGGAATCTATGTCGATTTTCTGATAATCGGTTCCCGGCATCGGTTCTCTGTGGAACTCACCAGCAGGGATGAGGTATGTAGCGATGGAGGCGAGGATGATGATGACCGCCAGGATGATCATAGGGTTGACCGCCTGCCTTGCCTCCCCTTCTTTCAGTTGTTTTTTCTTTTTCATAAGTTTCGTCCTTTCGTGTGTTAAAGTTACACATCATTCTATCATTAAAGAGGCGTCGATTCAAGGATTTTTTTGTCTACTGGTATACAATGCGTTCCAATCCAGCCATAGGCTACTCACAGATGCTCGCTGGACAGAATATCATACATTCTGCCAAGCTCCCTTGATAGATTCGCCGTCAGGCACTATAATAGAATCATGTTAAAAAGTCGGAGGATAAATATGGCCAAAATTTTAATTGTAGAAGACGATGAGACGATTGCCCAGGAACTGTCGCTCCTTTTGAGCAATGCCAATCACATTACCGAGAGAATCTCTGATTTTTCCGATGTGACAAAACAAATTCTCTCCTCAGCTGCTGATCTGGTGCTGCTTGACGTCAGTCTTCCCGGCGAAAGCGGTCTGACAGTCTGCAGCCGCCTTCGGCGCAGTTCAAATGTTCCAGTCATCTTTGTTACAGCAGCCGCAACCTCTATGGATGAACTCAACTGCATCCTGCAGGGCGGTGACGACTATATCACTAAGCCTTATGAACCGCCTGTACTGCTTGCCAGAATCGGCGCAGTCCTCAAACGAACGATGCAGGCAGATACTGACTCAAAGCGCCTTACCGCACACGGACTCACCTTGGATTTAGCTTCTGCCGTCATCTCCTACGAGGGCAGACAAGCCGAATTGACCAAAAATGAATGGAAGATTCTCAGCTGTCTCATCAGGCATCAAGGGGAAATCGTCTCCAGGGCACAGCTGATCGACTACCTGTGGGATAATCAGGTGTTTATCGACGATAACGCCTTGAGTGTCAATATGACGCGCCTGCGCGGACGTCTGTCCGAACTGGGTATGGAAAATTTTATCATCACAAAGAGAGGCATGGGCTATCTGATTCCCTGAGACTATGGAGGCAAAAGATGAAACTGACCCACTATTTAGAAGATAAAGCTTTCGCCCTGCTGTTGAATGGCATCGGGCTGTTTTTGCTGTGCCTCTTTCTGCATCTCTCTGGCAGCCGCAGTACAGATATTCTGATCATCGCGGCTCTGTGGCTCTTGGTCCTGCTCATATGGCTTCTGATTGATTTTTCCCGCCGCAAGAAATACTTTGCCCGTCTTTTCACGCAGCTGGCAGAGCTGGATCAACCCTATCTCTTTTCTGAAGTCATGGAATCCTCACCCCACCTGGCGGACAGGCTGTATCGCGAAATTTTGCGCAGCTCCAACCGCTCTGTCATCGAAAAAATTCATCGCCTGGAAGACGCTCAGCGAGACTATAAGGAATACATCGAGCAGTGGATTCATCAGGTAAAACTTCCACTGACAGCAGCCACGCTGATCTGTGAAAATCATTTCGGTGAGGAGAGTCGCAGACTCCAGATGGAACTGAGAAAAATCGATCAGCTGGTTGAACAGGTGCTTTTCTACGCGCGCACCGAACACCCATATCAGGACTATCTGATCCACCCAGTAAATCTGCGAGAAGTTGTGCTCTCCGCCATCGCCGAAAATAAGCCCTATTTTATTCAGAAAAATATGCAGATCTGCTTAGAACTGCCGGAAGATGCCGCCTCTATCGTTTCCACCGACGAAAAATGGGTGATTTTCCTGCTCAATCAAATCTTTTCCAACTGTATCAAGTACAGCCGGGGGCAAGAAGCCTACGTCCGCATTTTTGTTCGAAGAGGTCATCAAAACCTGACTCTTATTATAGAAGACAACGGCCTGGGCATTCCGAAAGAAGACCAGACACGCATCTTTGACAAAGGTTTTACAGGAAAAAACGGCCGAACCGGTGTCAAATCTACGGGTATCGGTCTCTATCTGTGTAAGAAACTCTGCGATAAACTGGACATCGGTATCACCTGTGAGTCCAAAGAAGGCTTCTTCACCCGTATCCTGCTCACCTTTCCCGATTCTGACTACCAAAAACTCTCGTAGTCTTTCAAAAATGTAAGACTTCTGTAACCAAGACCCATACCAGCAGGACCTTTTGTTCTGTACAATGATCTTAACAGAACAGAAAGGAAGAGAAAAAAATGAATGAAATGATACGTATTTGTGACGTAGAAAAATATTATGGCAGCGGAAGCAACGTGGTCAAAGCTGTGGATCGCGTCAGCTTCCAGGTTGAAGAAGGAGAATTCATAGGCATCATGGGGGCGTCCGGCTCTGGCAAATCCACACTGCTGCACCTGATGGCTGCCATAGACCACGTAACCAGCGGCCACATCTACTTCGGAGAACTTGATATCACCCAGCTTTCTGAAGAAGCCCTCGCCGATTTTCGAAAGGAAAGCCTGGGCTTCGTGTTCCAAAATTATAATCTGCTGGATACCCTGACCATTGAAGAAAATATCCAGTTGGCGCAGACCTTGCAAAATAAAAAAAAGGGTGAAATTCAGTCGCAGACCACAGCGATCATGGAACGTCTCGAAATTACAGACATCCGCAGCAAATTTCCTGATCAGGTTTCTGGCGGTCAAAAACAGCGCTGTGCTTGTGCGAGAGCCCTGGTCAATGATCCCAAATTGATTTTGGCAGACGAGCCCACAGGCGCCTTAGACTCCCACTCCGCAGGCATGCTGCTGGAAACCTTTTGTAAGATGAACCAAGAACTCAAAGCCACGATTCTGATGGTAACCCATGACGCCTTTTCTGCAAGTTACTGCGGCCGAATCTTGTTTCTGAAAGACGGTCGGATCTTCCATGAACTGATTCGCGCAGAGAAGAGCCGCAGAGAATTTCTCGGTCAGATTCTGGATGTTCTTGCTCTGACTGGAGGTGACAGCAGCCATGCTCTTTAAGCTTTCCCTGCGCAATGCGAAGCGCTCAATGAGGGATTATCTGATTTACATGCTTACCATGACCGGCATCGTCGCTTTTATGTTCGCATTTGACTCTTTAATCTTTACCGATATCGTCCAGAACATGTGGGAAACAGCCATGATGATGGCCGTCATGATCGGCTTCGTCACTTTTTTCATCATTCTCATCGTGGCCTGGCTGATCAATTACATGGTTCATTTCATGCTGGAAAAACGCAGTCTGGAGTTTGGAACCTATCTCCTTCTAGGTATGAACAAAAAGAAGGTCTCCCGGCTCTACATGCGGGAAAACATGATCCTGGGCACTGTCTCACTAGTTTTTGGCATTCTGGCAGGCATTTTGCTGCAGCAGGTTATCATGAGCGTATTTTATCACTTATTCAGCCAAGACTATCAGATACAAATGGGCGATTTTCACTGGTGCCTCCTTTTGACGGCCGGCTGTTTCGGACTTTGTTTTTTGCTGGCACTGCGGCATAATCGGAAAATTTTTAAGAAGATGACCATCTCCGACTTGATAGAAATGGAGAAGAAAAGTGAAGCCGTAGAAACAGGCAGAGAAAGGTGGAAGCAATGGCTTTTTCCCGCTTCCATATGCTATTTCCTTTTGTTCTTTATTCTGATGTACCGAGGCAATTACAGCATCTTCGGTGTCATCCTTTTAAGCGCGCTTTTCCTCGCTGCCATCTATCTCTTTTACCACGGGCTGGCTGCCTGGCTGGTCCGTTATATTCACCGCGGCGGTAAATTAGTGTACCGTTCAGACGGTCTGTTCCTATTGCGGCAGCTCTCTGCAAAAATGCGCACCATGCGGTTTACCATGGGCACTCTGACCGTTTTGTTTACAATCGCCCTTCTCGGCGGCAGCGTCGCCATGATGTTTGCCAGCTATCAGAAAGAGGCAATCAACCAGGCCGTCCCTTTCGATCTGATGTTGTGCAGTGAAAACCCGGACGATCGTTTTTCAGAGGAATTTGATTTTCTCAAGGAAGAAGGCGTAGAGATATCGGAGCGGCAGATTTATCAGGTCTACCGCGACGATCAGCACCAGATGAACGACTATCTGTATACCCACGTTGCAGGCTATGGAGGACGGTATACCGATAAAGACGGGAAGCCGGATAGAAAAGCAATTGCCGCTGATACCTATAATTATTATGATTACGACACCTACATGTCTCTCAGTGACTATAACGCTCTGCGGCATCTGCTGGGATACGCCGATGTATCCCTAAAGGACAGCGAATATCTGCTCCATGTCAAAAACCGGGTGTTAAAAGATATTGACGATGCGTTCCTCCACAGGCCGCTTTCCGTAGGTGGCAGAAGTCTTTCCTTTGCAGGCGCACACACCGAAGCCTTTGCCCTGAATGGTGTCAACGGCGCAGACTATATCATCGTCGTCCCGGATGGGACTGCAAAACAGATGACAGCCTATTATGCTGCCGCTGCCGCCTCCTTCGCAAAACAGCCGCAGGCAGGTCTGCAGGAAAAGCTGGAAGCTGTTTACTATCATCACAGGGGAATGTTGACGGAAAAGGAGGCAGATGACCTGGAAATGACCCTGGAAGACCACAAGGCAACCGAAAAAGAAAAGCTGGCCTTGAAAAAGACACGCGCTATGGAGAATATGCCAAACGGCTCTGACCAGATCATGACCATCGGCAGGTATGACGTGGCTTTGAAATCAGAAATCACAGTAGAAATGCTCTCTCTGATTTCTACGCTCACCTTCCCCCTGGCCTATATCGCACTTATCTTCCTGTGCGTAGCGCTGACGATACTGGCTGTACAGCAGCTTTCAGATTCCAGCCGCTATCGTTACCGCTACGACGTGCTGCGAAAGCTGGGTGTAAGCAGCAGAGGGATTAACAAAATTGTGAGAAAACAGCTGTCCATGTATTACCTGGTACCCATCGCAGTTTCCCTCTTTCTCAGTGCCTTCATCGGCATCTTTGCAGGAAATCGTTTTGTCTTCTATACGGGAACAACCAGCAGCAGTCTGTCCTACTTTGTCATATCTGTCGCAGTCTTTATGGCTGTCTATCTTCTCTATTTCGCGGCAACCTATCTGGGGTTCAAACGCAACGTGGAAGAAGTGTTCGTCCGCTTAGAATGATAAATACAAAAAGGACTGCTCAATCAGGCAGTCCTTTTTTAATCAGCTCTTAAATTTTTTCCAATACTTGGTGTACAGATCGTCTGCTGCCGGTCCCAGATTTTTCAGCGCTTCGCATTTCGTCAGCACTGCATCCTCAGGGAAGAGAACGTTCATCTTCGCTGCATCGTCTTTCACACTGTCGATGACGCTGATATTCGGGATCGAATAGGTCAGATAGTCGAAATTCGTCATCGCCACGTCTTTATCTAACATGAAATTGATCCACTTCTCTCCGTTTTCTTTGTTCTTAGCGGTCTTTGGTATGGCCCAGGAGTCCGTAAAATCTTCACTGCCCTCCTTTGGTACCACGTAAGCCAGATCCGGGTTTTCTTCCTGACAGTAGAGGACCTCTCCGTTCCAGATAACTGCAATGTCAGCAGAGCCGCCCAGAATGATGTCCCTGGCCGAATCGTTGGCGTACTTGTACACCAGCGGTTTTTGTTCTATCAGGTAATCAGAGGCCTCTTTGATTTCTCCTTCAGCGGTCGTATTGAGGGAGTACCCTTTTGCTTTCAAAGCAATCGCCAGGGTATCTCTCATGCTGTCAGGCATGACGATTTTGCCCTTATATTTGCTGTCCCAAAGGTCGTTCCACGATGTGATAGACCCTTCCGGAATCTTATTGATATCGTAAAGAATCCCCAGGGTTCCCCAAGTATGTGGTACGGAATACTTGTTTCCCGGGTCAAAGTTCTCAGCTACTTTCAGATATTTCTCATCCAGATTAGCCACATTGGGTATAATTGAATAATCAATCTCTGCCAGTAAGTCTTCTCCGATCATTTTGTCGATCATGTAATCAGAGCCGCAGATGACATCATAGTTCACTGATCCATTCTTGATGACAGGATACATCTCTTCATTGGTGTCAAAGGTATCCATGACTACTTTGATGCCCGTCTCTTTCTCAAATTCTTTGATCAAAGCCGGGTCGATGTAATCGCCGAAGCAGTAGACATGAACCTCTTTGCCGCCGCTGCCGCCGGAAACACCGCTGAGAAACAGCGTACCGCCTAATAAGCATACCACCAGAGTGGTGAGTACCGCCATAATCCGTTTCTTTCCCTTACCGTCTTCTTTGTTTGATGCCACATTGGAAGTCACCAGAATGACCAGTACCGTGACGAAGATCAAAGTCGACAGGGCAAAGAGGGTCGGCCGGATGCCGACCTTCACCTGACTGTAGATCAGTGTGGAAATGGTGTTGATGCCCGCGCCTCTGGTAAAGTGGGTGATGACAAAGTCGTCTACGGACATAGTAAAAGCCAGCAAGAAGCCTGAGACGATGCCGGGCCGGATGTCCGGCAGGACCACTTTGTAAAAAGCGTAAAGCGGTGTGGCGCCAAGATCAAGGGCGGCCTCGTACGTATTGCCCGCCAGTTGCTTGAATTTCGGCATGACGGACAGAATCACGTAGGGAATACAGAAAGTAATGTGCGACAGCAGCACCGTCCCCCAGTTGAGAGAGATGCCAAATACCAGGAAGGTCATCATCAGAGAAATACCAGTTACAATGTCCGCATTGAGAAGCGGAATATTGTTCAGTCCCATGATGACCGTTTCCGAACGCTTTTTCATCGCCATAATGCCGATACAAGCCAGGGTGCCGATGATTGTCGCAATAGCCGCCGCCGCTAAGGCGATGGTAAACGTATTCCATATCGCTTCCATAATCATGCTGTTGCCCAGCATTTCCTTATACCACTTCAGGGAAAAACCCGTCCAGATGGACATGGATTTGCTCTCGTTGAAGGAGAACACCATCAGCGTCAAAATAGGCAGGTACAAAAACAATATGATGAGGATGAGGTAGATGCGTTTTCCAAGATTCTTCATATCAGCGTCCCCTCCCCTTCTTTATCCAGCTTGCCCAAAGCGGCCATGCTGATGACGATGAAAATCATCATGATCAGAGAAAGGCCTGAGCCGAGGTTCCAGTTGGAGCTGGTGGTAAACTCCTGTTCGATGATATTGCCGATCAAGTTAATTTTGCCGCCGCCCAGCATATTGGAGATGACAAAGGTGGTCAGGGATGGTACGAATACCATGGTTACACCGCTGGCAATGCCTGGCACGCTCAGAGGAAGTAGGATGTCAAAGAGCACCCGCTTTTTCGTAGCGCCCAAGTCGTAGGCGGCTTCAATGATGTTGTCATCTATTTTCATCAGCGTATTGAAAATCGGCAGCACCATAAAAGGCAGAAAGTCGTAGACCATGCCCAGGACGATGGCCGCCGGTGTATTGATAATCTCCAGCGCCGGCAGATGCAGGGCGGTTAACAAGTTGTTGAGAATCCCCTCTTTCTCCAATATGACTTGCCATGCCATAGTTCGCAGCAGAAAATTCATCCACATCGGCAGGACAAAGAGAAAAATCATAAATCCTTTCTGGCCGATGCGGCTGCTCTTTAAAATCATCGCCAAGGGAAAAGCCAGCAGGAAACAGATCACCGTACTGATCAGAGCCAGCAGCAGGGCCAGCCCCAGGGCCTGCGCATGCTCAGCGCCAAAAATAGCCGTAATATTATTCCATGTGAAAGTACCACTGCGATCTGTAAATCCGTAGTAAGCGATAACCGCCAGTGGAATCAAAGTACCACAGGCAATCCAAATCAGAAAAGGGCTTGCAAGTAATTTTCTAGACATCGATTTCTATCGCCTCCTCTTCTTTTGACTGCGGTTTGTGCATAATCTGTATATTTTCCGGTACCACGTCAAGACTGACCTTGGTTCCGACTGGATAGCTTTTGGTATTTTGCGCCAGCCAGAGGAATCCGCCCGCTTCGATTTCCATCTCATAGTGAACACCGATGAATACGTTGTGGGTTATCTCTCCGTCCAGCCTGCCTTCACCTGGTTTTCCGATGATCAGATCCTCCGGCCTGATAACCACGTCAACTGGCTTGTTTCTGCCAAAGTCTTCGTCAATGCAAGGAAAAATGGTGTCACAAATTCTGACCACCCGATCTTCAATCATGATGCCGTCTATGATATTACTGTCGCCGATAAAGTCTGCCACAAAGGCGTTCTCCGGCTCATTGTAGATTTCTTCCGGCGTCCCCATCTGCTGGATATAACCGCCGTTCATGACAACGACCTTATCGCTCATGGTCAGCGCTTCCTCTTGATCGTGGGTAACATAAATAAAGGTGATGCCCAATTCGTTTTTCAGCCTGATCAGTTCATACTGCATGTCCTGTCTCAGCTTCAGATCCAAAGCGCCAAGCGGTTCGTCAAGGAGCAGGACTTTCGGCTCGTTGACGATGGCTCTTGCCATGGCGATTCTCTGCTGCTGACCGCCAGATAAGGCGTCTATTCTTCTCTTCTCATAGCCGTCCAGATTGACCAGTTTCAAGGCATATTTGACCTTGTCCCTGATATATTCATCGCTTTTCCCACTGATCTTGAGACCAAATGCGATGTTCTGTCCTACGTTCATATGGGGGAAAAGGGCGTACTTCTGAAATACCGTGTTGAGATGTCTTTGGTTGGGCGGTACATTGGTGATATCCTTTCCCTCAAAAAACACCTGTCCCTGATCGGGTGTTTCAAAACCTCCTACGATTCGGAGCGTCGTCGTCTTCCCACAGCCGGAAGGTCCCAGCAGAGTGATAAATTCATTCTCATTGACAGTGAGATTAAAATCGTCTAATACTAAGGTGTCTTCAAATGACTTAGAAATATGTCTTAGTTCGATAAGTGATGATGCCATTGTTCTTCCTTTCTCTAGAAACTAGGAGGTGAGCTGACCCAGATGAGTTTCGCTCCCTTTTTTGATGATATATGATGCTGTTTCTCCGGCGTATAGTAGAAAGACTCTCCCGCCTTGGCGTTATGGGTCTTATTTCCAATGTGAATGGTAATTTCGCCTTTCAATACGTAGCCGAATTCCTCTCCTTCGTGAGGTGTGTCGGGATAGGTCTGTCCGCCGGCCTCAAGGGTCAGACGGATCGGCTCCATGATGTTCTTCTGCGCATTGGGAATAATCCACTCAATCGTGTTCTTTAAATCGCCGTCTATTTTTTCAAAATAATCTTCGTCCTTAAACACCACCTGGTCGTCGCTGTCGTCCGCAAAGAACTCTGCTACGGATACGCCCAGACACTGTAAAATATCAGCTAAGGTCGCAATAGACGGCGACGTCAGGTCTCTCTCCAGCTGGGAAATAAACCCCTTGGACAGTTCCGCCCGATCCGCCAGTTCCTCCTGTGTCAGTCCCTTTACGACTCTCAGTTCCTTGATCTTGGTTCCTATATCCATTTCCATATTCTCTCCTCTACCTCATGGTAATGACAAAGATTCTAAACTGTTTGTTTAGTATTTGTAAACTGCAATGCAAGGATTATTATACAGCTTTTCTTGTACATGTCAAGTAGAAAAAGGCTTTTGCTGCATCAAAAAGTGGCTTCACCACTCCGCTAGGGAACCCTAGGTTCCCTTCGGCGCCTGCTACGCAGGCTGAGTACCCTCCTGAAGGCGGCGAGGGGAATCCCCTCTGCACACCCCTTTTTTGTTTAATAGGAAATCGATATTTCCTATTAAACAAAAAAATAGACAATCAAATCATACCCGATTTGCTGTCTATCGCTCTGCCTCTCGCCTATTATTCTTCGTCTAATCGTTCCTGTATAAAGTCCTCCACATCGTCTCTCGAAATGCGAAGTGCTGCTGCAAATTCTCCAAATAAAAGGTCTTCCGCTTTCTTCATAAATTTCTTATCGATCTGTCCCAAATGTCTGTTCTGCTTCATGGCATCCACCTTTTTTGCATGGATGGATTTTGTCAACTGCAGAAGCTCTAAACACTTGTGAGAATCAATAACCGACTGGTAATACTTCGTTAACTGCTGCATACTGCTGCTTTTGTAAATCTCAGTATGAATCTGCGGAATGTTATCGATCAGGTCTTTGGCTTCGTCCTCTGATATGACAGGACGCATGAAAACTTTCTCGTTGTCTACAGGCGCATATATCACACCGCTTTGGTATAAGGGCTCCAACACGTAATACAGCCTGTCCTCATCAGAACCAGAAAACTCAGGCTTGGTAATATCGGACACCTTGCAGACTCCAGTACCGCCGTACATGATCAAATCATCAATATCATACATAATTGGCTCACATCTCCTTTCAAACGTTTCACTATATATTTATTATAACACTTTTTTCCATAATAATGTAAGAAATTTTTCAATTTCATATATTTAACAAGAAAACTAACAAAAAATAACCTTCCAGCCTCCATTTCAGACGGTTTCGGCTGCCAGTTTTTCTAAAATTCACTGAAAAGCTGACCTAAACCCGCCTCAATTACACCAAACTCTGCTTCAGGAATGATGATTTCTCAAGTAAAAGTAAAATACAGTCTCCCAAAATGGAAAACTGGGCGATTTGCAAGGATAGCTCAAAAGATGAGGCTTCTATTTCGACAAGCTGAAACCTGCAAGTTAAACAATATTTTCACCTAATATAATCTTAGGCATAGTGGTCAAACATCTGTTCCAGCGTTTGTAGAATTTCTCCACACCAAGTTTTGAGACTCTTGCGTGGGCTTCCTCATTCTCCAGTACCCAGTATAAAACATATGTCACCTTACCCACATTTCGTGTAAGGCGGATAGGCAGTTCACCATTTTTAACTGCATTAAAATCTTTTTGTCGATGCGTGCGTTTGATATAATGCACATCGATGACGCCTTCTTGTTTCAAATAAAATTCAGCTACTTCCTTCATCAGCTCTTCGATTTCGTCTAGCTTTGTTAATTTCGCCTCATAGATACATATTTCGTTAAACATAAAACACATCCTTAAATTCAAATTTTCGCTCTGTCAAACTGGCAGATTTTACATGTAGTTTCCGGCAGACGGTTTCCTTTGTCGCCCAACCCTCCTGGAGGATGGACTGCTCGTGCTCCCCACGATACTTTTGGACTTTTTGAGCATTTCTTCTCTGTCCTGCACAAAATATTTCACCAGGACCGCAAACCAGTTCTGAAAATGTTTACGAGCTAAATCAATATCATACCGGATCATTTGCATAAAATGTGGTTCGGTTTAGTCCGGCACGCTTGCAAATATCCGATACGCTGATTTCATCTAATTCTTTTGTTTGGAGCAATTCGATAAAGGTTTTCTCAATGCGCTCCATAGACTCTCTTCTTCGCTTGTTGTTTGGGGTATTCATAGAAACCCCTTAATCTCAACAGTTGTTGCCTTGGCGCAATCAAAAAAGGCATCCTTTCAATAGCAAAATTTCCGCTATCTTTAGGGCATGCCCTTTTTATGTTAAAATTGCGCCACTTCCGGATCGGCCTCTTCAGCCTCAGTCACCTCACTGCAGTACAGCACAGGGCCTTCTTCTCCGTAGACATCGTCAAATTCAACCTTCACTTTGGCAGTAATACTAACCCAGCCGCCGTGCTCAAGGATGTCGGCTGCGTTGTCCCACCGGCAGACAAGCCCGGCAAACTGAATATCCTCTGCACAGCAGGTCATGACATGGCGGCCAAAGACAAAGTGGTCGTCAGGTATGCCGCCGCCCAGAACGCTGCGGCCTTTGACCTTCAGAACTTTGCCGTCGTACTTATCCTGCTCCTCATTGATATCGCGATACCACTCGGCGTAGGCATCGTCACCGATTTCCACCACCGGTGCTTCAAGGTCAAAAGGCAGGGGATCTTCAATCTGGTCCAGTTCCACGTCGTCTTTGCCATATTCGTACAATATCTGGCTTCTTCTGTTAGCAGCCCTGACAATCTTGTGGAACTCCATTTTATCAAAGCCGCGCTCACAGCGATTAAAAACCACCAGTTCCGCACTTTTGAGTTTGTCGAAGACCAGCTGTCTCATATTTTGATTATACTGGAGAAACGTCCTCCCATCAGCAAACATCATCTCCTGGTACGTCACCCATTCCTGCGGCATATTCTGATAGAAAGTGTCCAGGTTCCACATGCCGTTGTACTCCACGACCACCCGCTCGACCTTGTGTTTTAACTGTAAATCACGCAGATGTGCAGTCGTCAGTTCTTCCTCATCTTCTATGGTTTCAAAAAAGACCTTGGTACCGAAAAACCTGCTGGGGTGATATTCAGCTTCTCCCTCTTCGCACAAGAGAAACAATGTTCTCTCTCCCGCGTTAAAATCGTCGCCTTCCAATGCTTCCTGAATAAAGGTCGTTTTACCGCTTTCCAAAAAACCGGTGAACAAATATACTGGTATTTCCATATGCACCACCTCTTATAGCCCGAACAGCTCTTTGATGCTGTCCTCTTCAATCCCCGCGCCGATAACGCAGAACATACCTGTAACTGCCGCACTACCGTGTCTTACGTCAGGCTCACCAGGTACATAATCGAAGTGAATCCACTGGCCGTCTTCCCCTTCTACGATACCCTTGGCTCTGAGGACCTGACCATATTCAGCAAAATTGGAAAGGGCAGAAAGCGCCTCTTCGATTTGCTTTTCTGTGAACTTGTGCGCAGTCTCGACGCCAAAGCTGGTGAAAACTTCGTCAGCGTGATGGTGCCCCTCATGATCATGATGGTGATGATGCTCATGATGGTCATGTCCGCATCCGCAGTGCTCGTCATGGTCATGGTGATGCTCGTGGTCATGATTATGATGCTCATGATGGTCGTGTCCGCATCCGCAGTGCTCGTCATGGTCATGATGATGCTCATGGGCTTCATGGTCATGTCCGCATCCACAGTGCTCGTCGTGGTCATAGTCGTGATGGTGATGCTCGTGGGCTTCTTCCTCCAAATGCGCCAGTTCAGCAGCAATTGTGTTTTTCTGTTCCATGGTAGCAAGAATCTGCTGACCGGTAATCTCCTCCCACGGCGTCGTTACAATCGTCGCCTCTGTATTATGTTCACGCATCAAAGCCACGCAGGCGTCCAGCTTGTCCTGGGATAGTCCTGCAGTATGGCTCAAAATAATAGAACTGGCATGTTCAATCTGATTGTTGAAGAACTCGCCAAAGTTCTTCATGTACATCTTGGCTTTCTTGGCATCTACTACTGTGGTAAATCCATTGAGCTGAATTTTGTCGTTGTGCAGACGTTCCACAGCCAGGATGACGTCACTGAGTTTGCCAACACCTGAGGGTTCGATCAAGATTCTGTCCGGCGCGTATTCGTTGATAACCTGATCCAGTGCTTTGCCAAAGTCTCCTACCAGACTGCAGCAGATACAGCCGGAATTCATCTCGTTGATCTGCACGCCTGCGTCTTTCAGGAATCCGCCATCAATGCCGATTTCGCCAAATTCATTTTCTATCAAAACAATCTGTTCGCCTTTGTAGGCTTCTTCAATCAATTTTTTAATTAACGTTGTTTTTCCGGCGCCCAGGAAACCGGAAAAGATGTCTACCTTTGTCATAATCAATCATCTCTTTCTCTAAAAAATTTCTAACTTATAGTATACCACATTTTGGACAGTTTCTCACAAGGGGATTCAAATTTTTTTAACATGGAGGCAGATGTTGGGATCGAACCCGTACCAAAGACTGTATAGATAGGTGCGGAAACCGGCTCTGGCAGTCCACAATCTGCCCGGTTTCAAAAAATGTCTGAAACATTTTTTTCAGATTCCTCATTTGCGGACTGTTTGGGTGCGGAAACCATCTCCGGCAGTCCGCAATCTGCCTGGTTTCAAAAAATGTCTGGTACTTTTTTTCGGTTTGCTCATTTGCCGGATTTAAAGCAAGAAGGCAGACAAAAGAAAAAGGCGCTCTCCACTGACGAATATCGTTCCGCCGCAAAGCCGCCCTTTCTCTTTAATTAATAATACTGTCTCACTTTTTCTTTGATGATATCCATCACCTCATCGTACCCGCAGATACATTTCCACTCCGTCGCCAGGTGCACTTTTATGACCTTGTCCAACCAATCCTTGTAATACTCCATGGCGCCATCAAAATCCAGGCCTCTGTCCTGCAGCTGTTTTACATCACTTTCTGCAAATTCTACTGTCACTTTGCAGCGCTGACGTTCTTCGCCTTCCGGGCCGTCTGGAAAATCAATAACGGCCACATCCACGTTGTTATGAAAAGGCTTGTCTGCTTTTAGCTTTATTTCTTTCATATGATCAACTCCTCCTAAATACTTCTTACTTAGTATCCTATCTTGCGCCGCAAATATGCAAGTATCCCTACCAAAAAAACGAAAATACAGAAGCCCCTGCTACAGTGAGCAGTCCTGCCACTGCAATAGAGAGGCTGCTCATCGCGCCCTCAACTTCGCCCATTTCCATGGCTCTGGCAGTTCCGATGGCGTGGGATGCCGTTCCGATGGCAACGCCCTTTGCTATTGGCTCTTTGATGCGAAATAATCTGCATACGCCTTCTCCAATCATATTGCCCAATATTCCCGTTATCAGAATCACTGCGACTGTGATAGTCACATAACCGCCTAATTCCTCCGATACACCCATTCCGATAGCTACCGTAATGGATTTCGGCAGCAAAGTGACATAAGTCTCGTGGCTGAGTCCGAAAGCTGCTGCCATGGCCAGAATACAGATCAGACTGGTCAGGACGCCAGACAAAATGCCCGCCATGACAGCCTGCCAGTTTTTCTTCAGCAATTCTATCTGCTCATACATGGGAATGGCCAGACATACTGTAGCCGGCGTCAAAAGGTAGCTGAGGTATTTGGCGCCTTCGTAATAGCTTTCATAATCTATATCGCACATAAGCAATACCACGATGGTAGCCGCCACAGCGATTAAAAGAGGGTTAAAAATAGCCGCTTTAAATTTCTTTTTCAGCAACGCGCCTGCTTCATAGGCGATTAAACTGACGACCACGCCGAAAAAGACAGAATCTAATAAAAAACTATTCATCTGCCATCCCCTCCTCATTTTTCTTTTGTCCCATCCGTATGACTCCCTGGGTAGTCCTTCCCGTTACCGCCATGACCGCCGCCGTAGTAACGACTGTAATCGTTATAACCGGTAGCCATACCGGTTTCAGCACGCCCCAGGATTCCAACAGACCCACAGCCCCCGGGATGAACATCAAAGGCATGATTTCCACGAGAAAACGCCCCGTATCTCTTACCGCCTGCAGTGGAATCAAACCAGTCAGCAGACAAATCAGCATGATGAGAAGTCCATAAATGCTGCCCGGAACAGGAAGCGGCAGAAAGTAATTCAATAACTCCCCGATAAAAGAAATAATCAGAATGATGATGAACTGTTTTACATACTTCATTTTTTGCTCCGTTCTAAAATAGTTTGTCCACACATAATAACCATAAGCACGAACTTTTGTCTTTGCTGGCGCTGGCCAGTCACCGAGTAAGGACATTGTATCACAAATTCTTCAGCCAGAACAGTATCTTCCGTACAGCAAAGGTTCGCTATCAAAATGAAACGATAAAATCGCCTGAATCATACCATTTGGGACACATTGAAGACAATTCTACGATTGTCGTTAAGTCAAATCGGGCAGAGACTGTCATTTGTCTTCCATACAACAACAAAACGGCACAGCCAAAGCCGACTGTGCCGTTTTCAAATTATATTCCAATCATTTTCTGCGCCCGTTTTAATGCATAACGATAGACTGCAAATAGGATTGCTGCAATCGCTGCAATGATGCCTAATAAGATACCCAGGGCTGTAAACTCCGTGCCCGCCAGCCTTCCATCGTTGGAAATGTCCATAGCCAGAGAGAAGAGAAACCCCAGACTGCATCCGATGGCCGCCGGATATTGAAAAAGCTTAGCCAGCTGCTTTTTCAGCACTTTCTGCCGATATGCTCCGTCAGCGCCCAGCTTTTCCAGGCTGTCAAAGAGCTGTCTGTTATCCGTTGCAACTGAAATACTCCTCACGTAGGTCATGACGGAAACCGCCGCCAGGGCGATGATGCAGATATAAAGGCATAGCATCACGTATACGCTGATCAGCTGCATCTGATCTTGCAGTTGGATAATCTGAAAACCGGGTGCATATTTCCAGTCGTCTAGCAGCAGATTGTTGTCCATGGTCATGTCGATTCGATCGCCATACCCGTATTCTTTACCTGCTTTCTGTGTCTGCTGCTCTTCCCAGGCGTCCCAATAGCCCATGTGATTAGAACGCATCGTGGCTCGGTCCACATATTGGCTCAGCAAAGCTTTGGCAAAATCGTAGGAATTGGCAACGTCATCTACATCGAAGAAAACCAGATTTTCCTTATATATCTGATCCAGCCCTCTGGTCATCACTTTGTAATCGCCGTCGCTGATGACATAGGCAAAGGGATCGCTCATAGAGTATAGAGAACCCTGTTCCATACTACCGTCATATACCAGTTTCAGAGATTTGCTGCTGTCCGGATTCGTCACCCTGTCTAAGCCGTCCACGTGGTCAAAAAAGCCTTTGTAGTCTTTTGGCGTTACCGTTTTATAGGTTCCTTCCTTCACGGTGATCTTCTCTCCAGAGATGGCGGCATAACTGCTGGCGGAAAGGAAAAGCGCGCCTCTCTGCTGGTCATAATACTTTTCAACATATTTGCTTTCATCTTCACTGATATCCGTGGCCGTATAAGAAATGATCAGATTAGATGCCTGCTCTTCCGTAAAGTCCTCAACCTCCAAGTCATATTGTTGAGCCGTTCTGTAGACATCTTCCTTTTCTATCTGTTTTTCCAAAGCAGGATAATGAAGAGAAAAGGCAAAATCGTCACTTTTCGCCAGATCTGGCGTCAAGCTGTACTGCATTCCATAGAAGGAAGCAAAACAGCAGACAAAGATCAGAAGCACGATGACGCACATATTCCGCGTGGAGGCCTTTGCCGTAAAACGCATCAGGCTGATGGACACCAGATTCTTGTAATAACTCTCCTTCTTTTTCGCCGCACGGCTCTGGGCTACGATGCTGAGGAGCACCAGATAGATGCCGAAAACTGTAAAGAGATAAAACAGGTTCACCGCAGAAGGCAGATTGACCCGAAAGACCCTGGCGGCAACTTGTGGAAGGCCGCTGCCCAGAGCAATGCCAAGAAGCATCAGTACGATGCCCACCGGCAAAATCCAGCCCTTTACGGTCTTTACCATCTGGGTCTTGTGCTGCGTCCGCAATATGTCCATGATGTCCGACCGATTGATAAAACGTCTGGCAGCAAGTCCCAGCATCAGGGCCAGGCAGGCTGCAAAGAGGATGCCGGGGATAAAGCCTGCCGCGCCAAAGCGATAGGTCATCTGTTCATTGGAAATGATAAATAATTCAAAGAGTTTCCAAATCAGATATGACACTGGTATAGCGCACAACAGTCCGGCCAGAGAAGCCGCGGCAGTAATGGCCGATAGCTCCTTAAACAAAAGTCTCCGCAGATTCTTTTTTTCCATGCCCAAAGCCATGAGAATCCCGTATTCACGACTCTTGTACCGAAAGAACATGCCGGAAGCGTATAAGGTGAAGATAAAGCAGCCCAGCGCTGTAGCTGCAAGGAGCAAGGTGGCCATTTTCCTCGTGTCTCCCCCTGCCGGCAGAAAGGTCTGCACCGTGGGGCCAAAATACATCAGGGCAAAGGCGGTGATCAGAAGCACCGACAAAAAGGCACAGAAGCTGAGGAGCAGATACTGCCCCCTGCCGCTTTTTCTCATTTTTTGATAGATCTTACTCGTTGTCATCGTCCCCGCCTCCCAGATTTCTCAAAACATCTAACAGCTGATCCATAAACTGACGTCTGGTGCCAGTTTTTATGATTTCCTGATGAATCACCCCGTCTGCAAGAACGATGACCCTGTCGCAAAAAGATGCGGCAAAGCTGTCGTGAGTGACCATGAAAATGGTAGCCCCTGCCTGCTCTTTCGCCTGCAGAAAAGCGTCTATGACAGCCTTGCAGGATTTGCTGTCCAGATTTCCTGTAGGCTCATCGGCCAGGATCACATAAGGACTGTTCATCAAAGCGCGAGCTACCGCGGTACGCTGTTTCTCTCCTCCTGATATTTCTGCCGGATATTTGTCAATGACTTTAGAGATGCCGAAGAGCTGGCAAAGCTTCTCTGCTTTCACTTCCATCTGGGTAATCGGGGCGCCCGCGATGATCTGCGGCATACAGATATTCTCTCTGACAGTCAGACCGTCAAGAAGCATGAAATCCTGAAAGACAAAACCCAGATTCTCATTTCTCACCTTGGCAATCTTTTTCTCATCTAAGCCTGAGATGTCTTTCCCTCCCAGCAGAATGGTTCCGCTGTCTGAGGGGATAAAGCAGGAAATGCAATTGAGCAGAGTGGTCTTTCCGCTGCCGGAGGGCCCCATGACCGCCACAAATTCGCCCTTCTTCACTTCAAAGGAAACATCCTTTAAAACTTGATATGTGTTTACACTATTTTTATAGCTTTTGTTCAAATTCTGTACCTGTAACATGTTCAACCTCCATTTTTCTTGTTATATCTATTTTAAGTGAAGAACCTGCAGTTTTTTAGAGGCCGAAGTGTTAAGTTTAACCCCTTTTCTGTAAAGTTTGACAACTGCCGCCATCCTATGTTACCCTACAAAGAGAAAAACTGAGGAGGTCTTATTTTGCTGAATATCGCAATCTGTGATGATGAAAAAAAACTGCGCAAAGATCTGCGAAATCTGATTGCTGTGCAGCTGGAACTTACAGGGATGGACTATGCAATCCAGGAGTTCGACTGCGGTGAGAGTCTCCTTGCTGCCTGCGATGCCGCCAATCAGATTGACATTCTTTTTCTGGATATCGAGATGCCCGGGGCTGGCGGTATGACTACCGCAAAGATGCTGCGCCAATCAGGCCGCAAAATGATCATTATCTTCGTCACGGCATACCCTGATTTCGTCTTCCAGGGCTACGAAGTCCAAGCTTTCCACTACATTCTCAAGCCTTATGAAGAAACCAAGATTCGAGAAGTTTTGTCGAAAGCGATTGAGGAAATTCACGGACGTGAAGCTCAGTTTTATATAGTGGAGCAAAAGTCCGGCACCCTGCGCCTGCCGATGGATTCCATCTGTTATTTTAAAAGTGATCGCCGGACCGTCAATGTCGTCACAGTAAGGGAAAACGTTATTTTCTACGGAAAACTGGACGACGTAGCGGCGGAACTGCCCGCCTGCTTTCAGCGGGTGCACAATCGCTATCTGGTAAACATGCGCTTCGTAACAAAGATTGAGACTGCTTGCTGTCTCTGTCACGAAGAAGAAATTCCCGTCAGCCGCGCCTACAGGCAGGACCTTGCCGTAGCGTTTGCACAGATGATGCTGTACTAAGGAGGAAATCGATGTCAATACTCTTAACCTGTATCGGCGATATCATGAGCTTCACAGCAGGTTTTTTCTTCTATCGCTGTGTCTGCTGTTTTCTTCAGCCGCGAAAGAATATCCTGCTGTTTTTGATGCAGTGGATTGGTCTGTCCGCGGTGTCAGGTGTGCCGATTTATCCTAATGATGTAGCAAATATCACCATACCTTTGCTGCTCTTTATAGCCATAAATCTTCTCCTGTTCGAAGGGGAACTGCTGATCAAGCTGGCAATCGCCGTCCTCTTTTATCCTATCGCCGCTACCGTCAGCTTTCTCTATATGAACGTAGGCACGCTGATTTACTTTTCCCTTTTTCCCGAGGATGAGGGAATGGGCAGTAACATCATGGCGACCGCCACCTATGCCCTGGTAATCCTATTCTGGTATCTGTTTTACCGCCTTCTCTCGCCTTCTCTTGCGAAGATGAAGCTTGCTCTGGACAATCGAGCCTGGATCATGGTGACCATTATCAGCCTGGCCTCCTTCACCGCCCTTTTCAGCTGCGTCTATTTTACACCGCGGGTGACCTACTATGTCTGGCCCTGTCTCATCGCATGCCTCATCACCAACATCGGCTGTATACGCCTCTCCTCTTCTTATATGGCTGACGGCATTTACGCAGATATTGAAAGGTCCAATCTGCGTCTGCAGCAAAACTATTATGAGGAACTGGAAAAAAATCAGGACCAAATCAGAAGGCTGCGCCATGACTTGAACAACCAGCTGATGGCCGTGGGCAATCTCTTAGACGAAGGAAATGATGCAGAAGCGAAACGGTATTTCCAGCAGCTATCCAATTATATTCAGTCAAGCAACCGCAGTTTTTGCAAAAACAGGGTGGTCAATGCCGTACTCAATGCAAAGTATAACCTGATACAAGAAGAGAGAATCAGTGAGTTTTTCCATATCAGCATCGACAATCTGCTGTCCATCGACGACATCAGTCTGTGTACGATCTTTGCCAATACCCTTGATAATGCCATCGAGGCATGCCGCAAACTGCCGCAGGACAAGCGGAATATTTCTGTCAAAGCCCGCTATTCAGAAAACGGTTATTTCAGTTATGAGATTGTCAATACAAAGTGCAATGAGGTGAAAGTAAAGAAGGACCGTTTTCTTTCTGATAAAGATGATGGTGATTTCCACGGCATCGGCCTGTCCTCTGTAAAAGAAGTCGTCCAACGATACCAGGGAACGATCGATGTGTCTTTTACGGAAGAGGAGTTCAAAGTCGTCATTTTGATCGGATAGACACCTGCACACCATATGCCTGACATGTACAAAGGGCGCGGCCATTTCTGACCGCGCCCCTTCCTTTGGGATGATGTATTGGTTTGTATTATTTTTCTTCGTATAGTTCCAAGATCGCATCGTCTTTGATGACGAATGCCAGTCTGGCAGTTTCGCTGGCTTGTGCCGGACCGAAAATCAACTGGTCGGCATCCTCGATGTAGTGTTCCAGGTCGTCTACCCTATAAGCCACGTGCGGGTTGTGGTGTAGAATCTCTGGGAACGGCGTACCCTCTTCAAACTTCAGGTACTCGATCACGTAATCATAGTCTTCCGGATTGCTCATCCAAAGCTTCATATCTTCGTTGTATACCATTCCCGGTTTCTTGTTTGTCACCGGAATACCGATGTGCATGTATGTTGCTGACATGGTGTTTACCTCGCTTTCGTATCTTCATAAAATTCAAAGGCTTCTCTATCTGTATATTTTTCGTGAACTACCTTGGCGATGGCTTTACACATGGCCTTCGGGTCCTCCGCCTGGAAGATGTTTCTTCCCATATCCACTCCGGCAGCCCCCTGGCTGATGGCGCGATAAGCAAGGGTCAATGCCTCTGCCTCCGGTACCTTTTTACCTCCTGCCACCACGATTGGTACAGGGCAGGCAGCGACGACTTTATCGAAGTCTTCACAATAATAGGTCTTTACGATGTGCGCGCCCAGTTCAGCAATCATTCTGGTGGCCAGCAGGTAAAACCTCGTCGTCTTTTCCATATTCTTGCCTACAGCTACGACGCCCAGGGTTGGAATGCCATATCTGGTTCCAGCGTCCACAGTCTTGCAGAGGTTGTCAAGGCTCGCTTTTTGACCCGGCGTTCCGATGAAGGTCTGTACTGCCATGCAGGAAGCATTCATTCTGACGGCGTCTTCAATATCTACACCGATGACCTCATGGCTCATATCGTCGTCCAGCACACTGCCGCCAGCTGTGCATCTGAGAGCGATGCCCTTGTTAAAGGCAGGCGGTACGCAGGTACGCAGAGCTCCCCTGGTGGCCATGAATACGTCAACGTCCGCTGCCAGCTGGGGCACTACCAGATCCAGTCTCTCAAGGCCCGCCGTGGAGCCCATGATGTATCCGTGGTCAAAAGCCAGCATGACGGTGTTTCCCGTGTCCGGCCTGAAAATCCTGGAAAGTCTGTCCTTCATGCCCCAGTCCGCATGCTCCATACCTTTTACGTGGAAGGGCTTCTGCTGCGCCTTGACGCCTACATGGTAATCCTTCGCTAATTGATTTCCATCTTTATCTGCCATAGATTCCTCCTATTTTTTCATATATGGTGTGTTGCAAGGTGCGTTCCAATAATGGAGAAGTTCGTCGTCCATTCTTGCCATGAACATCTGGAAGCCAGCCTGTTCCTGTACAGTCAATAGTTCTCCCACGTGGTTTGCAACAATTTCAATGCCCTTCTCTTTCAGCAATGCCTCACACTTTCTGTAGACGATGAACAGTTCCATCAGGGTTGTCGCGCCCGTTCCGTTCAGGATGAGCATCACCTTTTCCCCTTCTTTGATGGAAAGGTCGTTTATCAGACCGTTGACCATGATCTCAGCAGTCTCGTCAGCTGATTTCATAGTCTGACGACCACCGCCGCCTTCTCCGTGCTGACCCATGCCGATTTCCATCTCGTCTTCACCCAGCTCAGCCAGAGGGCTGCCTGTAGCCGGATGGGTTGCCCCTCTCACTGCGACAGCAAGAGTCGCCATGTTGTCTGCAAATCTCTGTGCCACTTCGGCAACCTCTTCCAGGCTTTTGCCTTCTGCTGCTGCAGCACCGGCAATCTTATAGGTGGGAATGCAGCCTACCAGGCCTCTTCTGTCGTCTGCGTTCTCTCTCGGTGCATTGGCGATGTCTTCCTGGGTCACCACTTTGACGCATTTGATGTCCTTTTCTTTCTTCAGCTGCTTCATGGTCAGATTACCAGTCAGCATGTCGCCTGCGTGGTTGAGAACGATATATAACACGCCCTTGCCTTTTTCAGCTTTTTTGATGGCGTTTACACAAGCCTGTGGACCAGGCGCAGCAAAGATATCCCCAACTACTGAAATATCGATCATACCCTCACCGACAAAACCGCTGATTGCAGGTTCATGGCCGGAGCCGCCCTGCGTTACTATCGTAACACGATCCGCCTGATCCAATGCTTTGTTCACTACTGTATTATCTTCTTCCAAACGTACTAAATCCTGGTTCGCTAAGGCAAAGCCTTCCAATAACTCTGTAGTCAGATTTGCAGGATCATTGATAAATTTTTTCATCTTCATGGTATTTTCTCCTTTTTACAATTGCATAAATGGTTTTGCAAAACCTTCAAAGAACAGGGCTGTGCTCATTGCGCCGGCATCTGGTGTGCCGATGGTCTGTTCCTTGTAGCTCTTTGCTCTTCCGAATTTAGATACAAATTTTTCGCTCTCTTTGGCACCGCGTCTTGCTGCCTCTGCAGCTGCTCTCAAAATCGCGGGTATGGAATCCTCCGCTTCCTGGGCTGCCTCTACGGCTGGAATCAGCGCATCCATCATGGTCTTGTCGCCTGCCTTAGCCGTCGTAATATCCTCCATCTCAGATAGACAGGATGCGAACATCTCCTTGAGCAGCTCTGCATCGATTTCAATCTCGTCGGTCAGATCCGCGCCCAGGCCGCCGATCAAAGTCCCATAAAGGGGACCGGCGCTGCCGCCATTGACACCCATGATTGCCATGCCCAGATCTTCAAAGAATTCGCCGAAGGTCTCCTCTTCCCAATTTCCGACCTTCTCCTCAATGAGACTGCCGATTTTCTTGATCGTGATTCCGTGATCCCCATCTCCGAACCGGGAATCAATTTCACTGAGCTCACCACTGCAAGCGATAAAGCTTTCTGACACACATTGCAGCATCTCAGATAAAACCTGCTTGTCAATAATCATGACTACCTCTCTCTCCTTATGCTGTAGCGCCCCGCAAGCAACTGCCAGCGGCTTGGCGCTAGTCGTATAGCGTTTTCTAACTACGCTTACAATAGCACCTTGCTGCGGCCGATGTCAATGGTTTGAGAGTCTGTAAATGCCCGCGTCAAAACATCGTCTGAATATTGTTACATATGTAACTGATTTTGCTAAAAATGTTTTGAATGCGAAAAAAAACACCGAGGTCTGGGTCAGTTTGCTGACCGTCTCCCGGTGTTTCTATTCAGTTATTCCACCTCTCGATACCGTGCTGCAATTTCCGCCGTAATTGGAACAAGCCGGCAGTTCTCAAGAGAATACACCTGATCGCACAGCTGCTCGATATCTTTGTAACGGTGTGAAGTTATGAAAATCGTCTTGCCTTCTGCTTTTAGCATGCGGATGATGGTTTTGACATCTTCATAAGTTCTGTAGTCCAGCGCGTTAAAGGGTTCGTCCAAAATCAGAATGTCCTGTCCCTCCATTATTGCCTGGGCAAGCCCTAGTTTTTGCTTCATACCCAAAGAATAGTTATCTACTTTTGTTTTATTATCGGAATCTAGGCCGACCTTGCTCATCGCCTCCTGAATTTCCTTATCTCCAATTTTCCTACGAATATCTGCCAGAAATTTTAGATTTTGAAAGCCACTGTAGATACCGATAAATCCCGGCGAGTTGATAAACACTCCCATATCAGCGGGAAAATCCCGCCCATGCTCCCCAAGTTTCTCTCCGCGCACAAAAACGCTGCCTGTGTCTGGCTTTTCAAAGCCACACAGAATCTTAAACAACACGGATTTCCCGCTGCCATTTGCACCGACTAAACCGATCACTTTTCCGCGATCCACTGACAGAGACACATCTTCAAGGACGGTCCTGTGGTCAAAACTTTTCGATACGTTTTTTACTTCGATATATGAACACATTATTCTATCCTCCTAGTTCAAAATTTTTTTGCCGCCCAGGGCAAACACTCCGATAAAAAACAGCGCGGTTAAAAATCCTTCTATGCAGAGCGCTGTCACCGCCGATATACCGCCTGCTGATTCCAGCAGGGAAATTCGTGCTAAGCTGGAAAGGCCAAAAGGCAGATAGGATGCAAATGCCCCCTGCAGTATACAGAGCAGATTTCCGGCAACCAGTATAAGAAAACCGATGGTAATCTGTTTTGTAAATAGGCAGACTGCTAGTATCGTTAGGAATTGCAAAAGCATATCTAAGAATTTTATCAGAACGGCATATAGCAGCATTTTACACGCAGACAGTTCCATGTCGCCGCCAACGAAAATCATTCCGAGAACTCCCGCTGCCAGCCACAAAAGGGCATATAGAGCGAGAAACATGATGCTCACTGATAGAATCCCCCTCACCACATTTCTGCGGCTTCTCGTGCGGACGATGATAAAAATAGATTGTCCGTTAACAGTATGCTCTGCGAACACCGCTAAAAGATAGAGAGGTGCACCGATTGTAATCAGCAGTTCAAGAAAAGGCAGAACTTGAAAATATCCTGTACCGTGTCCGGCAAACAAGGTGTACACCCATTCTGCACCGGATTGCAGAAAACCGCCCGCCAGTCCTTTGTAGAGGGTTATCCCCGTCGTGACGCCACAGAGAATCAGGAGATTTCGCCTCGTCATCAGCTGCCTGCGATAATAAACAGTGATGCCCCCGCCTCTGACCTGCAAATGCGGCAATTGACTTCGCCAGGCAAATCGGACAGTCAAAGCCATAAGGGCGGCGATGAGTGCCGCAGTAATTCCGGTCATCGCAAAGCGATGGGGTGCCCCTAGATTGTGATGTAATATCAACAAGTGATTCAGTCCAGTGATAGGCAGGCTTTGCACTGCGGAAACTTTCATCCATACTGCCGAAAAAAGATAAAGCGCCACAATCAATCGCACTGACCATTTTCTGCTGGCAAAGTGCCTGATCCACATGCCGATTCCGAATATCATCCAGCTTCCTGCAAATTGGTAGAGCGTGAAGGCTATAAATGTCTGTGCCGGATCAGTAAAACTTTGCTGCAGTATAGTAAACAGTTCCATTTCTGTCGCTCCCGCGGCAAGCTGCCAGTGATTGCCTGATGGCAGCCCGATACCGGATAGCAGGATGGCAGCCGTCTGAATGGCAACCAGCAGCAGCGCAATGAGTCCGACACCAAACCATTTTCGCCAAAAATACCTGTGGTAGCTTTCAAATCGCAGGATCACTGGCTCTCCGTCGTCGTCTAAAAAGGAAAATGCGCTGAACAGCACCATAGGCAGCATAAAGTAGGTCAGATAATAGTGGTCTGAAACCGCTGACAAAATATGTTGTTGATAATAATTTACGCCATTGACCCTCTCGCTGAAGGAAAAAAGCAGGCAGCCGACAAATAAGGCGACGGCTTTTCCATATCCCCATAAGCGAAGATTTTTCTTCATCAGAGCAATCATAACTGGCTCCTAAACCGTCACGACTGCATTTCCTCTAACTTTTGAGAGAAAAAATGCGGTCAAAAAGATGACAACTGCCAGAAAAGCCGGCCCTGCAAGAAAAGACATCACAGATATGGCATCATCGCTGATGCTGGTGGGGTCAAAGGCAACTACCAGCCTGTACTGCTCCAGACGCAGGATAGAGAGAATGTAGTTTTCCAGTATGGAGTAGACAAAGGGTCCTGTGAGGATCACAAAGATATTCCTGCCGTACATGGCCAGCACATAACCGAAGGTCATCATCAAGATGCCCAGAACCCCCTTCCAGCAGGAGAGGATAACCCCATAGAGCAGCGGCATCTGGGTAAATGCCTTTTGAAAGACGTGATCAAAAGGGTTGGTAAAAGGAACCACTGGCGCTTTGACATAGAGAGCAAATACGGCTGACAGTGTATAAGGAATCGCAATCATGCAAAAGGCGCCTAATGCGTAGATCCCCCATTTGACGGCCAGATACTTTTTAATAGGCACCCGAGGTTGAACATACAGAAGGAAGTTGTTCTTCCGCTCATAATACAAGTTCCAGCAAAGGGGCACCACTGCAATCAAGGGATACAGCAGAGAAAACAATTCGGTTCCTACTTCCCACGCTTCCAAATCGTACTGCAAAGTATAACTTTTGTAGAGGGTACAGGTCAATACGCACATCGCGACTGCCAGAATAGCTGTTGTAAATAACACTGGTCTGAAAATTTTTTTGCTCTCAACTTTTATCAGATTAAGCATCACATTCATTCCCTTCTCTTGTTTTTTTCCAGTATATCGGACTTGCTCCGCCACTGCAACAGGCTGGAAACAAACGAGGGTTTTAAGGGAACAAAATCATTTTCGTTCCCTTAAAACCCTCGTTCATACCCTTATCACGGAAGGAGCAGACCAAAGACAACATAGTTTTCTCCAGAAATCACTTCGTTGCGTGTCAAAATTTTGCCGTGGTAACGTTCTGTCATACGCAGAATGTTATATAAGCCGAAGCCTCGATCCCCCGGGCTGGATTTTGTTGTCGCGCCTCTGCGGAACAGCGCCATAAATTCTGTGTTGGACATGGCCTGTCCCGGATTGGAAACCAGCAGTTCCAGATAATCGCCGCTTTTTCTACTCGACATATAAATGGTACTGCCCTTTGGCGATGCCTCGATGGCGTTGTCCAACAGAATCCCCATGGCCTCGATCCATTCCGTTTCGGGAACCGCCGTCTTCTTAAAAAGACCGTGCAGCTGCAGCTCAATGCAAAGGTTTGCCGCCTCTGCCTGCTTCATCTTGTCAAATAACATGCCGGCGATGATTTTACTGTCGCAGGAAAGCAGTTCGCGGTCATTGGGGGTAAGGGAAACGCCTTTGGCAAGCGCTGCCACTTCTTGCTGTGCTTCTTCCAGGGTATCCGCCAGAGACACTGCGGTTTCAATGGCAAGCATACGGTTGTCAAACTCGTGCTGTCTCGCCCTGACCTGGGAAATCAGTTCCTCTACAATGGGCACGTACTGTTCAATCATATGAATTCGCTTGCGCTCCTGCCCTCTGTGCTGATGAAAAAACAGCAGCACGCTGTCCAGCAGCAGAATTCCCAGCAGCAAGGTGACGATGAGCCACAAATGGGAAAGAATCTGATCCACGTCAAAGGAAAGGACAGTAAGCACGGCTGCCAGTAAAATTGCCACATTGGCAGAAACAATCCAGACAATAAAATCACCCGTCTGAACAAACTCACGGATCTGCTCCAAATAAGGCGTGCAAATGAGCAGAAGGACAAGACCCAAAGAGAGGCCTCTGCTGCCTAAAAGGAGCAAAAGATTCTCTGCTCCACAGACAGCAAGAAAAACAATGCTCAGGCACTTGACAAAGAGGTAGATGGAGAAAACCGCCATCGTCCCGCAAAAAATATGACCGCTGCTTCTCTGACTGAAGAAGATACTGTTCAGCAGCAATACAGAAAAAATAAGGAACAGCAGGCCGACGAGGCCGTCAACAGGCACGATCTCAAACCCCTGCACGGGAATGGACACAGTTATTTTTTCCCTGACGGCAATCACATTCACCCTCGGTATGATAAAGAGCAGAAAAAGAATGGGAAGGAGCAGAAGGTCTCTTGTCTTTCCACTCGATTTCTGTCCAAAGACGCCTTCGCAGCAAAGGGCCAGTATCCCGGCATCTAAGCCTAAGGCAATCAGATTGGTAACCAGATTCATAACGACCCCCACAATGCAGGCTGATATTTATTTCCCACAGGGATTGGCTCTGCAAACCCTTTGAGAAAGATCTGCCGCCCAGGTTTATCAATCTTCTCAATATGTCTTTTGTTGACGATATAGCTCTTGTGACACTGGACAAAATCAGTTTCATCCAGCAGGGCCAGCATCCCCGCCAGGGTGTAACCGGAAATCACGTCTTCTTTGATGCCAGATATACGGCTCCTTGTGTGAACGTCCAGCTTCTTTCCGAAGGCCTCCACGTAGGCGATGTCCTGCACGGTATATTCCAAAATAAACTGCTTCTGTTCGATCCGGATGGTTCTGACCTGCTGATTCATCTTGCTGGACAAGCCCATGGCATCACGAAAAGCCGCGGTAAACTCTTCTTCGTCAAAGGGTTTCACAAGAAAGCTATAGCACTTTACATCTCGATAGGCAGAAAGCTCTTCTCCCGCCAGCGCTGTTTCAAAAATTATCGGCGTATATTTATACTCCGGTAGCTGGCGAACCTGCTTTGCTAAGCTGGTACCCTTATAATCCTCTAACTGAATATCCAGAATAAAAAGTGAAACATCATTGCTTTTTGCGTACTGTAAAGCAGCACCTGCTTCTGCAAAAGAGACCACCGCTGAATCGACTGATATTCTTTTGATATACTGGACAATCTTCTTTACTGCGCTCGGATTGTCTTCTACTAATAACACGTTGCCCATGATTACACCTGTTCTAATATATTTTTAGCTGCCACAATATGGGTGAAAACGCCTGTCTTCAAGGCTCCTGCCAGGGCCTTGGGGCTGACGTTTGCTCCACAGACTCCAACCACGAATTTCCGCTTTGAGAGAATTTCCAGGGGAATCTGCATGGTACACTCCATGTCCGGCTTGATAAACCTTCCGCTGCTATCGTAATAATAGCATAACAATTTTCCCACAGCTTTCTGCTCAATCAGGCGGTTCCCATAGCTGGCCGCCGTGGCGAAATCGGGCACGGAGGGATAATTTCCGATATTGACGAAGGCAATCTTGATGGATTTCCAACCGCTCTCCATCTGCTTATAGCTGTCCAGCTCTTTTAGCCGTCTGATTTCATCTGAGCTGTCTACAAAAGCTGGCACGTACCAGTAGACAGGCTGTCCGCTTGTTCTCTCCGCAAATATCCGTACAATCTCGCTGGTGTGATAATCTCTGTTAAATACTCCGCTGTTGCCCACTAGAGGATAGACCTTGGTATGCAGCATTCTGGCCGGTACCTGATTCAGACGATCGGCTATGGTTCCAATGATAGATCCCCAGCCGATACCGATCTGCATTCCCGCTGTATCTTTCAACCCCTTGACGATACAGTCTGCGATATCCCGATTGGTGTCCACCACATTTTCGCTAGTCTCGATGACTGCGCCGCCGCGAATCCCATACTTCTCCTGCAGGCGGTCCAAGATGATTTTTCGCTCTTCGATAGGACTTTGTATTTGGATTTTTACAATGCCGAATTCTCTGGCTTCTGTCAGGTATCTGCTGACCAGCGGTCTGGAAATCCCCAGGCTGCGGGCAATTTCGTTCTGGTTTTTGTTCTCCTCATAATACATGCTGGCAATTTTGACAAGTTTTTCGATTTTATCATTGCTAAGTGCCATGGCTTTGCTCCCATTCTCGGTATGATAAAGTGATAATCTATCATTTATTATACCTTTCCCGGGCGTGAAAGACAATGTCAACCTTTTAGGTTTTTCTGCGCGGGATTGTTTATGACCTCGCCGTCTTCCTCAAACCGCGAGCCATGACATGGGCAGTCCCAAGTCTTCTCTGCCTTATTCCATTTCAGTGCACAGCCCAAGTGTGTGCAGCGGTGACCGACTGGCTTCACAAAGTTCTTTGCGGTTTCCATGCCGTTGATGAAGAGCTGGGGTTTCATCATGGATCGATCCGGCCGAAAAACATCTGCCAGCTCCTTGTCCATATTTCCCGTCAAAAGCATGGCCGCAGCCATGGAGTTGGTCATACCCCACTTATTAAATCCGGTGGCTACATAGAGTCCGTCTTTCTTTTTGGCATAACGACCGATGTAAGGAAGGCCGTCCAAGGTCATACAGTCCTGGGTCGCCCAGGCAGCAACTTCTCTGCTCTCTGGATAATAGGTTTTTGCCGCTTCTCGCAGCTCATCAAAAGCGCCGCATTTTGTCCCTGTTCTGCTGCCGCAGCCCCCGAGGAGGAGATGATCTTTGTAAGTGCGGAAAGACAAGTTGTGCAGTTTATCTCCTTTTTGTCTATTACCGATATACATTGCGTCTAGCTTTGCTGCGTTTTTCAAGGCCAGAACGTAAGACCGCTGTTGATACATCTTCATAAAATACATGCCATATTTATCAACAAATGGGAAGTGGGTCGTCGTAATCACTCTGTCAGCATTAATTTTTACCGTGTTTCCCTGTGCATTGATTACAGTTACAGAATAACCGAAGTGCTCCTTTTCAATTTTGGCAGCGAAACTTTCCTCATAGATTGACAAATCGGGCGCTATGGCAGAGATAAATTTCAAAGGATGAAACTGTGCCTGCTGTGCAAAGCCTATGGCAGCTTCAATCTTGTAAGGGACCTCCACCTGTTCTGTATAAATGGCTTTGCCGCCAATCTGATTGACCGCTTCCACCTCATCGAGGATTTTTGCCTTATCCTCAGTAGTGTAGATGAAGTTTGTCTTTTCTTCAAAATCACAATCTATCGTAGCCGCCATCTTCTTATATTGCGCTAAAGCAAGCTCATTTGCTTTCAGGTAAGCAGCCGCTTTTTCCTGCCCAAAATCTTGGCTGAGTCTGCTGTAAATCAGTCCGTGCTGCGAAGTGATTTTCGCTGTAGTATTTCTGGTGACACCGCCTGCAATTCTGTCCTTTTCTATAACCGCATACTTTGCACCCTTGCTCTGCAAAAAATATCCGCACAAGAGGCCTGCCATGCCGCCTCCGATAACCAGCACGTCTACTTTTTTGTCACTTTTTACCGTTTCAAACGACGGAAGCTCTACGCCTCTTTCCCAAATTGAACTCATCTATGTTCTCCTTCCAAATTCAACTACTATTCTTTTTAGTATTTTCTTTACAATGGAGATTCATACGCCAGCTTGTAAATTAATCTAAAAGTAGTATAATTTAGATAATCAACAAAATTACATAAGGAGGCTGATTCAAATGAAAAAGTATATCATTATAACTGGAAGTCCAAGAAAAGAAGGTAACAGCGACAATATTGCGACACAGTGTGAGTCCCAATTAAAGAAGGCTGGTTTTGAGGCAGAGATTTTCCGCATAGAAGACAAGGAAATCGGTTCCTGTCAGGCTTGTGAATACTGTAAAACTCACGATGGCTGTGTACAGAAGGATGATGCCTCTGCAGTGATTGAAGAACTGAAGCACTGCGCTGGGGCAGTCTTTGTAGCGCCAATCTATTTCGGCAATGTGCCAGGCACTTGCAAGGTTCTGACAGACCGTTTCTATTCCATGTTCAATCCTGCCAAAGGAATGGCAACGCCAGATCCGGCAAAGAAGCTGGGCATCGTGCTTACCTGCGGCGGAAGTCCAGAAGAAGCCGTCCGTCCTGCAGGCGAGTTCATAAACACTTGCTTTGCCCTGGCAGGCTTTGGCGATCACAGAACCTTGGTATTTCCTGGGGAAAACCCGAAAGATGCCTTTGCAGGTAATGCCGATTATCAGAAGCAAGTTGCAGAGTTAGGGAAATGGCTGGCTGAGTAATCCTCTAGCCTGATGAATACAAACAAAAATGGACACCGTCATCATGGAGATGGCGATGTCCTATTTTTTTCTCTATTTTCTGGTCAGCGCCTTTCCTGCTGACATTTCTTCTTTTATTTTCCTCATTTTTTCGTTATTCAGGTCATATGGGAGAATCATCACAATACCGATGAGGCCAAAAATAATTGGCAGTATGCCGTTGGCCAGGTAAATGAAATGGACGGTTTGCGCCGCCTGTACAGCCTGTCCTCCGTCATATCCGCCCCAATCCAGCAGCCAGCCCACCAGATAGGTTGAGAGTGCCACTGCTAGTTTGATGGCAAAGGTCGCCAGTCCGTAAATCAGTCCAGGCGCTCTGATGCCTGTCTTCCATTGTCCATAGTCTGCAACATTAGGCATGCAGCCCCATATGTTTGCAAATACTCCGCTGAGGGTCAATCCGCCGAAAATGGCAGAAAGAATCACCAACAGCGAATTGGTTCCTGCAAGGAGCGACAGCCCTCCACTGATCATCGCACAGAGTCCGCTGATCATAAACATTCTTTTATTGCCGATCATTTCTATCAGTTTTGGCACAAAGAGCAGTCCAAGCAGCGGCAGCGTATACATGGTAGTCAAAATCAAGGGAATCATCTTTTCACTGCCTAGATAATAGATTGCGTAATACGTGGTAAAGGTGCTTCTAAATGCCACAAACGAGTTGATGAAAAATACCATGAACAAAATGCAGAGCGCAGGCTTGTTTTGCCCGATGGATTTCAGGCTCTCGGAGAACTTTGCTGTATTCTTCGGCGGCCTGATTCGTTCCTTTGTTCCCAAAGCGGCAACTAGGGTGAAGAAGATACAGCAGACGGCAATGATGATGCCCAAGGTCAGATACCCTTTTCCGTCCATACTTTTCCCGTCTGCACTGCTGCCAGTGATAATGGTCACCGCAAACATATTGAGCAAAAAGCCCGCCAGATTTGCTCCCCAATCCCTGAAAGCGCCTAAAATGGTCCGCTCCTTAATATCGTCCGTCATCACATTGGATAGCGAACCGTAGGGCATTTGAAACATCGTAGAAAAGACCACGTATAGCAGATAGACTGCATACGCCCACGCCAATTTGCCGCCATAGGACCAATCTGGCGCCACAAAACATAGAGCAAGAAAGATGCCATAGGGAATCGCTGCCGCCATCATAAACGGCCGATAGCTGCCGTGTTTCGTCTTCGTGTGATCCGCAATGCTGCCCATTACTGGATCATTTATCGCGTCAAAAGCTGTCGCAATGAGGAAAATCGTGCCTGCCGCCACAGAAGACAGACCCAAAATATCAGTGAAAAAAATCATTAAATAAGTTGTTACCAGATTGTATGCGAACTGGCTGCCCAAATCCCCGCAGCCGTAACACACTCTTTCTCGAATCGTCAGTTTCATAAGAGCCTCCTTTCTGCAGGTTTAATAAAACATATATGGAAAAGTGGGGATACTGGCGTTTATGGAGAGAAACTTGCTCATCGTATTCAGATATTCGTCCAGCCTGCGGCAGCGTCCCTGATCGTCAAGTTCAATGAATGATATTTCCCGATTAGGATATCTGCCGTGAGCACCGGCATTTATCTGCTCTTCCGTGTATCCCCAGTCGGTTTCAAAGAGGCAGTTATATTCTGTAATGTAGATATGAGGGTCTGTCGTTTGATAAAACACCTCATCATAAATTTCGCCTCCCTTCAGATGCCTGTCCAGCCATTCGTTCAGCGCGTCGTACGCCCTTCCCCGATAAACCCTGGGCATGTCTGCCGGAGCAAAGGTCAACTCGTGAACAAAGTCTTCTGCCAAGACATCCTTCACTTTTGGATTCCAATAGTCTGGATGGACAAAGAAATCCAGTGTTTCTTTTATCTGTCTTTGCAGGCTTTCCTCAGTACCGGGTATTCGACACGGTTTTACTGCTTCTGAAAATCCCTCAGGCGGCTTAGCGTCATAATAGAATTTAGGTAATTCTACGCCGACGGCTTTATAAAAACCCGTCGGGTCAAAGTGATCTTTGGCATAAGTAATCCTGCCGTCCTGAATCTGCAGCAAAGTAGCAAATTTACTTTCATACCAGCCTTCTTTTCCGCCCCAGCAGACGCTGCCAGCACCTGAGCGAAAGACCCAGAAAATGCCTTCATGGTCTGTGCCGAGTGCTTTTATATTCTCCCATTTCCAGTCATTTCCTACTGTATGAGAAAGCCAATCGTAATGCCATTTTAATTCATTTTTTCCTAAATGCTGATACATTCCCGGCGGTGCATAAGGGAGATCCAGGGAAAATGCATCATCGAAGAGTTCCTCACATTCCCGCTGCCAATAAGTGGTCTGGGAAAATCGGCGGCAGCTTTCCATATCCTTGCTGTCAACTTTGACTTTACTATCTATAAACATTTTTTCTCCTTCCATGTGTGCATCTGATATTTTTTATGATAAACTAGATGCAGATAATTTATTTAAGAGGTGAATCTATGGAACTGCGCAGAATTCAATATTTTGTAACGTTAGCTGAGTATCTCCACTTCTCACAAGCTGCGGACAATCTTTATATTTCACAATCTTCTCTCAGCTATCACATCGCTGAGCTAGAACTGGAACTCGGTGTCCAGCTCTTTGTCAGAAATAAGCGCAAGGTCTCTCTGACCAAAGTCGGTGCAGAACTGCTTCCTATCGCCAGAGATATTTTGGCAAAGGTAGATGAACTGACTTTGACAGCCGATGAGCAGAACAAGAGGGATAAGAACTCCATGAAGATTCACATCTGTTTCGACACATCTTCACAGAGGTTCGATCTCTTCGGTATCGATGCTGCAATTGTGAAAATGCGGGATTTGTATCCCGAGGCAACGATTAACTGTTCCCAATCCTCTATGGAAGAAATCTTAGACGGACTCGCTTGCAGAAACTTTGATGTCGGATTTATCACCTTGCGCCATGGTGAAAAATTGCCGTCACAGTTTAATGTCCTGCCTATACACATTGATTTTCTCTCCATGGTCTCTATCTTTGAGATATCTCCAGGAAATTTGACCAATGCATTTGACAACAGCCCGCTCTATCTGCTGAAAGACGATATTCGCTGGGGAAATAAAATTCTATCTCTTCTAAAAGATCTGGGAGTTTCTCCCCGCGTGAAATGGGAGAACAGCTTCAGCTCTATGTTGACCCGCGTGACTACAGGCGAGGGCATCACTGTCATTCCCCATTCCGAATTCGCCGCAGAGTGTCAGAGCCGGAAATCGCTGAAAGCTCTGGACTTTCACAGTGATGAGGCCAAAATTTACAGCTGTGCCGTATGGTGTGAGGCCAACAGCAATCCGGCCATTCTTCCGTTAATCAGACATATTCGAAGTGATGATACTGGTTTTATAAAAGAGGGATCCATCTTCTGATTCCATTATAGGTTTCTCCTGTCTGAGTATCAAATCAAATGCCTGGTTACAGTAATCGAAAATCCAGATAATAAACAAAAGAGCAGTACGGCCATTTTGGCTATGCTGCTCTTTTTACTGACATTACAGTTCATATTCAGTTGACAAACAAGTTTCTTTTCTTCTCACTGACTTTCCGTATATATTCCAAAAGCAATTTCCAGAGATAACGGCCTAGGGAATGAAATAGCACGCCGAAAATGACTGCGACCACAAGGGCAAGAGCCGGATGCAGCTCAAAGGATCCAATCTGCACGATTGCAATGGGAAGATCATAGCCAAGATAAAATCCGATTAATTTGACAAGGCCAGCCAAAGGCACAAAATAACCGCACAATTTTAGTACAGGTGACAGAATACCCAAAACTGGAATGACAAACATTCCAGAGAATCCAGTCGCCCCATAAAATGCAATGACGGTCTTCCATTTCTGCCAGTTGAAGCCGGGATTTTTGGAGATGCTTTCTCCCAAATATGCCTGTGCCAAGTCTTTGGGGTTTCCCAATTTATCGATAATCTGCTGTGGAGTCAGTCCTTCACTTTTCTCCATTTCAATGATTGAACTCTTGATTTCTTTGATGATATCAATTCGCTCTGATGCCGGCATAGATTTTAAATGTTTATCAAAAGTATCTAAATAAAGTTCCAGGTTTCTGTCCATTGTCATTCTCCCTTCAAGTCAGAAATAGCATTTAATAAATTGTCCCATTCGTAGGACATTGTATCTAAATACATTTTACCTTTATCGGTGATTACATAATATTTGCGAGGCGGCAGACCTTCTGCGGATTCCTGCCAAGATGATGACAGATATTCTTCTTTCAAAAGCCGTCTGAGTAAAGGATAAATGGTGCTCTCCTTGGCAGTGATAATAGGGTATTCATTCAGTCTCTGCAATATTTCATAACCGTAACACGGTTTTTGATGAATCATAAGCAAAATGCAGTATTCTAAAGTACCTCGTTTAATTTGCGATTTCCATTCTTCTATGTTCATATTGCGCCTCCATAGGTATATCGTACTACACAGTATATTATTTGTCAACAGTATACTATGCAGGCGAGGCAAGAACACAAAAAAGACACTCCCCTTAGAAAGTGTCTCCGTAAATTTTGATGTATTCACAATTATTCTGCAACTTTGCTTTCATCTTCTTCCTGTGTGAGAAAGTCCGCATCTTTCGTCTTGATGCTGGGAATCAGACCCTCAGCAATTTTGTTTTTTCCGCGGCTCTTAACATAGAGGAAACCAAAGCAGGAAAAGGCGACAGCTCCGATGAAATTGACGAACATGTCTTTCATAGTGTCGATGAGTCCGATATCCAGGTAACCGTCAAGCCCAAGATTCTTGCCATTGACCGTAGTGTCCTGGATGTTCTCTATGGTATACGGCACGTTGATTCCATCGGGATTCAGCATCACCGAATTGATTCTATGTATGACAGTGTCCTTCTGCATATCCATGTTAAAGAAGTAGTCCATCCCAAACTCAAAAAATTCCCATATCACCCCAATTGTCATGGAAAAGCAAAATGCCACCATAGCCATGAACAGGGGTGAAAGCTGGAAGGTATATCGTTTGCTGCGATTGAGCAAGTCAACCAACGAGAATCCGATGGCGGCGGCCAAAAAACCGTTCATCGTGTGCAGCATGGTATCCCACAATGGTATCTTTATGTAAAATTCTCTGATTTCCCCCAGAATCTCAGCGGCAAAGATAAAGAGGAGTATGATAATCTCCAAGGTTTTGGGCAGTTCCACTCGTAACTCCAATTGTACAAAGCTGGGCACCAAAAGCAGTATCAGCGTCAGTCCACAGAGGAATACATTTTCGTAATTTTTATTAAATATCTGCAGAATCATCACTACGACGACCAGTGCCCTCAAAATGGAGAATACGATAAAGGAACTCTTATGCTCCCTCAGTTCCCTGTGCATGGCCCTGCGCATCACTCTGAATTTGCGTCTAAACTTTCTCATTCATAACCCCCTTATTAGCTATGTCAACATATTAACTGCATATGGTAAAAAAGGCAAGTAAAACATTTCGTTTCAAAGTAAAACCGGCGTCAATTGCCGGTTTCCGTCCTACCCTATTTAAAAATCCCTTTTAAATAACCATAGCCTTCTTCTTCCATCTTCTCAAAAGGTATAAAGCGTAAGGCTGCGCTGTTGATACAATAGCGAATGCCATTTGGCGATTCCCTCTCGCCTTCAAATACATGCCCCAGGTGAGAATTTCCTGCCCTGCTCCTTACTTCCGTCCTGATCATGCCAAAGCTTCGATCCCTCTTTTCGACCATGGACAAGTCTTCAATTGGTCTGGAGAATGCCGGCCACCCGCAACTGCTGTTAAATTTGTCAAGAGATGAAAACAACGGCTCTCCTGTGACCACATCCACGTAGATGCCCTTTTCGAAGTGATCCCAATAAACGTTTTTGAAGGGCGGTTCCGTCCCGCTTTCTTGAGTAACGTAATACTGTTCCTTTGACAGCCTTTCTTTGATTTCCTTCGGGTTATCCGGTCGTCTGTAATGACCGGGATTGATCAGCATTTCTCTAGCTTCCTTCATCTTCTTCGGTGAAATGTGACAATAACCGCCTGGATTTTTGTCCAGGTAATTTTGATGATAGTCTTCTGCATCAAAGAAGTTTTCAATAGGTTTGATTTCAACGGCAAAGTGCGGATAACGTTCTCGCTCTATAGCAGATAACTGCAGCACTGTTTCTTCCGCTTCTTTGTCTGCCGCGTCGTAATAGATGCCAGACTGATATTGACTGCCAACGTCGTTGCCCTGCTGATTCACAGCCTCTGGGTCAATCACGTAGAAAAACATATGAAGCAGCGCCGCTAAATCTATTTCTGCAGGATCGTAATCCACCCTGACTGCCTCGCGAAAACCGGTCTTGCCGCTGCAGACCTTCTGATAATTGGCATCGGCCTCTCCGGTTCCGTTAGCATAACCAGCAGTTGAATGAACAACACCTTTAATTTCCTTCATCAGCTTTTGTAATCCCCAGAAACAGCCCCCTGCTAGGTATATTGTTTTGATCATAATAAAAATCCCCCTTTCACTGGATAAATCGTCCGTATGAGGATAATATACCCGGGAAGGAAAATCATACACAAATTAAGACTAAATCACACTAAATAAAATCGGACTATTTATGAATAAAAAAAATGATATGTTAAATTTGATCTTTACAAATCACTTTAGAGATGATAAAATATTATAGATTTGTTTTTCTTTCAAACGAATCAAAAAGACGTATGTCATAAACAAAGAACGCATGTTCATTTTTTTGGAGGTAAACTTATTATGATTGATAAAACAATATGCGAGCTGTTTGCTGGTGTGGGTGGTTTTCGCTTAGGATTCGAACGTTCCTCCAAAGATTGGAAAACGGTATGGGCAAACCAATGGGAACCTGGGAAGAAATCACAACATGCATTTGACTGCTATTGCCATCATTTTGGTAATTCAGAAAATCATGTAAACCAAGATATATCAATATTCCCCAAAGATGATATTCCTGACCATAACCTGCTTGTCGGAGGTTTTCCTTGTCAGGATTATTCCGTCGCAAGAACTGGTGCTTCAGGAATTGAAGGTAAAAAAGGTGTTTTATGGTGGCAAATTAGAGATGTACTCGCGGCAAAAGAGCCAAGGTTTGTTCTCTTAGAAAATGTAGATAGACTGCTAAAATCACCTTCAACACAACGTGGACGGGATTTCGGTGTGATGTTAGCATGCTTAAATCAACTTGATTATTCTGTTGAATGGCGTATTATCAATGCGTCAGAATATGGTTTTGCACAAAGGCGGCGGAGAGTTTTCATATTTGCTTATAAAAATAATACAAATTATGCAAACCATATAAATTCTTTTTCTCCAATCAACATTATTAATAATCAAGGTTTTTTTGCAAAAACTTTTCCAATTGCTAAACTTGACAAGGCTGATTCTATAGAGTTCCGGTATGATTCTTTAGTAGATGTTTCAGATCAATTTCAGTTTAGTTTTCATAATTCAGGTTACATGTATGAAGGAAATATAACTACCGGCAATTCTGTTCCAATAATAGAAGATTTCATTCCATTAGAAACTCTTTTAGAAAGGAACGTAGATAAACGCTATTATATTAATGATAGTTTACATAAATGGGAATATCTGAAAGGCTCTAAAAAAATAAAGCGAATTAGCAAGGATGGACACGAATACGTTTTTTCAGAGGGCCCCATTGCTTTTCCTGATCCTATCGATAAACCTGCAAGAACAATGTTAACGAGTGAATCTTCACTAAATAGAAGCACTCATATCATTGAAGATCCTGAAACTAAAAAGTTACGAAAAATCACCCCTATAGAAGCAGAAAGAATACAAGGATTTGAGGATGATTGGACAAAAACTGGAATGCCTGAAAGATTTAGATATTTTTGTATGGGTAATGCTCTAGTTGTTGGTTTGATTACAAGAATGGGCACCACGTTAAACAAAATTTTTGAAACAGAATGCTAGTTAAGCATTCTGTTTCAAACTTTAATTTATTTCTTCAAAGTCAATATAAGTACCATTATAACGATATCTTAATAATTTAATGTCATTCCATATGCATGAATTCGTGGGCCTGTAACCTTTAGTAAAATTCCTAACGCCTTCTCGATTTCTTTTTTCTATTACTTCCTCAGTGTAATCAGCCGCAACAATGTACGCTTGAATCATAGAATAGTCACCAAATGCATATTCTTTCTGAATCCAATCTACATATTTCATTATTTGGTCTATTACTTCACATTCTGCCCTATCTTTTTTAATTTCAATAACGAGGTATTTTGATATGGTCTTATACCCGAATATATATCTGTACCCGAAAATATCCATTTTATCCATATAATCAATAGCTTTAAATGGAGACGCAATCACTTGATGTGAAATATAATCCCATGAACCGAAAATAGGATGATTTTCATTGGACAACAAATAACACAGCGCCGCTTCAATAGCCATTTCATGTTTGAGCTTTTCATTAACTTCTTCGCATGCAGAGAGAATTTTTTCTGGACCTAAACTATGACTTTGCGTTACATGATTTAATATGTAATCATGTACAGTATCATCGTAGATAAAAGTATTCCTACCATTTTCTATATATTCTTCATTACGCTTTAGGATAATATCAACAATAGCCTGATTTTCATCGTCACTAACTTTAATAAAGGATACTTTCCACATTGCTCTTAACATCCGAAATTTTGATGGATTGCTGCTAAGAACTTCATCCATATCAACGCCACGTCTAAAAAAATAAGGTGTTGGTTTGAAAGTACAAAAACATCGGTTAGAATCCGTACTTCCAGAAAGCAATTGCTGATTTACACGCATTTCATTTGCTGAGAATGATCTTGCAATATCTGCATCAATGAAATTTAAATATTTACAATCAAAACCTACATTAACAATTTTTCCAATACCATAGATTTTTCGCTGGATAAAAAAGTAAATATTATCTCCTTCTTTCATGCTAAAATAATCAGCAAATGTTCCTTCTTGCTGTTTATTCCAAATATTCTTAATATTCATTTTTGTACTGTAAGTACCACTCTCAATACAATATTGAAGTGCATCTATATTGTCTAACGACATAATATATCCAGCCATTTTAACCTCCTCCTACTGAAAAAAGGACTCTTTCAGTTGCATTAAAATATACTTATTATTCAGCCAAAAGCACTGTTTTGGATATAACTGTCCATTTGGCAACTCATCCACATCCTTTGAATTCTTTGCATGAGGCCTCACATGGCAAACACGATTCTCAGAAGCCTTGGGTAAATTATTTTTAGTTCTTTTTCCTTCATTACTAATAACTATCCCCTCTTTCAAGATATTTCGCGTTTTTTCCCATACAGATTTGACCTCCTCATTTAAGTCTGCATAAGGCATATTCCAAAACTGACACCCCTTTAGCCGCAGAACACCTTCAGCATCAAACTTGAAAACAACAAAGAGAAATTTTGTCTCCTCAAAATATCTTCCAATACAGGATGACTCCCACTCCTCATTCACAATTTCTTTGAATTTGAATCTCGGAAATGACATGTTTTCCTTTATTGTATTTCTGTTGGTCAACCTGATAGATTTAATAACTATATTAGCTTTTTCAAATTCTTCTGCATGATTACCTTTAACACCTAAGATTCTGAATGTGAGTGTAGACACCAAATTCTTTGCATTACTTTTTGAGTTCACTTCGAATATTTCACATAAATCTTCAAACGAGTAATTCTGATACGCTTGTATTTTCTTTACAACGTAATCTTCAAAAGTTAAATTTGTTTTTTCCTTTATTATTGCTTCGTATGTAACTTTCCCTGGGACGATATAATGATTTAAGACATAAGTCATATAAGAATTTTTATATGCAAAAGCTCTAGGTTTGGCAAGTTCCAGGTTAAATGGTTGTTTCGTCCTATCCTTAGAGGTTGAAGCCTTCGAGGCTGCTCCTAGATACATCGTATCACTTTCTGAAAGTTCATGCGCCTTACCCGCTTTTATCTTCTCTACAATGATTTCATAATCTTGTTTGATTATCCTGATATCATCTATTGGCGGAGTAAACAAATCAGCATATTTTATAGTGTAATCTAGCCGTTCAAGCTCCTTCTGATACAAGTAATATATAAGCAATATCAGCCTGCCTTTTTTCCAAAAGTGGCTTTCATAAAATCGCTCATTAACCACGCTAAAATAATCTATCATCGTAATAATTAAACGTTCTTTTGCCGCCAAAGTTCCGTTTTTATTAACTTTAAAAGGAGAAACTTTAAGCTCAACACCTGCTTCCGGAAAGTCAGCATCTGAAATGCTATTAGCCTTATAATGAAAATACCTTTCTTCTATCAACACTCCGAGCCCGCCCTTTTGTTTTCTATTTTCATGCGAAGCATCATATGTTTCTAATCCCTTCAAATCTGAAATGGGGGATGTATCTTCTCTACTAATCTGTCTAAATGTTTTTCCAATCAGTTTCTTGGCATATGCCTCTATGCTTTCGGGATTTGTTACATCATAATTTTCAAAATACGTTTTTTGCATGATAGCCCCCTTTGCCAGGTCAATCTTGATAATTATTTTCCACTAATCGACCTAAAATTACGTCTCCGATTTGCTTAACACAACCGTCCACATCTCTCAATATATCATTTCCCCAGAAATGAATAACTCGCCATCCCATCTCATCCAGCTCGGCGTCGATACGCTTGTCTCTGTTTATATTTGTTTCAATCTTATTCAGCCAGTATTCAGAGTTATTACTCGACTTTAGTTTTTCCTTTAATTTATCCCAGTCCTTTCCATGAAAAAACTCACTATCACAGAAAACGGCTATTTTATACTTGGTAAAAGCTATATCTGGAGTTCCTGGTAGTCCTTTATAATTTTTCCGATAATGATATCCTGCTTCCCACAACGCCTTTCTAAGTTTCAATTCAATTTTAGTGTCTTTACGCTTAATATTTTTCATGGCTTTATGACGTTGTTCAGGTGTAAGCACATCAGTCATCTCATCATCCCCTTAATTCAATAAATTAAGACAAACATTTACTAAAGTATACCACAATTCACAGAAATTTCAATCTTAAGTAATTACATATTTAAGCCATACAAAAACTGCCGCCTGTGTTCTCCACTCAGCGGCAGTTTCCTTTTGCTATTTCAAATTAAAGAACCTGATCCAACTCTATCAGCGCCTCAAGCACCACATTGCAGGCGTCTGCAATGTCCTCTGTACTACTGTATTCCTCCGGGCAATGGCTCCGCCCGTCCCGGCTCGCTACAAATATCATGCCTACGTCAGTAACCCCTGCTATGCACATGGAATCGTGGCCGGCGCCACTCGTCAGCACCTTTTCTGTCAAGCCGCAAGTAGACATTCCTCTTTTTAGTGCTGCCGTCACTCTTTCAGATAAGTGCGTCGGTGCCAATTCCATTAGAGTTTTTTCCAGAATCGAAAATCCACGTTCACGCAGGCCATCCAACACACCATGCACCTGTTCAAATACAAAGTCCAGAGATTCCTGGTTTCGAGATCGACATTCTACACTGAACACAGCTTTACCAGGTACCACGTTAACCGTTCCTGGTTCCACATGGACACAGCCACAGGTAAGCACCGTTCCATCATCCAAATCATCCACTGCCCGCCTAGCCTCATTAATTACCTCTGACATCGCTGTTACAGCGTCTTTACGCAGATGCATAGGCGTCGTGCCTCCATGATCCGGCCGTCCCACAATTTCGATTTCTCTGGTTCGGATTCCCACAATCGCATCGACCACGCCTACTGACAGATTCTCTGATTCCAGCACAGGACCCTGTTCAATATGCGGTTCAATAAACACTGCTAAATCAGCCGGGGAACGTTTCACGGTATCAATCGAGGTCGGATTCAACTCGAAGTCTATCATAGCTTGCCGCGCACTGTGACCTCCTGCGTCCGTTAATAGGTCCAACAGGGATTCATCCAGTTTGCCGGCAATCGCTTTACCGCCCATGATGCCAGATCCAAATGTATTCCCCTCTTCCTCAACAATTGCCATGACTTCGAAGGGATGAGATAATTGAATGCTATTCTCCTGTAACATCCGTGCCAATTCCAATCCACAGACGATACCCAGATTTCCATCAAAAATACCTCCATTCAACACGGAATCCAAGTGGGAACCGACCGCCAGAGCCGGCAGCTTGGGATCTCCCTGCACTGGTTCGTCTTTTCGGCCAGTCATATTTTTTTCATTATGCCGCGCTCTTCCTGAATTAGTGCCTTCCAGCCGTCCAATCAGATTCCCTATAGCGTCAAGCCGCACAGACATACCGAGCTTCTCCATCTCCATACGAAGATACCTTTGGGCCTCCCTATACTCTTCAGTATAGGACAGCCTGGTCAATCCTTTTCCTGGAGTGGCGTTAAATGCTGCCAATTCATTTATGTCCCCTTCAATTCGTTTCTGATTTGCTTTCATCATATGTTTCCACCTCACAATCCATCAATCCGGCATCTCTTGCCCTCTGATGCGCTCTCCATCCCGCCAATAGCTGCCTCTTATTTAATCGGCCTGACCATCTGGCCATATCCTGGTTTACCGACTACCTCTCCATGATCAGCGACTACAATGCCACGAACCAAAGTCATCACGGGAGCGCCTTTCACCTGAAAACCATCAAAAGGTCCGTGTTTTTGATAAGATTTGAACTTTGATGCGTCGATAGTGTATTCGTAATTCATGTCGACAATCACGATGTCGGCATCAGCTCCCACCTGCAGACTTCCTTTCTTCGGATAAATACGAAACAGCTTCGCCGGATTCTCACACATGACTTCTACCAGCTTTTCTATGGTTATTCTGCCTTTTCCAACGCCCTCTGTCAACATCATCGGCAAAGATGTTTCAAGTCCCAGTGCACCATTTCCTGCCTGCCAGATATTCTGCCAGCCTTTCTCTTTGTTTTCTCTCAGATGTCCTCCGTGATCAGAACCGATGGTTTCAATCATGCCATCCGCCAGCTGCTGCCACATCATCTCTGTCAAAGATTTTTTCCTAGCAGGCGGCGCGAACTTCATATATGGCCCAATCTTTGCGCCATACTCCTCACACAGATTTAGATAGTGAGGCCCGGTTTCACAGTGGACGTTATTTCCTTGGCTGCGAGCCTTATGAATCATTTTCACTCCATATGGGTTGCTAACGTGGACGATAAGCAAACGGCACTGCGGGTCGCTGTTGAGGTAAATTGCTCGCTGAATTGCTTCATTCTCCTGGAAAATCGGTCGCGAGGCAAAAAAGGCGTTCATGTCACATCTTCCAGCCGCCTGTAATCCTTTTTCAAGACGTCCAATCAAAGCGTCGTTCTCCGCATGGACGCCAATGGTTGAATCCAGTTCTTTGATGACCTGGAATATATCAAGAAGCTGCCCATCATCCACAACTTCGAACATCCCCGGTACAGAGCCAGCCATCATGGCTTTAAACCCGATGCAGCCAGCTTCATCCATTTTATACATCTCATCCAGATTTCCAGGTACAGCGCCTCCGTAAAGACCATAATCTACAACAAAATTCTTCTCTGCTCGTTCTTCCTTCTGCTTAAAAGAAGCCAAAGAAGTAGAAGGCGGATTAGAAAGAGGCATTTCCAGCACCGTAGTGATGCCTCCAACCGCAGCAGAACCAGAGTCCAGTTCGTAGCGCCCTAGCTCTCTCTGGCCCATATCGATGATATGTACATGCTCGTCTACCACGCCTGGCATGACAAATTTTCCTGCTGCATCAATTTCCTTAGCAGATTTGTCTGCCAGCAATTCGGTACTGACTGCTGCAATTTTCCCGTCTTTGATATAGAGATTCCCGTCCGTAATTCCCTGGCTGGATACAATCTTTGCATTTTTTATTAATAGATCAAACATGATTTTCCTCCTGTTATTTGTACTTTTTTCCTGTCGGCGGTGCATAGGTGTTTCTCTTTGAAGTCTTCAGTCTCATATCGACCAAGGACTCCGCCACTTTTACCGCCGCAGTTACGGAATCAATCACTGGTACGCCGATTTCCCCAGCGACCAGATCAGCGAAGCCTGACATGCCCGCACAGCCGAGGATGACCGCTTCAGCAAAATCCTCACGGACCGCTTCATCTGCCGCCGAAAGAAGCTTCTGCTTTGCCGATTCTGCATCCTTATGAAAATCCAAAACGCCGATATTCGGTGTTTTGATTGATGCTAATCTCTTTTCTCCGCCATATCTGCGTACCAGGTCCTCCAAGTGTATTAAACACCTCGGTAAGATGCTGACGATGGAGAACTTACCACTGATAAAGGAAGAAATGCGTATTGCTGCCTCCGCCACTCCGACGACTGGCTTGTCTGTCAGCTCCCGCAGAGCATCTACCCCAGGATCACCAAAGCAAGCCACAATATATGCATCAAAATGGTCCGTGCTCTCAGCTTCGCGTACGATATCCAGTAAATGGTATGCAGCCATCAGTTCGTCCGCTGTACCCTCTACACACTCTGGTCCATGCGAAGGATTTGTGACCTTCACTTCCGTAGCGCTCTGTTTGGCGGCCACCGCCGATTGATAGATATCTTCAGTCATATCTGCCGAGGTGTTGGGATTTATGACTAATATTCTCATGATAAACCTCCTTTACTTCAGCCACTCTTCATTGAGCGAATAGTCTAGCAGGCTGTCTGGATATTTTTTCAGCACCCAGCCCTTCATCAGGGGAACGTAAAGTACGATTGCCGCCAATAATCCAACAGTATACATCCAGTTAGGGAAAAACAACGAAACGACCACGCTGATAACATACGCTAAAACTGCCGCCCAGTTGACACCATTCCAATAATGATAACCGCCCCCTTTTGATATGTACAAATCAGACAAAGCAATTTTACGCTTGCGAACAAATATGTAATCACCAATCATGATACCAGCTACAGGTCCAAGCGCACTTCCGACATAATTCATGATGGTTTGGATGTCTCCAGACGCTTTCCATGGCATGATCGCCAGACCGATGATGCCTGCAAGCAAAACAGCTGCTTTGAAATTGACTTTCTTAGGAAACGTTGCGCAGATGACATACGCTGGATTGAGCAGGTTCGCTCCCGGATTTGTCGTCCAGGTTGCAAATACTATGAAAAACTCACAGAGAATCGCTAGTGGAATGGAGACATCACCCACCACTGCCGAGATGGCCAGAGTAGGGTTCCACTCTCCTGTCAGTGCCATAGAGAGAACGCCGATAAACCCGAAGAGCACCGAAGCGGGAACCATACCCAGCCACTGAGACACACAGTAACGCAGATTTAATTTCGACCAATTGGTTTTTTCTCCATCGGGTACTTTACAATCCTTTACGATGTCCTGAATGCTGCAGGCTAAGGTAGCCCAGCCACCGATAAATGCCATGGTCGCTCCAGCAAGCGATCCACTTCCATCGCCTTTCAGTGCCAGCACTTCACCCAAAGTCGTCCCAGAACCATGTAGCAGCAGATATGTCAGAATGCATCCCATCAATAGCAGCGCTGGGGAAGAGAACAGGTTGAGGATACGGATGAAACGGATTCCATAAAACGTAGTAAAAATCTGTAGTATCCCAAAAACGATAATCCACAAATTAATGTTTGAATAATCCCAGATCATGATACAGACCGCGTCTACTGCACCCGCACACAGCCAGGTTTGAAAACCAAACCAGAAAATTGCCGGAACCGCTCTCAGCCACCCTGGCAGAATACCACCTTTGATGCCAAACATGACTCGTACCAGGGTTCCATAACTCAGCCCGTACTTCACGCCCAATTCCTGCGTAAAGTAAATGACAATCGCAGGTACGGTGTTTCCCAGAATCAAAGCTATCAGAATTTCCATCACGCTACAGGACGGATATAGTTGTCCTGCCAACATGAAGATAATCAGCTGTACAGCGAAACCGAACCATATCATAGATAAATTGAACTGACCGACTGTTCGTTTACTGTATGCTACTGGTCTCGTAGCTTCATTCAGAAGATTATGACTCTCTTTCTTGGTACACATTTTGCCCTCCCTTCATTTCTTAGGCATTTTGGTGTGCCTTTGCACACTCCCAATACATCTCAAATCAAAAACTACCAAACGTTCGGTTTTATTCAGTGTACCACCCGTTCACCCTATTGTCAATTGTATTTTCTAATTTTTCAGAATTATTCGCATCGAGGGATATACATCGGTGGTTAGATTGATATTAATTTTCGTCTATGCTATAATGAACGCAAAGATTTTACAGTTTCGCTGTAAGGAAGCGTTCATTGGACGATATTTTCTATGTTATAAAAAACAAAGCGACCGTTCGTTCTGTCAGTCGCCAAAAACAAATGCAATGGAGTATTATATGAGTAAACATGGTTTGACAAAAGAGCGGATTATCACCGCATCAGAAGATTTTTTTTCTAAATATGGTTATTATGGCACATCTATGTCTGACATTTCGAAAGCTACAGGTGTTCAGAAGTCTTCTCTTTACTCCCATTTCGACAGCAAAGAACAATTATTTCTGAAGGTCTATCAGGGAGTTCTTGACAGTGCGGCCGCGCAGCTTTCCAATATCTTCTTTGATAACCGCCTATCAGATGAAGAAAAACTGCATCAGATGTTCCTCCTCTTCTGTCTCAGCGAAACGGCAGATATTCTGCGCATCGGTCTGCATCCCAATCCTGAGTGCCAGGAGCAGACTACAGAGATACTTCTCAAATTTGAGGAAAATTTCAAAACTCTACTGATAGGATTATTTAAGCGGCTATGCGTAACCAAAGCCGATGATGACTGCTGCGAAGTCTTCTTTTTCCTTCTCAACGGCGTTATGATTAAAAAAGACAACTATCGAAAGGACGAGTATCCACAAAAGGTAGAGTTAGCCTGGAACGCTTTTTGTCAGTGGACGAAGATAAAATAGAGGTAAAAACTACAAAAACATCAAACAGAGCTGCCGCTTCCGCGACAGCTCTGCTCATGACAATATATCCTGCCTTATCACATCTCCCCCTCTATCTCCCCCAAATACCTCATAGCCCCTTCCACGATCCCTTCCGGCAGCCCATAATACCCCTCTGCAATGCCGCCGGCTATAGCTGCTATGGTATCGCAGTCACCACCGATGGAAATGCAGTTGCGAATGACGTCCACAAAGGACTCTCCTTCAAAAAAGCACGCGAGCGCCTGGGGCACGCTGCCCTGACAGCTCACGTCAAAGGCATAGGTCTCCCTGATTTCATCTAAAGTAAAATTTAGAGAATAGAATTCACCTTCAATAAAATTCCTGATTCGCACTTTGCCCCAGCCTTCCTGGCGGGCGAGAAAGACTGCCGCCGCAACCGCCTGCGCGCCTTTGATGCCCTCCGGGTGGTCATGGCTCACCACAGCCGAGGCCTTGGCCAGCTTCAGCGCCTCCTCCAGTGACGAAGCATACTCTCCCACCGGAGAAACCCGCATGGCAGCGCCATTGCCATAGCTGCCGTAAGGCTCGGGTTCATCCATCAAAAGCCACTTTGCAAATCGTCCCCCGTAACCGCGATCCGCATACTTTCGCCCCAGCCTCTGCATTTCAGAAATCAGAGCCGCCTGAAAGACCTGGATATCCTTTTCTTTGTCATATATCCGCAGCGCATTTCTGACTGCTATGGTCATGACGGTATCGTCCGTAAACCGGCAGTCCTCCCGAAAAAGCGGAAAATCTTTTGTTTTGATGTTGTCAAACTCATATACGGAGCCGACAATATCGCCAATAATCGCACCAAGCATACAAAGCACCTCCCACACGACAAAATTCTACAAAATCATTATAATCCTCGCCTCTCGTCATTGCAACGAGAAGCATCATTTCTTACCCTGTGCTTTTACTCCTTCACCTCAATGATTGCCAGCATTTCTCCGCAGGTCCTCTTGAGAAGCTGCAGAACATCCCGCGAAACCGCATCCATAGAGTTGAGGTCGTGCACGGCGATCTCCAGCCGGTTGCCGCCATCTGTAATCCCTTTGATCAGATCCATAAATGCATCTGCAACGACCGCCAGAGACGGAGGCACAGACGGTCTTCCCAGACGGCGCTGGATATGAGAAAGGTCCGAGAGCATTTCTGCAGAAAGGTAGTCGCTGAAACAAAGGCTCCCCTCTTCCATCAGCTGCTTTAATACATCAGACATCCAGAAACAGTCGACAGATTGCAGACAACAGGTTTCAATTCTGACAACAGAGCGGGATGCTTCCCGCTTCCCGATTCCCCCGATCAGTTTCTTCAAAGCGTCTGAAGGCTGCACGCCGATATCCACCGCCAGCTTATTATAGAAATTCTGATAATATCTGACCGCCTCGTTATAATTTCCCTGTTCGATCAGAATGCCGATGCGCCTCTCCGCAGCCCCTTCGTCATAGGGGTCGATTTCCTCCAAATCCTGCAGAGCGGATAAGCAAAGGGCATCCTGCCCCTTTTCCCCATAAATCTCCACCAGTTTTTTCAGCAACGCCAGCCGCTTGTTTTCCAGGCAGTAACGCTGCATGATGATCAGCTCCTCCAGTTCGTCGCAGCCGGCAAAATACTGCCCTCTGAAAAAGTCCTCCTGGGTGATCTGCCTGACGTATTCAAGCTTCGTCACGTCGTCTTCAGCAGCAATATCGATACGCAGTGCCTCGCAGAGGTCGCAGCGGTAGAGGAACCGTTCGTTGACCTGGCAGGTGGTTTTGGTGACGATCAGAAAACTCTCTTCCTGCACCGCAGAATAGAGCAGCTTCTTGAGCTGCCAAAGGTTATATCTCAGATTATATTTTGCCGCATCTTCCGCACTTTCCGGCCAGAGATAGCCCGCCAGCCTGTCGCGGTCGATCTTCTTGTGCTTCTGCAGCAGCAAAACAGCCAGCAATGCTGCACTTTTGCTGCTCACTTTGCTGCTGATGTCCTGGTCGTCCAGCTTGATTCTGACTTTGCCCAAAAAATTCAATTCCAACATGTCTTCACCCTTCAACCATGACTTTTCCACGCTTTATCGTTACAGCCGTCTTCACCGTCTTCAACCTATCTGGCAAAAGCTTTGCTATATCCTGCTCCAAAATAATCACATCTGCTAGCTTGCCTGGAGTCAGACTGCCGATTTCATGTTCCTTGAACAGTGCGTAAGCGCCGTGAATGGTGTACATCCTAAGGGCCTCTTTCAGGCTGACCCGGTGGCAGCAGACAGGATGATTGACTGCATCGTGAATACCGACCATAGGGTTGGGATCGGTGATGTCACTGTCAGAGCCGCCGCAGACGATGATACCGCTGTCAAAGATCTGCCGGAACTGGTTGGATCTGCCATAATGGCCGCCCAGCCGCTGCTCGTACATACCGCCTTTCTCTCCCCAGATTCCTTCATAGGCTGGCGTCATGGAGAGAATGACTCCAAGATCTGCAGCTCGCTTCATCTGTACCTCTGTAATCAGTTCAGCATGTTCAATACGGCTTCGATGGTCTTTGCGTCCGAACTTTGATATCGCCAGTTCAAAAGCGTCGAGAGCCAGTTCAATGGCCCTATCACCGATGGCGTCGAGGGCGACCTGCAGGTTTTTCTCATAACAGCGGCAGACCACTTCTTTGAGGTAATTCTCGTCGATACAGAAGAGTCCTCTGCAGCCAGGCGCATCGGCATAATCGAAAGACAGTGCTGCCGTCCGTGCGCCCATGGTTCCATCCAGGTACAAATTGCCGCCCAATCTTTTCAACCCCTTTTCCATCACATAGTCCACGTTGGTCGTCTGATAGAAAAGTTCCATGTCGATGGGATATTTTTTGCCGTGCTGATAGATGAATTCGCACTGCTTGTCTTCTCCAAAGGCAAAATTCATATTGCCGCCCTCCATGGCTGCAATGGTGGTAATCCCACAACCCAGCATCTTGTCCATGGTACTCGACACGGCCTCGTCAATATCTTCATCAGAGAACGAACTGAAGATCAAGGTGTCCAGCCTGGAGCCCGCCTGGTTGGTGAAAATACCCGTCGGCATCCCCTTCTCGTCCAAATCCACTCCGTCCAGCGTAAATGGTACTTTGAAGTACAATATCCCATAGGTGTTGAGAATCAGTACATGGTAGTCGGCAGAATAGACTGCTACCGGCGCATCGTTGCAATATCTGTCCAGCACCGTGCGGTCGGGCAGACGTTTTTCTTCCAGACGAGTAGCGTCGAGAAACTTTGCCACGATCAGCTCCCCTTTTTTCTTTGCGCGAGCAGCTTTGATGCTGCGGCCGATGCTGCGAAAGTTTCTGGCACCTTCCAGATTGACAAAGTTCTCCGCTAAACCGGTAATGACCATGTGAAAATGGCTGTCGATAAAACCGGGCAATATTGTGCGCTGCTGCCCGTCGATAAGACGATGGATTCCTTGCGCAAACTCCTGCCAGCCATCGCCGTCACCCACTGCCAGAATCCGCTCTCCTTCTATAACAATCCAGTCCGCCGTCTGTCTTTCGTCCATGGTCATACAGCGTCCGTTTTTGATGATAATCCGTTCTTCCATAAAGACTCCTTTTCCAAGCTCGTTGTATTTATTTTACCATTTTTTCAGCCCCATGAAAAGAGAACCATTTTGGCAGCTGCTAATTCGACTTCTCAAATTGACATTTATTCTGTAATGTGGTATATTTATATCATAAAGTTACAAATATACCACATCGGAGGATGAAATTATGAAACATCGCAAATATTTATATGGTTCACTGGGATTACTCTCTCTCTTAGGCTTTATCGGCATATTTACAGAGGAAAGAGGCTTTCTTGCTTTTTTCGCCTTTGTCGTAGATTTTGAATACTTTTTTATAAAATCAGATGAGATGCTGGAAGAATATATGAACCGATCTGCGTCACGGGCTTTTTACTGCGGAATGATTGCCACTGCAATCGTTGTCCTAATCAGCTTTTTCATGCAGAATCAAACTGCCAGCGAGTCCTTATTGGCTGGTTTTGCATGGGGATGGAGCGTCGCGGTTGTAGTCTACGCCCTATCGACCGCTTTTTTCGGATTGAAAGAAAAATGGGGTCTTGAAAAATGATTAAAAACAAGATAAAAGAATTTCGCGCACGGGAGAATATGAAACAGGAGGATCTGGCAAAATTAGTGGGCGTCCGGAGGGAAACAATCGGTAACCTGGAAAAAGGGCGTTATAATCCTTCCTTGGTACTTGCCTGGAATATAGCTAACGTATTTCGCGTCACAATTGAGGAGATATTCACCGTTACAGACGATTCTCTTTAGCAGACAATCCCTGGATAACAAAGAAAAACGCAGCCAAAGACTCGAAAGTCAATGGCTGCGCAATGCAAATTACCTCTTCAAAACAAATTCTCAATCCATCGTCATGCCAGGAATTTCCCCGTTTCTCCGTCTACTGCATCTCCAGTGTACCGTTTAAATTCTTCAAACATTTTTGCTTCTGGCTTATCTTGTTTATAAGTTGCCAGAGAAATGCCGATGTAAAGAATCGCTTCGACAATCACACCATAGATTCCCGGCAGAAATCCCAGTGGATTGAGTCCTGCTGTCATGAGGGCGATGGTTACGAGAAGCCCTCCAATCAGGCCCGAAAAGGCACCTTCTTTTGTCGCCTTTTTCCATGTCACCGCGCCAACCAGAGGAATCATCAGCAGACCGATTCCCTGATAATTTATCATGGCGATATTGACGAGGAGCGGCAAATCGAAGGTGGTGATGATGTATGCACATACGCCGATGATGACGACGATGATCCTTGTCCATTTGACAGACTTTCCGCCATCGTCAGCGCCGTTATAATCTTTTGTGCCGATACATCCATCATGAACTTTATGTCTTTTCCATACTAAAATTGCGTCGTTGGTTACAATGCCCGATATCGAGAGTAACGTTCCGTCTACGGTGCCCATACAGCCCGCCAGAATAAAAATGCACATGATCCCGAATAAGACAGCATTGCCGCTTTCTGCCATCATCTGCGGCAAAGCCTCTTCCCAGTTGCCGATGACATGTCCCGTCGCCACCTGATAACCGATGCAGGCAAAGCCGCCCAGCAAAATCAGCAGACACCATAACGATCCAAATGAATTCATAATTGCCGACTTCTTTACTTCGTTTGGTGATTTTGCCATGAACATTTTCAAGAAGATAGACGGGTAACAGAGTGCGCCGATCGAACAGAGGAACACAAACGAGAACCAGGATGCATTCATGCTCGAATCTAATACGAATACCTGCGGACTGATATCAAGCGCTATGGAGAACATGTTTCCCACACTCCCATAGTAATGATATACCACATATAAGATAATTCCTACTGCGCCGAAGACCATCACAATGGATTGAAACGTATTGACAGATGCAACGCTCTTGACGCCGCCCCACAGTGTATAGGCAACCATGAAGACCAATCCGATCAGCGAACCGACTGCTGTTGAAATGGCTCCCCCGGAGCATGCCTTAATGATATATCCGATTGTGACCAGCTCCATAGTAATCCATGTGGTGTTTAGAATGGCACCGGTGAGACCTGCAATCGTTTTCAGTAATTTACTTTGATACCTCAGTTCATAAATGTCACCGCAGTCAGATAATTGATATTGTTTCCCCAGCGGCCAAAGTCTTTTAGCCAGTGCATACATGCCTAATCCCGTGCAGAAGCCATAAGGGATGACATAACCAGCAAAAGCTCCGTTTATTCCTGCAAATCCAATCCATCCAGTCCAGGTGGAGCCTGAATAATAGGTTACCATCATGACCAGGCCGACTACGATTGCCCCCATACTCTTTGAACCTGTCATGAAGTCTTCAAAGTTCCCAGAGCCTGACTTAGGCGTTCGTAGTGTCAGAACAATAATAATGACAAAATAGATTGCCAACATAATCAGAGGAATCACTCCCATAATAAATCTCCTTTCTGATAATCGAGTAGTTCAAATTAACTTTTATATCTCCTTTGCCTTTCTGCATCAGCCTTACAATCCATTCTGTAGTTGATAATCATCGCAATGACGCCTATGATCGTCCATGCGATCAGCCACATGAAAAAAGCTGGCCATCCCAAAACCAATGCCGGTTTATTGGCGAATTGCAAAAATGCCGGAACAAGCATTACTGCAACTACAATAATGTAAATCACAGTAAAAAGTTTATGATGTCTCATATTTTTCTCTCCTTTCTTATCTCATCAGATATCCTTCAATATCGATTTCATCGATATTTCCTACACAATAAAAAAGCAAATACCATGCCAAGGGATCAGCATAGTATTTGCAACGATTCTTCAGATTCTTACTCTGAAATATGGGGTGATTCTAGCACAGGTGTGACCTTTTTTTCTTAGCGGCTGCACAGTTTGCGATGATAATGATTGCGTTAACGATCAGCCCCCAGACGCCAGATGTCATAATAAAGCTGATATTACTGATTTCCAAAACAGCAGTCAGGGTAAACCCGCTTGCCATAGCACAAAAAGCCGCTCTGGTATTTTTATTTTTTGAGAAAGCCGCATACATCAGAGTAGGAAAAATTTGACAAATGTATTGATAGCTGTTTATTGCCATGTCGGTCAGATTATCATCTAATATAATGGCGATGAACATACACAGCATAGCGACAATGACGATGACTATCCTTGATAATGTGACATAAGTATATTTATTCTTTTTATTGTATTTGCTCTCTGAAATCTTGCTTTCTGATACAAATGTAGTAATAATGGTAGTCGATAATGAAAACAGCGTGATATCGAGGGTTCCCATTGCAGCCGCCATCATGACGATATAAGTCAGGTACAAGACCCACGTGTGGTCAGATAACGCCATGATTTCAAATATCAGATTAGAGCTGTGGGTCACTTGTATGTTTTCTATCATCGCTACATAGCCGATCAGCACAAAGGACAGGCACCACAGAGCAGAAATCCCTATCCACTTCGCTATTTTTTTCTGTGAGTGCTCACTCTTCCCCATCACCATGCGAGAAAAAATCTGCGGCAGGCATACCATGCCCAAGGCAGATACGATTGCGTTAGAGATCCATTGCGAGGAATCGCCCATTTTGCTGAAATTGTGATAGTTTAATTCCACGATATCTGCATTATTTTTTAGAATCAGCAAAAAATCGGACAGCGAACCGTATTGATAGACTACCAGCATAATTGAAATTATAATGCCTCCGAAGATCATGATGATTCCATGTAAGCATGCGCTCCAAACGGCACTTTCCATCCCACCCCAGATGATATAGACCACAATCACCAGTAATCCCATGATGACAGCACTGACAAAATTAATACTATAATTAAATGCCGCACAGATGATGATTCCCAATGATTTGAGTTCCATCACGATCCAAATCGCACCAACGATGATCGATACGATGGAAACGAATATATTGATTGCATGACTGTGGAGCTGGTGCTCCAAATATCCTCCCAGTGAGAATATGCTGGATTCTTTCGCATTATCGTACACCTTGGGGGAAATGATTCCGTACAAAAACGCTGCAATGGCGATATATACGGTGGTGTATATACCATAGATGCCGATTTGTGTCGTCAGGGGTACCCAGCCTGTCCAAGTTGAACTGGTATAGATTGTAGATAATACACAGAAAACGAAACACCAATCAGAAATTCCCTTTGTTGCTGAATGAAAATTATCGAGACTGTCCACTCGCTTTTTCCCAAATGGCAGCAAGCCGACAATCATTGTAATTAAAAAGTAAAAAAGTACGACAATCAAAATCTGGTCACTACCGCCCACTATCATTGAAACCCCCTCTGTTCAGCTGAAACTGATTGATTTTTTCATGAAGGTTCCGCCTCGAAAGACCGATCTCTTCTGCTGTCTTTGAAACATTCCAATTGTTTTTTATGAGCATTTTTTCGATATAATTTTTTTCAAACTCGTACTTCGCATCTTTATATTGCATATTATTTTCGTTTCTTGACAAACTGCTGTGATCGTTATTCAATATTTCTGCTGGCAGATCCAATAATGTCACCTCTTTATTTACCTCTCCGAAGATATAGATGCGTTCAATCACATTTTTGAGTTCTCTGATGTTCCCCGGCCAGCAATAATTCTGCAAGCAGTCCATGACCTCCTTCGAAAACACAGGAATCTGTTTCTCGAACTTCTTTGCAAATTCCGTGCGATAATATTCGATGAAACCGTCAATATCTTCTCCTCTTTCCCTCAGCGGCGGGAGATGAATGGTTGCGACATTGATTCGATAATAAAGATCTTCCCGGAATTTCTCTTCTTCTACCAGTTTTCTGAGGTCTTTGTTCGTGGCACATATCAATCGAAAATCGATTTCCACAGAAGCTTCTCCGCCGATGCGGTATATTTCTTTTTCCTGGATTGCCCGTAATATTTTCGTCTGTGCCAGCAATGTGAGATCTCCTATTTCATCTAAAAACAGCGTGCCTCCTCTCGCCAATTCCATTTTCCCCTTTGTGTCTTTAATCGCTCCCGTAAATGCACCTCTTACAAACCCGAAAAGCTCGCTTTCAAAGAGGGATTCGGGAATTGCTGCGCAATTTATTTTGATAAAAGGCCCATTCCTGCGATTTGAGTTTTTGTGGATTAGCGATGCAATGACTTCCTTCCCCGTACCGCTTTCGCCCAAAATGAGCGTCCCTGATTCCACTCTCGCTATTTTCTCAGCCATTTTTAATACTTTTGCTATTTCTGGCGATTCTCCGACATATATTTCAGAATCGTCTATCAGCAAAGCTTCCTCCTCAGAATGATTCTCAAAATAGAAGACTTCCTCGATTTTCCTCAGCAGCCTGTCGGATTCCACAGGTTTTTCGATATAGGTATAGGCGCCTTGTTTCATAGCCTCTACTGCTGTTTCTATGGTGGCGTTGCCAGTTAATACGAGTATTTTCTTATGGGGATGGCGTGCAAGAATGCTCTTTATGACTTCTATCCCATCTATCTGCGGCATGACCAGGTCTGTGATAATTAAGTCAAAGTCGCCTAAATCAGCCCGTTCAATCGCATCTGCCGGGTCGCTGTCAGTGTCCACGCGATAACCGGCATAACCCAATATTTTTTCCGTGATAGTAAGAAAAGCAATATCATCATCAATCAGAAGTATTTTCCCTTTCTTCATCTTTTCCCTCCCTCGGTAATTCAATGACAAGATCCACGCCATTTAAGTCATTGCTGCGTGCATATACCTTGCCATTACACTTCGTTATCTCCTTTTTTACAATCCAAAGTCCCAATCCCGCATTTGCTTTTTCAGTTTTCGTAGAGTAAAATGATTCAAAGATTTTCTCCTTATCGTTATCCACGATTCCGTATCCATTATCACTGATCGTGATTATGTAGCTGTTTTTTCTTTCATTCTCGTCCGCCCTGACAATGATGATTCCATTTTCGCGCACAGCTTCAACGGCATTGCTGATGACATTCATCAGAATGGATTTGAATATTTCTGTATCCATTCCGATTTCCATTGTGTCGATTTTGTTTTCTTGTGAAAACCTGACGCGTTTTTTATATAAATCATCTCTATACAACAATAAAACCTGTTTTAAAATATTATTGAGGCTGACCGCTTTCCCCCTAGTGCCCGGACGCTCTTTCGACAGCTCCAAAAGATTCGTCACTACGTATTCAGCTCTCTTCGCCGCAGTGTTGATCAGACCAGATGTTTCACCATATTCTTTTAAAAAAATATATTCTGGCACGTTATCAAGATAAAGCTTGTCCAGATAGTACATACTGGATTTGATTACAGCCAGAGGATTCTTTAATTCATGGGTCACGGCAGATGTGACCTTGCCAATCTGCGCCAATCTGTCCAATTCAAAAATTTTTCTCGAATTTAATACGTCGACTGAAATATCTCTGGAGACCACCAGACTCACTTCTTCATCATCTTCAAAATATTTTATCGTGTCATTGGTGACAGTGAAAATTCGATGATTGAATACTTTCTCTGCAATTCGTCCGCCTGGCCTGCAGCCTTTACAGGGGCTGTCTTTCCCTAAAAACAATTGATGGCATTTTGCACCTTCTTCGTGTTTTTTTTCGAAATAATTTTCAAAACAGCCTCCACGGGAATTCATGTCGATTAAATGATAATTCTTATCAATAATCACGATAGAATATCCTATTTTCTCAAGTACGATCTTTAAACGGTTTCGCTGTTCAACGAGATTCTGATTTTTTTCCACAATATCTTTTTTCATATAGTTTATTTCATCTACCAGCATCTCAAGTTCATCATCATTGCGCAGATGAATTGCATCTTTATCAATTTGCGGCGCATACAAATTATCTATGATGTATTCAAGAGGATTTGACACCTTTGATACCAGAAATCTGCCGAGAAAGCTCGAACAGATTAATAAGAGCAGACAGATGATGATAATAGAATTGATGAATGCACTGTTATTGGATTTTGGAATCAGAATTCTGAAATTTGCACAGATTCCCTGATAAAAATAGCTTACCGCAGCGTATGTTGAACCTGCGGCAATGTTACACTTCTCCTCTTGATTGATGGAATACTTCGTATACTTGATTCGATCTACCGTAAACCCAGGGAAATACTTCTTCAAAAAATCTTTGTCAAATGATATACAGACACTGTATTTTTTGTTACTGGTTTTGTATGCAAGCCTGCCGTCAACTACAATCAATCCGTCCTCGTAATCTTGAAACTTTTTTAAAGTTCCGCAAAAGCGGCTGTTCAAAAAATCATAGATGCCGATTCGGCTGATCCCCCGCTCCCCCATTTGTTCTCCCAGACTTTTGAAGAGACTTTCTGCTCGATTGCTTTGGGAATTTTCTAGTAAAAGATCAACTTCCTTACATTGCAATGTGATAGTTTCTTTGTACAGCTCCCACGATAAATCTACTGTCTTTCTGACTAATCCTATATTTTGCTCATTACTATATAACGTAAAAGAATGTTGGAAATAGAAAACCAGTGAAAAGGACATTATGATTACAATAATTAAAAAAATAGCCATGATCTTATTGCTGATAGAAGTTCTCATAATATTCTCACCTTTCAAAATTCATTATAGCCCAGGTAATATCCGTTTTCAAATGGCTATAATTGGTAATTATGTATTCACAATCATAATTGGGATGGCAATGCTTTGCCACCCCAATTACGATGTGCCCCTCCTATTACAAGCGCTTGAGTTTTTCGATAATCTCGTCAGTATAACCTGACGCGCAGTACACATTACAGATGTTTTCAATCGTGTTGTTGTACCTTTTTTCCGTCTCTGTAGCGGTAGCATCCAGAACCAGCTCACATTCAAACCCACAGTCTGCCAAATCTCTCACCGTCGTCTCTACACACTGGTCAGTGTAAAAACCGACACAATAGCACTTCTTGATATCCATGCCGAGGAGAACTCTTTCAATCGGTGTGCCGACAACTGCGCCGGAACAGGTCTTGATGAGAACGACTTCCCCTTCCTCTGGCGCGACCTCCGGAATCCATTCTGCCTCCCAAGAGGTTGGCGGACATTGGAAGTTCAATCTCTTGTGCAGTCCTCCCGTATCTGATGCATCCCCTGCATAGGATTGAATTTTCACATGTATCGGTCTGATTCCTTTTTCTCTGCAGACCGCAAGCAGTTTTGCAGCCTTATCCGTTGCCGCCCTCTCCAGCTTGTGGTATTTCTGGCAAAGCTGCCGCGCTTCCTCTTCATCAAGGCCTGCAGCGACCGCTTCCCTGACAATGTTTTCTGCCGTTGCCAGATTCTGCATGTCGATCAAAACAAGCGCAGTATCCTTTGCGGAGGGAATGATCTGGGGAGTCACTCCACTCTTTTTTACAATCAATTCTTCATACGTCATTTCTTTTCTCCTTTCACAAAGCAAAAGTTATTTGATGTATGTCATTGCAAATCGCATGCCACAAAAATGAGTCCTTTCAAGCCGTGTATTTCCTGCAATCTTTGGAATCTGCGTCAGAAATACTGTGATGTTTTCTTCCCATATCCCCTCCGTTTCTCTCACATCAGTCTTTACTACTTTCTTTTTTCACAAGTAAATCCCCATTTTTTGCTGGCATCAAATTTGCAATGAATGTGATAAAGGTTTCTAACGCTGAACACACAAGGAGGTAACAACTATGAATTATGAAGAAATGAAAGCACAGATTCAATCAGAGGCAGCGCTCTACTTTGACGAAATCTGCAGATTAAATGACGATATTGCTGATCACCCGGAACTCAGCGGACTGGAGTATGAAACATCCAAAAAAATCGTGGAATTTCTCCGGAGCAGACAATATGATGTCGTATATCCTTTTAACAATATGGCTACAGCATTCAAAGCCACATACGGCAGAAACCATCACCACAGAAAAATTGCACTTCTTGCAGAATATGATGCGCTGCCAGAAATCGGCCATGCCTGCGGCCATTCTGCAATTTGTTCCATCAGCATCTTAGCAGCCTTCGCTTTAGCAATGCTGCAAGATCAGCTTGATGCAGATATCCATATCATTGGGACGCCCGCAGAAGAAACTTACGGTGGAAAGTGTATCATGGTTGAGGATGGCGTCTTTGACCAATACGATTTCGCCATTTTGGTTCACCCCAATAACTTCAGTGCTCCCAGCGCCAACCTGCTAGCACTTGATTCTGCAATCTACGACTTCTGTGGAAAGGCTTCTCATGCGGCAGCCGCGCCATGGGAAGGAAACAACGCCCTCAATGCTGCAAGACTGTTATTCGACAGTGTTGACATGTTCAGGCAGCATGTCAAGCCAGATGTACGAATGCACGGTGTTATAAATAGCGGCGGTGTTGCCGCCAACATCGTTCCTGATTATTCTCAAGTTTCCATGTATACCCGTTCTTCTGACAGATATTATCTGAATGAGATAACGAAAAAAGTAGATACCATGGCCCAATGCGCCGCCATGATGACAGGTTGTACATTCAAAAAGACTGTGCCAGATAAACCTTTTGACAATCTCAAAGGCAATCCTGTTGTGGAAGACGTGATCTCAGACACCTTTGCAGAGCTGAAGGTTCCATTTACACGCACCGATACGCTGTTCGGCTCCTCCGACATCGGCAATGTGAGTTTCCGATGTCCTGCATTCCATCCAGTTCTGAAGGTTTCTGACGCACCTATACACACTGCAGAATTTGCAGCAATCATGAAGTCTGATACGCTGCACAGTGCGATACGTACTGGTGCTCTCCTGATCTCATACACGATCGTCAAAATCTTTTCCAATCCGGCTTTATATGAGGAAATGCTTGCCCAGTTCAAGTGAGAATGCAAAAAACGCCAACCGTCTAATATCAGTTGGCGTTTTACGTTCTTTTATATTTATTTCTGATAAACCACCTTGCCGCCGACCATGGTCATTTCCGGCAGGATGTCTTTGATTTCCATCGGGTCCACCGTAAAGATATCGCGATCCAGCAGAACCAGATCAGCGTAGTAACCCGCTTTGATCCGACCTTTTCGATCTTCCATGAACTCGCCGTAGGCACTTTCGATGGTATAAGCGTCGATGGCGTCCGCCACGTCTACACATTCACCGGGATAGAATCCACCCTCAGGCTGTCCACTTTTATCTTTCCGTGTTACAGCCATATAGATATTAGGAAAAGGGTTACAGTCTTCCACCGGGCAGTCGGTGCCATAAGAGATATGGGCACCCTTGCGCCGCAATGTACCAAAGGCGTAGGACGTCGATGCCAGTTCTCTGCCACAGAGTTCCTCCACGATATTCATATCGTAATCGAGGAAGATCGGCTGTGCAAAGACCAGAATGCCCTTTTGGGCGATACGCGTGAGCAGGCCCTCATCAGTAATCTGGCAGTGTATCAAAGCGTGTCTCAGCTGATTTTTTCCCTCGACAAAGGCTCTCTCATAGCAGTCTATGGTCTTCTCGATGGCGGCATCGCCGATGACATGGGTGACAACCTGCAAGCCGTACTTCTTCGCCAGCTGACAGTATTTTTCCATCTCATCCTCTTTGATCCATTCCAAACCGTGATTTTCCCTGTCAACGGCATAGCCGTCCCGCATCAGAGCAGTTCTCGCCCCCAGGCTGCCGTCCTTGAAAAGCTTCAGAGGACCCAAGGTCAGCCAGGAATTTTCGCCGTATTCGCCACAGGCGAATTCACCTTCTGTCAGATACGATTCAAAGGCCGCAAAGTCGTTGAAGCAGACCTGATGTCTATATCTGAGCAAGGCTTCCCCGCTCTCATAGACATCGTGGAACATTTTGAAGGCCGCCGGTCCATCCATAAAGGTAGTGCCGACGTCGTTGCTCTGCACACTGGTCAGTCCATGGGCGACACCGTATTTCATGGTCTCCAGCAAAATCTGCCGTCGCTCTTCCATACTGAAATCTGGAATCAAAGCCTTGGCGATATTACAGGCGTTGGCTGTAAAGATGCCGTTGGGGTAGCCGTCTTCTCCGATCAAAAAATCTCCGTCTGGAAACTGCGGTGAATCGCCGTCAATGCCCAGCATCTCGATGACCTTTGTATTGGAAGAGACGATATGTCCGCATACCCGCTCTAAGACGATGGGAATCGACGTACTGATCTGATCCAGGTCATGCCGATCCGGCAATCGATCCCCATCCACGAACAAGTCTTGATTCCAGCCGATGGCGTGCAGCCCGTCCTTTACTTTGTCTGGATGCTTGTCTATAAAATCCCGGCATCTTCTGATCATTTCTTCGATGGATGGCACGCCGTCAATGTCCACCTGATTCAAGGTCTCTCCAAACTGCATGAAGTGCAGGTGAGAGTCGTTGAGGCCGGGAATCAAAGTCTTGCCGCCACAGTCCATCAGCTCCGTATCTCCGTCTGCCAGAGACAGGATGTCTTCATTGCTGCCGACTTTCCCAATCAATCCGTCCTCTATCAAGACCGCTTGCGCAAAGATGCCCTTTTCTACATATACTTTTCCGTGATGCAAAATCCTCTTCATGCTACTTCTTCTCTCTCTTTAATTTCATATCGAAGATATAGTAAACGCCTGCACCGATCACTGGAACGGAAAGTCCCATGGCGCCGTTTACAGGATCTTCGATGGCAGAAATGACAATCAGGCCGATGAAGATCAGTGCCGTGATGATGACGGATACTGGATAGAACCAGACTTTATACGGCCTCTCGATATTTGGATATTTCTTCCTCAAAATTGGCACTGCCAGGATGACGAGGGCGTTGTAAATCATGGCTACTACGACGACCAGATTGGTCAGCTGATCCAGATTTCTCATCAAAACCAGGGCAATAGACAGAACGCCCTGCACGATGATCGGCGCATAAGGCACCTTGTATTTAGGATGCAGCTTGGCAAAGCTTTTGAAGAAATGCCCTTCTTCTGCCATGGCGTAATACATTCTCGGCTGTGCCAGAACCATTCCGTTGGCAGTGCCGAACATGGCCAGAATCATACCGATGGATACGACGATGGCTCCTGCGCTGCCCAGTACCTTTTCTGCTACTGCCGTGCCCAGATACAGATCTTCTGCATTAATCATAGCAACAATCTGCTCATGTGGCAATACTTTCATAATGGCAAAGTTGAATAAGGTATAAAGTACGGTGACGCCGCCGATGCCGATAATCAAAGCCAGAGGCAGGTTTCTCTTTGGATTTTTAATTTCTTCTGCCACTGTATTCAGATTTGTCCAGCCTTCATAAGCCCACAGTGATGCGACCACTGCGATGGCAATCATGCTGAGAATACTGGTATCGTTTGCTGCCGCATAATCGCTGGCTGCCCCCAGTGAAAGATCCGGACTGACTCTGCCCACAAAGAGAGCCACCAGCATGACGATGCCTACCGGAACCAGCTTGGCAATCATGGACAGACTCTGTACGATGGATGCGATTTTGACACCCACCAGGTTGTACGCTGTCAAAGCTACAATCAGTACGATTGCCCCCATTTTGATACCGAAACCGCTGATGTCAAAGAATGATCTCAGCACTTCCATCAGTGCGATGGCTACAGCGGCGATAGAACCTGGTCCGCCTACCAGCCAATCAGTAAATCCGGCAGTAAAACCCACCACAGGGTGAAATGCCTCATTTAAGTAAACGACTCTGCCGCCGGCTTTCGGCATTGCAGTTCCCAGTTCCGCGTAACACAAGCCGCCAAACAGAGAGATGATTCCTGCGATAACCCAGCAGATTAAAGCCAGCCCGCTGTTCATGCCTGTCCTCTGTAATACATAAGAACCCAGGTAGAAAATACCGGAACCGATCATGATTCCGCCGATGATGCTGACACCTCCGAACACGCCGATTTCCCGTTTGAACTCGGTCTGTTCCGTGGTCAGTTCTTTTAAACGTTTTTCATCTTCCATGTAACTGTCCTCCATTAAATATTTAACCTCATCATAACAGAGAAAGGTTTAATCAGGTGTTTAGAAAATAGACCCAAGGATTGCCAGTTGCGGCAAATAAACGTTTTTACAGGTTTTTACAGAATTCGACATCAAAATAGAATCATGCGATGCGTTTTATAATATCTATATGGTTTTCTTTTTCATATACAGGGGGGAGGGGTATATACCGAGCATTCTTTACGATAAAGTTAGGTTTTTTGATGCCTTTCTAAAGGTTTCGCGTAACTCCATCACAGCATCAGACACTATTTCAGCGGAAAACAGTCTCTAATTTTCATAGAATCTTTAAATTTTCTGTTGCGGTTATTTTTGAGGGCTGTAGAGAGTCATAGAAACATAATAATTTATATAGAAAATAACCAGAATCAGAGATACCCCCTGCTGAAACCTTCAAACAGAAATACAGTTACGCCAGAATACCCGGATAGGCCCAAAAAGCGTAAGGTTATTGTAACGGAATATCATCCTAGGACATTTCCCCTACATTTTCTTAGAAATTATCGTTTTTTAAACAGAAACATTGACCCATTTCAGATGCTGTTCTATAATAAATATATTTTAATGTAAGGAGGAATGCATAATGTCTATCATGAAAATAGATCATGAGAAGTGTGTGCGTTGTGGCGAGTGTGTAGATGCCTGTCCCTTTGGCGTGCCTCTCATAAAAGAGAACCGGGTTGTCATCGGGATCGGCTGTCGTTTCTGCGGCACCTGTGAGATGACCTGTCCGACAGAAGCCATCACCTTTGAAAAAGATCATTAGGAGCTGCACGGGCAGCTCCTTTTTCACCCTTTTCAGTAACTCTGCCATTTGATCGCTTTTTTCTGGATGACAGATACCAGGCCGCTCAACAGGGTCACCACCAGACCCACCACGATAATGCCAGCGATTACTTTGGTGTAGTTCCCATAGGTATTATAGTTTACGATATAGTAACCCATACCGACGGTCGATCCCATCATCTCCGCGAAGGTCAGCATCATCACCGCAGTCGTCATCGTAACCTTCAGCCCCTTGATAATGCCAGGCATCGAATACGGCAGCAGCACCTCGAAGATCATCGCAAATCCGCCCAGTTCCAAGGTTCTTGCCGAATCAATCAGGTTTTTGTCGATGGACTCCACTGAGAGAATCGTCTTTAGAAATGTAGGCCAGAAAATTCCCAGCAGGATGACGACTACGGAAGCACTGCGAAAGGTCGGCATAATCGCGATGACGTAGGGCGCAAAAACGATGGACGGAATGGGCGCCAATACGCCTGCGATGGGATAAAATACTTCCTTCAGCCTCTGATGCCAGCCGCAGATCAGTCCCAAAAGCGTTCCGAGAGCCAGGCCCACAGCCACGCCGATGAGCAAGATTTCAAGGGAAGATAAAATTCCTCTGCCCATTTCCAAATAATCTTCGCAGAACACGGCGAAGACATTCTCCAAAGCAGGTGCCAAAACCGGATGGCACAGATCCAATTTGCTGACGAGGATTTCCCATATCAGCATCAGCGCCCATAGAATGGACATGATGTCTGAGGAGGAGGACCGTTTTTCGGGGCGATGCATGGTTCTAAAGAGGTAGGCGCCTTCCATCAGTGCGATGGCACAGATCATAGCGCCATAGGGAGCCGTTCGCTTCTCCCCCGGCAGTATCACAGTAACAAGCAAAGCTGCCAGCAGCCCATGGCAGATGACGGCAGACAGATTCCATCTTCTCATAGATACCACCCCGCTAATTCTTCTTTCAGGCGCAGGCATTCGGCCTGTCCCAGATCCTGACTGCAGCAGCAGTTGATTTCGGACTGAATCTGTTTTTCACGGAAGATGCAGCCGTCTTTGACAAATACGATGCGGCTGCCCATGATCATCGCTTCGTCCAGATCGTGAGTCACAAAGATGACTGTTTTCTTTTCCGCGCTTTTCTCCCAAAGTTCCCTGAGCAAGTCCTGCAGTTCCCGCCTAATTTTCGTATCCAGAGCGCCGAAAGGCTCATCTAGCAGCAAAAAGGGCGAGTCCATAGCAAGAGCCCGCGCTATGGCAGTTCTCTGGCGCATTCCGCCTGAAAGCTGATAGGGATATTTATCCTTGGAATCCTTCATGCCCGTCTTTTCGAGAAAAAACGCCGCTCGCTGCTCCATCTCCTGTCTCGAAAACTTCCCCGCTTTTTTCAGGGCGAAGAGCACATTCTTCTTAACGGTCATCCAGGGAAATAAGGAGTATTGCTGGAAGACGATGGTTCGGTCTGCGCGCGGTCCCCGCACCAGGTCGCCGTCCACTATGATAGCTCCCTTTGTCGGCGCGTCAAGCCCTGCTATGAGACGCAGCAGGGTCGATTTTCCACAGCCGGAATGTCCGATGATGCACAGGAATTCCCCATCCTCAATGGTCAGATTCAGATTTGACAATACGGTTTCGCTGCTCCCTGGATAGGAAAAGGTCACATTGTCTACTTTGATCATTTGTTGTTCGCCTCAAACTCTGTAAGCAGTTTCTCATAGATGTCCTTGTCTTTACCCTCTTTGATCAGATTCTGCAAGGCATCTTCATAGATGGACGTATCGATGTAATCGTTGATGTCGTATTCGGTGTCTGCATCAATGTCTCCATTGGCTTTCATCACATCGTAAAAATCAGATACCTTCTTTTTGTTCGGATCGAGGGATACGATCATAGCGTTGTCGTAAGAATCTGTACCGTACATGATTGCTTCAACATAGGCCTCATCTTGACCGGAATATTCTGCCAAGGTTTTGATGGTCGTCTTCTTGTCGTTCAAATAAGTCACATATGCTCTCAAAGCAGCCATTTCAAACTTGACCAGCGCATCGCGCTTATCGGTTACCGCTGCTCGGGAAGCGGTCTGTCTGCAGCAAGGGAAGTCACTTTCAAAATCACCGACCTGGAAAGCGACGTGCAGCTCGCTCTGTTCTGCAACATAACCAAAGCCGCTGTTGACCATGCCGATATCAGTTTCCCCTTTGTTGACTGCCTCAACGATAGACTGCTGCGAATCCATATATACGAAATCCGCTTTGACCCCGGCCTCCCGCAAGAGCCCTTTCAACACCATATGTCCCGTCTCCATTCTGAAGCAGGCGATCTTCTTTCCTTCAAAGTCCGCCAGCTCGGTATATTGGGCCTCCGCCTTTGTCACACCCTCGCTGCCCTCAGAGATGGTGCCGCCGAAGACCACTACGTCTGTGCCCTGGGAGATAAAGCTGCAGCTTGGAATGACTCCATAGGGAAGAATGTCCAGCTTCTCCATACTGACGGCTGTCAATCCGTCAGGCAGAGAATTGACCTTTTCAAACTCTACGTTTACGCCCGCTTCTTCAAAATAACCCAGTTCTTTTGCCATGATGATGCAGGCAGTCTTGATGTCCTTGCCAATCATACCCACCTTCAGGGTAACGACCTCCTCGGGTTCGTTCTCTTTCTCACTGCCGCACGACGTCAAAACTGCCGCCGTCAGAATCATCGTCAAACATAGGGTAATTGCCAGTAATTTCTTTTTCATTGTTCTTCCTCCAACTTATTATAAGCATTCAATACTATCTATTAGACTACGTCTATTAAAAGATATGGTACTATAAGAATTTTGGAAGCGCAATAACCCCGCTGCAGATGCAGAAAATAGTACAAAATATCGAAAAAAATTTACCAAATTTTGAACTGATGATAAAGTTAAAGAGGCTGTGGAACTTAAATCATCAAAAGGTACGTTCTTTGATATTGCCTACATAATAAGAAAGCGCCAAAGAGTCATACGCTCTGGCGCTTTTTTTCATATTTCCAAATCCACCCGGCTAAGACTGACAACATGACACTGCATAACCAGACTGCTCGTTCCCCATATCGAGCAGAAAATAGTATACCTGGAATCGCACCGACAGCGAAAGAAAATGTCAGATTTGCAAAGGTAAGGAAGGTTTTCAGCGATTGCCCGTTTCTCTCCGTCAGAACTTCATACAGCTTTTGTCCCACGTTGCGGATATTCCCCGTGCAGATTGTGGTATTATGGGCTACCCCCAGGCAGGTGCGGAACAAGCAGAGTTGGAAACCCATAAAAAAAGAGACAAACAGCGTTACAAAAACATTTGGGACGGATAAAGGCATACAGCCTACTGCAAAGAGCGCTGCGGCTTCCAAAAGCAGAGCAAATTTACGCCAGTCACCCTGAATCGGACTTTTTGCAAGCTGACTTTTCACTGCTTCGCTGAAAGCCGCGCCAAAAATGCAGGATGCGATGGGCAGAAAATAGGACAAAGCAATTTGCCAGTTCCCCATAGCCAGATTGATGCCCAGGTGCGACATGTTGGCTGTATGCATATTTGCCAATACGCCGTCCCTCGTAATGTATGTATATGCATTCATATATCCGCCAATCAACGTGATGATGACTAAAAATCCAGGTCTTTCCCAAGCTGGATATACGATTTCTCTTTTCAAGTAAGTTCCCATCCTTTCAAGTTAATAGTTTTTCAAAAACAGACGCCATCTGCAGCAGCCGGCAGTCATCATATTTATCCCCGACAAGGGTCAACGCCGTCGCTCCTTGCTGAGAATCTATCCCTACAGGCAGGGTCAAGGCCGGGTATCCCGCTCTTGCAGGGACGGTGCATCCGTAAAAATGAGGAAATACCAACAAATCCAGTCCATTCTCCTGCAAAGTTTTTTCCAGTCCGCAGGTAACACAGACTCTGTAATCCCGCGCCCTTGCTTTCTGATAAATCGGGCTGCATCTGCCCTCAGTAACAGCTTCTGCCTTCAGGAAAATTTCCTGCCCATAGGGAATCGTCTGCTCTCTGTGAAGCTCGTTATACCCAATTAATTCTGGCAGAGTAAGAAAAGTCCTCTCCTTGGTCCAATTCCGCAAATACGATTCCAAAGATGCTTTAAACTCGTAAAGCAATACTTCCTCTCCCAAATAGTCAGGATTGTACTCGTCATATATCTTTTCATATGGAGCAAAGTTTTCAACATCAATGATTTGATGTCCACTCTTTTCAATGCGCTGCAAGGCCTTCTCTATCAGACCTTTATGGGGTGGTGAAAGATGGGCAAAGAATTGCCGCAGGACGCCGATTTTATACTGCTCTTGCCGGCAGTCAGAGGGATGTGCTGCACACCACTGTTTCCAGTCATCTGCAGAAACAGTCGTCAGATCCTCGTCATCGCTTCCAGCTATGATATCCAGCAGGATTGCCGCATCCTCTGCAGTCTTCGCCATAGGGCCTGCCGTATCCTGTGTCTTTGATATGGGAATGATTCCACTGCGGCTTACTAAACCGATGGAAGGCTTCAGTCCCACCAGAGACGAATTGACGGAAGGTTTGACGATAGAACCCGACGTCTCCGTACCAATGGCAGCTAAAGCAAAGCCTGCCGTGACACCAACAGCACAACCGCTGCTGGAACCGCCAACTGGGAAATCAGGATTGAGGTAATTTTTGCAGGTTCCTCCTCTGGCACTGTAACCGTCAGGCATTGTATAGGATATAAAGTTAGCCCATTCAGTCATATTGGCCTTCCCGATGAGCACGGCGCCCGCTTCTCGCAGCCGTCTGACGAGAAAAGCGTCTCGCCTGGCAAAGCTGTCTCTAAGCGCAAAAGAGCCTGCGGAGGTGTGCATATTGTCGCCTGTAGCGATGTTATCTTTTAACAATAGTGGAATACCATGAAGCAGGCTTCTGACGGTCCCTCCCCCGCGCTCCTGATCAAGCCTTCTGGCAATATCCAGTGCATTTGGATTGACTTCTAGTGCCCCGTGAAGCGCAGGACCATTTTGGTTCATGGCCTCAATCCGGTTCAGACATTCTTTGGTTAAATCATAAGAGGAAAACAGATGCTGCTCCATCTGGCTTGCCGCTTTCCTTATGGTCAGTTCTATTATATTTATTTCCATTTACGAATCCTGTCTGTTGATAAAAACGCCGTCTGACGCAGATTGTATCTCTCCATGGCACATTGCAATGTTTCCATTGACAATGACATAGGCAATGCCCAAGGGTGCCTTTGCCGGTTCCACAAAGGTATTGCCTTCTCTGACAGCGTTTCGGTCCAATATGGTGATGTCTGCATCTTTTCCAACCTGCAATCGTCCTTTCTCTGTCAGGTGCATGCGGTTCGCCGGCAAGAGTGTCATCTTTTTAATTGCTTCTTCAAAGGAGAGAATCCCCCTCTCGCGACAAAGCAGCCCCAGGACTCTTGGAAATGTGCCCGCAGTTCTCGCATGTCCCTGATTCTCCACAAATTTACCGTCGCTGGCGACGATAACAGCATCATCCTTATAAGCGCGAAAGACATTTTCTTCTTTCATAGCAAAACAGACCACGCGAGTATCAGGTTCTTCCTTTCGCAGATAATCAAAGATTTCTCTCGTACAGGCGCAGTTCTTAAACTTGCCTTGAATCGGAAGAATCGCATCATAGCTGACTCCCCATTTCTCCAAAGCGCCATCATCAAACACCGTGGAGCCGATCAAGGTACTGAAGGCGTTATAAGGGTAACAGTCCGCAGTAATATCGATACCTTCTTCCCTGGCTGTCTGCAGCAAGGTTAAAGCTTCCTCCATATACCGTTTATCCCCATAACCTGCACAACTGCCGATATGAGAAAATTCCAAGGGAACACCGGTCTCCTCTGAAAGCTGTATGCATTCTCTGATGCTATCCAGACACCTGCCCGCATCGTGTCGGTAGTGCACCGTGATGAGGGCATTGGGAAAGTCTTTCAAGACAGAGCAGACGCTGGTTAATTCATGGAAGGAACAGCCCGGTGTGTATTCCAATCCAAAGGATAAGCCTGCTGCGCCAAGTTCCAGACTCTTCTTCACCTCTTCCTTTGCCTGCTCTATCTGGGCTTCACTGACGGAGGCATATACGTCTCCCTGACGGTAAGCCGACTGATTCTGAGCATCTGTAAAGAACTTTCCTCTGATTGTGTTATAGCCCTGCAGCATCATGGTATTGACAGGTGCGCCCTGCTTCTGTAGATAGGCGATATATTCTTCTAAGTTCTCTGGAGAAAATCCACAGTTTCCGCCGACTACAGTAGTTACACCCATGCGCAGTGCGGCGCACTCCGTACTGTAATTGATTTGATCTTCTGTAAGCGTGTCTTCGTGGATGTGAATGTCAATAAAACCGGGAACGACATAAAGTCCTTCCGCATCAATGATCGTATCTGCCGCCAGGAGTTCATCCGTCAGAGCAGCAATCCGACCGTCTTTTACAACAATATTCTTTCTGCCGTGAAACCCTATTTCCGGGTCGTAGATCATTCCATTTCTAATGAAAATATCCATAGCTTCTCCCATAGGGGCGGCATGGCTGCCGCCCCATACTATTACCTAAATAACTGATACTGGTATGCAGTACAAATGAAAAGCCTGATTGCCTCGTAAAGAGAGTCTGCCACTGCATATTCTTTTTCGTTATGGGTATAGGCACCGCTGACGCCGCACTGACAGACGACTTTCGCTCCACCGGCAGCCATGTAGGCCGCATCGGAAGAACCTCCGACCACAATACTGCCCGTCACTGTGCTCCCGATCTGGTCACTGACCGTCTTGACCGCTTCGTAGGCAGCTTTGACGCCCTCCGTCGTTTCGAAAGGAATCATGTCGTCGGTGCAAATCAGTTCCGTCTTTGTTCCTTCAATATGCGGTTTCTCACAGACCTCGCGCATCAAAGATTCACAAGTTTCTAATGCGGCAAAGGATTTGACCCGCACGTCGATGGTGGCTTCACAGTAGGCCGGAATGCCGTTGGTGACGGTTCCGCCTTTGATAGTATTGACACTGACGGAATAGTCTCTGTCCTTCTCTTTCGGTGTGACACTCTGTAGTGCGATGACCTTGTGACTCATCTCCTCAATAGCATTGCGTCCTTCATCATAAGCGTGGCCGGGATGACTGGCTATGCCATATACTTTCAGTAGGAACTCATAACAGCCTTTTCTGCCGATACACAGCTGCCCGCTCTCATAGCGGTTCTCCATATTAAATGCCACTAGGATATCTTCCGTAAAATCTCTGATTTTCTCGATGGCGGTGCCTCCCTGGTGATTGACTTCCTCATCACCCACAAAGAACAACCGTACAGGCACCTCCTTGAATCCGAACGCTTTCAACGCTTTGACGGTGAAAAAAGCGATGGCGATACCGCCTTTCATGTCACAGACGCCCGGCCCGTAGGCCTTCCCATCTTTGATATGAAACGGTTTTTCCCCTGCACTGCCCGCTGCAAAGACCGTATCGTAATGGCCGGTGAAGACGATTTCTTTTTCTGTCACATCTTTGTTGAGCAGACCCGTCACTATGGGCGCGTTGTCACTGCCTACCTCGATCAGCTCGGTATCTAAACCGATTTCATCAAAATTTCTTTTCAAGAACGCGGCTGTCTTCCGCAGACGTTCTTTTTCGCCATGCCGGCCTTCCAGGTTGACCAACTCTTCTAAAAAAAGGATTACCGCCTCTCGGTTTTCTTCTATGTAGTCGTCAATTCTGCTTAGTAATTCTTCTGTAAACACTTCTATCTGCCTCCTCTTCCTTCTTAAAACGGTCCATATCCGATCAACGTAGCGATGGTCACGGACGCAAGTCCAAATACAATCCAGATCAGGCACAGAGGCATAACCCATTTGAGGTATTTTTCAAATGGCACCTTCGAAACTGCCACTGCCGCCATCAAGCTGCCCAGGGTCGGCGCAATCAGGTTAGTAAATCCGTCGCCGTAGTGGAAGGCTAAGACTGCCGTCTGTCTGGTAATATCTAAAGTATCAGCAAGTGGCGCCATAATCGGCATAGTTGCGGCAGCTTGTCCGGATCCAGACGGAATCAGGAAGTTCATCAACAGCTGGAAGACATACATGCCGTTGGCAGCGACAACCTTTGGAAGACCGTCAAGGGCGCCGGAAGCGTAATATACCACAGAGTCGATAATGCCTCCTTCCTGCAGAGTCAGCAGAATCGCTTTCGCTACGCCCACCACCAGTGCCGCAAAGACCATATCCTTGGTGCCTCTGACAAAAGACTGTGCCACCTTATTAGGACCCATGCCGCTGATCAGGCCGGATGCGATGCCCAGGATAAGAAAGACCGTTGCGATTTCTTCCATATACCATCCCCATTTGAAAATGCCAAAGACCATGAGGGCGATGGTGACAAAGAAGCCGACTATGACGATAATTCTCCTGGCATTCAGTGTCGTATCCACATTCTCGTCAACGACTTCTTCTCCGCCTTCAAGTTCCACACCGTGCATGATACTCAAAGTGGGATCTGCTTTGATCTTGTTGACGTAACGTATGATATACCAGCCTGTAACGACCAATATGATGCCGTACCAGATGAGTCTGTAGCCCAAGCCGGAATACAGTGGAAGATCGGCAAGTCCCTGGGCGACGCCTACGGTGAACGGATTGATCAATCCAGAAGTAAAACCGATTCTGGCTCCCACCATGACTACCGCCAGGGCGACCATGCGGTCCAGCTTCAATTCGTTGCAGAGAGTTACCAGCAGCGGAATGAAGACGATCACCTCTTCTGCCATGCCGATGGTTCCTCCCAGTACAGAAAAGAGGAACATGAATAAAAGCAATATCAGATTCTGTCTCTTGCCAAATCTCCTTGCCATTCCGTGGACACCCGCTGTCAGTGCACCAGTATCCTGCAAAATCATGAAGGAACCACCTAATATAAAGATCAAAAAGATGATATCCGAAGAACTCTCCATACCGGCGATAAACTGTTTCATCACATCGAAGAATCCGATACCGCCGTCGCCCGTAAAGTGAAAAGATGCTGCATCTACTACCTCTTTGCCGGTCGCTTCATCTATGACTCTGTCATAGGAGCCTGCCGGAATCAGCCATGTCATCAAAGCGCAGATGACGACCATAACAAAGAGCAAGACATAAGTGTGAGGTACTTTCAATGATCGTTTTTTCTTTTCCATTTTTTCTCTCCCTAATTAAAATCAAATAATAACGAATCATGAGCTCATCTATATATAGCAGCCGTTGGTTTTGCTGCGATATAACGTCAGATAAAAACGATGTTAGCCAGCCCCAGAACAACTGCTGTTGCAATCGTAGGCAGCAGGGTGTATTTATAAATTTCAATTTCCTGTCCACTTTTTCCTGCTGCCGCCGCAACCAGCGCTGTTGTCGTAGGACCGATGGCTCCGCCCACCGATCCTGCGATGGACTGTGTGGCGCACATCAGAGCCGGCGCCATGCCCAGAGACAGCGCTGCCGTTTCCTGCAGAGCACCGAAAAGGATATTGGAATTGGTATTGCTGCCTGTAATAAAGGCACCCAACATACCGATGACGGAAGCCATAAACGGATATCCTCGCCCTGTCAGTTCCACGATACCCGTCGAAAGAATCGTCGTCATACCGCCATCCATCATGATGGATGCGGTGCAGAGAAGAAACAGCAGGGTAATTTCCGTCGGTATGATCTTCTTTGCCGTATTTTTGATGATGAAACCTGCCTGTTTCCTATCCAGACAGCCAATCCGCAAGTAATAGCCCAGGCTGATGATCGTCGTTATGACAATGATTGTGAACGGATACTTTAATAGGTTAAAGACCACATAATCTGGCTTTGCTTCTACATTGATGCCTCCCGCCGTTTCGTAACCAGGGAAAGATACGGAAATTTTCAAATCCGGATTCACCAGGAAAAAGGTCAATGAAAAAAGAATGATCAAAAGATATGGCAATACACTGCCAGCCAATTGTCTCTTCTGACCGGCAGATATGGGAGTCCTCTCCGCCCTGTCTGATACCCGATAGACACCGATCATGACTACAACACCGATAATGCCGGTTACAAAGCCGATGACAGAAACCATTTCATATTGTGCCATTACTATCAGAGACGCTGTCATAGCCGCCCACACCGGTACCACATATTTCAAACCCTTATGCACATAGGTCATACCTCCATATATAAAACAGACCCCCAGACCACAGCAGAGCATTCCAACCGATCCGTAGTGAGACATGCTGACTAAAATCCCCTTCAGCGGAGTACCTGTCACCAGGTCGATGGCAAAGATGGAAGAGCCCATGGAGCCAAAGCTGATTGCCCAGGAATGCCCCAGTAAAGAAGCCGCTGCTGCTTTTGCGGCAGGGAAACCGGATTTCATCAAAATAGTCGTAGCGATGACCGCCGGCAGACCATAACCGGCAATTCCCTGTAGAAATGCAGAAAACACCCAGCTGATCATTAAAAACAGGACGAACCGATTTTGAAATACATTGGATAAATAGTGATTGATAATGCTGAAACCGCCAGAGATGTCCACCAAGTTATATAAAAGCATCGCGCCAAATGCAATCAGTCCTACGAAAACCGCCATCATCAAGCCTTTTTCGATGGTAATCACCGCTCCTAAAACGCCTGGTTTTGTCCAGACGACAAATTCGGCAAATGCCATCAAAAAAGTAATCAGACCTGCTATCTTTGCGGATAACTTTATCCCTAATAAGCAAACTAATAAGACAACAATCGGCATCAGCGAAAGTAAAAAGTCTGTCATAAGTTCTAACCTCTCTTTACTAAAGCATAGCACAAATCTAAAAATTCAGAAAATACTGTTTATATATGTCGGTCATACCCATTCAGTATGACCAGATAAAAGTGGTTGATGATATAATATGATGTGTACAAAAAAAGACATGTGGTGAAATAATATGGACATTAAAACATTGAAAAATTTTATAACCATCGCTGAAAATGGCTCCATATGTAAAGCTGCGAAAGAACTGCATATGTCTCAGCCCCCGCTGAGCAAGCAGATTAAACTGCTGGAAGAAGAACTCAATGTTCAGCTCTTTGATCGTTCAACGCGGGGTGTCGAACTGACAAATGAGGGGCGTCTGCTTTACACCCATGCGACATCTCTGGTAGCGTACAACGATTTAATCATGCGGGAATTGATGGACTCAGGCAGTGAAACCATCCGTTTAGGTTTGATTACCTCATCGGTTCAATATTCCCTCAACTTGATCAAAAATTTTTATGAAGAAAAGCCGGTTCACTTTGAAATTACAGAAAAAAACAGTTTTGAACTGCTCAACCTCTTAGAGAACAACATCATAGACTTGGCCTTTATCCGTACCCCTTTTGATATGAATAAACCTTTTGACTATATCAAATTGACAAACGATCATTTGGTTGCTGTAGGCAGGCCTGATTTTTTTCCGAGAGAAGCACCCACCATTTCTTTACTGGAGTTAGCAGAACTTCCGCTTATCACTGTTCGCAGATGGAAGAAATACATCGACATGAATATGAGTAGTTTTAGAGAAACAATCCGTTACAAGTTCATCTGCGATGATAACCGCACGTCACTGCTGATGGCAATGAACGGTATGGGTGTCTCTATTTTGCCAGATTCTATCGTTACCGAGGATCTTCCTCAGGAACTCATTCGAAAAAAATGGATTGAAGGAGGTACATTCAAAACCAGTATCTATGTCGTCTACAATCCGTCCCGCACATTTAACAAATATACTGATGAATTCCTGCATTTTCTTTTAGACAAAAACATCGAAAGCGATGAACTGTAAAATTCATCGCTTTTATTTACTGGTTAATTCTGTGTGTGGGATGCTTCTATTGTTTCGTAGAGCATCTTTTTTTCTTCTTCGCTCAATTTCATGGTCACACTGATTTTTTCTAAGGTTTCATCATCGAAGACAAAACCTTCTTCAGTGCACAGCCTGGTGAAATCATCTTTTTTAATGCCGGTCTGGCTGAAGGAGATTTCTCCCGACGTGATTTTTCGATCGTAAATTCTAAAAAATGCCTGTTTGAACGTCATAACTTGATCTTCCTTTCTGCGGCGCCGGAGGCTGCCTGCCTGTGGGCGATGGAGAGAATCGTCCTCCCTCCCCCTGCTTTCTTCAGCACCTTCATTATTTTTTCTTCTGTCGCCGTGTCTAAATTGGCCGTAATTTCATCTAGTAAAAGAATTTTCGGACCGACGGCGATGGCTCTGGCAACGGCTAATAATTGTTTCTGCCCCTGAGAGAACAGTTCTGCCGCAACTGGCGTGTCGTAGCCCTGTTCCAAGCTGTCTATGACCTCTTTCAGCCCTACAAATTCTATCGCCTCAATCACCGCCTCTTTTTCAATGGAGGCGTCTCCCAGACGAATCTGATCCCAGATGTTTCCTTTGATAAAGGAAAAATCCTGTTGTACATAACCGAAAATTTTACGCTTCTGACTGGCTGCAATGCGAAAGGTGTCCACGCCGTTCACCTTTACGCTCCCTTTATCAGGCTGCAAAATACCGGCCGCCAGCTTGAGCAGCGTGGATTTGCCAACACCCGTGCGTCCTGTGAGAACTACATGATCTCCGCTGCAGACCTTTAAATTGAAACCTTGAATTACGTCGCGCCCCTCTTCATAAGCGAAACTGACATTTTGAAATTCCAATTCAATGTCGGTATCCACAAGTTCCTCATAGGTTTCTTTTTCTGTTTCTTCTGGCTGACTGAGAAAATCTTTAACACTGTCAATACCCGACATCCCTTTCTGGATAGCAGAAAGTTCCGTCCCCAAGCTGTCGATGGGCGAAAAAAGATTTGTAATCAGGTTCACCGATGCCGTCAGCTGTCCAATAGAGATGCCGAGAAGATTACCGCTGCCACCTGCTGCCAAATACAGAATAAAGCCGATGGAACAAGCCGTCATAACTTGAATGATGGGAGAATAGCAGGAATCATAAAAGTTCACCTGGTTCATGGTACGATAGTTTTCTGTCAGATACGTTTTGTACCGTCCTTCCATGTACTTCTCTTTGTGAAAGGCTTTGATCATCAATATATTTCTGATGCTTTCACCGATATGATTGTTGACCTTGCCCAGTTCAATCAGGTTCGCCTTTTGAGAGCGAAGCATTCTCGTTTTGAAAAACCAAGTCAATAGACCGATTACCGGAATCAGGCACAGAGCAAAGATTCCCATGGCGGAGCTGAAAATCCAAATTGATACGATAATGCCGACGATTTTAAAACAGTCGATGGCCATACTGATTACGCCGCTGGTAAACAAGACGCTGATGTTGTCCACGTCATTGATAAATTTTGATGTGATCCGTCCGCCGCTGTTCTTTGTAAAATAACTGGCCGGCAGCCTGTTCAACTTGCGCTGCATTTCGCTGCGCACATTCTTGACGATGATCTGACCCACTGTGGTCAAAAGCCATCCTTTGAGAAAGTCAAAGAGTCCGACCAGGGCGAAGGAGCCTAAATAGAAAAGTCCCATGGTCAGCAGTCCTTCCATCCTGCCCGCCAGCAAATAGTCGTCGACGATGAGACGCAAAACCTGTGGCGGCAACAGACTCGCAGCCACGACTGCCACAATGACGGCAGCCAGAGCCACTATATATTTTTTACTCAGCTTCAGCATCTCTGCCCTCCTTCTGAGCGATGAAAATCTCCCTGTATTTTTGAACTGTATGCAAAAGGTTTTCGTGGGTATCAAAGGTGGTAGTTCCCTCAGATACGAAGAGCACCTTGGTAAGCTGATTGAAAGATGTCAATCTATGGGAAATTAAAATGATGGCACAGTCAGCATAGCGATTCCTCAGGTTCTCAATAATCTGTTTTTCTGTAACCACGTCTACAGCCGAAAAAGGATCGTCTAACACCAATATACTGCTTCTGTTGTATAAGGTCCGCGCCAATGCCAGCCTGGCCTGCTGCCCGCCGCTGAGCCGGACGCCGGAGGCGCCCACCAGAGTATCCGCCCCTGCCGGCATGGAAGCCAAGTCTTGAGCAAAACAGACGTCTTCTAGAACCTGGCTGACATCGCCCTCTTCTCCCAGGGTGATGTTGTTGTAAATAGTATCTGAAAGAAGCTGGCTGTCGTGACCCATATACGTAATGTACTGGCTCATATCTGCGTCTTCTATATCGGTAAGTTCCCTGCCATTTACGGTGATGCTTCCCCCATAAGGAAAGAGTCCCACCAGAGACCTGCCGATGGTAGATTTTCCACTTGCCACCGGACCGGTAATGCCGATGATTTGTCCCGATTTTACCTCAAAATCTGCCCGTTTGATGACCCCAGAAGAAAAATGTCTTACCTGCAGCAAAACCTGTTCTCTCCTGACCGGCGTTTTTACCTGTGCCTCTTTTTCCCTCGGTTTGAGATAGGGGCGGATTCTCTGCCAGGATACCTGGGCCTTCTGTACAGAATTAAAGAGCTTTGCCGCCTTGCTGACTTTGACCGAAAAAGCTGTAAAAATTGTCAAATAGGCCGAAAACCTGCCGATGGTCCAGACACCCTGGATGACCAATTGGCCGCCGTAAAAGACCACCAATACGATGCCGATCATTCCAATGGTCTTGTAGAGGGGCTGCAGAGAATTCTCCAGTACATTGGCACGGATGGCTTTTCCCTGCAAGCTGCGAAGTGCATCGTCATAAGCCTCACTTTTGATTTCCTGTACGCCATGCATCCTATATAATAATTGATTCTCCACATTTTCCAAAGTCTGCTCGCTGACGTCGGACAGCTGTTTTCGATAGCTTTTGGCATAGCGGTAGATGAACTTTTTCATCCGTTCTGCAATCAGCATGGCCAGCGGGATGCATACCGATGCAAGCAGGGTCAGTTTGATGTCATAGTAGAGCAGGGTGATAAAATAGGCGCTCATCAGGATGCCTGTATCAAAGACCTCTGTGGTGAATTTCCGCATGCCTTCCACGCATTCTCCCACGTCAGAGATGGCTTTTGTCATCAGGTCACCGGTGGATTCTTCTTTTAGCTGCGTGATATCCTCACCGATGATGTTCCCATAGACAATACTGCGCATAGAGGCGCTGGTCCTGTTGGCAAAGAGCCTGACATAATAGCGCTTTAAACAGCGGCAGCACTGAATCACCCCGATGGTCAAAAGAAAAATCAATATCCATCTGACGACGTCCGCCCGTTCTTCTCCATCTGCAATCAGGTCGATGACCCTGCCCTGGAGAATTGGACCCAGCTGCATGGAACCGTTGTAAAGAAGACCGGTGATGACAATCAAAAGGACAATCTTCCATTCCGCTTTCCAATAGCTGCTTACTTTATTTGTTTTTTTAATTGCGGGTAACTTCAATTCTTTCATCATGCTAATATTTTGCGTATTTTCTCTGTATCAATCCGTTTCTTTTCGCCTTTTATGGAGAGAACTAAATTCTGCGGCGTAAAGATTTCAGTGGCGACTTCTGACAGCCTGGCCGCTGTGACTGCCTGAAAGGACTTTTTTGTTTCTTCTATACCGAGGGAATCCCCATCCATGATGTGGTTTTCATAAGCCCGCTGCCAGTTGAAATTTTCGTTATCATCGTAAATCATGTAGGCATTATCCACATACTCAGGCAAGACGTAAAGCAGACGCTCTTCCATCGTCTCAGGCAAAGCTGCCAGACCGTCTTTTACGATGGCGATGGAGTCGTAGAAATCTCGGCGGCTCACTTCATAAGTGAGATAAATGCGGCCGATATTGTTATATTTCTCTAAGGTAGCAGAAAAGCTGTAGATCATTCCTCTCTTTTCTGACAGTTCCTGGTGCATCAGTGAGTTTTCACCGGAGGATAAGACATCATAGAGCAGCGCTAACTCCGCCGCTGTATAATTTGATGTGACAAAGTCGTAGGAAAACTGTACCATAAAATAGCGGCTGTTCTTCACGTTGATCGAGATATCGCGATGTAGAAAGTCCTGCGGTAATGGTGCTGCGTTTTCCCTCTCTATACAAGGTACGGGCACAGAAACTCCCGCTAGCTTCGCAGCTAATGCATCCAAATCTTCCTCCCCTGCATTGCCCGTAATATAAAAGAAAAAATTCCCTGCTGAAAACAGTTCGCTTTGGTACTGACGAATCTTCTTTTTGTGAAACGTGTTGACGTTGCCTTTGGTGCCCAGGATCGTGTTGCGCAGTGGCGTGTCTTTCCAAGCATGGGTGCCGGCAAAGTAGTCCAGGCTCTTGAAATCCTCTGATTCTCTGATTTCTGCCTTCACTCTCTGCTGCTCCGTTTTGATTTCCGAAACCGGCAGGACAATTGGTTCAAATACTTTGCTCAGAAGCTGTGCTGCTTCCGCAAAGTGCTCTGGTGCACCAACGATGAAAAGCTGCATAAACTCTTTATAAGTAGCGCCGTTGAAGTACAGTCCCAGCCTGTCGAGTTCTTTATAGAGCCTGCCCTCCATCAGATAGTTTATATTCCGAAAGAGAATGTGCTCCAAGAAGTGGGTAATACCATTGTCTTCGTCGCTCTCATAAAGAGCTCCTGCTCTGATATATAAAGACAGGCAAAAGCTGTGGGTATGCCTGTTTGGATAGTAAAAAATGTCAATCCCGTTTTCTGTCCTTTGTTTTTTCTCCATAATAACCCCTTTGATAAATCTATGCTTAATGGTGCTTGCCCCAATTCACACAGTGAATTGCAGGGAAGGCCTTATGCAGCAATTGCCCGGACTCATCCGGCTGCAATTGACTGCTGGCGTTCCCCAGCCTCTGGCTGGCTTGGAACGCGTCGTATGACAATTGTATCAAATTATCATTCATAAAGCAAATTGCAGACTGTCTCCTGATGCCTAAGGTCTGCTTTAGTCCGCAATCTGTCTAGTCTGAAAAAATGTTCCACACTTTTTCTCTGGCATGCTCATTTGCAGACTGTTTCCTGCTCCCGGAGGTCTATTTTAGTCCGCAATCCGTCTCCTCTGAAAAAATGTTCCACACTTTTTTTCTAGCACACTCATTTGCAGACTGTCTCCTGATGCCTAAGGTCTATTTTAGTCCGCAATCTGTCTAGTCTGAAAAAATGTTCCACACTTTTTTTCTGGCACGCTCATTTGCAGACTGTCTCCTGATGCCTAAGGTCTGTTTTAGTCCGCAATCTGTCTAGTCTGAAAAAATGTTCCACACTTTTTCTCTGGCATGCTCATTTGCAGACTATTTCCTGCTCCCGGAGGTCTATTTTAGTCCGCAATCCGTCTTCTCTGAAAAAATGTTCCACACTTTTTTTCTGGCACGCTTATTTGCAGACTGTTTCCTGCTCCCGGGGATCTGTTTTAGCCTGCAATCCACCCCAGCGGAAAAAAGTCCCGGAGGCATTTTGTGTCATCACACCCTTCATGTTTGAAGGAGAAAGGCGTTTCAATTTATCTCATACGTTTGCCTTGTAATTTTGTCGTATGCATGGAGAAACATTTATGATATACTGAGTTTTGTAGAATTTTTACGAGGTGAAACATGAAAAAAAATGTCGGAATTTTAATTACACTTATTGCTGCGATCTGTTGGGGTTTCTCTGGAACCTGCGCGCAATATATCTTTGATAACTTTGATGCAGACCCCACCTACCTGACCGCTGTCAGGCTTTTGGCGGCTGGCTTGATTCTGGTCGTAATCGGTCTTTTTACAGATCGGAAAAATATGACCGCGATCTGGACTGATAAAAAGTCAGCGCTGCGGCTGATTTTTTTCTCTGTCACAGGATTCTTATTCTGTCAGCTTTCGTACATGAAGGCAATCTCATATTCCAATTCGGGAACTGCCACCATCCTGCAGTACCTGGGACCTGTGCTGATTATGATTGTCAGCTGTTTTCTGGCCAGGAAACTGCCGCAGAGAAAAGAAGTCTTTGCCATCATCATGGCCTTGATCGGCGTCTTCCTTATTGCGACCCACGGTCATATCGATACCATGGTCATCACACCATTGGGTCTGTCTTGGGGACTTTGGTCGGCAGTGGCGCTGATGCTCTACACCATGCTGCCGGGAAAAATCATAGAAAAGTACGGAAGTATCACCGTGACCGGATACGGCATGCTGCTGGGAGGCATCATTCTCTGTATCGGCTGCGGCATCTGGAAGGCGCCCATGGTCTATGATATCAGATGTATCATCGCCTTTATCGCCATCGTCATCTTCGGCACGATTCTGCCCTTCACCATGTATCTGATCGGAGTAAATCGCTGCGGTGCGGTCAAAGCCAGTATGCTGGCCAGCATCGAACCTGTGGCAGCTACCGTTTTCATGGTCGTCTGGCTGAGGGTACCTCTGCAGATGATGGATATCGCAGGTTTCCTCTGCATCTTCGTAACCATTTTCCTACTGACAAAAAAAGAAACAGAAGCAATCACAGAAACAGCAGAAAAAGATGCTGTTGCACTGGAGCCATCGAACAATGGGTTGTAAGCAGATTTGCTTTTGAAAGCTGGCATCGCCCGAAAACATTTAGAATAACATGTTTCGGGCTTTTTTTGTAGTCTGATGATGGAAAGGTTCCACGGAAATCATCACTGCAAGTAAAATCAAGCAGACCTTCCTTTTTTTCTTTATACTGATGTAAGGCGGTAGAAACGAGGTGAACAGATCAATGTACCAGTGGCAGAAGCAAATTCAAACGATTGTTGATGAGATTGACAGGTGCATCAAAAACTATGATGATGAAGCGCTGACTTTACGCATCCTATCTCAAAAGCTTGGGTATTCGGAATTTTATACGACGAGAAAATTTAAAGAGATATCGGGTATACAATTCCGCGATTATCTGCGGCTGCGGAAATTAACTTTTGCACTCAAAGAGGTGCGAGATAGCGAAAGAAGCATCTTGGATATCGCTTTTGATTACGGATTTTCCTCACATGAAGCTTTTACCAGAGCCTTCAAGAAAACCTATGGTATCACTCCGAGCGAATACCGGAAAAATCCTAAGCCTCTCGTTCTTCGTACAAAGATCAACCCTTTCGACCGCTATTTTTTAGGATTAGGAGAAATTGGTATGATGAAATCAACAGATGACGTAAAAATTTATTTTGTAACCATTCCTGCGCACAAGTTTTTGCACATTAAGAACTATGAAAGCAACGGGTACTGGGATTTTTGGCAGAAGCAAAGTCTGATTCCGGGACAAGATTATGAGACGATCTGCGGCTTACTGGACAGCATCAAAGGTAAGTTAGACGATGACGGCGGCAGTGAAGTCAACAGCAGCAGCGGCCAGATTATGGCTTACATGAACGATCCGGAAGGGCGATTATGCGATTGGGGTATTCCTCGTACAGAGTGCTGGGGTGTACGTCTGCCCTTCGATTACAACGGTGAAGTACCGCCGCAAATGCACATGGCTGATGTTCCCGAAGGCGAGTACCTTGTTTTTGAGCACGGTCCCTTCGACTATGAACAGGAAAATCGCAGTGTGGAAGAAAAGATGGAACAGGCGATGGCGTCTTTTGATTTTGCTGACACAGACTACTGCTTTGATACATCCGCCGGCAGAATGATTTACTTTTATTTTAATCCCGAGCAGTTTTGGAAGTATATCAGACCGGTGCACAAAAAGACAAAATAGGCTGGGTTATATCCCCCAGCCTTCTCTATATACTGAATCCTCTTTCGTAATGGGTCTGACGGCGCGGCACGGATTCCCGTAAGCCAGATAGCCGGCCGGAATATCTTTTGTCACCACGCTGCCGGCCCCGATGACCACATTGTCTCCAATGTGAACACCGCCGATAACTACGGCATTGCAGGCAATCCAGACGTTATTGCCGATGTGGATTTCCTCTGCAAACTCTGCCATCGTCGTGGTTCCGTCTTCGTTGACACCCATGCGCTCGCCTGCAATCAGCGGATGATTGGTAGCCATCAGCGACACGTTAGGGCCAAAGCAGACGTTGTCGCCGATATAGATGCGAGCATCGTCCATGACGGTCAAATTGAAGTTAGCAAAGAAATTTTCGCCGATAAAGGTATGGCTGCCATAGTTGAACTGAATCGGCCCCTGAAAATAATAAGTTTCCCCGATATCACCGATAAATTCTTTGATGATGCGCGAGCGGCCAGGGTCGTACTCGTCCAAAGCGTTATATCTTTTACAGGCTTCATGGGCTTTATGTTTGATATCCTTAAGTTCTTTTTTTCGCGGATCGAAAATCATTCCCGCGAAGATTTTTTCTTCTTCTCTCATCAGATATACTCCTTTGTACTATCAATCAAATACTTCAAAATTATCGAACCTTTATCTCAAATATTTCAATTTGAGCAAATTATCTTTTAATGGTATTATAACAAAGAGAGAGCGAAATAACAAGAGGAGGCAGACCCATGAGTCAATATTATTTAAAGCAAGCGGAGCTACAAGATCATGAAATCGCAGTAAATCTAATCAATGAGGCCAAAGGCTATCTAAAAGCGCAAGGGATAGACCAATGGCAGACAGGATATCCAGATAGAAAAACTATTTTGGAAGATATCATTCATAGAAGGGGATATTTGATAGCCGAAGACACTCAGATACTCGCATATCTCTGTATCGACTTTCAAGGCGAACCCGCCTATGAAAACCTCAAGGGAAAATGGCAAAGTGATCTTCCATATGCGGTGATTCACCGCATGGCAATTTCCAACACATATAGAGGCCGCGGATTGGCAGGTGTAATCTTCCAAAAAGCAGAGGCGCTGTGCAGAAGGAAAGAAATCTCCAGTATCCGTGTAGATACCGATGAAGATAATATCATCATGAAACACATTCTCGAAAAGAATGGATTTGTGCATTGTGGAACAATTTGGTTTGATAACAGTATAAAACATGCATACGAGAAAACAGCAGGCAGATGAATCGTCATCTGCCTCTTTCAATTATGCGCCAAAATAACTGACGATCCACTTACCGATGTACACGCCCAGGATACATAAGACGACGCTGGCCGCTATGTACACGAAACTCATCACGCTCTTTCCCTCCTGCATGATGTTCAAAGACTCCAATGCAAAAGAAGAAAAGGTCGTAAAGCCGCCGCAGACGCCCACTTTCAAGAACAGCATCGTTTGCTCACTGAAGGCGCCTGAAGATTCCGACCCTTTGACGACGATCCCGATAATCACTGCACCGACCACGTTGACGAGCAAAGTCTGCAAAGGCAGCGTTTCCCTATGTAAAACAGGGATCAGGCTGATCAGATAGCGGAATACAGAGCCGATAAAGCCGCCCGCACCTACGGCAAAACAGTTTAATAACATATATGATACCTCCCTAAAGACAAAAAGACTTCTGCAAATATTTGCAGAAGTCATCAACTTTGACAGTGGTTTAGGCAAATGCCAGGGGAGAACTTCATTCCCTGGCACTTAGTATATCACATGTGTTTTTAAAATTCAATCAAAGCTTTATTGGTATCCAATCATGGTAGCCACGACAATCAGTACGACCTGCAATGCGAACATCATGATGAATAACGGCCAGGCAAATTTATACCACTTCTGGAGAGGAATGCCCATGATACCGCATTCTGTAGCGATGACCGTCGGCCAGAACATATTGGAGAATCCATCTCCGAACTGGAATGCCAGTACAGCAATCTGTCTGTGCATGCCGATTGAATCTGCCAGGTTAGCCATAATCGGCATGGATACTGCCGCCTGTCCTGAACCCGATGGAATGAAGAAGTTCAGTATATTCTGCACGATGACCATGCCCACAGCCGCGATACCGTTTGGTACATCCGTCAGCGCACTGGACATATAGTATACTAAGGAGTCTATGATGTTCCCTTCATTCATGACCACAACCAGAGAACGAGCCACACCGATGACCACCGCACCGAAGAGAATTTCACTGGCTGCCTCTACAAATTTTCTGCAGATTTCGCTCGGTCCGAATCCGCCCAAAAGTCCGACGACAAACATAGCGATGATGAACAAGGCGGAAAGTTCAGACAGATACCAGCCAAATTGGGTCGTCCCATAGACCAGAAGACCGATGGTACAGACAAAGACTAGCATGATCAGTTTATGTCTGCCTGTGAAAGGCAGCTGTTCCATCTTTTCACTTGTCATGCCTTCATCCACGTTGAAGTGAACATCTCTGACGATGGACAGGCTAGGATTCTTTTTGACTCTGTGGGCATAACGCATGACGTACCAAATCGCCAATGCTTCAAACAGCACCAGGCAGATAATACGGTACCAGACCCCAGATCCGATGGGAAGTCCGGCGATACCCTGGGCGATACCAATCGTAAACGGATTGAGTGTCGCTGCGGCAAACCCGGTGACGACGCCCAATACCACTGTTGCTCCGCCCACCAGGCCGTCATAACCCATGGCGATGGCGATGCCGATAAAAGCAGGCAGAAGGCCGTACACCTCTTCATACATACCGAAGGTGGAACCGCAGATTCCAAAGACAATCATAAATACTGGAAGAATTAAAATCTCCTTTCCCCTCATGACCCTCTTCAGCGCGCTGACGCCTCCGTAAAAAGCGCCTGTCTTAATCATCATATAGACAAGACCATAAGCAAAGAAACAGAAGAAGATGATGTCAGAAGCATCTACCATGCCTTTTGCTAAAGCCGTGACCATCTTAAAGGGGCCTACGGGCGTCTGCTTCACATGATGATAGGATCCCGTGACGATGATTTCCTGATCTGAGGCTTCATCCATCACGCGGTCATACTGACCGGCGGGGATGACATAGGTCATTAGCGTCACGATAACTAATATAATTCCGATGATGACATAAGTATGGGGCACAGATAACTTGCGTTTTTTCTTTTCCATACCTACCTCCTTTCCTTCTTCAGTAATAACGTTTATCCTATGCCGTGTAATTCTTCTAAGGCAAACATACATAAGTCGATAGCGGCATCAATACAGTCTTCGTCGATATCAAATTCGGCATTATGTACCGGCTGCGTCGTATCGCTGCCAATGCCGATATAGGTTCCCATTCCTCCATTTTGCTGCACCTTGGTAATCATGGCCGCGGCATCGTCGGTGCCGCCCACATTGCCCTCAAAATAGATTTTTTCAAACCAAGGTACCTTCTTAGCCGCTCTTTGGATGACCTCCATCATAGCGTCATCGCTTTTTCCGGCTGGCACTTCACCGTAATCCAGATAAGTATAGGTCATATCGTAGGCTTTTGCTGCACCATCTAAGATGTCAAACACCCTTTTGCCGGCATAAGCAGCGATAGCTGGCGTCTGTCCTCTGTACTCCACCTTCATCAAAGCGTTAGGCGCGATGGTATTGGGAGCAACACCTGCATAGAGCTCACCGACATTGACTCTGCAAAGACCCTCCTCATGAGGGGCGATGGCGTGGAGATTCAGCGCCGCTGTGCAAGCCGCCAGCAAAGCGTTCTTCCCTTCCTGGGCTGCGCCGCAAGGGTGAGCTGCTCTTCCATGGAAGGTAACGTCCAGCTGTCTGTCGCTGAGGAAGTCCTTACATCCACAGGCGATGGTGTTGGATGGCAGAGGTCTGTTCTCTGCACTGAGAGCCACGTGCATCGCGATAAAATACTCTACATCGTCAAGATGGCCTTTATCGATGATGGACTGTGCGCCGTTGAACGTCTCTTCTGCCGGCTGGAAAATCAACCTGATCTTTCCTTTGAACTGCTCTTTTCCTGCCATCAGCTTGTCCGCGATCCCCAAGCCCATGGCCGTGTGGGAATCGTGACCGCAGGCATGAACAGATCCGTCGTTACAGGAAACATAACCTTCTTCAAAAGGTCTGTAGCCTTCTTTCTTCGGTTCATCGTAAGGCAGACAGTCGATATCAAAACGGAAAGCTGTCACAGGACCGTCTCTTCCCGTGTCAAATTCAGCAATGACACCGGGATAACCCTTCGTTTTCTCCACGAATTCTGGTTTTGCGCCCTGGCTGACCGCTCTCTCCATGGCCTCCTTCATTTCCTCTTCCGTTGCGGTTTCCGTGCCGATGGTCTCTATTTTGACGACATCGGGTCCCATAAGGCACTGGTATCCCATCTCTGTCAGGATCTCCGCAATCCTGGCACTGGTTCTGATTTCTCTAAACCCTTGTTCTGGGTACTTGTGAAATTCTCTGCGGTACTCTACGTATTTACTCATCTCAATTCTCCTTTGTTTTTACTTGGTCGATGGCTTCACCGAGAAGTCTGACGCCATCGACGATTTCTTGATCGCTGACATTGGAAAAGCAAAGTCTGATGTGGCCGCGCCCCTGATATCCGTACGGATAAAACAGAAATCCCGGCATCATCAAAACCCCTTTCTCCTTTGCTGCGAGAAAAAGCTTTCTTTCATTTATATCTTCATCTAACGTGCACCAGAGCAGAATTCCTCCTTGTGGCTTTTGATAGGCGATTCCTTTTCCCTGGATCCGATCCAGCTGACTGCAGAGCAGATCCAACTTTTGACTGTAATAAGCCGCCAGCCTCTTCGTATGCTCCGCAAAGAAACCTTGTTCGATATATTCACTGATCATATAGGCGCCCATATTACTGACGAAGGTCTCCGTCATGGTAATCAGCCGTCCCAACATGTCTACGAGATCGTAGGGACCGACCACATAACCGACTTTGACACCATAAGGGAAGGTCAAAGTGAAGGAATCCACATAGACCACGGATTTGTATTGATCCAGGGAATACAGGCTGGGAAGCCGCTCCTGGGTATAGCGGAAATCCCTCTGTGAGTCCTCTTCAATGATCGGCACGCCGTAGCGCTGGGCAATCTCCAGCAGCCGCTCCCGTTTAGGCAGAGACATGACCGTCCCAGTAGGGTTGTGATAATTTGGCATGGTATAGATGAACTTCGGTTTATGCTTTTTGATCTGCATTTCCAGTTTCTCCAAATCCATGCCATCCGTCTCCATCGGTACGGTCACCATGTTCAATCCTCCGTTTCGAAAAATCGAAGCGTTGTCCGGCACGATCGGTTCCTCTACAATGACACTGTCCCCCTCGGAGAGGTAAAGGGTCATCAAATAGTACAGCGCCTGGTTGGTTTCTGCTACAATCTGTACATTCTTCGCATTGACGTACATATTTTCTGCGGCGAGGATGTGACAGATGTTCTTCTTCAGCCGCTCGCTGTCGTCGTGATAAAAGGACATAATCGCCCCGTCCTCATCGAACTGCAGCATATGCTTCACGATGGACTCCATGTCACCTGCCGGGCTGACTCTCTTGTCCATGATGATGCCGCCGAAAGAGATGTAGCCCTTGTCTACGGAGTCGTTAAAAATCTCCTGAAAGCGCTTCTCCCTTTCATTGTAATGGTAGCGAATCATCTTTTCCAAAGGGAAGAATCGGTTGTTAAAGTTCCAGGAGTTCACTGCACTCTGCACAAAATAGCCTTTTGGCGCCTGTCTGGAAGCGATTAAAAGCCCCTCCGACACTAATTCACCATAGGCCTTTACGACGGTGTTTCTGTGAACACCCAGTTCACCGGCAAGCTGCCTCTCTCCCGGCAGCTTATAACCTTTCACCAGTTCGTTTTTTTCAATCATGTTTTTGATAGCACCGGCAATCTGCAGATAGATTGGGGTTTCACTATTTCTGTTAATTGTAATATTCATATCACCAGTATATCATGGAGTTTTCTCTCCACCAATTAGCAATCTTTGTTAAAATCATAACACTTTCGTACCATGGTCTAAAGTGCCAAAATCTTTTTTTGCAGTAGTCCAAAATAAATTCTTCGCAGTGTTACTGTATAATGCAAAACGCAACTAGTCCGAACTCGTACTAGTTGCGTTTTGATAATACACATATACTATGATAAACGCTGTTATAATATCGACTCATCCAATACGACAGTAAAAGGGCCATCGTTGGTCAGCGATACTTTCATATCTGCGCCGAACTCACCAGTCTCCACCACAGGGACCACTTTTCTGCACTCCTCTATCATATATTCATAAAGAGCCTCCGCCGATGCCGGAGCGCCTGCTTCGATAAAGCTGGGCCGGTTGCCTTTCTTGCAGTTGGCATAGAGGGTAAACTGAGAAATCAACAGCAGCTGTCCGTTCACGTCCGAAAGGGACAAATTGGTTTTCCCGTTTTCGTCCTCAAAGATACGCAGACCGATCATTTTTTTGATATATTTGTCAGCGATTTCTTTTGTGTCCTCCTTGCCCACACCGATTAACACCATAAATCCCTGACCAATCTGACCTCTGATTTCACCATCTATGGCAACTGACGCCTCACTCACTCGCTGAATTACTAATTTCATCTTTTCGTTTCCTTTCTCTTCCTCCAAAAGTAAATAAAAATAGTCCCGCAAAGATCACGATGCCGCCGAGAATCGTCGCCAGATCCGGCACCGCGCCTGTTAGGAAAAACTCCAATACACCCGTGACAAAGGGGGTCAGAAACATATAGTTGCTGACCTGGGAGGTCTTTGGCGCCTTGGAAAAAGCCTTTGCCCATGTAGCATAAGCGAGAGCACTCGCAAAAACCCCCATAAAGACCACATATATGAGCGTCACAGGCGGCACCTGTCGGACTTCGCCCACGGCCTGGGGTAAAAACACCATCAGCAGAATAGCGCCCGCAAAGATACTGAAAGCAGAAGTCTGCAGTGAAGTGTATTTCTTTGTCAGATGCCTGACAATCAGATTATAGGTACTGAGGGACAGCGCTGCAATGAGTACCCAGAGCATACCCGGTTTGATTGCTTCCAGTCCGTTCATCAGTGTCATAATCGCCACGCCGCAGAACTCCACCGCGATAGCCGCCCACTGCAGCAGCCTCAGTCTTTCCTTGTATATAAAGTTAGCTAAAAGCGCCGTTATCACCGGTACGGCTGCTAAAATGACGCTTGCCGTAGAAGCGGTCACAGTCTCACAACCCTTGTTGAAAGCCAGCGTGTAGCCAAAAAAGCCAGTCGCTCCGGCAAAGATAAACCAAAAGAGGTCTTTCCTCTGCGGCAGTTTCATCTTTATGACCAGGGCGATGACGACAAAGGTGACAAAGGCGACAACGTAACGCAACGCCGCCAGAGGGCATGGGCTGAAATAGGCGAGCGCAATCTTTGTAAATGTGTTGCCCACCGACCAACACAAAATCGTAATTAAAGCATATAAATGAAAACTTTTCATGATTCCGACTCTTTTCTAACGTTAAAAAGGCCTATAACTTTGTTGCAGTGTTCACAATAAAAAGCGTCTTCAAATTTCGATCCAAAGAGGCAGGCTTCGTCAAGTAATTCTTTTCCGTCGGTGCGATTCCAACTCTTCAAGCCCCTTTTATTAAATTCTATTGCAGGATACCATTCCAATGCCATTATAGTTCTGCCGCTGACGATGATTCCGCCTTTTTTCATTTCCTTGCCACAGAGCAGACAATTCATAATCTACACCTACCTTCACGTTTTTATAATATTATATCTAAAAATCTCTTGCTATTCAACATGGTAGACACATGAAATGCCTTTATAACCGAAAAGGCAGCCTTTGCTGCAATGCAGTTATACTTTGGGTCAATCTCAATTCAAATACTGCTCAAACCACTTCACCATTTCATCGATTCGCCGCTGCCTATTCTGAGGACTGCCGCTTCTGCAGAGTTCATGGCTTTCCTCCTTAAAGGCAAAGACTCTGGAGATGCCGCCAAAATAAGTGATTGCGCTGTGAAGCTGCAACGAATGATCGCAGGTACAGCGATAGTCATGGATGCCGTGAATGAACAACACCGGTGTTTTGATGCAGGGCGCATATTTCAAGGCTGATTGTTCCCACAGATATTCTGGGTTCTGCCATGGCGTCACGCCGTAGGTATCTTTGTTACAGGAGAACCCGATGTCGGACAGGCAGCAGTCTCCCAAAAGGTTGGATACACTACGGTCTGAAACAGCCGCTTTAAACTTCTGTGTATGACCGATGATCCAGTTGGTCATAATGCCGCCATAAGACCCGCCTGTAATGCCCAGCCTTTCTTCATCAATCCATGGATACCGCTTTACAGCCCTATCGACGAACTCCATCAAATCGTCATAGTCCACGGTTCCCCACTTTTTTCTGATGTCAGCAAAAGCGCCGCCCCTGCCTTCCGAACCTCTGGGGTTACAGTAGATCACACCGTACCCCTTTGCACACATAACCTGCATGTCGTGGTTTAGAACAGGACCATAAGCAGAGCCAGGTCCGCCGTGAATAAATAAAATTACTGGATATTTCTGATTCTCGTCAAAATCTGTTGGTGCCATGATCCAGCCCTCTATTTCAATTTCATCAGTATTAACAAAATTGCAGCTTTCCACTTGTGCATACGTATACGACTCCTCCAGGTGGTTATTAAAATTGCTCAATCGGATTTCTTTCTCATCCTCCAGCTTCTTGCAATAGATTTCTGGACCGGATAACCCTCGCATTGCTGTCATGTAAATTTTATCGTCTTGTATAAAATAGTCCAGAATTTTTCCCTGCCCTGTGACCGCTTTGAGCTCATCGCTGCCAAAGGCTGAGTAGTACAGCTTTGATGCGCCTCCCCTGGTGGCGATGAACAAAAGCCCGTCATCTGTCACCGTAATTTTGTTGAGCCAGCCTGTCAGATAGGTGATGTCATTGACGACATTATCGTAAAGGTGGACATCGGCGCTTCCATTGTTCCTCGTAAATGTGCCCGACTTCAGGTCAATGACATCGATATACTCGTTCTGGTATTCGCCGTGAAACCGTCTGTCATTCCTGCAGACAAGGATACGATCTCGGTCCAAGGGCTGAATGTAAGTGTAGATATAACGGTTTGTCTCATCTAGCGCAGCTATGTCCATGGTATCGTAGTCGATTTTGTACAGTTTTCCTTCTGTCTTCTGCACGCCGCCAGAGTCCACGCCGTAAAATAAGCCATAGTGATCTTTACAAGCTTTCACATCACAGACACTGAATTCGTCTGCGGATAATTGTTTGAGGGTGCCGCGATCAAAGAGGAAAAGCCGTCCTCTTTTTTTGTTTGCGTACCCGCCGTCGTTGGTCCAAAAAGGAACTTCGTCGGCGACAAAGTATTTGGACTCTCGTTTGACAATTGCAGCATATTTCTCCCAGTCGCCGCCCGCTTCGCTCAGATATTCATCTTCTAACAGGCTGTCCTCTGCCAGCAAAAGATATTTATTGTCGTCAATGCGGGCAAATTGACAGACGTTTTTATGGACTCGAAAAAGTTCTTCATATTGCTTGCTGTGTATATGAAAACGGTAAAACACAGTCAGAGGAATTCCCTTTTCTGACAAATCTTTATCCGCCTGCTCCCTCAGCGCAGTTACTATCAAATTCTCATCATCCAGCCACTGATGAAGACCCACTTTGTTTTCGAAAGTCAGCTGCTCTGAGACACGATTCTTTTCCATGTCAAATAGAAACAAGTTTGCCTTATACTGATCTCCCTGCAAGTCTGTGTCATACCGCACAAAGGTAAAAAGGCCTTTTCCATTTGGTTTTAAATCTCCAATGTTTATGAATTCCTTAAAGTAATCACTGCATATCTTCTTTTTCACAGCCTTCTCCTCTCCAGATAACGGACCTGACGTCCACAGGGGCATGAGACATCCACTATGAGTTATAATATACCAAATATTGTGTCATGGAAAGAGGGAGCCTAAAATAAATTTTCACTTTCGCCGTCAGCCATTATAGTATATGATGAATATACGCGTATTTTTAAAAAATCAGACAGGAGATATGACTATGAAAAAAATCGGTTTAAGTTTTCAGAGCTTTATTGCCATTATCTCGTTTTCCATCGCCGGCAGTGTGATTTACGAACTGCCATATATCAAGTACGTCTACTATGACAAATTGCTAGCAGCGTTTCATATGACCAACGCGCAGGCAGGCTTTCTGCTTTCAGCCTACGCCATCGGCTGTATGGTGTTATATATTCCCGGCGGCATCGTAGCGGATAAATTCTCAACGAAAAAGATGCTGGTGCTGTCTCTTTTCAGCACCGGCGTTTTGGGATTTATCCTCGCCTTCTCCATGAACTATATCACAGCACTGATCGTATTCTTTCTATTCGCTTTCTCCACCAGCTTTGTTTTCTGGACAGCGCTGAACAAAGGCTTGCGGCTGATTGGCGGCAAAGAGGATTCTGGCTCAGCTTACGGCTGGTACTACGCCTTAGGGTCCATTATCAGCTTAGCCTGCAGCTTTCTCTTCTGGGATCTGTATACTTCTACAGAAGATGCCCATTCTGCCATGTTTAAAACCATTATAGCCATGTCCATTGCGGTTCTCGTTGCCGGTCTTCTTGTCCTTCTAACCTTTAAGGACAACGCGATTGCACTTTCTGAGGATGCAGAAGACGACAAGTTTAACTTACGGGATGTGGGCAAGGCCGTCAGAAATCCTTATCTCTGGTGGGCTGCAGTCATCATGTTCGTCATGTATACGATATACAGCAATGTGACCTACTTTACTCCTTACCTGACTTCCCAGGTAGGGATGGATGTTTCCGATTCTTCCCTTCTGGCAATCATTAGAGGTTATGTGCTTTACTTCCTAGCGCCAGTCGGGGGATACATTGCAGATAAACTGTTGAAATCCACTCTCAGATTCTATGGGTTCGGCTTTGCGATTTTAGCGGTATTATTCTTTATGACAACTCAGATTCCAGCAGGTGTCAGCAGCGTTACCATCGCCATCATCATTTCAATGCTGGCTTCGGCTTTTGCTATGATGATGTACGGTGTCATGTGGTCTGTGCTCAACGAAATTGATATTCCCATCTCCTATGCGGCCACAGCCATCGGTATCGCGTCCATGGTCATTTATCTGCCAGATCTGTTTGTTCCAGCCATGTTCGGAAATTGGCTGGACACCTTAGGAGATGAAGCCGGCTACTTTAGAATGTTCGTCTTCCTGGGCATCTGCTGTCTGGCAGCAGTCGTACTATCCTTTACCTTGGCAATCAAAGTAAAGAAAAGTAAAAAGACGGAACAGATAAGTTGATCACACAAAAAAGACGATGAGACGGACTCATCGTCTTTTTTGATTCAAATAACATTATCTTAAATCAAATTCTGGATTAATTGCGTAGAAATTTTTCGAGTCCAAATTGTCCTGTACGATTCGAAGGGCTTCTCCAAAACGCTGGAAATGTGTAACTTCACGCTGGCGCAGGAATTTAATCGGTTCAATAACGTCCGGGTCGTCGACCATTCTCAGGATGTTATCATAAGTAGTACGCGCCTTCTGTTCTGCAGCCATATCCTCAGTAAGGTCCGTAATTGCATCTCCTTTTGAGGCAAAACAGAGTGCATCGAATGGGAAGCCGGCAGCCGCCTGCGCATAAACGCCGGAAGTGTGATCTACGAAATAATCTTCGAAACCAGCTTCTTTAATTTGTTCGATTGTCATATTTCTAGTCAGCTGATGCACGATGGTAGATACCATTTCGAAGTGACCGAGTTCTTCACTGCCGATATCTGTCAGAACGCCGGCGACTTTTCTATAAGGCATGGAATATCTTTGAGATAAATATCTCAGAGACGCTCCGATTTCACCATCTGGTCCGCCGTACTGAGTGATGATGAACTTCGCCATCGCCGGGTTCGGGTTTTTGATATTAATCGGGTACTGTAATTTTCTCTCATATGTCCACATACTATTCCTCCACTTCCCATGGCCAAGGTGCGTCCACCCAGGTCCATCCGTTTTCTACATCAGAGTCTTTGGCAGTCAAAGGTCCGAATTGCATCTCGTAATCTTCGACAGCCTCCAGATATTTTTTCCTTGTATCGTCGTAAAATGTCAATGCGGCCCTGTTGTCAGGATGGGTATCAAGGAATAACCCTGTATCGTCCAGGGCAAAACTATACATCTGTACTTGTCTCAGTGCTTCTGCTCTGGTCATCGTTTCATCCCTCCTTGATATCCTAAAAATGGAAGATCCAAATCAGGGAAAATTGTTCCCACCATCAAACCTTTTTCGAAATCATACGGCTGCTGCCACTTCTGCCAAGGCACGTAAGCCATCGCCAAAGCCATGCGCTGCTGCGGTTCACAATCAGGATTCTGATCGGGCGGCTGCGGCGGCTGCGGCGGCTGCGGCTTGATGTCCGGTGTACAGTCGGGTTCAGGCTGCTGTGGTGGCTGCGGCTTCATATCCGGTGTACAGTCAGGTTCAGGTCGCTGTGGCGGCTGTGGTTTGATCTCTACGTTGCAGTCAGGTGCTGCTGTTATTTCATCGTATTCGCCAAGAATAATCGGCATACCGATGTAAGGCTCTTTTCTATTCAAAATAAAACCCCTTTCACAGTAAGATAATTTATACTATGAAAAGGGGCGTCTCTTTGTGACATATTTTCTATTTTTCTTGCTCTTTTTCGGGGGTGATCGCCTGCAGGATTTTTTTACAGGCCAGCATCTGCGCATAGCTGGATACAGCCATTTTTAAGGCCATCTGTGCCAGTTCCTCTTCGGAGGCTTCGACCTTCAGTTCATCGGCCACCAGGTTGAACTCGCTGTCCAATGTATCCTTATAGTTATGATAGAAGTCTTCAATGTCTCTGTGCTCCATCTGATTGTTCAGCAGCACGCCGGTCTCACCGACACTGAGCACCTGTTTCAGCAGGCAGATTGCAGTCAGATAGCCGATATGTTCTCTGTTATACTTCTTGCCCTTTGCTCTGGGCAGCAAGCCGCTTTTGATATAGTTGTTAATCATGGCGGACGTCAAAGTCTCTTCGTTTTCTAACGCAAGTCCGATATGCTGACGAGTCATATAGCTGATGACCTGATCCATATATAAATCAATATCGGGAATCTGCTCCCATTCTTCTGGCCGGGAATTTCTCAGCTGTTCTTTAAATTCTTTCATCTTATCCATAGTTACCTCCGAGCGCCTATTGCTTATAGTATTATAAAACATAATTACCTTTTTTGCAATTCTTTATTGACATTTTAATTATTTCATAATATAATATTAAATATCACATTGCAAAATATTTATCATTATCAAAAGGAGTATCTATTATGAATATATGTGTATTTGGAGATTCTGTAGCAAAAGGGGTCGTCTTCGACGAAATTAAGAACAAGTACACGTTTTTAAAGGAAAACTTTGTCAACTTAGTGCAGTCCAAGACTTCTGTACCCTTTAAGAACTATGCCAAGTTCGGCTGCACGGTCACAAAAGGCTCAGAAATATTAGAAAAACAAGCTGACAAATTGTCAGACTATCAATATACGATTTTAGAATTTGGCGGTAACGACTGCGATCTCAACTGGGCAGAAGTTGCCAGTCAGCCAGGCGCATCCCATATGGCGCAAGTTCCCATAGAACGGTTTCAAGCGATTTATGAGAATATAATTGAAAAGACAAGGAATGCCGGCAGTCATCCTATTCTGATGTCGCTGCCGCCTCTGGATTCAGACAGATTTTTTAATTGGATTTCCAAGGATCTGGACAGAGAGAAGATCCTCCAATTTCTCGAAAACGATGTGGACTTTATCTTCCGGTGGCATCAGCAGTACAACGATATGATCTTCCAGTTAGCCAGTGAATATCAGATCCCCGTCATCGACATCCGGACAGATTTTCTCAAACAGAGGAATTACAAAAGCCTTCTCTGCGTGGACGGTATGCATCCAAACAAAGAAGGCCATAAGCTCATCGCATCTTCTTTAGAAAAGTATGTGGCAGCACTCTGTTAACACATTTTTAATCAGCTCACATGCCCATTTTTTCCAGGGACTTAAATTGATACCCTTCTTCTTTCCATTTGGTTATTAATTCCTGGAGAATCTGGGCATTTGTTTTTGAAGTAGAATGGAGCAGAATGACTGCGCCATTATGGGTTCTCGGCATCAGTTTTTGCAGAGCTTCTTCTCTGGTCGGCTGCTTGTCGACATACCAGTCCACATAAGCGAGACTCCAGAATACCGTCGTATAACCCAGCTTGTTCGCCTGTTCCAAATTGTAAAAGCTGAATTTCCCTTGCGGCGGACGGTAGAACTTTTTCATCTTCTTTCCTGTCGCGTCCTTATAGAGAGCTTCGACCTGATTCAATTCCTTCTTAAACGCTTCATCATCAGCGATGGCCGACATATCTGGATGCGTCATGGTGTGGTTGCCCACGATATGACCTTCTTTTTCCATGCGCTTAATCAGATCGGGATTTTCTTTGATGTAAGTGCCCACAACAAAGAAGGCAGCCGGTACTTTCTCTTTTTTCAAAACGTCCAATATCTCAGGCATATACCCATTTTCATACCCCGCATCAAAAGTCAGATAGATTACTTTCTTATCCTTATTTCCACAGTAATATGAATTATACTTTTTCAGCTCCTCCGCGCTCGCATTGCCTATTGGCGTTTCACCATCTTTTTGGAAAGAAAGACCCCAGTTGGTGGTCTCTGTGCTGGCAGAGGCAGTCTCCACAGATTCAGACGTTTGTTTCTCCTGTGAAGCCGGTCCGGGATTTAACACTCTGTATCCCGCAGCGGCACTGATAGCCAATACTGCCACTAAAGCGCCTGCGCCCACCTTTTTCAGTTTTTTCTTATTTAACTCAATCAACATGGTAAAATATATGCCATGCTGTCCTCAATTATTACAGCTTCACGGTAAATCTCGTCCCAAACTCCGGTCTTGAAAGAATTTCGATAGTTCCGCCATGGGCATCTACAATCCACTTCGCGATGGAAAGCCCCAGCCCGCTTCCGCCCTCGGCACTGTTTCTAGCAGAACCGGCACGATAAAAGCGTTCAAAGACATGGATGACCTCCGATTCTGCCATGCCGATTCCCTCATCCTGCACGACGTAACAGGGTCTGCCATCCTCTATCTTGGATTTTAGGGTAATCCCGTCCCCTTCTTTTGAATATTTTGCCGCATTCTGCACCAAAATCCGCAGGGACTGCTTGATCATGGACATATCACCATTGACCGTGATCTGTTCCTTCCCTTCAAACTGATAGATGTGTTTTTCGTCGATCATGATGGATTCTTCCCATACATCCTTTACGGTCTCCGTAAGGTCAAAATCTTCAAAGTGCAGCGTGTTTCTCCCGCTGTCTCCCCTGGCCAGAAAAAGCAGCTGTTCGATGAGATTCTTCATATTTTCGGATTCATTTTTAATCGCTTCTATGCTCTCATCCAAAATCTGCTCATCCTCTTTTCCCCATCGGTCCAGCATATTGACATAACCTTGGATGACGGAAATAGGCGTCCGCAGTTCATGGGAGGCATCAGAAACAAAGCGATCCTGCTGTCTGTGGCTTTCCCGCATCCGCGCCAGCAGATTATTGATAGCGATTTCCAGGCTCTGCAAATCCTGATCGCCAGTGTGCACCTTTGCATCCGGCATCTCCGGGTTCAGATTAGAGATGGCCTGTTCAAAGTTCTCAAATTTTTCACTGTCTAAAGCCATGTGGCTCAACTGTTCTGTTTTGATGGCGATATCATTGAGCGGACGCATCCGCATTCTCACCTTTTTTGTATTAAAAAGTTCCCCAATCAGCGTCAGCCCCTGTATCACCAGAAATACGATTGCCGGCAGCCTGATTAAATCAAAGACCTGGTAAATAGAATAGCCGTAAAGCTTTCCAGTTTCTGTTTTTATGATGTATTGAATCTGTCGAAATTCATCTCCCGTAAAATATCTGTCGTCCACTACTGCGCCTTCTGGTATAGCGTTTTCCCGCCATACAAAGAAGGTGACGGCAATCAGAACGATCAGCACCACATCAATCATCAGAAAGTTGGCAAATTGTTTCAGCCAGAAGTCAAAGTTAATTCTTCTGGCTATGGATGTCATCTTGTTGTTATTTTCACTCATTCAATCAGTCCTCTTTGATAACGTAACCTACGCCACGTACCGTCGATATAAACTTAATCCCAAATCTATCGTCTATTTTGGCGCGGATATATCTGACGTACACATCAATGATGTTCGTCTCCCCCATATAATCATACCCGCACACCGTATTCATGAGCTGGTCTCTGTTCAGAACGATGTTCTTATTTTCCATCAAAGTGTGTACCAGCTCATATTCTCTATTGTTCAGTTCAATAATTTCATCCCCGTAAGTAACCTCATGTCTGTCGATGTCCATGGTCACGCCGTTTACACTCATCTTGCGCGTCTGCCGCTCTGCGCTGACCCGCGTTTTGAAAATCACCCTGATTCTGGCCAGAAGTTCCTCTATAGCAAAAGGTTTGGTGATGTAATCATCGGCTCCGGCGTCGAGACCCGAAACCTTATCCATGACCGCATCCCTGGCGGTCAGCATGATGACCGGGATATCAGAAGTCCTGCGCAGTCTGCGCAAGACTTCCAGACCATTTAACTCAGGCAGCATGACATCCAGCAGAATCAACTGGTAATTGCCGCTTTCCGCCAATTCCAAACCTTCTCTTCCGTTAAAAGACTTCGTTACTTCATAACCCTCGTGAGTCAATTCCAGCTCTACAAATCTGGCGATTTTTTCTTCATCTTCTATGAGTAAAATTTTACGTGACATGTATTCCTCTCCAATTGTTCTTAATTCTTAAACTCTTTTTTCATGGACTCGCAGGCTTCTGCTGCTTTGTCACAGGCTTTGTTCACATCTACAGATTTGGTGATGTTCCCCCTGAAGGAATATCTGAATCCGCAGAACAGTCCGACGACAAGCAGCGGCAGAATAATCCAAAATGCAAATAACAGCAGCAGCGCTATGACAATGACTGGCACTGACATGATTTCTTCGTCGTGCTTTTCTACGATAAAGAAATTTTCGCAGCCCTTTTTAATCATACGTCCGCACCACTTGAGGAACTTCTTGACGATATCGCCAAAGGACTCGTGGTCATCCGTCTCATATGTTTTGGCAGCCTCAATCAATTCCCGGCTCGTATCTTGTTCTGCTTCTGTTGTATAAACCTGTTTCTCCGGTCTTTTGATTTTCCCCTGATTTTCCAGGTATACGATGGCATCCAGCACATCTCCGCCCGCAGCGTCTAAAGCTTCTTTTGCCTCTTCATAGGTTACGCCTGTTTTTTCTCTGATCTTCTCAACTCTTTCTAACTGATTCATTTTTCTTTTCCTTTCTAATCTTAACTCTTTACTCCGGTTTCCCTTTCTGTACCTATATAGTACCTCTGCCAAATTAATGAAAAATGGGAGAAAGATTAAAATTAGATTAAGATTTGATGATATTAACAAATATCCAATCACATCTTAACATATCATATAAATGTTTGAATTTCAACGTTTTAATCCATAGTCTTTATAAATCTATATCCATTTATAGTTTGTTCTATACAGTTATCACCATCTTGGCGTGGACAAACCGTGGACAAATATATGTAAAAAAAGAATTAGTACGTGGACAAATAAAAACAACCACCTGGACTATTAAAATTGTAATAAACTAGGTGGCTATAATGCTAAATATATTCGTTAGCCGAGGCTTTGTACCTGATCAATGATATCATTAATTGCTTCTTGTTCGATCATTTCTTTTAACTGTTGCGCCTGTAATTTTTCCTCCTTATTAAGGTAGGCATCCATTTCGTCAGTCAACTTAATTTCATTATCTAAAATAATTCTGAATTCCTTTGGAAGCTTCTCTCGTAGTTTTTTATACTCAATTCTAACTTCTTCTGGATTGGCTTCCCCAACATCATTATTTTCATCTTGTGAATCCTCTAACGCGTTTTTATAGTCGTCATATTTTTTTATACACTCATTCATTAAATCAATCTCATCCGCGATCTGGCTTGTCCAATCTGCTAAATTTTCTTGGGAATCTCTTTTAAATGAAATCATTGCATCCCGAATCCTAAATAGATTTTCTCGTTGTTCACAAGAAAAACTCTCTTTTCTACAATTAGTTTTATTCTCTATTAACGAGTCGATTAAACAAATATTATAATCAATCTTTGTTAAAAGGCTTTTATTATGCCTATATGCCACAGTAGCAAACCGTTTGTTTTCTCGTTTTGCCTCTAGGTTACAGCTATATTTCGCAAAAAGCCATGAAAAAACGAATGTACAAAAAAGATTTATAGCATTACCCATAAACTCGTCTTTATACTCTGAATCTACACAAAAATTGTATGCCACTATTATCGCAACACATAGCAGCATACATATAAATTCTATAGGACTTTCTTTAAATTCTAGCCATCTTCGCTTAAAAAAGCCATCTTTCTCTTCTTGCATTAATTCATTATTCATTACTCTTTCTAATTATTCCCTCGTAATATTCTTGCATTGAATCATCCGATATTATATTATTACTTGGTTCCCAGTATTGTAGATTACCTCTAGCCTCTTTCCAAGGCCGTTCTGAATGAGTTATATTTTCTAATTGATTGCCGGTATACCTACCATACGTATTATAGATTACATCTATAAACCGCTTTACTTCATTGGGTAATTCCCTTTCATTGGGTTCAAGGGAGGCTCTTTTCTGATATAGTTCCTTACAAACGGGTCCATGTACCCAAGCCTCAAAGGAACAATCAATCAATTTTTTCTTTTTAAATGCAAGGTGCCATGCCTGAATATAATAGCATAATTTTTGCAACTTTTTTTGGCTTATATATCCATCTTTTGACATTAGATATTGTGCAATATCAATAATGCTATACATATCATTCACCTCCTCACAATAAACCATTAATGATTTTCTAATTATATTATAAAATTTTTGTTCTATATATGCAACTATTTTGCTGACAAATTGATATAAAAGCAGCATTTTAATAGAAAACAATAAAATCTATACCAAAATGCACTTTTTTCTTCTAATTACATTATACTCTATTTCATGGGGTACTAATGCATATAATCTCAGTTTACATTTTATCTTTTTATTAAAATCTGGCTAATTTTGTATTAGATTTATCCTATTAAAAGTTCAAGACTAACTTCAGTGAAATTTCCCTTTTGACAACCTATAATTCTTTTTAACGTGTTTAAGTGAATACACGGGTATTATTTTGAATTTTGTCATCACTATCTCCGTCACCCTTATGTCAAGCCCACGACAAAAATAATTTATTGCAAAAGGACTTTGGACGTGTATTTATCCAAAGTCCTTTTGCCTATTCACTTAATTAACATTAAATGCACTTCAGTAATTTTTAGGCAGACCATTTCTTGAAATTTTCAGCCTGCTCAAGAACCTTATCAAAGACCTCTTCGTCCCATTCTGGCGGGTATCCATTTTTATAAAGTAGAACAGTCAAATCCATATTAAGTTGGTTCTTAATATCATCGCGGGTAGACCAGTCGGCAAACTGTGCCTTATCATCTACGAGTTCTTTAATTTTTTTGGCGAGAACAAGGCATTTTTCGTCGGCATAGGGAAAGCCGTGGGCATCACGTACTTTCACAAGAATGTCATAAAACGCCTTCTCCTCATAGGTGATTCCAAGCTTTTCAAAAGAAGTCTTGTCTTTCTGCAAATCAGTGAAAATTTTTATTAGCTCATCGGACAGTCCATTGACGAAATCCTCGACAACTTCGCTGGTGAAGACTAGCTTATCACGGCTATTATAGGTATCAATTACTTTCCGTAGCCGTGCATCAAATTCAAGTGCCTTGACTTTATTTGTCTTGCCGTAGCCTGATATAGCTTTGCGGAGCAATTTTAGTAGTGCATTAAATTTGGTAATAGGCATTTTTATTGTGTCAAGTTGCTTCATAAAGTCGTCGCCAAAAAGGTCCACCGATTTGTCAGTGTTCACGATGTTTTCTATACCAGTGCAGGTGATCGCCTGCTGCACCATTTCCTCCACAACTCGGTTCATTACCTCTGCGTCGGGAGCATCACCCTTCGTTTGCTTATAGATGATAGAACGGATAGCAAGATAAAATTGTGCTTTAGAAGTTTCTGCATCGGTTAACTCACCGGATGGAAAACAAATTTCATAGGCTGCTTTCATCTTTCGGGAAAGATTCATAAAACGTGTTTCCATATCTTTGCCAGTCTGCACATATTCTGCTGCCATATTAAGACAGAGAAGTCGTTCCAGAGGCTCTCCGTTGTAAAATTTAGTGGCATTAAAGCCGATTATCAACTCGTCAATAAGTGCTAGATGGTTGCGGAAGATGGCAAGTGAGATATTCAACTCATCAATCGGGCTTTCCTGCGGGCTGCCATACTTTTTTACTGCTTCGAGCATATCCTGTTTGATGCCAATGTAGTCGACAACAAGGCCCTTGTCCTTGCCATCAAAAACGCGGTTAACGCGGGAAATCGTCTGTATTAGTGTATGTTTTTGCAGGGGTTTATCAATGTACATAACCGCTAACGACGGCACATCAAAGCCCGTAATCCACATATCCACGACGATGGCAACTTTGAAATTGGAACGATTATTTTTAAACTGCTTGTCGAGTTTTTTTCGATATTCTTTTGTCCCACAGAGATCATGCAGCGGCTTTTCATCATTGGCACCCTGCGTGGCGACGAGGTTTATTTTGGGTAACGGGATGAGCTTGTCAAGCTGCTCATCAGTAAGTACATCTTCGTTCTCCGCCTTGTGAGGAATTCCCCAATCAGAGCGGATGGTGAGTATTTCTTGAAGTAGTAGATAAGCAAGCTGTCTGTCCGCGCAAACAACCATTGCTTTCTGGACAATTTCCGGCTTTTGGGCACAGAGGGCTTCATAGTGTTCTACCACATCCACAGCCAATCGCTTAATTCGATCTGGATGTCCGAGAATACGACGCATCTCACTCATGGCACGTTTGCTTTCTTCTACCTGTTCCAGATTTGCGCCTTCTTCAGTACACTTATCGTAGTATTTCTGTATTTCTTTTGCCTGCTCATCAGAGAGGATTACGCGAGCCAAACGTGGTTCATAGGCGATGCGGACAGTAATGCCGTCATCGCTGGATTCCTTCATCGTATAGCTGTCGACAACATCGCCGAAAACAGCTATGGTTTCATCAATCGGCGTTCCTGTAAAGCCGCAGTAGGTGGCATTGGGAAAACTGTCACGCAGGTATTTTGCAAAACCATATGAGGTAAAAACGCCTTTTTCCGTTTTCTTCAGTTTTGCGCCAGTGCTGGTTTGTGTTCTATGTGCTTCATCTGAAATGCAAATGATATTACTACGTTCAGAGAGCAAACCCGTTTTCTCACAAAACTTTTGAATGGTGGTAATATACACACCACCGCTTGGCTTATTGGCAAGGGTAACACCAAGGTCATTGCGAGTTTCGATGCTACACACATCCGACTCGTGCAAATAGCGTTTTGCCGTGACAAAAAGCTCCGACGTCTGCGTGTCTAAATCCTCACGGTCAGCAATTATGATTATAGTGGGGTTATTAAATGTTTCGCTGTCACGGAGGACGAGTAAGCGTGACAAGAAAAGCATTGTATATGTCTTACCACATCCAGTAGCGCCGAAGTATGTACCGCCCTTACCATCACCAATAGGGCGCAAGTGTTGTTTGATGTTGGCTAACATCTTTTCAGCAGCAAAAAACTGCGGATACCGCGTTACTATCGCTTCACTCTTTTTGCTATCGTCCGGGTAAAATACGAAATCACGTAGAAGCGCAATAACACGATCTATGGCAAAAGCGCCTTCAATCATTGTAAGTAGGGAACTGATGCCGTTGGAAACCATATCGGTATCATTCGCTTTATTCCATGCGTAATAGTATTCATAAGGGGTAAAAATGCTGCCCATTTTTGTGTTGGCTCCATCGCTGACAACCGAGAGAAAACAATATTTCATCAACTTTGGAATGTCACGACAGTACCGAATGGTAATCTGCTTCCATGCATCGTAAGTAGTCTTGTCCTCTTCAATGGCCGTCTTAAACTCACAGATCGCAATGGGAATACCATTAATAAATAGTAGGACATCGGGGCGGCGCAGCCGCTCGCCTTGCACGGAATACTGGTTTATCACCTTAAATGAATTGTTTTTAGGTGTCTGATAATCAATGTAGTGAATATGCAACGCCAATTTACTTGGATCATCACGTTGGAGATCAAAACCTTCATTAATCAGCCAAAAAGTCTCTCGGTTGCCATGATAAAGCGGCGTTGCAGGAATGAGTTTCAGCCGATTGACTATTTTTTGTATTTCATTTTCAGTCAAAGCTTCATTGGCATACCGCGACGCTATAAAAGAACGCAAATCATCTTCCAGAATAATTTCATCAAACTGGCGGTGAATTCTGTCGCCGTGGACATAGGTATATCCCTGCGCCTCGAAAAGCGCGATGATGGCACTTTCAAGCTCCGCCTCTGTAAACTTTCCCTTTTCAAAAATATAGTCCACGCGATTTCCTCCTTTCAGGCATTGGTTGCTTCTTCAATGGAACCCTTTATCAAAATGGGGCAAATATCCTTTATCTGCGCTTTCAATTGTTCATTAATTTCACGACGCAACTGATAAACTGTGTATATATTGACGATATACTGCTGGATTTTAATGTCGGGGACTGGGATTTTCACATCGCACATGTCTGACCAGTTAAATGTTTCACGGGCGCTCCCCCATGAATGGAACCGAGAATAACGGTCAAATTCAGAGCGGCAGAAAAACAACATTAAATATTCAGGCAAAAGCACGTCTTTGTCTGTTGAAAACACTGTTGAAATAGAGGATACAAGAAAAGGTTCATCTGTATTATTATAGCCAAGAGACATCTTGTCTCCTCGTCGCGAAGTGTCTGATACATAGGCGATAGCTCCGGAAGGTACAACTTTATAGTTGGTTAGGCTCACTCCCTTCATTTTCGCTTTTGTAGGAATTATGCCTTTAGATACGGCCAGACCTCGAACAGCATCAACCTGAAGTCCAATTGTATTGCGGGCATCAATTTGAGTAATATAGTTGCCGATTGCTTCATGTGGCAGCTCATGCCGCAGTTTATCAATATATGCATCACATGTCAGCTTTAAATCTTCCAGCCCGCTTTTATATACACGCTGATTTGCAAGCATTGCATTATACACGCTCACATATTTCTGTTGAATAGATATATCCGGCAAAGGTATAAGAATCTCACTTATATCATGAAAATTGAATTCAGGTCGTTGGCTTCCAAAATTCCTAAAAGAAACTTCTCTATAGAATTCCTTACGACGTAGATACATAAACAAATACTCAGGAATAATTCTTCTTCGCCCCTGCTCATTCAAATAAAACACAACATACAAGTGAGAAACAATGCACAATCCATCTGTGCGGTACGCAATAGAACCTAAATCAAGTCTGGAAGGATTGTACACAAAGGCTCCATTGCTTACAATTTTATATGGCTTAAGGTCAACATTAGTGGGATTGCCTTTCGGAGCGGTAAACTTTCCGTCATTAGATACGCCTACTATATATTCAACTCCATACTTTAAATCGCGGTTATTGACTGTTGATCTTTGTATATAATCGCCAAGTCTTAATCTTTGAGTTTCTTGAAATAAACTCTCCCGTTTAGAGCTCATAGCCAATCCCCCTGAATGCGTCTTCCAGCATAGATTGTGAAAGTTTTTCAGATTCCATCAGCAGGCGCATTTCGTCTTGTATACGAGCCATTTCCTTGGCATAGTCAATCTCCAAGTCATGATCGATAAACTCAATGTATTTGCTGGGGACAAGGGAATAACCCTTCGCTTTAATTTCCTCAATTGTTGCCGATTTACAAAGTTCCGGTATATCATGGTAGGTGGATTCCACACTCTGCCAGTCGTTATATATTTTCTTTACCGCAGCTATCTGCTCTTCGGAGAACATTACATACTTTTTTTCATATACAGTCATGTTCCAGCGACGCAGGTCGATAAATAAGACTTCGTCGCGGCGGTCGCGGAGCTGGCGCCCATTAAGGGTTCTTTTCCCCTTGTTGTTATTCATGACCCAGAGAGTAACAGAAATATCTGTGGAATAGAACATTTCACGTGGCAGAACGATGATAGCTTCTATTTTTCGATTTTCTATAAGTTTTTGACGAATCTCACCTTCAACGCCGGTCGCATTCAAAGCTCCGTTGGCAAGGAGAAAACCGGCAATGCCGTTCGTCATATCCAGCTTTGAGAGCATATGGAGAATCCATGCGTAGTTGGCGTTTGACACTGGTGGAGTTGCATAACCATCCCACCGTGGATCTCCGGTTAGAGTATCCTGTGTCACGCCCTGTGAATTCAACTTTAGATTAAACGGTGGATTTGCCATAATGAAATCAACTTTCGTATCTCTATGCTGATCTTCAGTAAAGGACGAGCCATTTTTTTCACCAAGGTTGTGGGCAATGCCGCGAATGGCAAGGTTCATTTTTGCGAGACGCCATGTGGTCGGATCGGATTCCTGACCTATAACTGAAACTTTCATTCTATTTCCATGATGACGTTCCACAAATTTAATGCTTTGTACGAACATACCACCAGAACCGCAGCATGGGTCATACACCACGCCAGAATACGGCTCAATCAACTCTGCGATCAATTCAACGATACTTGCCGGGGTGTAGAATTCTCCCTTCTCCGTACCCGTTCCAGAGTCGATAGCAAAAACCTGTAGAAAATATTCATATACACGACCGATAAGGTCTTTTTCATGAAATCTGTTCTCATCGATTTTATTTATCTCATCAATCAGCCCCTTGATTTGCTCTTTACGAACACCTAAAGTGGCATAAAAATTCTGTGGAAGAGCACCTTTTAATGGGGGGTTTCTATCCTCAAGGTCAGCCATCGCTTTATCAATGATGACTGCAATGTCGTCTGCACTGGCATGTTGAACAATATATGACCACCGTGCTGTTTCATTTATATAAAAGACGTTGGCACTACGGTAGAAGGAGTCCTTCTCAAGAAATGCTGGAATATCACCAAATTCTGCCTTAATTTCCTCTCGCCGTTTCTGAAATTTATCGCCTGCAAATTTTAAAAAGACCAGGCCCATAACCGTATCACGATTTTTCTCGTTACCACCAACAGTACCACGTAGGGCGTTACGGCAGTTCCACATTATTTGTTCAAGCGATAACTCTTTTACTTTTGCTATTTTTGCCATGTTGTTCTCCCTTTTCGCAGGATTTATCCTGCGATTATAGATAGGTATAATTATATCAAAAAAAATTGTTTATGGCGAGACGTTTAAACAAAATAGTTAGTATTGGGGAAATATTCGACGTTATATTCTGCTGCTTTTAATCGTATTCAATCATATACTGTCGAATTTTGTCGTCACCCTCTCCGTCATACCTATGCTGCAATCCTTGTGGAAGGCAGTGTAGCCATCAAAGAGATATAATTCATGCTCGGGTATTCAACGATTGTCACGACTCTTGACAAATATGCAGAGGTCACTGAAAAGATGGATGAATCTGCTATTTTTCCAGATTCCCGTCCATTTCTACAGAGCAGCGCTCTATATTGCGCACCCAGCCTCTTCGCGGATACTGTTCAAAGGCAGCCTTCAGACTGCGGGAAAGTTCGTACTTCAAGTTATCAGGAGAATCCCAAAAAGTACAGAGCCTTCCTTCCATCACTTTGCTGCGAAAAGCCAGCAGCTTTCTTTGCTTGTCCTCCTTCTTTTCACATTTACCCTGAGGCAGTTGTTCGATATCTCGATAGACGAGGGCTGTAACGGGAATGTTCCTCGATTTGGCATAGTCATACTCTTTTTCTGTATAGCTGATTCCGTCAGGTGCTGTGGAACCATATCTTCCTGCCAGGACGAGGACGTAATAATCACTCTCGTCGATGATTTGTTTGATATACTCAAACTGCTCCATGTCTACAGCTGGAAACATTTCCATCCCCGAGGGAAAACACTTTAAATCTAATATCGCATCCATGACGGCTCTGCGTTCTTCCAATAAATCGCTGTAAGTTGAACTGATAAATATTTGATACCGCTTTTCAGGCAGTCTTGGATTTGTAATAGGCATCGCACTTTTTTCCATAAACGAACTCCTTTTTTTCTTTTTATTCTACACCAAAACAAAGAGGCTGTAAGTACGATATCTGTAACAAAATGTCGGATTTTGCGATATTTTCTTTACCCACAGATGAAACAAAAAAAGTGGCTGCGCCACTCCGCTAGGGAACCCTAGGTTCCCTTCGGCGCTTGCTACGCAAGCTGAGCACCCTCCTGAGGGCGGCGAGGGGATTCCCCTCTGCACACCCCTTTTTTGTTTAATAGGAAATCGATATTTCCTATTAAACAAAAAAGCCTCTGCACAACTGGGCGAATTCTCGCCCGGCCGTACAAAAGCTTTCTCTTACGACAGTCTTTCCCCGACTTTCTCCCAGTCAACAACGCGGAAGAAGTCGTCTATGTATTCTGCTCTCTTGTTATAGTGTTTTAGGTAATAAGCGTGTTCCCAAACATCTATGATGAGCAGAGGCCGCAGCCCACTGGCAAATGGATTATCCTGATTTTTTGTGGTCACGACCTGCAGCGTGTTGTTGCGGTCTGTGACAAGCCAGGCGTTTCCAGATCCGAAAACCGATAAAGCGGCTTTTTTCAATTCAGCTCTCAGCGCATCTGCACTGCCGAATCGCTGTTTTGTCTTCTCCGCCAGCTCGCCTTCCATCTCTTTGTAACCCTCCGGCGGCGTTAGCTGATTAAAATACATGATGTGGTTATAAACCCCGCCAGCATTATTCTTTACACCTTCCGCAATCTCGTAAGGCATCGTATCGACATTTTGAATCAGTCCAGTCAGCGTCATCTTCTGAAACTGCGGATAATCACGGAGCAGCTTATTAAGATTATCCACATAAGTCTGTAAATGAGCGTCGTGATGCAAAATCATCGTACCTGTATCAATATAAGGCTCCAAGGCATCGTAATCATAAGGCAGCGGCGGATTTACAAATGGATAGTTTTGACTCATATCATCCCTCCTAGTTTATTTCTTCGCATATATAATATGATGCTGTGATGATAAACGTTCGGCAAAGACAAGCTGCTGCTGTCATCTATCCGTGCAATCGCCTCTGATTCCCTGCCAGTTACGCAAAATTAGGAAGAAAGTTCAAGTACCTTTTACTTGTACTCGTCGGGGCGGTCGTCGTCGCCGTGGTCTGCTGTCTCAGGCTGGGCAGGTTCCAGATCTTCCTGCTGCTCCAGATCAGCTGCCTCGTCAAATTCGTCCATAAACTCATCTGCAGCCTCAACGTCAATAGCCACTGCCTGCGCTGATTCCTTAGGCTCCATTCTCAGAAGCAGATAGCAAGCCGCTGCGATTACTGCTCCGACGAGAGGTGCTGCGATGAAAACCCACACCTGTGTCAGTGCATCGCTGCCCTGTAAAAGTGCTGGTCCAAGAGATCTGGCTGGATTTACAGAAGCGCCGGTAAACGGAACGCCGAAGATATAAGTCATGGTCATGGTCAGTCCGATCACCAGGCCGGCAATCGAACGATTTTCCTCTTTTTCTGTCGCACTCAAAAATACTGAGACAAAAACAAAGGTCAGAATCACTTCAATCAAAATTGCCATCCACATGCTGATGCCAAAGGTGCTGGCTGAATCATATCCGTTGGCACCCAGGGACGTCCGTCCTCCGATAACCACAGAAAGCAGCGCTGCTCCTGCGATGCCTCCAGCAAATTGGCAGATGATATAACCCAGGAAATCTTTCACCGACATTCGCCTTGTGATCAGCATTCCCAGGGATACTGCAGGGTTGATATGACATCCGGAAATGCCCCCCATCATGTAGTACACTGCCATCACTGCAAGGCCAAAAGCAAATGCGACTGATAGCGTGGTAAACGCTACCGGAAGTCCCATGCCCATGGCACTGAACAGTGCACCAGACGCAACCGCACTTCCGCATCCAAAGAAGACCAGAACTGCAGTTCCAATAAATTCCGCAAAATATTTTCTCATTTTTCCTCCCTTTCAATAAAAAAGTCATGTAATAATTGCACGCCATTGCAGCATTAAAACATGACTAGTATACTATACGAATATGTTGGTTGTGTTAAATTTTACAAATCATTTGGTGTGCATTCCAGGATATCCCGCACCACTTCCCCTGCGATAAGAAGACCTGCTACAGAAGGCACAAAACTGATGCTGCCAGGTGTCCGGCTGCCAGTTTTGATAGGCTCCTCTTTAGAGAACAACACTTTTACCCCTTTGATATTTCGCTGGCGCAGCTCTCTGCGCACCACCTTTGCCAGAGGACAGACACTGGTTTTGCTGATGTCTGCAATTTCAAACCTGCCCGGATCCAGCTTGTTGCCTGTTCCCATGGAGGAGATCACAGCCGTGCCTGCTTCTCTGCACTTGACGATAATATCAATTTTGGCAGCAACTGTATCAATAGCGTCCACCACATAGTCGTAACGATCAAAGTGGAACTGGTTCGTTACTGCTTCCTCTCCTGGCAGATAAAAGCACTGAAATGCCCTGACCCCGCAGGATGGGTTAATTGCAGTTATACGTTTCTTCATCAGTTCCGTCTTCGCCTGCCCTATGGTATCCCGGGTAGCGATAATCTGCCGATTGAGGTTACTCTCGGAAACGGTATCGTTATCCACGATGTCAATCTGACCAATTCCTGCTCTCGCCAATGCTTCGCAGACGAACCCACCGACGCCGCCCACGCCAAAGACCAGGACCTTGGTTTCTGCCAGCCGTGCAACGCCCTCTTCGCCAATTAATAAAGCCGTTCTTTCTGTCATGCTCATCTTCTCATGTCTCCAATAATATTGTAAATGGTATCACTGCTGTAGCCCTTAGACTGCAGCTTTCTGGCAATGCGGCCGATGATTTTTTCCGGCACGGGCTGGCCGTCTTCAATCTCTGCCATGCGCAGAACCTTTGCCGCCTCTTCTCTGGCGCGGCTGACTTCGTCCATTTCCAGGTCGTATTCTTCAAAGGCGATGTCGATATCTGCCTGATCGATGCCTTTTTCCCTCAGCTCGTTGAACACCAGACGCTTTCCCTTCCCTTTGCCGAAAGCATAGTGAAAATACTCCTGGCAGTAACGCAGGTCATCCAGATACCCGCATTCCCTGAAGTCTGCGATCAGCGCGCCGATTTCTTCATCGGTGAAACCTTTCTGTCCTAATTGTTTCTTCATTTCGAAGACGGTGCGGCTGCGGGACGAAAGGTACCTAAGCGCTGCATCGTTAATATTCATAAGAGTTTCCTGCCGTCGCAACGATACATTTATCGCCTAACTGCGATTTCAGCATACAGATCGCCTCGATACCCGTACAGTGCACTGGCATCACCATGTCAGGTTGTTCTGCAACGACCTTCTCCACCACGTTCTTTCGCATTTCTTCTGTCGCCGAAAACAGGTGCATGCCAGCGATGATTCCAGCAATCTTCTCGCCTGGAAACAACTGTTTGCTGTATTGCAAAACTGGGATGATGCCTTTGTGGCTGCAGCCAGAAAAGAGATAGATGCCCTTCTCCCCATTTCGAATTGCCAGGAACTGCTCGTGATTCATCGGATCAGGCACCATCTGCCCATCCCCTTTCTTTTCAAAGAACTTTTCTGTAGGCTCATTTCCCGGTACGTCGGGGATGGTTCCTGAGATGACAATATTGTCTGTCAGCCACAGCGGTCCGTCTGTAAGATGGAGCCTGTGCTCTATCCGTTCCCGATCCGCCTGGCTCCACAGGAGACTGCAAGGTTTCTTGTCTATTTTGTCCCCCTCCATGCCGTAACATTCGCCAAACGCATCTTTGTGAATATAGACGGGAGCCGCCTTATTGATCTCGCAAAACCGCGGTACACCTTCGGTATGGTCGTAATGGCCGTGACTGATGACCAACGCCGCTGCCTTTGTCAAATCGATATGTTTTCTCTTCGCGTTTCTCTCAAAGAGATTGGATGCACCCGTATCAAAGAGGATGGTCATTTCTTCTGTTTCGATGTAAATGGACAGTCCATGCTCTGCATCACAGCCCGGGTTGTCCGTCTTATTTTCTGATAAAAATGTAAACTTCATCATAATATCCTCGTTTCTATATCCATTTTTTCTCCGCTGCAGACGACGCATTTCAAGTCGTCCGCCATAGGAATCTCTGTAAAGCAATACGTCTTTCCCTGCCAGATGATTTCTTCACACAAGTCGTGATTTTCATCTGCCATAGACGGCATTTCCGTAAAAAGGCCCTGACCTGTACATTTGCAGAAGGCCTCTTTGCGTACCCATACGTCAAAAAAGCCTGCCAGGCCCCAAAGTCTGACGTAGTGCTGTTCCTCTTTGGTGTACTGCCTATCAGCGATTTTCTCATACTCCAGGGACTTCACCTGCTGTAAATCCAGTCCAACAGGCTTGCCGCTGAACAAACACATCCACAGCTGCCCGCTATGAGTCAAAGAAAATTCCAGCGGGATGTCTGCAAAGTAAGGTTTCCCCTTCTCTTCTCTGACAATCTGCGCCTGGTCAAAGTCAAAGTTCAAATTGTTTTCCATTGCATGCCTTTTCGCAGCCTCTTTAATCATGGGGAATCCCTTATCACCCTTTTCGAAAGGTCCCTCATATAGATAGATACTATTCACTCTCCCTCACCTCTCTTCATTCTCCTTATTTTATCACAAATCATCTCCAACTGCCACTGCGACCAATGGCTTTGCGCAAAAAAATAAGGACGCCTCTGGACGTCCTAAATCTAGCTTCTATTTCTTGTTCTTTTGATTTTCCAATCTCTCCAGCACACGCTGATATCCATCAGCGCCATAAACGAGGCATTTGTTAATCCTGCTGATCGTAGCTGTAGACGCCTTTGTAATTTCTTCAATTTCGCTGTACGTCTTTTTCTGTGAGAGCAGCTTGGCCACTTGCAGCCTCTGCGCTATGGCATGTATCTCGTTAATTGTACATATATCTTCAAAGAACCTGTAGCAGTCTTCCCGATCCTTCAGGGTCAATACGCCATCAAAAAATTCATCAATATCATCTCTTTTAAATTTCGAATCGTATGCCATCTTGCGAAAACTCCTTTCATCTGCTTTATCGCAACACAAGTATAGCACTTTTACGTGTTAAAGTCAATCGCTTCTCGCAAGAGAAAAGAGGAAACTAGTCATTCCCGATCAGATAATAGCGCCTTGGCCTTTTCCAATTGAAAATCCTTTTTTGCATTCTTTTTCTGCTTTACTTCAATGTCGGGTTTGACGCCTACACCGTGAATTTTCTTGTTTTTCGGCGACAGATACTGCATGATAGTCAAACTCATCGCCGTGCCGTCTTTAAAAGCGACGGTACTCTGTATGATACCTTTTCCGTAGGTGGTCGTTCCCACCAGTTTGCCGCCCTCATTATCCTTGATTGCAGCAGCGACGATTTCTGAAGCACTGGCCGTATTCTCATTAACGAGGACCACATATTTCAGTTTCGTGCAATTTTCATCTGAATTATAATATTCCTTTTTGCCGTTCTTATCCTCCGTATGAGTGATCGTGCATTCAGGCAAAAGCATATCTGCGATCTCGATGCCCTGGTCCATAAAGCCGCCCAGGTTATTTCTCAGATCTATAATCAAACCCTTGACGTTTTTGTTCTCCAGGTTGGCCAGTTCTGCCTTGAACTGCTCTGCCGTGGTTTTCTCAAATCCTGTAATCTGTATGTATCCATACTTCTTATCAATCGTACCTGCAAAGACCGATTGTTCCGAAACTTCAGCTCGAATCAGGTTCACAGTCTTCTGTTTCCCCGCCCGTTCATAAGTAATGGCAACCTTTGTACCCTCATCACCGCGCATATCCAACATCATGGCATCCGAATCAGTATAGGTTTTTCCATCCACCTTAAGAATCATATCGCCCTCTTTGAGACCGCCGGCAGCTGCCGGGCTGTCAGGGAGCACCTTTGTGATGATATAATTACCTTTTTTATCTGTTGTGAAGGTCAGACCGATTCCCGTAAACGTGCCATTGACATACTTTGACCATGCTTTGTACTCATCCTGGCTCATATATCTGGAGTATTTGTCTCCCAAAGAATCTAAAAGAGCTTTATAAATGGCGTCCATTTGTGTTTCTTCGTCTGTATCCCAGAGACTTTTCTCGTCAATCGTCTTCTGCAGGGAGTAGAGTTTTGCGTACTTATTGCCAATCTCGTTGAGGGTTTCATATTTGGGCCGCTCCACCCAGATGATGTCCTTGGCATTGGCAAAGAGATTCAGTCCTACAAAACCGAATAAGAGCGTAGCAATCACTACGCCCACGATGAGAAGGACAAATCTCCGCTTTTTCATTTTAATCATCATGCCACCTTATTCTTCTGCCCCTAAAACAGTCATCTGCATGTATTCTTTTCCGTTCCATGACTGACTGCTGAGGGTGCCTATGATATTGATTTTTTGATTCTTCTGCAATATTTCATCATATTCACTGGCATCTTTGAATATGACACATTGCAATTCACGGCCGTCGTCCAAACGACCGTTAAACTTCGTATACTGACCGCTGGCACCCATTCTCCGCAGGGCATCGGGCACTAAACTGACCTGCACAAGCGGCTGCGGGTTCTCGCAGCCAAAAGGCTCCAGCAGCTTCATTTCTTCGATCAATTCCAGGTTGACATCCGCCGCACTGAGAATCATATCCGCTGTCAGCTTCTGTTTGAACAAATTCGGATTCTCTCCGCACAGGCGCTTCATGGCCTGATTCAGGTTCGCCCGGAGGGCTGGAAGATTCTCTCGTTTCATCGTAAAGCCGCAGGCTGCCGCATGGCCTCCAAACCGCTCAAATAGATCGTCGTTTTCCTTTAACAACTCGTAAATGTTGACCCCCTCGATACTGCGGCCCGTTCCTTTAAGACAATCATCCCCTGTAGGCGTTACAATCACAGCAGGTCTGTGATAAGTCTCTTTGATTTTCCCCGCCACAATACCGGTAATGCCTTCGTGCGCATCTTCCAAATCCAGCACCAGAAAATCATCATCCTTATATTTTTCTTCTACTAAAGCCTTACAGATTTCGAAGGTATCGCTCTGTATTTTTTTCCGTTCTGTATTACACGCAATCAGCTTGTTTACACCCTGGCTCACCTTCTCTTCGTCATTGCCCATCATCAGTCTGGCGGCAATTCTGGCATTTTCCATTCTGCCCGACGCGTTTAAGTGCGGTACGATGATATATGATATGTTTTCAGAGCTTATAGCCCCCTTGTCGAGGCTGACCCCTTCTATCAGCTTGACCAGTCCCAGTCTTTGACTGACGTTGATTGCTCTGATACCGTATTTGGCCAAGGTTCTGTTCTCGTCCACCAGGGGAACGATGTCACCGATGGTGCCGATACCGACCAAATCCAGCGTCCGATTCACTGCACTCTTTGGCAAGCCTGTTTCCGCCGCCAATGCCTGTGCCAGTTTGAAAGCGACGCCGACGCCGGCCAGATGTTTAAAAGGATAGGGACAGCCTGGCTGCATGGGATTGATGATCAGACAGTCAGCCTGCTTGTCCGTAATCGTGTGATGATCTGTGACCAGAATCTTCAGCCCGATTTCTTTAGCGTATTCCACTTCTGCACAGGAAACGCTGCCGCAGTCCACAGTGATGACCAAGTCTACGCCATTCTCTTTGATTTTTTTCAGAGCTTCACAGTTCAGGCCATAACCCTCTTCAAATCTGGAGGGAATATAATAAGTCAAATTCTTTGTCAGCTTGGACAAAACCTCCATCAAAACAGAGGTGGAGGTGATTCCGTCGGCATCATAGTCGCCGTATATGCAGATTCGCTCATTATCTTCTATCGAAGACAATATGAAATCCACTCCTGCTTCCATATTGAGAAGCAGGAATGGATCGTATGTTTTCTGAGGTTTCTCAGACAGAAATTCCCTCATTTCCTCTTCCGTCCGAATCCCTCTCTTATTCAACAATTCTAAAATTCTAGGTTGTAACTTCATCATTCTTCCTGACCGTTAATTAAAATATTGCATCGGATCGACATAAGAGCCGTTGACTCTCACTTCAAAATGCAGATGCGGTCCTGTAGAGATACCTGTAGAGCCAGAGCTGGCGATTACCTGACCCTGCTTTACATTCTGTCCTACGCTGACGCTGACACTGCTGTTGTGACCGTACAGGGTACTGATGCCGCTGCCGTGGTCGATGACCACCGCATTGCCATAACCGCCATACCAATCTGCGACGATGACCCTGCCCGATGCGGCTGCATAGACAGGAGATCCCATGCCCACGCCGATATCCACACCTGTATGGCCTGTATAGACACCTGTAACAGGGTGGATTCTATAGCCGAACGGCGAAGTGATCGTGCTGGATGTCGTCGGCCAGATAAACTTGCCGCCTGTGTAGACCTTGTCGTGATCCTGCAGACTTGCGATTTCGCTGCTGACTTTGTCAGCCTCTGCATTGAGTTCATCCAGCTTCGCCTGCAGCGCTTTTTTGTCAGATTGTAACGCCGACTGTTTTTCTTCCGCTACAGCCTTCTGTTGGCTGAGCTCGGATTTCTCGTTTTTCAAAGCAGTCTGTTTCTCTTCCAGTTCCTGATGCTGTTCTTCCAGCGTCGTCAAAGTGTTCTGGTCGTTCTTGTAGATTCTCTGAATCATCTCCAGATTTGAGATGAACTCCGAAATGCTGTTGGAGCCTAATAACACATCGAGAAACCCGACTGAACCATTCTTGTACATGGTCCGCAATCTGTTATCGAGGCCGTCCTGTCTCTCTTCGATATTCCTTTTAGTTTCTTCGATATCTCTTTCGGCTTCATCAATTTCAGCCTGTTTCTTGTCCATAGTGCCCTGCAGCTTGTCAATCTCGGCCTGCTGCTCTTTGATGCTGGACGTGAGCGCATTCATATCGCTGGATACATCGTCCTTTTGCTGGTTGATAGAATCCAGTTCATCCTGTTTGTCCGCAGCGGAAGTCGCATAGGATAAACTGAAAGTTCCCATTGCTGCTATCAGTACAAAGATCAGAATACTAATTAACGTTTTTTTCTTCATAATTTTCCTCCTAATGACGTTCGTCGTATCACGATTCTCAGTGTGATTTACGTATCTAAGAACTTTCTCATCGAAATGATACTTCCGCAGGCACCGATGCTGATTCCCATTGCCAGGAAGATGCAGATCAGGTTTCCTGCCAGATATCCTGCAGGCACAAGAGGCGAGGATAAAATCATCATAGCCTGTGTGCCGATGATTGATACAATTTTGCTGTACAGAAGGTAGGTAATTCCTGCTGAAACTAGCGAAGCAAAGATGCCGATGAGGATTCCTTCCACCAGGAACGGACCCCGTATGAACCAGTTCGTCGCCCCCACATATTTCATGATGGAGATCTCTCGCGATCTGGCAAAGACCGTCAATTTGATGGTATTAGATACGACGACCACCGATACCACGATCAAAAATGCCATGATTACCAATGCCGCAATCTGTAGGAAATTCGTCACCTTGGTCAGCTTCTCCACGGTCTCTTTATAATACTTGACGTCTTCTACACCGTCCAAACTGCCGGCATATTCGGTGACCTTGCCGGCGCTGTCCAATGAGTCCACTGTGATCAAAATGGAATTGGGAAGGGGGTTATCCCCTAGTGAATCCAGCAGATAACTGCTTTCTCCCCATCTCTTCTTCATAATCTTCAGTGCGTCTTCTTTTGTTCTATATTCAACAGATTTGACATCGTCGTAGGTCTCTATCTGGTCCATCATCGACTGGGCCTCGTCTGTCGTAGTCGCATCTTTTAGGAAAATCTCTACTTGGTCGTAGTCAGATTTCACCATCTCTGTGAAGAGATTTACATTAACTGTTATTACAAAGAACAACCCTAAAATCAGCATCATGGCCGTGATTGCAAAGACGGAAGCCAAGCTCATACCTTTGTTTCTGCCAATCTGCAGCAGGGCTTGTTTGATGTTATAGCCAACTCTACTCATCGTCAAAGACCTCCTCCCTGATGTCATTCTCCTCTTCATAGCCGTACTGTCCGAATTCGTCTCTGACAATATGTCCGGACTCAATTGCAACGACACGCTTCTGCATCCTGTCTACGATGTCTTTCGCATGGGTTACCATCACAATCGTTGTGCCCGTCATATTAATTTGGTTCAAAAGGTCCATAATGTCATTTGCCGTATCAGGATCCAGATTTCCCGTAGGTTCATCTGCGATGAGGACCGTAGGGTTGTTGATAATCGCCCTCGCGATGGCGACTCTCTGCTGTTCGCCAGCGGAAAGTTCATCGGGATATTTATCTGCCTTATCACTGATACCCACCAGGCTGAGAACCTGGGGAACTTTTTTTCTAATCTGCCGCTTTGTTTTATGTAAGATTTCCATCGCAAAAGCTACATTTTCGTAAACGGTCTTTTTCGGCAGCAGCCGGAAGTCCTGGAATACAATGCCGATCTTCCTTCTGAGATCGGGAATTTCCCGATTGCTCATGGCTGTCACTTCTTCTCCATCTACTATGATACTGCCTGAATCGGCATTGATTTCTTTTAAGATCAGTTTGATGAACGTTGATTTCCCTGCGCCGCTGGGGCCCACGAGAAAAACAAAATCACCTTTATCAATGTTAACACTTGCATTCTCAAGACCAACATTAGTATTGTATATTTTAGTCACGTTGTCGAATGTTATCATGTTTTTCCCCTTTTTTCTAGTTTGTTCAACACATATATCTAAAGTATACTATAATTTGACCCTTTTTTAAATAGAAAATGGGCTATAATACGTCCATTTCGTGTGAAACTTTTGTGAAAACATCCATTAATTTACATTTTATTTCTTTATTCTGCCAATGGAATTTGCAGAATAATTCGTCTGCATAAATCGCTTCAATGGGGAACGTTTCTACGAAAATCAGGTCATTAGATTTGAGATAGCCTTTTACCTGCCGCTGATTGACGCCTCCATTTACGCGGTTGATCAGCCATTTCATCTGGGTACCTGCCAATTCCATCTGCTTCAGTCTCTTAAACCTGTCGCTGTGCCGAATCAATTTTGACGGCAAAGGGTCTACGACGACCACAGTCAAATCCATATCAAGTAGGAATTTATCCCAGTCTTCGTCAGCTTCAAAATCATAAATGCAAATCTGGCCTCGACATCCTTGAATCAGTCTGGCTCTCTCCTCCTGGTTCAAATCCAGTTTTCTCTCGCAATCCCTGGGCATTGGAATCCGCCAGTTGATACCGCATTCCATGTTTTTCTTGTCCTTGATCGGCTTTCCTTCTTTAATCAATTCGTAAAAATCGTTAAAGACTCTATTATGAAAGCGCTTATCCATGGCAGCCGCATCGTACAGCAATGTATTACAGCGACTGGGCGTCAAGCATTGGGTAAAAGTCAGCTTATTCCCTTTCTCTGCAAAGTAAAAGGCCAGAGACGATGCAACAAATGTAGTTCCAACGTTCTGACCCAGGCCGGTTACTGCAATATTAACTTTGTCTATGGGGTTCCCCATCTCTGTAGTCAATCTGCCTTGACTTTCTCGAATAAATAGCCTGTTCACTTGCCACCTCCCATAAATTACGGCAGAAATTTCCTTGCCGCTCTGATATGGTATATATTACCATACATTTTCTGGATATGCAAGTTTTGTTGCATTTTTTGTGCGATTAAGAAATGCCGAAGTTCTAATCACGCAAAAAGGGTGGCAGCTGATACAAGCCTCTTGTACTTTTCTACTTTTAATCCACAAATTTCGTTCTCAGTTCAATGGTATCAGGCAATCCCTTCATATCTACCTTCACTACTGCACAAGGGTAGCAGGCCACCTGCGCCATATTCTCTGAATCGGCTGGATCTGCAAAGTTCGCATATACGATCAAATTACTCTTGTCGTCTTTGCTTTCTAAGGCAACTTTCTCAACTTCGACTTCATAACCAGCAGTCGGCTTTTCGCCTCTCGTTACGATGACGTAAATATTTTTCCCTACTTTACATGCCAAAGCTCTCTCTAAATCTCTGTATTCAGGCAGAATATCAGCTTCAATTTCCCTTGGCATCACTTTTTCTGCGACTTTTTCAAATTTTATATTCGTCTCTTTTGAGCTTACACCAAATGCCACAATCAGTCCCACTAAAACCACCGCAGCTACTGCAATTGCAATAATTTCTTTCTTCATAACCCAATGCTCCCTTTCCCAAAGTCTAATAAAACTTATGAGACAAGATTCGAAATTATGCCAGATATCTGTTGCAGTCTGTTATTATGATTGAATTCTTCTGCTATGGACTATTGAGATCACCGTATGACTCCTTGTGATCTGTGCGCACCTTTGTAGTTGCCGTATAACGCCTTGGCATCTGTGCGTACCTTTGTAGCTGCCGTATAACGCCTTGGCATCTGAGCGCACCTTTGTACTCCGCCGTATAACGCCTTGGCATCTGTGCGCACCTTTGCAGTCCGCATCTACACTGCTTCTTTCAAAATGTCCCGGACTTTTTTTCGCGACATCTCCATTGCGGACTCTTTCTGTCCCTGTACGACCCTCTGTAGTCCGCATCTGCACTCCTTCTTTCAAAATGTCCTGGACTTTTTTTCGGGATGTTTCGGTTGCGGACTCTTTCTGCCTCTGTACGACCCTCTGTAGTCCGCATCTGCACTCCTTCTTTCAAAATGTCCTGGACTTTTTTTCGGAACATCTCCATTGCGGACTCTTTCTTCCCCTGCAGGACTCTCTACAGTCCGCATTTGCACTGCTTCTTTCAAATTGTCCCAGACTTTTTTTCGGGACATCTCCATTGCGGACTCTTTCTTCCCCTGTACGACCCTCTGTAGTCCGCATCTGCACTCCTTCTTTCAGAATGTCCCGGACTTTTTTTCGGAACGTCTCAGTTGCGGACTCTTTCTGCCCCTGCACGACCCTCTGTAGTCCGCATCTGCACTCCTTCTTTCAAAATGTCCCGGACTTTTTTTCGGAATGTCTCGGTTGCGGACTCCTCGCCAACTACTCAATGGTAGCGTTGGTGTAATTTTGTTAGGCCATGTCGTCTCCCCTGCAAACTCTTAGTGAGCTACTCTTAATCGTGCCGTTGCCTGGGACAGCATCTCCAGCATCTCCCCTTCGGACTCTTTGCAAACTACGCCGCGTCTCCAGCCCACCCCTCCATAACAATTTTACAGCTGCACGACTGCGTTGATATTCTTCAGCTCCTCGCAATTCCAATGCTGTAAAAATACAAAAATATATCAAAAACTGACAAAAAAAGTCCAAAAACTGACATCATACTTGCTTTCTGCGGCACTTTGTCGTATCTTGATCCTAACAAGAAAACCTGTCAGACAGAGAAATAACAAATAAAGGAGAATCTGCTATGGACAGTTTTATGGAACTTATTAAAGATCAGATAAAAATTACGGAAATGCTAATCGATGCATACAGCAAAAACATTGAACCCAGCTTAGACGGAACCCTTACATACAAGCTTCGATACAACCAACTTCAGTATTATCTGCTCACCTCTGTAAAAAGAAGAGGTATAGCAGAACGTAAACAAGTTTATTTAGGTAAAGTAGATAGTCCACAGGTGCAGAAGTATAAAAATGACCGATTCTATCGAGAAAGCGTAAAAAGACTAAAGCATAATTTAAATACTTTAAAACGAACGGAAAAAAAATACCAGGACTATTCCCCCGAATACATACAGAAAAAACTTCCCAATGCATACAAAGATTTGCCTGAACGCTGCTTTTCAGATCCAATCTATGAAGAACTATGCTCGCTAATCGAAAACAAAAGAAATAGCAGCCCAAAAGAGTTCCCCAAGGCGTCAAATATTACGGTAACCGGTCAGCAGGTTCGTTCAAAAGGGGAAGTCATCATATTTAATCTACTTACATCTTACCAGGTGCCGTTTCAGTATGAGGAGGCGCTAAGATTGACGACTGTTGAAGGACAAAATGTGACAGCTTATCCCGATTTCGTCATTACAACGGCTGCAGGAAGAAAAATTTACTGGGAACATGTAGGATTGCTGGAGAAAGAGAACTATTATGAGAACTTCTGCAGTAAAATCAAACTGTATCACCATAACGGCATCACGCTGGGAGATAATCTGATTGTAACAGCAGACAAATCGGGCGGTGCAATTAATTCACAATATATCAACCAAATGACCAAGCACTTGATTTTACCGGAGGTCAGAACCTTCAACTAAACAGGCTTACATCCCATATGACGCGTTCCAAACCAACCAAAGGCGGGGGAACGCCAGCATAGATTCTGCCGTTTTGTCCCAAACTTGCTTGTCTGGGGAAACGGACAGCACGGGGAACACAGTTCCCGGAGGAGCGAAGCGTTGCCTTCCAAATCGCCAATGGCTCATTGGGCAGAACGTCATACGTAAGATACCGTTCAGAGGAAAAGTCCCGTCAAGGTTCACTTATAAATGAACCACTTCCAATACAGAGATGCAGTCATAGTATCACCTTATCCTGATTTGTAATTGTTACCTCATCAAAGTATATGTCCACTGCAAGTAGGCGGGACTTCTTGAGCTAGATGCAGAATACCAACATCTAGCCAGACTGATCAAATCCTATTACCGCAGCAGCGCAAAAGCGAAACGCCAAAGAAAAGTGCAAAAAAGCATCAGATCAAGGCGCAGCTCCGGCGGTTGTTTGACTATATTAACGGATAAGACTGGCGGTGTAATTCATACGCATAGCATCGTCCAGATTATCAAATACCTTATTCTACCGAGGGTGCAGACCCTCCATAAAATCCCCCAATATTCAATAAGAGAAAAGACCGGCTGCAGAAACAGCCGGTCTTTTCATCAGCAAACTATGTCAGAATGCCATGTCAGCGAACTATGATGCGATGTCATAGGGCTGACAATCAGCATGCTGTATGTATCGCACTAATAGAGTTCTCTCACTGCCTTGACAATATCGGCAGCGGTCATTCCATACTTTTCTTTCAGTTCGTCAGGTTTTCCCGATTCCCCATAAGTATCCTGCTGCCCAACCATCTCCATTTTGACAGGACAGTTCTTGACGATGACCTCAGCTACAGCGCTTCCAAGACCTCCAATGACGGAATGCTCTTCTGCTGTTACGATTTTGCCTGTTTCACGGGCTGCTTTGATGATGATTTCCTCATCAAGAGGCTTGATGGTGTGCATGTCGATGACCCGCACGTCAATGCCCTCTTCTGCCAGCTGCGATGCAGCCATCATGGCTTCCGCAACCATAATGCCGGTTGCAATTACTGTAACATCTGTTCCTGCGCGCAGCTCATTGCCTTTGCCCAGCTTGATATCGGCAGTCTCATCGTAAAATGTAGGGACTGCTGCACGGCCGAGCCTTACGTAAGCCGGACCGTCGAAGTCGATGACCTGTTTCAGCAGCAGTCGGGCACTAGCGCCGTCAGATGGATTTACTACGGTCATGCCTGGAATGGTGCGCATCAGAGCCAGATCTTCAAAAGTCTGATGGCTGGCACCGTCTTCACCGACCGTGATACCGGCATGGGTTGCACAGACCTTTACATTGGCGCCAGTATAACCGATGGAATTTCTGATGATTTCAAAGGCTCTGCCGCTGGCAAACATCGCAAAAGTGGATGCACAGACGGTTTTGCCTGATAATGCCAGTCCGCAGGCTACGCCATACATGTTTTGCTCAGCGATACCCATGTTATAGAATCTGTCCGGATAGGTTTTGCTGAATTCGTTGGTCATGGTGGATTTTGAAAGGTCGGCATCCATGACTACCAGATTTGGGTTCTCAGCCCCAACTTCTACGAGAGTTTTTCCGTATGCCGCTCTTGTTGCCATTTTCTCAGCCATTACCATTCACCTCCTAATTCCTCTACTGCCTGCTTGGCTTCCTCATCACTCGGTGCTTTGCCGTGCCAGCCAGGATTATCTTCCATGAAAGAGACGCCTCTGCCCTTGTGTGTCTTGGCGATAATGGCAGTCGGTTTTTCCTTATATGTACGTGCTTTATCAAAAGCGTCAAAGATTTCATCGAAATTGTGTCCGTCGATGACCAGAACATTCCAGCCAAAGGCGGCAAATTTTTCATCCACCGGCTTCACAGTCATCACATCGTCGTTTTTGCCGTCAATCTGCAGACCATTCCAGTCTACGATAGCGACCAGATTGTCGAGGCCATAATGAGCAGCCGCCATGGCAGCTTCCCACACGATGCCTTCCTGCAGCTCTCCGTCGCCCAAAAGTGTGTAAACTCTGCCCGGATTCTCGTCCATTTTATTGGCCAGTGCCATGCCGACACTGACGGAAATTCCCTGCCCCAGAGAACCTGTGGACATCTCGATGCCAGGCACCTTATGCATATTGGGATGTCCCTGGAATTTACTTCCCAGTTTACGCAGCGACATCATATCGCTGACTGCATAATATCCTCTTTCTGCCAAAGCTGCATACTGGACAGGTCCGGCATGTCCCTTTGATAAAATGAATTTATCCCTGTCCGCCTTTGCCGGGTCAGCAGGGTCGATGTTCATCTCTTTAAAATACAGGGCCGTTACGATGTCCGCTGCAGAAAGTGATCCGCCGGGATGTCCTGATCCGGCACTATGTATTGCGCGAATAACGTCAATCCTGACCTTCGCGGCCAATTCCTCATAATGTTTATGATCCATTTCTTTCCTCCATATAAATATATATTATTTACGGGGAGAACCCTGCCTGCGGATTCTCCCCATGAAAATCTAATTTAGTGGTTTTTATGATTATCAGTAATACCCAGACTGACACTCAATGCCTGATCTACTGTCGGCAGCTGACTGTCGCTGAGTGTACCGATGTGCTCCTTTAGTCTTCGCTTGTCGATAGTACGAAGTTGTTCCATCAATACTACCGAATTCTTACTAAGTCCGCCATCGGTTGCTCCAAGCTCCACATGGGTAGGCAATTTCGCCTTATTTATCTGTGATGTAACTGCAGCCACAATAATGGTTGGGCTGTATTTGTTTCCTACGTCGTTTTGAACTACTAGTACTGGTCTGACTCCCCCTTGTTCGGAGCCGACAACCGGACTTAGATCTGCAAAGTAAAGGTCTCCCTTTTTTACTATCAAGTCCAACACTCCTTGTCTTTTACTCTGTCAACTCTTTTAAGGCAAAAGGCACATAATCTGCTATATCGCTGGCCACTAGGCCGTATTCTCCAAGTTTATCTGCTGCCAGGTCACCTGACAGTCCGTGTACAAATACCCCGGCTTTCGCCGCATCAAAAGGTGCAAGCCCCTGACCCGCCAAAGAAGTGATGATGCCCGTAAGCACATCACCCGATCCGGCAGTCGCCATCCCCGGGTTACCTGTAGTATTAATATATGCGTCTTCGTCGGAAACGGCTACCAAGGTACCAGTACCTTTTACAATTATAATGCAGCCGTATTTTTTCCGTAAAAAAGAGGCAATTTCTATTCTCGTAAGATCTGCGATATCTGCATTTCCGAGAAGCCTTTTGGCCTCACCTATATGAGGTGTCATGATAACTGACGCCTTGGTCTCGCGAACCAGCTGCTGCAGCTCTGCATGTATTGCAACCGTATTCAATCCATCGGCATCGATCACGACAGTCTTATCAAAATGTTTTAGAATCATCCTTAAGATGTTCTTTGATCGTCTATCAACTCCCATTCCCGGGCCTACTGCTATGCAATCATACTGCATTAGGTCATCCTTCGTATTACCCCACTCCATACATATGGCTTCCGGTACGGAAGTTTGGAGAACCGGGAAAATCTTTCGGTTGGTGCAGGTCTTTACGAGGCCGCTGCCACACTTGATTGCAGCCCTGCTGGCGAAAACGGCGGCGCCTGCCATTTCCTTCGATCCTGCAAGAATCAAAACTTTTCCACAGTCCCCTTTATGTACATCTTTGGGGCGCTTTCTAATAACAGTATGGACATATTCTCGATCAATTAAACCTCTTATTTCCATTTATTTTTTTACCTTGTCAAATATCAACGTAGATTCGATTTTCTCTTCTTCTGAATCAGACTCGTATGTAAGATAAAGCTTCTCTTCGTATTTAAATTTGTAGGAGAGCAACTGCTTCGTCTTCATATCGTACCATGTGGATGGCGGATCAAAATCCGCATTATCGATGCATCTGACTTCTAATTCATTGTCTGAGAGAATTTCTATGGTTCCCTCGATGCAGGGATTGCCCGCTTCATCATCGTAGATGGTAAATTTACCGTCCTTGGTAATCGAAAGCTTCAGATATCCCGTGTAATTGTCAGGGTCGTTGAGAGGATTATCCTCACATTCCCAATCTCCCACAAAAGGCGCCAGCTCATCCTGCTTGTCCGTCTGCGTAGGCGGCTGCTCCTCTTTGCAGGCGGTCACGGAAAAAGTGCCCATGCACACCAGCGCGATCAAAATCCCAATTGTAAATTTCCTCATCAGTCCTACCTCATTTATAACCCCAAAAGTAACATGGCCATTGCAAAATATATGGACAACGCAACCATATCAGAAACAGAAGATATGGCCGGGTTTGCAATCAGCGCCGGATCCAGCTTTAACTTTTTGACAAAGAGCGGTATCATGCTGCCAATAATCTTTGCAAAGATGACGATCGCCAGCATCGCCGAGCAGACAGTTAACGCAATCATGGCACTTTGTCCATCCAGGAAATAAACCCTGGCAAAATTCAGCACGCTGAGAATCGCTCCGATCAAAAATCCGATTCTCACTTCTTTCCAGAGTATCTTGAATACATCAGAAGTATCCACCTCGTCTGTAGCCAATCCACGGATGATCAAAGTCGCCGCCTGGGAGCCAGTATTTCCGCCAGTGCCCATGAGCATCGGCATATAAGCTACCAGGCTGATGATCTGTGACAGTCTTCCCTCGAAGCTTGTAATGATCATTCCTGTAAAGATGTAGGCGATCATCAGAATGACCAGCCACGGCAGCCGGTTGATCACATGCTGCCACACCGACATATCCAAGTAGCCCTTATCGGAGTTCTCCCAGTCGATGACGCCGTTCATTCTCTCGATATCCTCTGTCGCCTCTTCTTCCATGACGTCCAGAATATCATCGACAGTGATGATGCCCACCAGTCTTTGTTCCTTGTCTACTACGGGAATTGCCAGAAAACCGTACTTCTTGAAATCCTCGGAGACGTCCTCCTGGTCGTCATAGACATTTTCGTAGACATAGTCCGTGCGCATGATGTCTTTGATTTTAATTTCGTCGTCTGAAATGACCAGAGTGCTCAGGGATACAATTCCAATCAGCTTCCTGCCACTGTCTTTGACATAACAAGTGTAGACTGTCTCCGCATCCATGCCCACTTTTTTGATATATTCCAGGGCTTCACCCACAGACCAGTCTTTCTGCAGGCTGATATAATCTGGCGTCATCAGGCTTCCCGCACAAGTATCGGGATAATTTAAAAATGTATTGATTAGTTTTCTTTCGTTTTTTGGCGTTTTTTCGAGAATTTTGTCGACCACGTTGGCCGGCAGTTCCTCTAACACGTCGATCTTATCGTCAAAGTCCATTTCCTGCACGATAAAGGTAATCTCTTTATCGGTGATTCCATTGACGATTTCTACCTGGTCGTCTGTCGGTAATTCTGAAAAAACTTCTACCGAAACATCTTTGGGAAGAAGGCGGAACAGGATGATGGTCATATCGATATCCGTTTCTTCTGTAACTTCTTCCAATAGTTCTGCAATATCTACTGCATTGTACTTCAGCAGTTCATCTCTTGCCTGAAAATATTTTTTATTTTCCAGTAACTCCAAGATTTTTTCTAAGGATTCTTCCATCAGCATGTCAGAATCCATCATGATATTATCCATTGGTATCGTCCTCACTTTCCGTGTATTTCCCTATCTACACGAAAAATATACCAATGTAATCTATTTTTTGCGTGAAGACAGAGATTGTCTTTCATAGCCTATACAATTGTTGCTTCGTTTAGAGTCGGGCCCATTATCCATGTCTTCACTTCCTCTCATTCTATTTACTCTATACGACAAATCGTAAGTATTAACACTTAATTATACCCCACATACGACAAACTTTGCAACCATTTTGTGTGCACCCCGCTTTAGCAATGTACATTGCGAAATCATTGGAATTTCAACTATTATATCCAAATTGATGTTTCAAAAGAAAAACATTGGGAAAAGGTTGACTACAAATTCCCAAAGTGTTATATTGAAAGTAACGGCGACAATATTTACAACTTTTAGTAAATAATTTTAAAGAAAAGAGGAGATCGAAATGGGTAAATTAGTTGAGCAATACATTGAGATTGCTAAGAAGAAAAATCCTGGCGAACCAGAATTTTTACAGACAATTGAAGAGGTTCTTACTTCCATCGAACCAGTTCTTGAAGCACATCCTGAATATGTAGAAGCAGGATTAGTTGAGAGACTGATCGAACCTGAAAGAGGAATCAGCTTCAGAGTGCCTTGGGTTGATGACAACGGCAAAGTACAGGTCAACAGAGGTTACAGATATGAATTCAACAGCGCACTAGGACCTTACAAAGGCGGCCTGAGATTTGCACCAAACGTATACCCAGGAATCATTAAATTCTTAGGTTTTGAACAGATCTTCAAGAACAGCTTGACTGGTCTTCCTATCGGCGGCGGCAAAGGCGGAGCTGACTTTGACCCTAACGGCAAATCAGACGCAGAAGTCATGAGATTCTGCCAATCCTTTATGACAGAACTTTACAGACATATCGGACCTCATACTGACGTTCCAGCTGGAGACATCGGTGTCGGCCCAAGAGAAATCGGTTACTTATTCGGACAGTACAAGAAAATCACCAACAGATACGAAGGCGTTCTCACTGGTAAAGGTTTGTCCTATGGCGGATTAGCAGGAAGAACAGAAGCAACTGGATACGGAATCGTATTCTTTGCTAGAGAAATGCTGAAACACTGTGGCGAAGAAGTCAAAGGCAAGACTGTTGCAGTTTCCGGATTCGGTAATGTATCATGGGGAACTGTTCAGAAGCTCAACGAATTAGGCGCTAAGGTCGTTACAATCTCCGGACCAGACGGATACATCTACGATCCAGATGGAGTAACTGGTGAAAAAGTTGACTACATGCTCGAACTGAGAGGCTCCGGCAAGAACATCTGCGCACCTTACGCAGACAAATTCCCAGGCGCTACATTCTATGCTGGCAAAAAACCTTGGGAAGTTAAAGCTGATCTCTACATTCCATGCGCAACACAGAACGAAATCCGCATCGAAGATGCTAAGACAATGGTCGCTAACGGTTGTAAGTATCTCTGCGAAGGTGCTAACATGCCTACAACCAACGAAGCCATCGAATACTTACAGGAGAACGGCGTAATTGTTGGACCATCAAAGGCAGCAAATGCCGGCGGCGTTGCATGCTCATGCATCGAGATGGGCCAGAACGCTGGTCACACAGTCTTCTCACCTGCTCAGGTTTATGAACAGTTAGAGACAATCATGGTTAACATCCATAAGGCTGCTGCTGAAGCTTGTGAAAAATACGGCATCGGCTACAACCTGATTGCTGGCGCTAACATCGCTGGATTCGAAAAAGTTGCAGAAGCTATGATGGCTCAGGGCATCGTATAAAAATCTCATAAGATTGTTATTAGAAACGGCGTGGCTTCGGCTATGCCGTTTTTCGTTTCTGAGACGATTTCGACGAAAGAAAGAGGAGAACGAATGAAAAGACTTTTTTTAGTGGAAGATGATCTGAGTTTGATCAACGGACTTTCCTTTGCCATCAAAAAACAGGGATACGAGATAAAAGTCGCCCGTACAGTGCGAGAGGCGGAGACTCTGTGGACCTCCGGGAATTATGATCTGGTCATTCTGGATGTCTCCCTCCCCGACGGCTGCGGCTTTGACTTGTGTAAAAAAATACGCCAGACTTCAAAAGTGCCCATCCTGTTTCTCACTGCTGCGGATGAAGAGACCGACATCATCATGGGGCTTGATATCGGCGCTGACGATTACATCACGAAACCTTTCAAATTGGCCGTATTTCTGTCAAGAATCAACGCCCTGCTCCGCAGAAGCGAGAATTTCAATCCACAGGTAACAGAGCTGTCTTCCTGCGATATCAAGGTACAATTGCTGAAACGGCAGGTATATAAAAATGGGAAACTGCTGGACTTGACCGCCAGCGAGTACAAGTTGTTATGTCTATTCATGGAAAACCCCGATATGGTGTTGTCCGCCGAACAGATTTTAAGCAAGCTGTGGGATTGTAACGAAAGTTACATCGATCACAACTCCCTCACAGTATATATCCGCAGGCTGCGCACAAAAATCGAAGACCATCCCGGGGACCCTAAGCGGATCATCACCGTACGCCGTATGGGTTATAAGTGGAATACGAAGGATTGAGGTATATAATGAAGATATTCGCAAATCAGAAAATCAAATCACTTTTTCTCTCCATCTCACTTTCCATATTGGTATTTACGCTGATTGCTTCCCTTTTGGTAATCTTTCAAATTGATCATAGATCATTTTACATTTTCAGCTGTTCCTTGTTCATGAGCATCACGATATTGGCAATCTGCTATAGATATTTCAAGGAGCAGAATAAAATCATGGAAGATGCAGTTTTGCAGATTACTGAGTATATTTCCAGCGGCAAAAACGTCCGCATCGAATGTGATGACGAGGGGCAGTTATACAGATTGTTTCATGAAGTAAATACGTTGGTTTCTATCCTGAACGCCCATGCAGAAAACGAGAAGAGTGCAAAAAAGTTTTTGCAGAATACCATATCTGATATTTCGCATCAGTTAAAGACGCCCCTTGCCGCCCTTAATATTTACAATGGCATCCTGCAGGAAGAGGCAGAAGCGTCTCCAACAATCAAAGAGTTTGTTCAGCGTTCCGAACAGGAACTTGACAGAATCGATGTGCTGGTTCAGAATCTGCTCAAAATCACAAAACTGGACGCAGGCACCATCTGTTTAGAAAAGTCATTAGAAAATCTATCTGAAATGATGGCATCCGTAAAAAAGCATTTCCTCTTCCGCGCCGAAGAAGAAGGCAAAGAAATCATCTTGTCAGGCAGCGATAGCATTACGATTTTATGCGATCACAGCTGGATCATCGAAGCAATCAGCAATATTGTAAAAAACGCCCTTGACCACATGAAAACAGGTGATTTTGTAAGCATTGAATGGCGCGCTTTTACTTCTGTCATTCAAATTGTCATTAAAGACAATGGAAGCGGCATACATCCAGAAGACTTACACCATATCTTCAAAAGGTTTTATCGCAGCCGCTTTTCTAAAGATACCCAAGGGATCGGACTCGGTCTGCCACTGGCGAAAGCCGTAGTGGAAGCGCATAGCGGTACGATTGAAGTGGACAGCCAGCTAGGCATCGGAACGACTTTCACCATTAACTTTTTAATTCCTACAAAATTGTAGGATAGGAGTCATATTCCTGTAGGGTTGATATGATAAAATTCCAAATATCAAAATCGAAAGAGGTGTTTACTATATGAGTTTATTGGAAGTCAAATCAATATCAAAGACCTATGGACGGGGTGAAACCGCTGTTCACGCGTTAAAGGATGCAAGTTTTTCCGTACCGAAGGGAGAATTTGTCGCAGTTGTCGGTGAATCGGGCTCCGGCAAAAGTACCCTTCTCAACATGATTGGCGCATTGGACGTGCCTACTTCGGGCAAGGTGTTCATCGGAGGAAAAGATATTTTTGCCATGAGGGACAGCAAGCTGACTATCTTTCGCCGCAGGAATATCGGGTTTATTTTTCAGAGTTTCAATTTAATTCCAGAGCTGACCGTTGAGCAGAACATCATTTTCCCCCTCTTGCTGGATTATCAGAAAGCAGATAAAAAGTATCTGGAAGAATTACTGACCGTGCTCAATCTGAAAGAACGGCGCCACCACTTACCTAGTCAATTATCTGGCGGGCAGCAGCAGCGCGTGGCCATCGGACGCGCTTTAATCACACGGCCGGCACTGATTCTCGCCGACGAGCCAACCGGTAACTTAGACACGCAGAACAGCAGCGAAGTCATATCCTTGCTGAAAGAAGCTGCCAGGGAATATGAGCAAACCATCATCATGATCACGCATAGCCGCAGTACCGCACAGGCGGCAGACCGGGTATTGCAGGTGTCCGACGGTGTGTTGGCTGATTTAGGGAGGTGTCGCGAATGAAAAGTTATCTCAGCTTAATCCCCATTTCTGCCAGGGTGCACAGGCGGCAAAACCGCATGACCCTTCTCTGTATCATATTTGCTGTATTCCTGGTGACGGCTGTTTTCAGTATGGCGGACATGGGCGTGCGGATGGAAGAAAGAAGATTGATGGCGAAGCACGCTGATCTGAACCTTCAAGATCTTACAGACAGCGCTATGGGACAATCCATCTATCTGATTGCCGCAGTGTTATTTGTGCTGATACTGATTGCCGGTGTGCTGATGATCTCCAGCAGTATCAATAGCAATGTCGCCCAACGTACAAAGTTCTTTGGCATGATGCGCTGTATCGGTATGAGTAAGCAGCAGATTGTGCGCTTTGTCAGACTTGAAGCACTCAATTGGTGCAAAACGGCAGTCCCTATCGGCCTCGTCCTCGGCATTGCGGCCACCTGGGTCTTGTGTGCTGTTCTGCGTTTCGTCGTAGGCGAAGAATTCTCTCACATCCCCCTCTTCGGCGTCAGCGTCATCGGTATCATCAGCGGAATTGTGGTAGGCATTGTTACCGTACTGATCGCCGCCAGATCTCCAGCAAAGCGAGCGGCAAGGGTCTCCCCCGTCACTGCGGTTTCAGGGAATTCAGAAAGTACAAGCGGCGTACATCACGCAGTCAAGACCCATGTTCTCAAAATTGAAACTGCCCTCGGCATTCATCACGCTGTATCAGCCAAGAAAAATCTGCTGCTGATGACTGGCTCCTTCGCTCTCAGCATCATTCTCTTTTTAGGCTTTACGGTTCTGATAGATTTTGTCAACTGCCTGATGCCTCAATATTCCAATACATCTGACATTACAATTGCCGGCAGCGACAGTTCTAATTCAATAGACGGCAAGCTCCTTGGTACACTCAGCAGTATGGAGGGGGTAAAACGTGTCTTTGGTCGTAAAAGCGCCTTTGATGTACAGGCAGAAATAAACAAGGAGAATCTGCAGGCAAGCAAAATCGACATCATTTCTTATGACGAATTTGATTTAGATTGTCTGACGGAAGATGATATGCTGAAAAAAGGCAGCGATATCGCAAAGGTTTACGGTGACAGTCATTATGTGCTGGCAACCTGGGATAAAGACAGTCCTTTAGCAATCGGTGATAACATACAGGTCGGCGATAAAGAAGTTGAAATTGCAGGCTTATTAAAATACGACCCTTTCAACAGTGACGGCAGCACACAGGGGAAAATCACGCTCATTACTTCCAGCAAAACCTTTCAGCGGTTGACAGGGAAAAGTGATTATTCACTTGTTATGATACAACTGTCGAAAAACGCAACGGAAAAAAACGTCCAGGCAATCCGCCAGTTGGCGGACAAGAAATATACCTTTAGCGACCAACGCGAGCAAAACACTTCCGGCACTTATATGGCCTTTGTGTTCTGTATTTATGGATTTTTGACAATTATCACCCTGGTCACAGTGCTGAACATTGTCAACAGCATCTCCATGAGCGTATCTGCCAGAATCAAGCAATATGGGGCAATGCGGGCAGTCGGGATGGATGCGCGGCAGATCACGAAGATGATCGCTGCAGAAGCAGCTACCTATGCATTATCCGGCTCCATCGTCGGCTGCACAGTCGGGCTGTCAATCAGCCGAGCGCTCTATTATTTCCTCATCACGAGTCACTTCCATTATGCCGTCTGGAGCGTACCCGTTGGCGACTTAGCAATCATTCTTCTATTTGTTCTAGTCGCCGCCCTTGCCGCAGTCCATACGCCCGCAAAACGGATTCGCAATATGGCAATCACAGAAACGATCAACGAACTATAAGCCCTTTTCGGCACCACGTTTCGGCAGCATTGAGAAATCGAAGCTGCTGTTTTGCTGGCTGCCCTTTACAGGTCTTTGCGTTTCACCATATAGCGTCCCAGATACAGCAGAAGCAGCAGCAGCCAGGATAACCCTTCAGCATATGCGATGACCATATTGCCGCTGTAGGCGACCAGCGTATAGGACATGATGATTCTGGCAATCAAGGACAGAATCCCTGCAATGCTGGAAAAGGTCACATCCCCTACCCCTTCTAATACGCCGCGGACGGACATAGACAATCCGTATATCACGTAGAAAGCGGCAATGCGCCGGAAAAAGTCCCGCCCGATCCTGGCGGCTTCCGCTTCTACGCCGAACATGGATATCAGATGACCGCCAGTCGGAATCACCAGTACAGTCAGCACCAGAGAAATACCGATCATCAGCACCGTGCCAATTTTGAAAAATTTTCTGATTCGTTCTTTGTCTCTAGCGCCGTTAGCCTGTGCAACCATTGTTGCGATGGCTGATCCCAGATTGATGATCGGCAGCAGAATAATAGTATCCACGCGATATGCGGTCGTAATCGCTGCGACCGTCTGCGTTCCAAAGCCGTTCATGAAGTTCTGCAGAAACAGGCTGCCCAATGCGCCGACACTGGATTGTATCATCGGCGGTGTTCCCAGCTGAAACCCTTCTCTGATCGTGGTCAAGTCTACCATCTGCTTGTTGAATTGAAAGCGCAGCATCTCGTGCTTCTTTACCGTATAACAGATGATGAACACCATCATCAAAATCTGAGAGACAACCGTCGCCGCGGCCGCACCCTCTACACCCCATCTGAACACCGCTACAAACAAAATATCCAGTAGTACATTAGTGACCGAAGAAAACAGAATCGCCCAGAATGGCGCTTTGCTGTCTCCTATGGCACGCAGCGCTGCAAAATAGACATTGTAAACCGCCAAAAACGGAATGCCGATGAAGATCATCTGTAAATAAGTTTTTGCCAAATCAGTGATATCCGCCGGCGTGTGGAGCACACTGAGCAGTGGAGCTGTCAATACCATGCCTACAACGGTGAAAAGCAGGAAGGCGCATCCTACAATCATCAGAAAGGTAGATAAAATCCGATGTATGACGTCTGTTTCTCCGCTGCCATATTTGTGTGCAAAGAGAATGGATAACCCCATGGTGAATCCTGTCATGGCCATGATATAAAAATTGGTAACAGTTCCTGTCGCACCGATGGCCGCCAAAGCCAGTTCTCCCTCTACATTACCTACAATAAAGGCGTCTGCCCAGTTATATAGCTGCTGCAGCATGCCGCTGAGTATGAGTGGCAGACTGAAGCGGACTAACACAAGCGCTAAACTTTCTTTTCCCGATTTTCGGTTCACTGTATATGCCTCCTTTACAGCTTTTGCGATAAACGTCCAAATCTCCAGATTTGGCTGATAACAAAAAAAGTGCTTAGGAATCGCCTTGCAGCAAGTCTTCTGCTGTACCTACGGCTCATTCTAAACACCTTGTACTCCCCATCCGGTGAAGGGGTAGGTTTCTATTTTATTATGTCTATTCTATAATATGCGATTTTTCTTGTCAAGGTCTGTTGCGCTTTTTGATACCCCCACCTGGTATGCAGCGTGAATCAGGTCTAGATAAATGCCTATTTCTTTCAAATTTCTGCCCTATTCAGGCGGATTTCTCTAATTTTTAATTGTCTGTCCCGTTTTGGCAGGTCATTCTGTAAATCTTTCTACAGTATAACAATAGTTTAATGATATCATCTACATGGTTTCAGTGGATTTATATGGTGCATTTTTCTTTTTTATCATGCCTTGCACTGGTATACCCCCGTTGATTTGTAAAATCTGCCCGATTATCCTTATTTTTTGTCCTTTTACGGTATATTTCAGAAAATCTGGCAGACTTACGCCAGCTGCTATGTCAGAGGTTCCATAATGTTGTCACGATTTGTTTGTTTCTGTCAGAACTCTAAGCAGATCGCCCAGTACGCCATATGCGGTCTGATCGATTTCCGGCTCATAGACGTGTTCAATAATCGACACGTCGCCCATCAGATCCGTGGTGAGGGTCACGCAGGCAGCGGTGCCATTGACCCTTGCAAAGAGACTGTCCTCCGCCACGAGCCGCGGTTTTACCGTTGCCACCGGTTTGCCGTTTTCCATTCTGCCGTAACAGAGCAGCTTATATTTCATCTTGCGCGCCTTTGCCTCGTCAATCTGTTCCTTGGTGATTGAACCAATTCCCTCCCGCCTGATATCCTGCGGTGTGATTTTCACATCCATCAAAACATTCATCAGGGCAGTCAGTTTTGCTGCCGCGTCCCATCCTTCCAGATCCATGGACGGGTCAGCCTCGACAAAACCTCTTTTCTGCCCTTCCTTCACTGCAGCCTCGTAGGTCACGCCCTTTTCCATCTCGTCCAAGATGTAATTGGTCGTCGCATTGAGAATCCCTTTGATTTCAGTAATCTGACAGCCCATCAGTGTCTCCTTTGTCAGATTGAAAACCGGTACGCCGTCCATAACAGCAGCTTCATGGCAGAAGCATACGCCCTTTGTCGCAGCCAGATCCCTCAGTTCCCGGAAAGCCCAGGCGACAGGTCCCTTGTTGGCGGTGATCACATGCTTTCCTCTATTGAGTCCACCCCTGATGTGATCGATGGCAGGCATTCCCGTCTGAATATTGATAGGTGTCAGCTCTATGAGAACGTCATAATCTGCTTCCAGTATGACCTCCACAGCGCTTTTCTCCCTGTCAAATGCCTGATTGTCAAGATTTTCTGTGTCGATGCCGCTGCCGTCTATGAGTGCACCTTTGCTCCTGGTACAGATAGCGGTAATCACAGCCTCAGTATTAAAATGATCGCAGATATAGTCCGTCCTCTGACGGAGCATCTTTGCAAACGCCTTTCCCACATTGCCGTAGCCGATCAGCGCCAGTTTGATTGTCTTCATTTTTTCCCTCACAAATCCAAATACCAGACGGACGGCCCTGCCATCCGTCCGGTCATTCCATTTATCTTAGATTTCTTTTAACAGTTCCGCGATGATGTCCAGACCCTTCTGCAGTACGTCCGGGCTGAAAGCATAACCGATTCTGATGCAGTGTTCCATCTCGAAGCAGGAGCCCGGCGTCGTCAGAACACCTCTCTCCTTGACCAGGCGAACGCAGAAATCAAAGGAAGAAATCTCCTTATCGTAATAAACCAGGGCGGTGGTGCCGGCGACAGGTCTCACATAATCCACACCTTCCGTCTCCTTTACCCACTTGTCGAGGATGTTTCTTCCTTCCAGCAGAATCTTGGCATTTCTCTCGTAGAGCTTATCCTTGTGTTCCAGCGCCAGACTGGCCAGGATATCATCGATATAACCACAGCTGATGGTGTCGTAGTCTCTTCTGCCACAGAACTGCTTCATGATTTCCTGATCCTTTGTCGCGATCCAGCCGATTCTAAGACCTGCAAGTCCGAAAACCTTGGACATGCTGGAAGTGGAGATTCCTTTGTCATACAGGTCTGCGATGGAATACATGTAACTTCCGTCCTCCGAAATGCCCCTGTACGCTTCGTCGCAGAGGATATAGGCGCCCACCTTTTCGGCCATTTTGACGATCTCCATCATCACGTCTTCCGGCACAAAAGCGCCCGTCGGGTTATCTGGATTACAGATGGAAATCAGCTTGGTGTTCTCGTCGATCAAAGCCTCCATCTCCAGCAGATCAGGTACAAATCCGTTCTCCTTTTTCAGCCACAAGGTTCTGACCTCTGCCCCGATAGATTCAGGAATAGAATAGTGCTGCTGATAAGTCGGCAATACTGTGACTACATTATCGTTTCGTTCTACCAGCGTCGCGATCACCATATGATTAGCGCTGATTCCGCCGTGGGTCGGCACCACGTCTTCCGGCATCAGATCTCTGTAAAGACCTGCAATCCCTTTTTTCAGTTCCGGGGAGCCATGGATGTGGCCGTATACCAGCCGCTCTCCCTTCAGACCCGGCAGAAATGCGTCTGGATCTTTACCACATAGCTCTAATAACTCCCCGATTTCCAAAGAATCAATACAGGTTTCTCCCAGGTCGTAGGTCAAAAAACCTTCGTACTCATCCATCCAGCGTTCCACTTTAAATCTTTCCAGTTTCATAATGCATTCTCCTCTTTATAATTCTATGATTTGTCCTAATCCTTGTTTTTCGGCCTCTTTGATAGCAAGCATACCTGTGAGCAGATCAAGAAGTGCGGTTCCTGTGGCATCGAAGACGGTAATCTGCTCATCATTTTCTCTGCCCGAGACTTTTCCTGTGATTATATCACCGATGATGCCGCTGATATTTTCTCTGTTCATAATGCCTTTTTTGATAGGAATCTCAATTTCGCCCACGTTGATACATTGCTCGATATCGTCTACAAAGACCTTTGCACCTGCGAAGATTTGCGGGTCGATTTCTTCTTTACCCGCCATGTCGGACCCGATGCAGGAAAAATGGGTTCCCGGCTTGACCCATTCCTTTTTGATGATGGGTTCTCTCGACGGCGTGACAGTGATGATGATGTCACTCTGCCCCGCGGCCTCTGCAATATCTTTCACCGCAGTAAATTTCGCCTTCACATTCTCCATGCCAAAATCCGCCGACAGGGTTCCACTAAGGTTTTTCGCGAATCTGTCTGCGTTATCATAGTCCAGTCCGTCATAGACCATCACCTTTTCAAGCCCAGGAAAACTGAGCAAGGTGGCCGCTGCCTGGAAGGTTGCGACGTGGCCTGCGCCTACAAGCAAAAGATTTTTCGCATCTTCTCTCGCCAGCAGCTTTGCCCCGATAGCGCCGGCAGCACCGGTTCTGATGCCTGTAATATGGGAACCGTCCAGCAATCCGACAGGCGCCCCGGTCTTTGCGTCGAAGATCAAAATGGTGCCCAGCAGCGCTGGCAGTCCAACCTTCTCATTCTGTTCAAACCAGGACACTGATTTAAGGCCGTAGATGCCGGCATCCTTAAGCCAGCCTGATTTAATATCCATCTCCGCACTGCCTGGAACAAACTCCTCTGTGATCAAAGGGTAAATTGCCGAAGCACCAGCAGACTGCGCCCGATACACCTCTTCTATGGTTTCAATCACATCCTTCATCTTCAACACCTTGACGGTGTCTTCCCTTTTCAAAACTTTCATCTCTAACACTTTCTCGTCTCCTTTCTGTCTCCGCTTACTTTCAACTTCATTTTAATGGCTGCACAACCCGTTTTTTTTAGTATTTTTTTGAATTTCCCCTATATTTTTTGGTATATTACCAATTGAAATGAGCAGAAATCTGTTTATAATTAGAGGTAGGAAATATCAGGTGAGGAGGGTTTGGAATGGCATTAACAGTAAAGGATATCCTGCAGCTAGGCGGTCTCTCAAAGATGCGTCTCATCGCAGGAAAGGGTGGTTTGAACCGCTACGTGGTTTCTCTCGGCATTGCAGATTATGAATTTTCTTCCTTTGCCCAGGCATCAGAAAAGAATGTCTTTGAACCGGACATGATTATACTGAGCACCCTGCTCTTTGCCAGGGACGAACCGGACCTCATCCTTGCGACGACAAAGTTTCTCTGTGAAATCGGCGCTGCCGCCTTTGCCTGCAAAACGACAGTCTTTCCTGATCTTCCAGCAGAGGTCATCGACTTCGCCAATCATCATGACTTCCCTATCATCCAATATGACGGCGACCTCTATATGGAGAGCATCATCTTCGAAATATTAGACGCTGTCAGGAAAGAGGACGACAACTTCTTTTCGGAAGAGAACTTAAATCAGATGATTGCAGGCAGTCTGACGAATGCACAGATCTATGCCCTGAGTAAAAATATCTCCCTGAAACTGAAAGAATATGTCATGGCGGTCTACATCAAAGGAGAGGACGAGGATTTTCAGCTCAACCTGGAGCGTTATTCAAAGGTCTTCTACTTGAATCGCAACCTAAATACCAAGGCGCTGGTATGCAAATATAAAAACGGTCTTTTCGCCATTCTGACCGCACGTCAGAATAAGGAAAAGACCTTCCGCATCATTTTAGATGAACTGATGGAATTTTTATCGCCTTGTAAAGAAGGGCTCTATGTCAGCTGCAGCCGCATCCACGAACCGTACAAGGAACTGGATCAATGCATCAGAGAGAGCTATTACACCCATATCGCCTCTGTTGCAGAAAATCGCGCCTTTGGCAGTTACGACAAAATCGGCGCTTATCAGCTTTTGGTGCCCCTGGCCGATTCAGCAGTCATGAAGGAGTTCATGACTGCTCTGATCGATCCAATCAAGGAGAAACCGGAGTTCTTCGAAACAATCAGGCAGCTGGCTCTCAATGAAGGGGACATCTTCAGGACAGCGTCCTCACTCAAGTGTCATCACAACACCATCCGTTATCGAATCAGCAAGATCAAACAGTTTCTGTTCTGTGAAGAGATGAGCGATCAGGAGTTCTACGTCAATGTCTCCCTGGCCGTGCGCCTCTATATGCTCAATGAGTATAAGTGATAAAAATACATTGATGCAATAACTTCTCTTAAAATCAAAACCGGATTTCATAGTTAATATTTCCATATAATTCCGTTATTACCATTAACCTTGTGGTATGATAATTGTACTGCTGCACCTTCAGCAAGTTTGCTAGAAGGAAGGTGATGGTTATGTTGGACTTTTGGTCTGCGTTAAGTATTTCTGTCACGGGCAGTGTGATAGCGTATTACATAGTCAAATGGTTGGATCAGAAAAAATAACAGCAATCAGCCTAATAAAAAAACACGGAGTAGCCGCTCCGTGTTTTTTGGTGATACTTATGTATCGAACTTTTGGTCTAGCACCTTCTGCTAATTAAAGTCTAGTACAGTTGTATGGGGAAGTCAAGAACTCATTTAGAATATCTTATTACTTTTTTGTTTTTTGGCCTGCTGCATCTCTCTCCCTTCACAACTTATAAAATACTGGCTTCCGTTCTTTGTAAACCGCATAATACCTGAGTCCGCATGCCTTCACCATCTCTCCTGCCTCTTCAAAGCATTCCCCCACACGCTCCGGGGTGTGAGCGTCAGAGCCAAAGGTGATGATCTCACCGCCAAGTTCCGCATAGCGGTCGATAATTTCAACCTTCGGGTTGGTCAGACCCAGGCTTTTCAGTCTGGAGGTATTCACCTCTATGCCTCTGCCTGACTGAATCAGCGCCTGTAGGATGCTGTCCAGCTCGCCACCATATTTGCTGTAGGAAAAAGTCTCGATGGCGCCTGGCGCATATCGGAAGATGAAGTCCAGATGGCCGCAGACGTCGAAGTCCGGTATCCTGACGATATTCTCGTACTCTTCCTGAAAGTAGAGCCTGCAGATTTCCTCTGTGCTCTTCCCCTCATAGGTTCTGAGATCGTCAGCGCCCCTCCCTCTGAAATTATGGGTCGAGCCGATGATGAAATCAAAGGGATAGTCTCTCGCATACGCCGCCAGCTTTTCCGGCAGGTGGGGCTGCAAGCCCAGCTCCACCCCCGTCAGCACCTCGATTCTGCCCGCATACTCTTCTCTGATCTGCGCCAGATCAGAGAGATACCCTTCCATATCGTCCGTATCACCGATCAAAAATGTGTAATTGTCCGGCGGGAAGATTGGCTGATCGTAGTCCTGATGCTCTGTGATGCAGATGTGCTTCATGCCCAGCCGCAGCGCGCTGTCGATTTGATTCCGAACCGGGGTCTTGGAATCACTGGACCACCTTGTATGTATATGCATGTCACTAATCATATTACAGCCTTCTTTCCCTTATGCAGTTGCAGTTTCCGCTTCTCTTTCCAGAGGTTTCATGCAGATACCCGTGATACTGTAGAAATATGCCAGAATCCAGATGGCGTAGCTCATGAAACAATATGGGAAATATTGTGCAATGGGAACACCCAAGACTGATGGATAATAAATGCCAGAAGCGGACCAAGGGATGAATCCCGCTGTACCAGTACAGAAGTCTTCCATGGTTCTCGACAAATTCAAGGTTGACAGTCCCATCTCTTTGTACTTCTCCGAATACATTTCTCCCGTAAGAATCAGCGCCAGGGTCGAACTTCCTCCGATAGCCGTCAGAACAACGCAGGAAATCGATGTTACGAAGACCAGGCTGAATCTGGTCTTTACAGACAGCAGAAGTTTTCCCAGCAGGGCTTCGATTGCGCCAATGTGTTCCATAATCGCTGCAAAATATAAGCAGATATATACGGTAATAAAGGATTTCATCATGGAGGCCAGTCCCCCTCTGTTGAGCAGGCTCATGGCATCATCACCCGCATCAGCAGCAACAAATCCGCTTCTTGCACTTTCCACCATTTCTAAGTTAAACCCACTGTAGAGGGCTGTAATCCCATCCTCCAGGCTAAACCCCTGATAGAATACGCCGATCAGAACAGCCAGGGCAGCAGACAACATCATGATGACAGTCGATGGCTTTTTAGCAATACATCCGTAAACCAGGAGCACCATCGGCAGCAAGACGATGACGTTCCACTTGAAAGCCCCATCCAGTGCATCGAGCAGCTGCAGGGTGTTCTCCGGCAGACCCGTCGCAGCTGCGTCCGCTTTGATACCCATGACTGCGTAGATGATCAGTCCGATCAGTCCTCCAGGCACAACCGTTTTGGACATGTTTTTGATGTGATCAAAGATGTCATTTTTTGTCGCCAGCGACGCCAAAATGGTCGTATCAGATAGCGGAGACAGCTTGTCTCCGAAGATGGCGCCGGTGTAGCAGGCTCCTGCTACCGCTGCGATGTTCACGTTCGGCATGGCCATAGCGATTCCCATCATGGTGATACCTGCTGTAGCGGCAGAACCCCAAGAAGTCCCTGTACAAGTTGAAAAAATCGCGCAGAGAATGAACGCCGAAACAAGAATCCATTTTGCACTGACTAGCTGCACGCCGTAATAGATGAACATGGGAATCGTGCCGGAAAACATCCATGCTCCAAGCAGAAAACCCACGGCAATCAGTACCGAGTTGGCAGGTGCAGCCGCTTTGATCTTTTCTGCTGAGAAGTCCTCCAAATCCTTCCACGTGTAACCGCATCGCCAACCGATGAATACCACGTACATGAGGGCGATCCCCATCAGAGCAGGTGCAGACAAATCGGCCAGAGAGCCGAAGAAGAAGATTACCAATAATACCAATACTGCACTGAGCGCTTCAATCAGAGTCGCTTTTCTTTTTTCTTTTTGTCTCTTCATAGTTTGATTTCTCCTTTCAAAATCTTTTTTCATTATAAGGTTATTTACCCTATTCCAGCTTAGAAGTTTTCAAAAAAATCTGTCTATTATTTGGCAAATTACCAAACAATAGACAGTTCCTTGCCGCTATAATGAAAGCAGAAATCTTTGGCATACTCAGATGCGCTCTTTTTTCTTTTGCAGAACCCCGCCGATTCCAATCACAACTGCCAGTACCACGAGAATACCGATCCCCGATATCAGAAACCACATGTGCACGCCCACCTTTTCCGCGACCGGACTGCTGATCAGAAGGCCTATGGGCATGGTGAAGGCGGTGACCTGACCGATCAGAGAAAAAGCGCGGCCCATCTTTTCCGGCGCCACAGTCTCTTGAATGTAAGCCGTCAATGGGATTCCGTGAACATTTCCAAAGGCACCCATGGCTGCACAGGTAACCGCAAATATGATCCATCCCAGGAAGGTCGCCGGCATCAGACCGCAGATAGCCGTAGTCACACCCACTCCCCAAAGGCCCAGATAAGACGTCCTGATTTTGTTCTTGATCTTCAAGACACTGCCAAAGAGGAGGGCCGCGATCATCATTCCCGCGGCAAAGGTGACCTCCACAATGCTGCCGTACATGGCGGAAAGATCAAAGTAATCGCTGGTCATCAGGGGATAGAACGTAGAGAGCGGTGCATAGAAAAGCATGCACAGAACCTCTGCAACCATCAGCGTCAACAGATTTTTATCTTCTCTATAGACCTGAATCCCCTCTTTAAAATGAGCAAAAAAACCGGTTTCGTGATTCTCATGCTTCACAAGGCGCGGAAGCTTTACGACCGCAAGGGCTGCACTGGCGAAAACCGCACCGATGACATCGGTCAGCAGCACCAGTGACATCGGCAGCGCCGCGTATAGAGCCGCGCCGATGACAGGGCCCAAGATAAAAGAACCTGCCGTCATCAGCTGCATCCATCCATTGACTCTGACCAGTTCTTCTGTTGGCACCAGCTGCGGTATGATTGACTGAATCGCCGGCTGATGGAAGGTGCCGCCGATTCCTCGTATGAATAGAATCGCCAGAACCGCCCATATGGGAAATGTAATCGCGTTAAGCAAAAACGCCGCCACCAATGCAGCCAATCCCATAGACAAGTCAGCTGCAATGCAGATCATCTTCCGGCTGTATTTGTCTGCGGCGACTCCGGCGAAAGGGCTGAGAAAAGCCATGGGCAGATATGCCGCCAATCCTGCAATACCCATAATCATCGGGGATGCCGTCTGTTCTGCCAGCCACCAGATCAAAGCAAACTGCACGGCAGAACTTCCGATTAAAGAAATTGCCTGCCCGACAGCAATCGTCAGAAATTTGCCTCTCCATTTTATGTTATTTTCCATTATTGTCCTCCTCTGTCTTCGTCATGCAATAGCAAATCTCATTTAGAAACAAAAAAAGATAACTCTCGCCTTGGAGTTATCTGTAATCAAAACAAATGGCATATGCAGAGAAAAAGGGTACGCAAGACCGCATTATCTCCTCAGACAGCGATTTCATGACCTTATGCATCCATTTAGTTAAGTAAGTACAACAAATAACTCCTCTCTTTTAGGAGTTTCTTATTCATTGTTCCTCATCTTAACGTAGATACATCAAGCCACCTCTCCTTCTTCATAATTGTTTTCATCATAACAAGTTTTCAATCAAATAGCAAGAGTTTTTTTCTTTTGTAACCGGGTCACAGAAGTCCGTCATATATTAATGCTATACTCTGTTTATCAAAGAAAGAAAAAAGGAGTTGATATTATGGCTAAGGCTTTTAATAAGAATAATTTCAATGAGGAGGTCCTCAAATCTGATGTACCAGTAATGGTAGACTTCTGGGCATCGTGGTGCGGACCGTGCAAGATGCTGGGGCCGGTCATCGAAGAAATTTCAGAAGATGCAGAAGGCTACAAAGTCGGCAAAGTGAACATAGATGAAGAGCCAGAACTGGCGAGAGAATTTGGCATCATGAGCATTCCGACCGTCATCGTCTTTGAAGGAGGCAGACCTGTCAAACAGTCCTCTGGGTTCAAACCGAAAAAAGCGCTGGAAGCCCTCATCCAGAATTAAACATACGAAACCCTGTAATCTGTGGAATCCGAGATTACAGGGTTTTGCTTATCTTAGGAAATTTTTTCGTAGAGAGCTTTGCGATCTACGATTTTAATGCCTCCGCGAAAGACCTCTATCACTTTTGCAGATGATAACTGTTTGAGGGTACGGGTCACGGCTTCGCGGGCGCTGCCGATGGCCTGTGCCAGTTTCTCCTGCGTCATATGCAGCGTATCGCCCCCTGTTCTCGCCGTCTCATCCAGCAGAAAACTGACGATGCGCTGCTCTAAAGTCATGAAGAGCATCTGCTCTACAGCCGAAATGACATCGGAGAATCGTTCTGTGGTCAAACGGTACACGTAGTTTTCCACGTAGACGTTCTTCTCTTTGATGGAGGAAATGAGATTGACAGGAATCAGTATGGCCTCCACCTGGCTTTCTGCTGAAACCTGGGCTGGAAAAGATACCTGTGACAGCATGCAGGATGCTGACAGAAGGCAGACATCATCCTTTGCCAGGCGCGCAATGGTCACCTCTCTGCCGTCCTCCGAATACAGATAGAGGCGAATCATGCCTGATTTTATGTAAAGTACGCCCAGGCAGTCCATCTCCGTGGAGGCAATCAGCTGATTTTCTTCAAATCTGACAATCCTGGCCTGCGACTGCAATAATTCTCGTTCATCTTCTGTTAAATGCTCCCAAAAGGGAAAAAGACTCAAATCGATTCGTTCCATAAGTTCGCCCTCCTTTTAATATATTACCACTCCGGCAATCCCTGTCAAGGCCATCAAAACAATCGGATTGACTTTCACCTTCTTCTGCAGCAAAATGGCCACCGCCCCTGTGAAGATTGCTGCTGCTTTGAAGTCAACGTGCTCCGGCAGAATCAGCTGAGAACTTCCCGTAAAAGTTAATAAGATGATGATACCCGCCGCAGAGGCGATCAAACCCACAGAAGCAGCTTTCAAGCCTTTCAGCAGGCCTGAAAAGTATATTGATTCCTGATGGCTCTGAAAAAACCAGCAGAGAAGGATTGAAATTACTACACCTGCCAGAATACAGCCGATAGTCGCCAGTACGGCACCCCAGACACCGGCAATCTGCAGACCCACAAAAGTGGAGGTGTTGACCGCCAGAGGACCTGGCGTCATCTGCGATATGGTGATGATGTCGGTAAAGGTCTTCTGTGTAATCCAGTCGTGGAGCTGGACCACCTGTTCTTGGATGAGAGGAATGATGGCGTAACCGCCTCCGATGCTGAACAGTCCGATCTGGAAAAAAATCAGAAATAAATAGAATGGCATACACTTACCCCCGCTTTCTCTTCAGCTGCCACAGACGAAGCAAAGAAATCATGCCACAGCCTGCCAACACGATTGCCGCATTGACCTGGCAGAAAAAGTTTGCCGCAAAGGCAGCCGGAATCAGCAACACCAAAAGCCTCGAACCGTCTCTGGCAATGAATCTGACCATGTCGATTATCAAGTCCACCATCAAAGCGGCAACACCGGCCTGCATACCTTTCAGCACTGCCGTAACAAAAGGATTCGTGACAAAAATACTGTACCAGGCAGATACCGCCATCAAAATCAGCAGGGGTGGAAGGATGGCGGCAATACAGCTGACGGCTGCTCCCATGAGCCCCAGTACCCGATACCCTGCCAATGCAGTCAAGTTTATGGCGATGGCGCCCGGTGCAGACTGGGAGATTGCGGCGATGTCCATCAGTTCCTCTTCTGAAAAGAATTTCTTTTTCTCTACGTAATATTTTCGCACCATAGGCACCACCACATAACCCCCGCCAAAGGTGAAAGCACTGATAAATAAGTTCATATAAAAGAGCCACAGGCCCTGTTTCAATTTTTCCGTCTTGGACATTCTTAAAGTTCCTTTCTTTCACTTCTGTCTCAATATAGTATACCTCTTGCAGATCTATAAGAAAAACGATATAATCTAATCATAATCATTAATTTTATTCATGAGGAGAAAAAACATGGATATGACCTTCCGCCATCTGGAAATCTTTGAGGCTGTCGTCGAGACCGGCAGTTTTACCAAGGCAGCGAAAAAGCTCTTTATCACCCAGTCCGCAGTTTCTCACGCCGTTCACGATTTAGAAGATATGACCGGGGCGCCTCTCTTCGATCGCCTGGGAAAAAGCGTACGCATTACAAAGACTGGAGAATTGCTCCTGCAAGAGGCCGAACCGATTCTGACCGCCAGTAAAGCCCTGGAGGTTCGCCTCCATACACTGGAAAAAAATGCGCCCATTCACATCGCCTGCAATATTACCATCGCCAATTTCTACTTGCCAGCCCGATTGCAGGCTTTCAGCAAAGCCTTTCCCTGCATCTCTGCAAGTGTAGATGTCATCCCAGCCGCCACAGCCATAGAGTCACTGCAGAGGGGAAAAGCAGATCTGGCCTTGGTCGAAGGTACCGCGCCGCAAGAGCCTTTCAGCAGTAAAAATATGGGCGCCTATGCCCTGAAGGCCGTCTGCGCACCGGACTATCCGCTGAAAGAGAGGCAGTTAACGCTGCCCCAGCTGTGCAGGGAAAAGCTTTTGCTCAGAGAAGCCGGCAGTGCGATCCGGGACACGTTAGACAGCCAGCTGTATCTGGCAGGCTGTAAAGCCTATCCCGCCTGGTGCAGTGTCAACGACTCAGCGCTCTTAGCGGCAGCCAGAGCCGCCCTGGGAATCGCCATCCTGCCAGAGGCTTATGTTTCAGAAGAATTAAAAAAACAGCACCTGGTGGAACTTTCGATTCCTGACCTGGTGCTGGAAAATCGCATGTATGCAGTCTGGCATCGAGACAAATATCTGACAAAACCGCTGCGAGCGCTCATAGAGATGTGTGCCGATATCCATCAGCCTTCCAAAAAGGCCAAGAGCTTTGCCCCCAGTCCTTCCGCCACGAAGTAGCCTTCCTGGTAAGCGGCTTTCAATTTGCCGCGGTCCTTCTCTGTCCTGCCGATGTCAAGAGGTCCCATAGGCGCGATGACAAAAGCGCGGCCTGCCGCCTCCTCTTTTTCAATCAAATCCAAGGTTTCATTGTAAACTTTCGATCTATTTTTTAACGCCGCGGCCATTTTCGGATATTTCCGGTATCTGAGACCTGCAGCCGACGCAATGCGGCTGTTCTTTTTTCGGTAATCCCGCGGCCGGGTCAAAACGATGACATTTTTCTCATTGCCCTGTCTGAGGGACTGTGCCAATGGAATGGAATCAGAAATGCCGCCGTCCATGTACAAATTTCCGTCGATTTCAACCATATTTGCCAGCAGCGGCAGGGAGCTGGAAGCCCTGACGTATTCGATATCGCGAAACATGTCTTCAATTACCGGGTATTCCGCCTTGCCGGTTTCACAATTGGTGACCACGGCCTGAAACTTGATGCCGCTGGCAAGGAATGCCTGGTTGTCTATAGGATAAAGCTCCTGGGGGATTTTGTAATAGAGAAAATCAGCGCCGAAGAGGTCGCCAGTCTTGCGCAGGCTTCGCAGGCTGCAATAGTTTTTGTCGTCCAGATAATCGGTAGCCGTGGCATAAGCCCGTCCACGCTGGCCGCAGACGTAACTGCAGCCGTGGCAAGCGCCAGCGGACACACCGATGACGTTGTCAAAACGAATTTTCTGATCCAACAAGTAGTCGATGACGCCGGCTGCGAAAATCCCCCGCATACCGCCGCCCTCTAAAATCAAAGCATTACTCATATCTATTCCACTTCCTTTTCCATCACATTCTCACTAATTTCCCTGCTCCGAAAAGATAGAGACAGGCTTCTTTCACCGGCCGTCCTTTGGCAGTTTCCAAGGCTTTCTGATATATTTCGATCTGGCCGCCGTAAGTTCTGCGCAAACGCTCGGCTTCCTTCTCAAAGTCCTTTTGCGGATCAATCCAGCTGCTCTTATAATCGAGCAGCACAAAACCGTCTTCTTCTTCGAAATAACAGTCGATGATACCCTGGACGATGACTGTCTCACCCTCCATCTCCATCTGCAGATCAAAAGGCCGCTCACGCTCCAAATTGCCGGCTCGGTAGCCAGCGGCACAGCGGCTGCCCAGCTCCGTATCGAAAAATTCGGCGATGCGCGGCAGTTCTATGGACTGCAAAGACTCTGCGTCAAAGATCTCACGGTTGACGTAATCTTCGGCTGCCGCCTGGATGTAGGGCAGGCCTTCTCTTTCTGCCCGATCAAAGTCCAGCCGTTCCATGATGCTGTGATAAATGGTGCCCTTCTCGGCCGCCGTCAGCTGTCTTTCTCCCTGTCTGAATTTCGGTACGGCTAGCACCGTCTCAAACGCTTTCTGCTCAGTCTGTCCCATGCGGTTAATCTCCGTAACCGAATACTTAGATTTCAATTTGCGGGATGCCTCGTACGGATAGACGAAGTCCAACTGGCGCAGTATTTCTGCCTCTTCCTCTTTCGAAAGCTGTCTGTCAAAGATATCTTTTCCCATGGGATTACCCTGTATACCGCTTTTTTCCGTGCCTCCATGAGACAGGAGATTGGCGTCCACCAGTTCAAGGCGGGAGACGTCTCCGATCATATCCAGATAAGTCGTATCACCGCCCAAGCCGATCTGGCGGTTCTCCATGAATTTTGCACCTTCTTTGACCGTTCCTGTCATGTAGAGCAGATCCTTTGCCCGCGTCAGCGCTACATAGAGAACCCGCACTTCCTCAGCCACTTCCTCTTTGTGCACCTGCTTCTGTATCAGCCTCTGCAATAGGGTCTGCTTGTACCAATGTCCCTCAAAATCAGCGAGAGTCATACCGATACCAATATCCTTGTGCAGGGCGATGCCGCTGCCAATTTTGGTGTAGTTGAGTCTGCGGCCCATACCGCAGACCAGAACCAGGGGAAATTCCAATCCTTTGCTCTTATGGATGGTCATGATACGCACCAGGTCGTCGTTTTCACCCACCAGCTTCACCTGCCCCATCGGCACGCCTCGTGTTTTGACCGCGTCGATGTAGCGGACAAAGCTGTAGAGCGAGCTCTGTCTGTTGGCAGCAAATTTTTCCGCCTTATCGACCAAAGCCCGCAGGTTTGCCTGGCGCTGTGTGCCCCCTGGCATGGCGCCCATTTCGAGATAATAACCGGTTTCCAGCAGCAGCTTCCAGATAAATTTGCCCAGGGGCTGTGAGGTAGCCATGGTCTTCCACTTCTTGATGGAGGAAAGCGCCGTTCTGCACTTTTCTCTCAGCGGTCCCTCCTTGCCCTCTGCGGCAAATTTAAGAAAAGCCGCCGCGTACTGTCCATTCTTGCAGGCGGCCCTGACCTGCCCCAGTTCGTCAGTAGAAAAACCGAAAATCTCTGAGTGGAGTACGCTGATCAGTGGCACGTCCTGCATCTTATTGTCTATCACCGATAAGAGATTCATAAACACGTTGATCTCCATCGTGTCAAAGTATCCTTCGCTGTCGTCCACGAAACTGTCGATGCCGTTTTCCTTCAAAATATTGCGATAGACGTCAGCGTAATTTCTCACGCCTCTCATGAGAATCACCATATCGTGAAGACCGATTTCCCGACAGACGCCAGCTTTATGATCGAAGAACTTTCTGCCCAGGTTTTCTCTGATCAAACGGCAGATTTCCAGAGCCTCAAGCTCTGCATTCTTCAGATTGGCCAGCTCCTCATCTGCCTCATCGATGGTAGAAGCATCCACTACCTTGACTTCCGGTACATAGTGGAAGGGACCCTCATAGCTGACTCCGGGATAAAGCATCGCATCTTCGTCATAGTCTTCCATGAGATTCTCGAAGATGTGGTTGATCTCCGATAAAATCAGGGGCTTACTGCGAAAATTCTGATTCAGGTCGATTTTAGCAGATGCCTTGTTCTCCGCGCTTCCATAAGAAACATATTTGCTCTTAAAAATTTCCGGTTCCGCCAGCCTGAATTTGTAGATACTCTGTTTCATATCGCCGACCATGAAGAGATTGTTCTCTCTGGCCACTTTAGCGATGATCTCTTCCTGAAGGATATTGGTATCCTGATATTCGTCGATAAAGATATATTCAAATTTCTTTCTGTAATGGTTCTGCGCCTGCGGGTGTTCTAAAATGGAAAGGCAGTAGTGTTCGATATCGTTAAAGTCGACCAGCTTCTTGTCTCCTTTGTTGGTTCTGAAAATCTGGTCAAAAGCCGTCAGCAGCTTGCGCAGGGTTTCCGCCTTTGGCGCAGTCTTGTTCATCTCTGCAATCATCTCAGAAAGACTCTGGGTAAAAAACAGGGCCTTGATATCGCTGACCAGACCAGAGGCCTTCTTCCGACAGGCGGCTGCCAGGTCCTTGACTTCCGCGTAAGCTTCTTTTTCTTCTTTCTTCGCTACCAGCCGGACAGACTGAAAGGCGCCGACACAGCTGCCCAGGGCGTCCAAGTCTCTTGCTTCTACTGCCTCTGCCATCTCTTGATAAAAGCACAGTTCTTCTCCTGTCACTTTTTCTGCCAATCGCGAAAGACCTGCATCTGACAACTCTATTGCCGCCCGTTCTTCATACGCTGCCGCCTTTTTTACAGAGTCCTCGATATAATCCCAGATGTATTCCATGATGGGGGACTGTAGGAATTCCTCTGGCGAAAGAGACAGCTCTGCGATCTTTTCCTCCAGCCACTGCCAAGGGTATGGCAGCGACTGCAGCACATTGTATGAGGTATTGATGATCTCTCTGATCTTATTTTGATTTCTATCGGAGCTGTACCAATTGAGGAATGCGTAGAATTCCTCTGCATCAGAAGCAAAGCACTGCTCCATGAGCTGATCCATGGAATCCTCTTTGATAATGGTTCTCTGCGCGTCGTCGCAGATAGAAAACCCCGGTTCCATATCAGTCAAAAAGAAAAAAGTCCTGATCACGTCCAGGGCAAAAGAATGGAAGGTGCTGATGTTGGCTCTCGGCAGCAGATTCAACTGCTGTCTCAAATTCTGGGAATTCGCCGGATCGGCGTCGATTTCTTTATTGATGGCTGTGCGGATTTTCTCCTTCATCTCTGCCGCAGCAGCATTGGTAAAGGTGACAATCAACATTCTGTCGATGGATACACCGTCTTCTATAATCAATTTTTTGATGCGCTCGACTAAAACCGCAGTCTTTCCAGATCCTGCGGCGGCGGCTACCAATATATTTTTTTCTCGTTCATCAATTGCTCTCTGTTGTTCTCTTGTCCAGTTCATTTTGACCTCTTTTTCTAATCACTGTATTTGATTATACCAAAAAATTTGGTATAATGGAAAGATAATATGTGAGAAAGGAAATGAATTTCATGAAAATAAATAAAAAACGTGGAAATGACGGAATCAAAGATTCCTATTTCCACATTTCGCCCACAAAGAGCGACTCTTCGCAAGGTACGTTCTTTGAAACATACGGAAATACGTCCTTCGGACGACATTTCCTATGTTATAAAAGACCGACCATGCTGATGATCCTGGACGGTTTTGGTCTCAATGAGAGAAAAGAAGGAAACGCCATCGCTGCGGCTCGTAAGCCCGCTTTGGATGCAATATTTGAGGAGTATCCGGGCACTCGCCTCGATGCCAGCGGTCTGGCAGTGGGTCTGCCCGACGGACAGATGGGAAATTCTGAAGTGGGCCACCTGAACATCGGTGCCGGAAGAGTCGTCTATCAGGAGCTGACCAGAATCAGCAAATCAATCAAAGATGGAGACTTTTTCGATAACGAGACCCTGGGCAGAGCTATGGATTACGCTCTGGAAAATCATTCCGCCCTGCATCTTTTGGGGCTCTTGTCAGATGGAGGCGTCCACAGCCACATCAGTCATCTCTTTGCCCTGCTTAATCTGGCAAAGAAAAAAGGTCTGACCAAAGTCTTTATCCACTGTTTCTTAGACGGCCGCGATGTGCCGCCGCGATGTGCCGGAGAGTATATTGAAGCCCTGCAGAACCACATGGCTCAGATCGGTGTGGGTGAAATTGCCACCGTCATCGGCAGATATTATGCCATGGACCGGGATAAGCGATGGGATCGGCTTGAGAAAGCCTACGATGCCATGACCTTGGGACAGGGTTTTGCCGCATCTACCGGCTGCGCCGCCGTAGACAGCGCTTATGCACGGGAGGAAAACGACGAATTCGTACAGCCGACTTCCACAGGCGCCGCAACGGTCAAAGACGGCGACGCTATGATCATGTTCAACTTCCGCCCAGATCGAGCGAGAGAAATCACCCGCGCCTTCGTAGATCCTGATTTTGACGGCTTTGCGCGAAAGAAGACCTTGAAAAATCTGAAATACGTCTGCATGACCCAGTATGATGCACAGATGCCAAATGTGGAGGTGGCCTTCCCGCCGCAAACGCTGACCAATACCTTTGGAAATTATATTTCATCCCTGGGCCTTTCTCAGCTGCGCATCGCAGAGACAGAAAAATACGCTCACGTGACTTTTTTCTTTAACGGCGGCGTAGAGGCTCCTTGTGAAGGCGAGGATCGAATCCTGGTCCCTTCCCCACAGGTAGCCACCTATGATCTGCAGCCGGAGATGAGCGCGCCAATCGTCACCGAGCGGGTGCTGGAACAGATCGAAGCGGAGAAATACGACTGCATCATCCTCAACTTTGCCAATGCCGACATGGTGGGACATACCGGGGTCATGGAAGCCGCTGTCAAAGCCATCGAGGCTTTGGACAAATGTGTACCGCAAATTGTAGATGCCGTGCTGAAAAAGGGCGGTCAAATTCTCTTAACGGCAGACCACGGTAATGCCGATTGTATGATAGACGAAGCCGGAAATGTAGTCACAGCTCACTCCCTCAATCAGGTGCCTCTGATTCATATCGCGGATAAACCAGTTCAGCTGGCTGACGGCGGCCGCCTCTGCGACATCGCACCGACCATGCTGGAACTGATGGGCCTGGCCATTCCGGCAGAAATGACCGGGAAGAGCCTGGTAAAATAACGATACAAAAGCATTGGAAGTTTTCAGTCCCAATGCTTTTTCTTTTTCTCTTCTGACAGAGCAGATCAAGCTGCCTGTAAAATGAATCCCCTGACGCAGGCAGCAAACCGGCAGGCTCGCTTTCCGCCGCCTTTTGACCTCTGTGTCTCTCCCCACGGATAAAATCGCCAAATTTTATCCGGTTTGCGCAGTTTAAATACGGCTTATGCAGATATCCTTGACCCCCCCCCCACGATATGTACAATGTAATTAAAACTAATGTATTTTCCCCTGGGAGGAGGAATCAATCATGAAGAGAAAAACGAAGATAAAGAAAGCACTGGCCTTAGCTCTGGCCCTGTGTCTGGTCGCCGCATATTTTCCAATGCAGGCCAGCGCAGAGGATACAGGTACGGTCACAATTACGTCGCAGGACGATTGGGACAAAATGAATTACACGCCTGGTAGCTGGCCCCAGACGATCGAGATCCAAAGCGGCAGCATTGATGCTGACCGTTATGTCTATTCCAACATCACTGTGACAAACGGCAGCTTTACTGCGGGCCAAAATTTCGGCATGGCCGCTGGTAAAACTGTCGAGGTAACTGGCGGAACGTTTACCTTCAACGGAAATCCGAGCGGAAACGCTATCAGCGATGTAACCGTCAGCGGTGGTGCCGTTGTCAACAACGGCTGGATTTCGAGCGCGACGGTTAGCAGCGGCACCTTTACCAACAAAGGCAAAATCCAGGGGCTGACCTTGTCCAGCAACGGCACCTTTACCAATGAAGGCAGTGTCGAGGGCACTGTAGAGATCAATGGCGGCACCTTCAACAATGAGGCTGACGGAAAGGTAACGTACCCGGTTACAATGTCTGCCGGGACCTTTACCAACAGGGGCAGCGTTAAGGGCCATATCACAATGAGCGGCGGTACCTTTCAAATTGCTGACACCAGTTCGGTACTACCCAACATCACTATGCACAGCGGTGAAATTAAGAATAGCACCGGCAGCGACATTACCGTTAACATTAATGGGAGAGATAATTCTTTAGCCGCAAACGCTTCCGTCGATAAGGTCCTTGCAACGCCTACAGATTTAAAACTGGAAACGGATAATGCAAGGGAAAACGTTAATGCAACATGGAATACAGTGCCGGATGCAGAACGCTACGAGGTGAAACTGTACAGCGGCAGCAACCCTGGCACGCTATTAAAAACGCAGACTGTCAATAGTTCTTCCACCAGCTGCGACTTTACCCAAATCATCAAAGAGAAAGGCTATGGAACCTATTCCTTCACCGTGCAGGCTCTTGCAAGTGACAAAGTAGCAAGCCCAGTGGCTGAAAGCGAATCAGATAATCCCTTTACCTACACGGGACCATCCGGGACAGATGTAACCAACGACAACTACGCCTGGGACTACAGCACTCGCACGCTGACCATCAAGACAGATGACGGTTGCTTAGGCTGGCGCTCCGATGCGGATATCCTGGGCACACTAATCAGCGACGACTCCTATAAAGTCGTGGAACACGTCGCCATCGGTACGGCCGTTACAACCCTTGCAGAGAAGATGTTTGAACACTGTTCAAAAGCAGAAGACATTGTCGTACAAGCGAACAGCGTTACTACTCCAGACAGCTGGGCAACTGGGATACCTGACAACGCCATCATCTATTACAACGGCAACAACATCACAAGCGCACAATCCTACGAATGTCTCGTCATCGGCATCACGGATGGTCAAGTTTTCAAGGGCAGAACGCCGGATTACTTCACTGTCTATGGCGCGGAAGCTTGGGCACCGACAGCTTGGGAAATCACAGGACCCGATACAGCTGTTTCCAAAAACTTCATAGAAAATGACCTGAACACCTACACCGTCGAGCAAAATGATATGAACTTGGATGGCGGCAAGGTAGGCAAATATACCCTGACCGTGACCTATGAAGATGGTATTAAAACCTCAATCCCCATCCAGTTCACCATCTTAAAGGAAGACGGCTCAGGCGGTGATCCCGGCACTCCCTATCCGCCAATACAGCAGTACACCATTACTTCTTCTGCTGACCAGGGCGGAACCATCACACCCCTTGGTACAAAGAAGGTCTACGCAGGGTTTTCCGCCAGCTACGACATCAAAGCTGCGGAGGGTTATATCCTGAAGGATGTCCTGGTGGACGGAAACTCCGTCGGTCCTGTAAATGGGTACACCTTTAAACCTGTCTATGCGGATCATACCATCCACGCCATCTTTGAAAAAAAGGCAGGCACGGATCCTGAGAATCCAAACAACCCTGAGAATCCAAACAAACCGGGCAAACCAGGCAAACCGGGCAAACCAGGCAAACCAAACAAACCGGACGACCCGCACAAACCGGGTAAACCCGACCAGTCAGGAGACAAGACAAAGCCCGCCGGCAGCAAAACTGACAGTGATACTGACAGCGATGCACCAAAGACAGGCGATGGAAATGATCTGCTTCTGTGGCTTGCCCTGGCAGCAGCCGCGGGCGGAGCGGTCACAGTTGTTGCCAAAAAGAGAAAACAAAGCTAACACACCCTCCTAAAGCGGGGCGGTAGCAGGCCGCCTCCTTGGATTTGAACCGCAAGGCAGGCTGGGAATCCCCAGCCTGCCTTGCCTTTGCCAAAATTCGCCGATTGCCAAGATGATTCCCGTCTCTTTTTTCCAAAACAGCTATAAATTGCAAAAATAGAAAAAAACATTTGATCCAGCAATTGCAAGCATTTGCGACGATTTTTGTCGTTCAGCCTAGCGGATTGTACTCAGGAAACGTTCAAATCTCAACGTCTGCAGCGTTTTTTCCAAAACGCCCAAAAACCGCGAAATTGGCAAAAACGCTGCCCATTCCGCGGTGATGTCCTCCGCTTGTTCCAGTCATCTAACCTGAACAAGTTTTAATAACTCTAGTCCAGCAAGCCATTTTTCATGACCATGCACCTTCTATTCCTTCTGATAGCGCAGTTCTCCGTCCATGTAGGTTTCCGCAACCTGTACCAGGTGAATCTCCTGTTCCGGCACGGAGAAGATATCTCGGTCCAGCACGATGAAGTCCGCGCGATAGTCTTTTTTCAGCATGCCGATGTCGGCAAAACCCATGACATAAGCGCCTTCTCTGGTGTACAGCTTCAGCGCCGTTTCCAGATCCACCGCATTTTCTCTGCCGCAGTCCGTACCATCCCCGGCTTTTCTCGTCACTGCCGTCTCCACGCAGAGGAAAGGATTGGTCGCATCGGCAAGCGGCGTTGCCGGCGCATCGGTGGAAAAGGCAAGGCGAATGCCGCGGCGCAGAATCTCCCGAAAGGGAAAAGTGCTCTGCAGCCACTGGATTCCCAGATTCTCCAAATACCGTTCGATTTCCGCATAGAGGAAAACCGGCTGAGTGACAAAGGCGATATCGGCGGCGGCGGACTTTGCCAGTGCGTTTTCCGTCGGCATGGAAGCGTGTTCGATTCTGGCGTGAGGCAGTCTGTCATCCAGCCAGTCTTCTTCCTCTGCGATGAGGTTCACCGCCATATCGATGCTGTTCTGCCCCATGGCGTGAATAGAAAGCTGTGCTTTGTTCTCCTTGCAGAAGGCTATGGCAGAAGTGATATCCTCTTCCGTACAGGTAGAAACGCCGTATTCTGCACCGCTGCCAGCAAGATAAGGCTGATTCACCCAGGCCGTCCGTCCTGAGATGCCGCCGTCTGCGATGATTTTGATGCCGCAGACTCTGGTCGGGATTTCCCCCGATAAACGCTGCTGCACAAAGTGGAATTCCGGTTTGTGGCGGAACTGATCCCACATGTAGAATACGCCCACTCTCTGCGCAAATCCCTTTTTCCTGGCGTTCTCATAGATGTCAAAGTAATCGCGGTCATCCATATTTCCCATATCGGCAATGGCAGTAATCCCTTCTGACAGTAAATGCTCTGACAGATTCGTCAGATTTTCTATGATATCCGCTTCCTCCTCCGCAGGCATATACTGTGCCAGAAGGTCCCTTGCGTTTTCCTCAAGGACGCCCGTCGGAACCCCTCTGTCATCCCTGACGATTCTTCCCCCCTCCGGGCAGACCGTGTTCTCATCAATGCCGCCCAGCGCTAACGCCTTACTGTTGACGCAGCGGATGTGACCGCAGGACCGGATGATGCAGACCGGCACGTCGCTGGCTCCTGCATCCAGATCATAACGGGTCGGTGTCCTGCCCTCCTGCAGCTTGCCTTCATCGTAGCCCCAGCCGAGAATCCATCGGTCCGGACCCTGCTCCTGCCTGACTTTTCTGACCGCCTGCGTCAATTCTTCAATAGAATGAATATAGGGTGGCAGACAGACGATCTGTTTCAGATTGGCAGCCACCATGATAGGGTGCATGTGGCTGTCGATGAGCCCTGGCAGCACAGTCCTGCCCTGCAGGTCGATCACATCTTCCCCCGCCAAATCAAGGGCTTCTCCCTTGCCAATCCAGACGATTTTCCCATCTTGCAGCGCCATAGAATCCGCATAAAGGCCCTCGTCGTCTGCAGTAAAGATCTTGCCGTTTGTGTAAACGCTGTCATACTGTTTCATGTTACCGCTCCTTCCTTTTCATTTCTTTCAGATAATATTTCGGATCGCTGAAAAATTCCTTTTTCAGTTCCACCACCTGCCCGCTCATGACGATCAAAGCGATGAGATGCGGGAAGAGTGCAATTCCCAGAATCAAATCTAGGAATGCGAAAATCGTGGACAGATTGAGAATCGAACCGAGAAAGATAGAGCAGACAAAGAGCAGTTTTCCGAACTTGGCGATTTTGGTACCGAAGAAAAACTCACACTGTCTTTCGCCGTAGTACACCTGTACAATCATCGTGGAGATGACGAAAAACAGCATCGCCACCGAGATGACTACAGCGCCCGCATCCTGGCCGAATACACTCTGAAACGCCAGCGTCGGCATGGTGCCCGCCTGTTCTGCCGGAACAGAGGTCCAAACGCCGCTGCAGAGCACCGTCAATCCAGACATGGTGCAGATGATGAGACCGGAAATGGTCACTTCAAACACGCCCCAAAAACCCTGTCTGACCGGATGGTCTGTCGTTGCGGCAGCATGACCCATGGCTGCTGAACCCATCCCCAGATCCGTGGAATACGCCCCTCTGGCAAAACCCCAGCGAATTGCTGCTGAAACACCAGCACCTGCAAAGCCGCCCATAGCCGCATGGCCGGTGAACGCTCCTTTAAAAATGCTGACCAAGACACCTGGCAGCGCACTTCCGTTGACGCAGATGACAATCAGGGCACCAATCAGATAAATGATGACCATGAAAGGCACCATTTTGTCGGTGACGTTGGCAATTCTCTTGATTCCTCCGAAGGTGATGATACCGATTACCACAGTCAGCACTGCACCGGTGATTACCGCCCCAATTCCCAGCATCTCCGCCGATTGTACGGCAGAAACCGACTGGGCAGAGATGGTAAAAGGCAGAAAGAGCATCATGGTAAAGGACATGCCCCAGGCCATAATCTTGCCCGCCTTTTTGTTCGGAAAGCCTTTTGACATATAATACATCGGTCCGCTGACGTATACGCCGTCTTCGTTAATCTCTCTGTACTTGATTCCAAGAACGATTTCCGCAAATTTGATAATCATGCCCATCAGTGAGCAGATCCACATCCAGAACAAACCGCCCGGTCCGCCGAAGGCGATGGCGATGGGAACTCCCACGATATTGGAAGCGCCGACAGTGCATGCCAATGCAGTGGCAACCGCCTGAAATGGGGAAACAGTTCCCTCACCTTCTCCCTTTTTAAAAATGCTGCCAAAGGTCTGCTTCATAATGTATGGAAAATGACGAATTTGCATGAAGCCGAGACGGAAAGTATAGACCAGGCCGCAGATGACGATTAAAACCAGCAAAGGATAAGCCCAGATCCAGCTGCCGATATCGGCTACCGTAGTTAATAGATGACTCATAAAAACCTCCTTCTTAAAAAATATGCGATTGTTTATTTGCTCATAGAAAAAGCAAAATCCGTGCCATCCATATTTGGGGAAGTTTCAACCGTTCCAGCCGGCGGGGACGGACAAAAATTTTGCCTAGGAAAAATATTTTGCGGCTGATTAGTAAAAAATTTTGCAAACTCTGACCACTCGTAGTATACTGAGCACAAGAAAGTCTTTAGGAGGTGCCCCATGAACATCTTTGATGAACAGTTCTGTGAATATATTGAATCCCTGATTTTAAAGGAAGTCTTTTCCGATGGCGTACTCATCGCTGACACCAAGGGCATCATCAGATATATGAACACCTATAATAAAGAAATCTTTTTCTTCAATCATCGGGAGGCTGTCGGCAAGCACATCCTCCAGCTTTACCCTGACGTAGATCCGGAAAACAGCACGCTGCTGAATGCTTTGAAAGGAATTCCGACCCTGGGCAGACAGACTACGCAGACCGCCTTCAACGGTCAGACCTGTATCTTTTATGAGCACACCATACCGCTGAAGGTCGCAGGGAAAATCATCGGCGCTGTCAGTTCGGCAAAATTCGCTGCGTCTTACCGGCGGGAACTATCCATAAAACCGCCGGAGCTGAACCAGCCAAAACAATTCTACGAAATCTCTGACATCATAGGCAGCTCTTTGATCGTCCAGCATCTGAAAGAACAACTGCGCTCCGTGTCGAAAACCAGTTCTTCCGTCCTGCTCTGCGGCGAAACCGGCACGGGCAAAGAGCTTGCCGCCCAATCCATTCACTCTGCAAGCAAACGGCGCGAGAAATATTTCATCTCTCAAAACTGCTCTGCGATTCCGCTGAACTTGCTGGAGGGGCTTTTGTTCGGTACGACAAAGGGAAGTTTTACTGGCGCTGAGGACAAGGCCGGCATCTTTGAGATTGCCGATGGCGGCACCATTTTTCTGGATGAAGTCAACTCCATGGATATGAACATGCAGACAAAGATTCTCAAGGTCATCGAGGAAAAAAAGGTCACGCGCCTGGGTTCAAATAAAGCGATTCCCGTCGATGTGAGGATCATCTCCGCCATGAACGAAGACCCTCTTACCTGTATTGAGCAGAACCGATTCCGCGCCGATCTCTACTACCGTCTTTTGACGGTGCAGATCAAAATGCCCACGCTAAAAGAGCGACTGGAAGACCTGCCGCTGCTGATTCAGTATTATATCGATTATTACAATAAGGAGATGGGAAAGTCCATTAAAGGCGTGTCAAGCCAGGTGCTGGAAGCATTAACTGCCTATGACTGGCCGGGCAACGTGCGAGAACTGCGCAATGTGATTGAAAGCGCTTTTAACTTTGCAGGCGATGAGTATATCGACTATGAACATCTGCCCGCTTCTCTCAGTACCAAAAGAGGACAGATTCTGATCAACAGAGAGAGAAAGGATTTTAGTTTCCCTGTCGTATGCAAGGGGCGCACTCTGACTGAGTCTGTAGAAGCCTACGAGAAAAACTGTATTGAAAATGAAATCCAGATGACCAATTCTCTCAGTGAACTGGCGTCAAACCTGGGTATATCGAGGCAGAGTCTCAGCTATAAATTGAAGAAGTATCAAATCAAGCTGCCATGGGCTACTTGATGATATCACTGTAATCTCGCCTGTGGTAGTTAAATCAGCCATACCGGCACGCGCCAATTCTTTTTGTCAATGGGGAGGAGATCCTCCGCCATGCAGATGACGCAGCCTGTTCCGATATCAATCTTCAGTTCCTCCATCTCTCCAAACTTTTCCGGTTCTGCGACAGGCGCGATAGCGGAAAAGTTTTTGATCGCCGTCTTCCCAGGTGAGCCCGCCTTCTTTACCTCGATGGGATTAATGGTTCCATTTTGAAAAATCAACAGATCGATTTCCTTCTTGTCTTTATCCCGGTAATAGAAAATCGGCGGTTCCTTCCCACTGTTCAGGTAGCTTTTGTAAATCTCCGAAAACACGTAGCTTTCGAAGAAGGCCCCCGCCATGGCGCCGCGCTCCAAGCTCTCCGGATTTCCCCACTTCAAAAGATGCGCCGCAAGGCCGGTATCCAAAAAATGCATCAGCGGCATTTTTACCACCCTTTTCAGGGCGTTATTCCAATAAGGCTGTACCAAGGCAACGATATGGGAAGAAATCAAAATGGACATCCATTTTTTTGCCGTGGGCGCAGAAATGCCTGCCACATTGGCCAAATCCTCATAGACCAGAGGCTTTGACGTATGGGCTGCAGCTGCGATCATGAAGTTATAGAACTGCATCTCGTCTCCGACCTGTGTTAAATCTCTGATGTCTCTCTGCAAATAGGTGTCCACATAAGAGCGATAAAAGGTGTCGATATCTGCGCTGTCCTCATGATATAAGGCAGGCATGGAGCCGCGAAAAATTCTCTCATAGATGTCGTTGAGTCCGCGCCTTTTCACCGCGGAAAGACGCGTCATCAGTCTTTGGGGATCCGCAGTGAAGGGCTGGCTGGCAAACCCGTAAATCTCCGCGTCGGACAAACCCAACAGTCTGATGATTCCTACGCGCCCAGCCAGACTCTCACTGACTCCTTTCATCATGACAAAGACCTGTGAGCCGGTAATCCAATAATCCCCCTTGTTCCCGGACTGGTCTACAGCCATTTTGATATATGGGAACAGCTCTGGTGCGTACTGAATCTCGTCGATAAATACGGGCGGCGTATATCGCTGCATAAACAATGCCGGATCTTTTTTCGCCAGGTAGCGGGCGTCCGGATCGTCCAAAGTCACATATTTGCGCTCAGGACCTGCCAGATGCTTGAGCAGGGTCGTTTTCCCAACCTGCCGGGGTCCTGTTAAAAGAAGTACCGGAAAGGTACTCGACGTTCTGAGAACCGTCTCCTCCATCGCTCGGTTGATATACATAAAACCGCCTCCCTCTTTTGATCTATTCTGTGCGTTATGATTGCAAAATATTCGTCAATTTAAAAATATATATTTATTATAGTCGGATTTTCTCTCATTGTCAACTTAGGATTGCCATCCTCTCCGGCAAAAGACTCATGTATCACAATTCTCGCCAGCTGCTTCAGCTGTGACAGGTATTTGCGGAACCAGGCCTCCTATCCTTTTTCATTTAATAAAATACCGTTAAAACTAGGCGTCCTCCTGTTCTAACGGTATTTTTAACTTCTTATTTGTTCATGCATCTGCCGTGCGCCAGCGTTGGAGAAAATGTCTCAAGATCATACCCCTTTATACATTCTGGAATGTCAATAAGCTTATTCTCCTCCTTCACTCGTGAGAATTCCAACTTCAAATGAACTCTTATATTTCAACATGCTCTTACGAGCAATTTTCATAGCCTCTGCCGACTCCTCAGCATTTTTTATTTCAAGTTTTATTTTTTTCTTCTCTTCTTTACTTGCGACATCTGCTTTTAACTTCAGATCCACAAGTCCCTTTTCTATCTCTGTAATCTTTTGCACATACTGCTCATAGATGGTATCTGAATATTCCAGATCATGTTCATCATTTAAGAATATTTCCTTTACAGAAACCATAAGTTTAGCAGATTGCTGAATAGTAGCTTTTTTACCCAACAGTCCTACCGCACCTACCGCTCCACCGACTCCCGCACCTACGCCAAGTCCAAGTATCGCACCTCCGCCTACAATTGCAGCAGTTCCGCCTGCCATTCCTAATCCGCCAAAAGCTACTGCTCCTCCTCCCAAATAAGCAAGGCAAGCGCTTGTTAGTGCTGCACCGCTAAGTCCTGCAAATTGCGAACCGACAAGTGCTGTGGCTATGGCAGGTGCAAATGCTCCAGCTGTAACTACAACTGCTAGTGTGATGCCTGCTGTTACAGATATCGTTGTAATTACCGTCTTCAAAACTTCATTTAATTCATGCATGACCTTTTTATAGCTTTTGCGTAATCTCTTCACATATCCATTAGGAACAAATGATTCAGGGAAAATCGAATCTAAGAATTCATCGCCTTCGTTCTCTTTATAACCAACAACAGGCTTGTTTAAAATATCATACTTTTTTGAAGGGACATCATTTCCTTTTTTGTCTTTTTCCATTCCTAAAGCATAATATGGTTCAAATAACATACCCTCTAAAAGTACTAGTCTTAGCCATATCTTAGTCGGATTGTTTTCAACTATTTTTTTAATAAACTCTTCTTTAGAGTACCAATGTAACTTCGCATTTTCATCTTTCACGAAATCTGAGAATCCACTTTCCATGTAAACTCTCCACTCATTAATCCACCCTTGCTTTAGCGAAAGAATTTTATCTTGTCCAACAGGCACAAATGTACTTTCTATGTCATTCAACACTTTAAAATATTCAAGATTATAAAGTATCTATGTTTGTTCAATTGTCAAACCAAGTTTTTCAAAATCCATATTTTCAGCAATCCTTTCGTATATTTTATCGTCTATCTTCTTATAGGTGTTTTTTTCAATGACTTGGTACATTTGTCTAATCTTCACTATATCATGTACCTTCAAGAAATTGATTATTTCTGAGTCTAAGGCCACAGCAAACCTACCAACGCCAATATAATTTACCGACACCCAATATTTCTTTGTTACAATAGCCTCTGTAACATCTATTGCGGTAAATACACCCGTTGAAATAGCCAGCATTCTTGTTAATGTTGGGTTCTCATATGGTTTTACTCTTTCCCAATTAATATCAGCTAATTGGGAAAGATTTCTAATATCATTTTCTTTAAGTTCAACAGCAAATCTTCTTACAAAATAGAATGCTCTCACAATACATTCATTTGCAATTACAGGAATTACCTGCTTTCCAGTGTATATTGCAGCACCCAGTTCTCCACGCAAATCCAGTTTTAACACTGATTCTTTGATAATTTTTCCTGTCTTATCGTGTTCAGCCAATAGTGTGCCATTAAATATCTTTGATAGAAAAAGCGATAACGAATTATCTTCTATCCTTATATTTTTGAATAGTGGTAACACGGATAATTCTTTTGCCATTGATAGAATTGGACCAGGTATCCCAGTCCCTCCGGTAATCCCTGCTGTGCTGCTTGAACCCGCTATATCACTGACAAGATGAAAAAACCATGTTAATGTACCTTTCAGCAATTTACTCGAAACATCATTGCCTATAAAGGCTTTACTTTTTTCAGGCACTGGTACAACTATAAATTTACCGGTTACATCCGTTCCATAAGACGTTTTTGTAAACTGTGTAAGTAGTGAGAATACTAGTCCTACTATTGTTGGATGATGAGCAAAGTCCCTAAGATGATGTTGTAATCCGCCTCCAAAATCAAGTGTATTACCATCTGACGGAATTGGAAATTTCTTTTCTAAGAAAACCACGCATGATTTTATATCATCATCTTTGCAGCCAAGCAATTTCGCAGTTTTTTGTATCAGGTCATTTACTTTTTCATCAGCCGCATTTCTATCTGCTGCCAAATCAAAACCTTCAGTCCAGAGTATATCAAGCATTCCGCACAAGATACCTGATCCGATTGAAGCCAGATAATCCAACTTATCAGTTTGACTTGAGAGCATTTTTATTTGATTATCCAATTCAAAAATAGTTTGCTCAATATCAGTATTAACCGTTTTTTCTATACTAGTAAGAAGTACAACTTCTACATTCTCCATGGATTCCATATAACGCACCACCTTAATTTTTTCTTTTTGCAAAAGTCCGTTCGATATCTTAACCAAAGGCTTCCATTATCTGAAGAAAAGGTTTTTCTCTACACGACCTTTTTTACGATTTGTCTACTTGATGAAATCACTGTAATCTCGCCTGTGGTAAACGACGCTTGCAATTGTAACAGTTTTGCTTTTTTCATCTATCCAATACAAAACAATATAGTTCTTCACAATCAGTTTCCGGTATTCATGACGCAGCGGTCTGATGGGTGTATAAACCAGATTCGCATAAGGAAATGATGACAGGTGATCCATTGCATTTATGATTTGTAATGCCAGGGATTCTGCCGCATGGGAATTCTGTAATTTATGACTGATATACGAAGCAATCTCTATCAAATCCTGCCTGGCTGCAGATAAATATGCAATTTGATACATCGTTTCTATTCCTCGATGGCAGCCTTTATGGCGGCTAAGACTTCCTTTGATGAAAAACGTTTATCAGTGATCTCTGCCTCTTTCTCAGCTGCCTGAAGTTTGAAGTAAACATCGCTTTCAAACTGAAGGCTTTCGAAAGCTTCCATACTCAGAACTACCATATCACCATATCCGTTCTTTGTCAGGAAAACAGGTTGTGCAGTCTCATGTACAGTTTTAGAAATGTCAGCAAAATTATTTCTTAAGTCAGAAACCGGTCTTATGAAATTCATATCAATTCCTCCTCTTAGTAGAATTTAGCATAATTATGTTAAATTGTAAAGAAGACACAACAAAAACAAAACATGCGTGATCTAAGATTCACAACACAAAAACAGCCGGGAATCTCTTCCAGGCTGCCTCTTTTTATTAATATCTCACAAATTCTCCTGTATAACCGATTGCCTCTAAAATCGGTTTCCAGCATTCATATGCCTTGAAGTCTTCCAGCCACCATTTCTCGTCTACTGGAGAGATACCCAGGAAGATATTCATGCCTTCCTTTGTGTCGGCATTGGTCAGCGGCAGATAGGTATCTGTATCCATAAAACAGATGATGTCCGGCGCCGTCAGATAAACCTTGCCAGCTTCGTCTCTGACCAACATGTTTTCGTTCTTGAAGTCGATGTAGTATCTATCGCCGTTTTCATCAAGAATGACCGTCGTTCCGAAGTCGAAACCGCCCTCTGCCTTCAGGTCGATTTTCTCGATTCTGCCGCGGCAGATTTCTCTGATCTCCATCACCTTTGACAGCTCTTCCACAGGGTTCAGGCTCCGATCCGCCATCAGCTGTAAGAAGACTTTTCCGATTTTCTGCGCGTAAGTCACGCAGCCGACAGAAGAATGCTGCTTCATCTCATCTCTGGAAAGCCCCCAGGTGGAGAAACCGATCTGCTGGCCGTATGCCATGCACAATTGTCTTGCGATGACCTCCGCCGCCTTGTCGTCTGTGGCATAAGCGATAATCTGATCCCCCGTGCCGTTGCCTAGGCCGATGGGGCTAGGCGGATATCCCCGCAAGTCCGTCAGCGTCGTATTCAGCTCCGGAACCGCCCTGCCGTTGCCGTCCGTATCCACGAACTTGATACGTTTTGCCGGATCTTTGTCGGAGAGAATGGCCACCATCATAGGAACGAAGGTGTTGAATCCGCCCATTTCACCTGGATACAGATAGTTAACCGTCTTTCCTTCCGCTGCAAAACCCCTCTGGAAAGCCTTGAATGCATTGACCGCATCGGGGCCGAACTCCCCTTCCAGCATGGCTACGGGACTGCCAAGACCTGCCACCATGGCCGCATAGTCGCACGCCTCCAGTTCATCCACTTCCAGCAGCTCCAATTCGATGGTCTCACCCTGTTTTTCCAGCTTTGCAAGCATATCCAGTCCGAAGGACAGAGAACCGCCGCCGCCAGCGCCCAGGAATGTCGCGCCGTACAAAATCTCCAAAATATCCTGTTTATATAACGTTCTGCTCATTTTTCCACCTCACACTAAAGAGAAACTTCTTCATTGGCTCTGCAGTAGCCGGCGCTGACCATAACACCGTCCCAGCAGGTATAACACTCCGGCAGATCATACCATCTGTCGTCGGCTCTTGTAATGGTCAAAGCTACCTTCTGTCCTACTTTTGTTTCACTGTTGGACAGAGCGCGCACTTCTCCGTCAAGGCCCAGATCCAGCAGAGAGATGATGCTGGGAATGGTCACGATGACCTTTCCGCTAGGATCTTCAACAAAGAGGTTCTCGTTCTGGAACGTCACCTTGTATTCTTCTCCTGTGGCCTCATCTTTGATGGTCGTCACGCCAGTGTCAAAACCGCCGGCGGAGTCGATTTCGATGTCGGTAATGATGCCCGCAGGAATCACCGTCTTGAAAGGCACGCCTGCATCGGCAAAGCACTTCTCGAGGGCTGCAGCCACCGTATCCGCTGTAGAACTTGCCAAAGCCCTGCCCACTTCGATGGTCTTGGTCATCTGGCCTACTGCCGATGCCTTGAGGTGGTCTTCTTTGTTCATCATCCAGGCCGCAAAACCGATGCCCTGATCGTAAGCCTGGCACATATATCTGGCGATGTTCTCGCAGGCCTTGCTGTCCATAGGGTCCTTTGCTCTGCCTACGATCGTGTCGCCTTTTTCGCTGGCGAGAACCACCGGGCTGGTCGGAATACCGTGGACAGGCAGCAGACCTGTGTTCAATTCCGGAACCGCTCTGCCGTTGCCATCCGTATTGAGAATCGGCAGGTCGTTCTTCCATGCCGCATAGAGTGGAAGCAGTGTGTTGCCGCCCCCCTGCTCGCCAGAGTAGACGTATTTCAATGTTCTGCCGCTGAAGCTGGCTTCCTCCGCCATGCCCTTTACCGCGTTGACAGATTCGTCCTGGAAGGTTCTTCCTTTTGTTGCTACCGGCGAACCGAGCGCGGCCACCATGGTAGAAACCACCGCCGGATCGTCCTCCATGTCTTCTACATCATACATTTTCAGCGTCAGGTTCGGGTCCTCTGCCAGCATTGCCGCCAGCAGCGCCTCTCCCTCCTCCATGGAACCGCCTCCGCCTCCGCCATAGAAGCTGGAGCCATATACGATATATCTCAAATTCTCTTTATGTAAATCACGAATCATTTTCATTCTCCTTCATGGTGCTTGCACAGTTTCGCAAAGAGAAACTGTCCTATAATAAATTAATAAATGTGCCTGCCGTTTTCAATGACGCATTCCTCGTCCAGCCAGACCGTCGGGCTTTTGATAATCATGTCATAATGCATGTTGCAGTCCTGCTGACCACCCATGAACAGATTGTTGCCGCAAGCGATATGAATGGTGCCGAAGACCTTCTCATCTACCAGACCGTTGCCCATGATTTTGCAGGATGGGTTGGTGCCGATGCCGAACTCGCAGACGTTCTTTGCCGTATCGTCGAACTGTGCCACGAACTTGTCAAAGTCCTCTGCATCCGCGCCTTCTGTCTTGACGATGCGTCCGTCCTTGAAAGTGATGGTCAGAGGTTCCTCCATGACCTTAAAATCTGCGATGACGCCGTCTACCACCAGTCTGCCGTCGCCTTTGGTTTCAATCGGAGCGACCATGGCTTCACCAGCTGGCAGATTGCCGAAGGCGCCTTTGCCGACCAGCTTGCCCGTATCTGCGATACCGGCTCTGCCGCCGCAGTAAAGGGTCAAATCCGTCCCTGCCTCCGTAGTGATGCGAATTTTTTCGCACTTGTCCAGCTTTGACGCCAGAATATCGCCTATGCGCTCCACTTCGTCGTAGTCGGCATTCAGCGTCATATTGACGATTTCTTCTGTAATCGTAGGCATGGAGGCGACTCGACAGCCTCTTTCCGTTGCCTCTGCCCTGCCCTTGGTATGAGTGAAAGACCCGCTGGTGATCATCATGCAGGCGTCAGCTTCCGCAAGAGCGGCCTGAGAGAGCGCCGGCATTTCACCGGAATGTCTCACAGGTCCCGAAGCCATGACCGTTTCCACGCCCAGGTCGTTTCCCGCTTTGACAAATTCTCTTGCCAAATCAAGCTGTTCCTCGTCCGTCAGGATCAAAAGCTTTTCGCCCGGTTTTGCGCCCATGCAGGATGCAATAGACGTCTTCGCCGCTTCATAAGTACCTTTCATTAACAAGCCTCCTTCAGTTCTGTCCCCTCGCCCTTTGCAAAAGGATTCAGTTTCGGATTTTTTATCACGCTGCACAGTACCGCATAGACGACGATAGTTGCAACGATTCCGACGATTTCAGGGATAAAGAATGTATCAAAATAAGTCACTGCTGCTCCGACCAGCCATGCTATGATTCCCAGCCAGTTGACGCCTGGGAACGGTTTCCAGTCAGCTGCTCTGCCCTTGCCCATGACCCAATAATCTGCAATGAGTACGGCGCAGATCGGCGTGATGAAATAGCTCAGCAGTGAGAGGAAGTCTACGAAGTAGTAAACGATGCCGCCAAGGGACAGGGCGATGCCGATGAGTCCGCAGATGGCGGTTACGATGGCTCTTCTGTCATCCCGCAGTTTGAACATGTTGACCACTGCGATGCCGGCAGAATAAGCGTTTCCGACATTTGTTGTCCAAGTTGCCAGGATCAGGACGATCATGCCGATGGCAGGCAGTCCCACGTTGGCAAACATGATTGTGATATCGGAGTTGCCGGAGCAGATCGCCAAAATGGCACCGCAGGCCAGCGCGCCCACCCCTGCCGGGATGACGCCAAAGAGACAGGAAAGCGCTGCGCTTTTGCCGTTTTTGCTGTATCTGTTGTAGTCTCCACAAGTTGCTGCACCGGAGATGAATCCGCCTACGGAAATGGTGATGCCCATGACCATGCCTCCTTCGCCGCCAGGATTATAAGCAGCCAGGACTTCTGCGCCGCCATTTCCCAGAGCGATAGAAACGCCGTAGATTAAGAAGACGAATAACAGTGGTACGCTGACGATGTTGAGAATCTTAGTCAGCCCGATTCCATAGAATGCGGTGATCAGCATCAGTCCGCCCCAGAAAATACACGCGATCCACTCTGGAAATGCAATGCCAAAGCTGGACTGCATCAAAGAGCAGAAAGAAGTGGCACATACGATAGTCTGATAAGCGTACCAGCCTACCATAGATACTGCGATAATCAGGGAAATGGTCACCTGTGATCCTCTTTCCCCCAATGCTCTTGATACAGCAACTGCTGTCGGTCTGCCAGTCTGTGCTGACTGGGCAGCGATGAGCATCATCAGAGCGACGACGATACCGTAACCGATAAACATGGCTGCGATTGATTCTTTAAAATTAAGTCCAGATGATACCATGGCGCCTACCATCAGCGCCGGAACGCAGATGACGTTTCCTGCCCAGATAAATGCAATGGACGGCCAGCTCTTCTTCTCACTGTCCGGCACTTTTTCTAAGGTAATGCTCTCTACCTCAAAGTTCTTTTTTCCTTCGGCCATAAAATAGCCTCCTTTCGTATAAGGGTTCTGAATTTATTAAGAGTATATCAAGTTTCAGCGCCCTTGTCATTAGCGCCGTCGCTGATTATTCTGATAATTAATTGTGCATGTGCATAAATCATCATTGTAATTCGACCTTTTTTACGCTATAATCAAGATAATAATTGTTATGAGGTGACAAAAATGAGTATAACCGTAGAAGAATGCCTGAAATTACCATCCCTGCGGAACAGCCGGGTCATCGCAGGAGAAAAAGGTATCTCCAACATCGTCAACAGCGTGACGGTTTTGGAGATCGTGGATAATGTAATCTTTGATTTCGGCAAACCGATTAAAAACAGCGACATGGTGCTGACCTCTTTCTATACCATCAGAAATGATCCCAAGGCACAGTGCGACCATATCAGCTACATGTACAATTCCGGCGATGCCTGCGTGGTCATCTATTATCTCGGAATCTGGATCAAAGAAATCGACCCGGCCATCATCGAACTGGGCAATCGGCTGAATTTTCCCATCATCGTCATGCCTGAAAATCGAACAGACTTTTTCTATAACGAGGTGATCGGCGAAGTCTACGAAGCTATTTTTCGCAATCGCGCCAATAACAACGATTTCATCGATACCATCGCCTCCCTGGTATCCCGCCTGCCGGAAAACCGCCAAAATATCGCTACGTTGATGCGCCTCATCAGTGATAATCTCAAGTGCACTTTTCTGCTTTCCGACGCCTCGCTGAATAACGTCTGCCTCAGCAAATGGCCCATGTCCAACGACATCACTGCGGACACCATCTCTGCCCTCTATGAAAATGCTGCCGCGACAGATGAATATTGTGTAGAAACGACTCTGAACGACATGCCGCTCAAGGTTTTCTGCGTGCCATTTTCCGCTTTTGAGTATCGCAACTTCTCCCTCTACGCAGCCGATGATTTTGGCCGTCTGACCCTTGACGACATCTATCGCGTCATCGAACTTCTGCAAATTTTCTCTAAGCTGTGGGATCTGGACTCCAACAATATACTGGAAAACGCTCTGGTTCCCGCTATCATCGAAGGGGAAGAGGAGAAGATGTACAGTATTTCAGAAAAGCTGGGGATCGATATCGATGCCATCAACACGGCTATCATCATCCGGCCTGCTTTTGAGCACGGGGATACGAGGGAACAGCTCCAAACCATGCGCAGCCTGATTCGTGCTGTCAAAGACAACGCAGAGGCTTTTCGCAAAGAAATCATCATCGACACCTACGGCATCTACATCATCTGTTTTATCGTCTACGCCTCATCAATCGATTCTGATAACGCGTATATTGAAGAGATGATGGATGCCATGGATCAGGTTACAGAGGATTACACTGTCGCTTTTTTCCCTAACGACGACAATGCCAAAGACGTGCGGCGCACTTATCTTCTCTATTCAGAATATATCCCCCATGTGGTGGAGATTTTCCCCCATAAGAAAAAAATCTCCTACGGAGATCTGATGTTCGCCAAGCATTGCTCTGATATGGCGGCAGAAAAAAGCGAGAATTACCGCATCTGCCGCAATATTCTAAAGCCGCTGTTAGAAATTGACACCTCTGGCGAATTGCTGCATACCTTGGCAGTCTATTACCTGGACGCTGACTGCGAAGTAAAAAAGACGGCAACGCTGCTTTTCGTCCACAGGAATACGATTCAGTACCGGCTTTCAAAGGTTCAGGCCATCACCAACTTCAGAACAGACGACAGACTGGAGTCTTATCTGATGTATACGGCCATCGCCTGCTGGCGGCTGAATCCGGCTTTTCCAGTATAAAACGTCTCTGATTTATACGGTTTAGGTCATTAACTGACGGTTTAAGCTAATACCCTTGACCCCCCCCCCGATTTTGTATAATAAAAACAAAAAGCTAATGCATTTTCCCCGGGAGGAGGAACCATATGAAGAAAATGACGAAGATCAAGAAAACCCTGGCCGCAGTGCTGGCCATGTGCCTGGTCGTGGCATATTTTCCACTGCAGGCCAGCGCAGAGGATGTACAGACGGTCACAATTGCATCGCAGGAGGCTTGGGATGAGCTTGAAGAGAGCATCGGCGCGGATCATCCATGGCCTGCGAAAATCACCATCGATGCCCCTGGACAGACGATCAGCCCCAGCGCTTACGTGGTGTCTGACATCACCTTGACGAATGGAACCTTTACTGTAAACTACAACGTGGGCGGCACGGTGGCAGTCAGCGGCGGCGAGTTTGTATATAGTGGTCAGGGAAATCCTATCCGCTCTGTCACTGTAACAGGCGGCAAGTTCACAAATGAAGGAGCCGTTCAAAGCCTGCAATTATCAACAGGAGGCTTTGTCAACAACGGAACCGTTTCCGGCACTGTCATCATCGATGGCGGGACCTTTGCCAATGATGCTGGCGGCACGGTCATATCCCCTGTGCTTCTGTCTGGTGGTTACTTTGATAACAACGGCGCCATCGGAACGTTAGAACTTAGCGGCGGCGAGTTCACCATCTGGGATTCGGGCACACAGGGTTCGATCACCATGAGCGGCGGTACCGTTCTCAATAAAGCGAAAACAGAGATTTTCCTAAATATCAACGGGCAGGGATATACCCTTGCCGACAGCAATACTCTTACCGAAGTGCTTACGGCACCTGCAGGCTTACAGTGGACGCAGGAATCTGAAAAAACTAACGCAACAGCCTCGTGGAGTTCCGTGGCAGATGCTGGCAGCTACAAGGTGACCTTATACAAATCAGGCCGGCAAATCGGCGGTACGCAGACCGTTGCTGACATCAGCTATGACTTCACTTCCGAAATCCTCGCAGGCGGCTATGGAACTTACACCTTCCAAGTGCAGGCTCTTGCCGATGGAAAAGTAGCAAGCCCAGTCATCTCAAGTGGCGACTTTGAGTACAAGGGTCCATCGGGGGATGTAACCACCGATGACTACGCCTGGGACGCCGCTACTCAGACCCTGACCATCAAGACAGACAGCGGTTGTCGTGCTTGGCAATCCGATACCAGCATTCTGGGTACGCTGATCAGCGACGATTCTTTTGGAATCGTAAAGCATGCCGTTTTGGGGCCGAAGGTTAATTATATTCGGGATAATATGCTGCCGTGCACACAGCTGGAAACCCTGATTGTGCAAAGTACCCGCGCTATCGTAAGTACCCATTGGGCATCCAAAATACCTGCAAGCGCTAACGCTTATTGCAGCATTTCCCTTTCCCTCGGCCATTTTCCTGGCAAGGTGGAATCCTTCCAATGCCGCTTCACCGGTATCGAAGACGGCCAGGTCTTCAAGGGCAGGGCGCCGGATGGTTTCACCCTTTACGGTATAGGCACCAACACTACCACTGATGATCAGTATATGAAAGCCCTGGCCTGGGAAGTTACCAAGGCCGACGACGGAAAGGTTTCCGGCAGTAATTTTATAGAAAGCCCAGAAAATACCTACACCGTCGATGATTTGAAGCTAAATCATGACGACTATGGCACTTACACCCTGACCGTCACCTACCAGCCACAGAAATATACAGATGGTGCTTGGTCGAACGATGGGAATTCTAAGACCGTCTCCGCCACCTTCACCATCGAGCCGGAAGGCGGTTCCAATCCAGTCTATCCTCCAGCGCAGCGGTACACCATCATTTCCTCTGCTGATCCAGGCGGCACCATCACGCCGGATGGCAGCACTACGGTTTCTGCAGGTCTTTCCGCCAGTTACAGGATCGAGGCGGCAGAAGGCTACGACCTGAAGGACGTCCTGGTGGACGGAAAATCCGTCGGACCTCTGACAGAATACACCTTCGAGCGGGTCTATGCAGATCACACCATCCACGCTGTCTTTGAAAAAAAGGCAGGCGGTGATGACCCTCTGGAGCCAGATAATCCGGAAAAACCGGGCAAGCCGAATAAACCGGGCACTCCGGCAGACAAACCGAACGGCAGGCCTGGAACGTCTGGCAAGCCAGGCAGCGGGACGGTTTCCACAGGCAGCGGGACTACGGGCAATACGCCAAAGACCGGCGATGAAAGCGATCTGCTGCTGTGGATAGTCCTGGCAGCTGCCGCTGGTGGTACAACTCTGGTCCTGCGCAAAAGAAGAGATCATTAAAATATAATTTTCCTGAAAACAAAGCCGCCTGCACAAAGAACTAGTTCTTTGTGCAGGCGGCTTTGTCCATGTATCTGATAAGAGATTCCATCTTTGTACACTCTATATCTCAAGTCCCCAATCCTTCGCGCTAGACAATGTGTGCGGCATTTGCCCCAACAGACCCTCTGCGGACTGCCAGGTCCTCTTTTGATCCCGTCTCAGCCTGGCAATGCGGTAAAATCACCAGTCACCAGAGCGCGCAGGATGCTACCGAAGGAAAAAGCCAGCAAAAATCCCTCCGCTTGGCTTCGGTCTGCAGATGCAGCAAAGAGGGCAGCAGCAGCAATTCTATATTTCATATTATGACGTGCAATAGACGACTGACTTGTTAAACCTCTGTCCGGCCGCGCCGCTCGTTGACAGGTGACAGCCATTTCATCAAAATCCGGCCTGATTCCTCCATACTGATCGGTTTGGTCATATAGTCGTCAAAACCTTCAGCCAGCAGCAATTCTCTGGCACTGTCGGTGGCATCCGCCGTCAAGACGACGATAGGCAGCTTCTCGTATCTGCCGCCCGGAAGCATACGAATTTTTTTCATGGTCTTGATACCGTCCATTTCTGGCATCATATAATCCATGAAGATCAAGTCATAGTCTTGGCGGCTGGCTGCTGCAACAGCTGCCTCGCCCGATCCGGCACAGTCTATTTGCATTCCAAACACCTGCAGCAAGGCTTCTGCAATCTGCAGATTCAGGTCATTATCGTCTACGATCAGAACTCTCACGTGGGGCAGTAAAGGCGTTTCGAGCTTCTCTTCCTCTGCAATGCATAGGCCGGCATCCATCCGCTTGAGCAGGGATACCAGCTGGATACCGAAGAGCGGCACAAAGATTGCCGCATCTTCCGGCTCATCGGACATCAAGCCGTGCTCCTGAATCTTCAGCAGGGTCACCAGCTTCTGATCATCTGCCAGCTTTCCCTCCAGCTCCTGATGGACAGTCAGCCTGTCGGCCATGACCATCTCATAACAGCCTTCAGAAAGGGCGCTCTGAAATTCGCTGTAATCCGCACAGATTTTATATTGCAGGCCTAATTCCTGCAGATAGAACTCATAATTCTCTCTCAGCGATCGCGTCTTTTCGTAGATCAGAATGCGCGGAAGGCTCTTTTGGGAGAGATCCATCAAAATCTTTTCTCCTGCAGCCGCCTGCACAATCCTGGCCGTAAAGACAGAGCCCACACCGTATTCACTGACTACTGTGATATCTCCTTCCATCATTTTGCACAGGGAGTTGGCGATGGAAAGACCCAGTCCGGTCCCTTCTTTGCCGTGGTTGTAAGGAGAATCAATTTGGTTGAAGCTTTCAAACAGCTTATCCATGTCCTGCTTTTTGATGCCGATTCCCGTATCCTCCACTGCCATGGTCAGAAGAATCTGATCCTCGTCTCTATCACAGTGCAGGGACAATTTGACATAACCCTCCTCCGTAAACTTCACGGCATTGCCTACGATGTTGATCAGAATCTGCTTGATTCTCGTCATATCCCCAATCATCTGTGCCGGCACGGTTTTGTCCACATCCAGGAAGAAACGTATCGGTTTGTCTTCAATTCTGACCGCTGCCAGAAACGCAACGTCATAGAGTAAAGTTTCTGTCTGGTATTGCTCATTGAGGATGGTAAATTTACCCGCTTCCAGTTTTGACAAATCCAAGACGTCATTGATGATCGTCAGCAGCCCTTTGCCGGAGTTGAGAATGCTTCGCACGTATTCCTTCTGCCTGATGTTTAACTCACTTCGCATCAAAAGTTCGCCCATGCCTACGATGGCATTCATCGGCGTGCGGATTTCATGACTGATATTGGCAAGGAAAATCGACTTTGCCTCCGCTGCATGGCGCTGGTTTTGGGAGACAATCCATATCCCTCCTGCCGCTGCCAGCAAAATCAAAAATACGATGATGGCGGCAATGCCCGTGCGCATCAGCTCTTTGGTCAGCATATCTGTCTTCGCCGTAATCACATCCTTGGGCACGATATTTACAATCGTCCAGTCGTTCAGTCCCAGAGGACAATAATAACCAAACCGCTCTGTACCCAGCTGATCGTAGAGAATCGTACCCGATTCTCCCGCCAATATGCTTTCCCTGATTGCCTGCGTGCTTCCGCCTGTCTTGATCTCCACATTGTCTAAAACGCGGTAAAAGTTATTGTAATCCATGCTTTTATTGCGCATGATCAGATTTCCATCTCTGTCGATGATGTAAGAATAACCTTCTCCGCCAAAGCTTTCCGTTCCCAGCGCCTCCTGTAATTTCGAGATGTCCAGCATGGCCATCATAACGCCTGAGATTTTGCCGCTTTGGTCTTTTGCCGGTACAGCCAGAAGAATGCCCGATGCCGCCCGGTTAGTAAAAATATAACGGACGATGCCGCTGATCGAGGACTGTCCCTTGACAGCTTTTTTGAAATACGTCTGATCAGAAACGTCTCCATTTCTGGAAGATTCGCTGGCCTGCAATCGCCCGTCAAGGTCTGCGTAGCCGGCAAAGACAAATCCCTGAGTCTTTACGATGTCTTTTAAATAAGCAGCTCGCTTCTCCTCTGGAATGACAAGATAGGTGTCCCCTATGGTCTGCAGAGAGTTCTCCGTATCCTTTACCACCATTTTGGTGTATGCCGTAATGTTGTCAGCCACTTCTGACATCATGACCTGATTCTCCGCCTGCAGCGTCTTATCAAATCGCTGAATATAAGAGATGGCAAAAACGCCAAAGAGAATCACAACCACCAGCAGGGCAGCAATTATAAAAGAGAAGTGTTTCTTATCTTTCATCAGAGTCCTCAGCTTCATTGCGCCTGCTCACCTCCTGCCATTCTCTCTGTTCTGAGATGGTCCATCCCGCGCAGACAATCTGCGGGAGACAGTCCGCTGCCTTTCTTCATATAATCTAAAATGCAGGAAGCATCCATCTGGGAAAATCCCCGGATGCGGAGCCAGGCAATGGAATCTCTGTATTTCTGTTCGATCAGATGCTCTGCCTCCAGATATTGAGGCGTAGAAATACTGGCCACCTGGTTTTTAAAGACAGGCGCCGTATAGATATTCTCAAAGGCGATATTGTAGTTATATGGATCGGCCAGGAAGGTGATAAAATTGAGGGCTGCCTCCAGTCTGGCGCTGTTTTTGTTGACAATGAACAGACCCAAATTGGGGCCTTCGAAGGTGCCCTCTTCAGGAATGCCTACAAAGGCCGGCATCAGCCCGAATTTTTTCGCATTGCCCTTAAAATCCGTATACAGCCAGGTATCCCAGCAGAGCATCATAGCATAACTGCCGCTGTCCATGGCTTCGTTCATACCGTCCCAGTCATTCTTTTCATAGTCTTGCCCCAGATAGCCTTTTTCGGCCATCTCGCCATACCACTCCACCACCTGCTCCATCTCAGGAATGTCTGCATAACCTATCTTTCCCTCATTGAGTTTTTCCAAAGTCTCACCGTTCTCAACGAGAGAGTCCAAAGGGAATTGATACAGCAGCATGGAAATTTCTTTTGCCGGCAGATAGAGCGGCGTAATGCCGTTCTTTTTTAAAGTTTTGCAGACTTCCATGAACTGTTCCTGGGTTTCTGGGATTTCCAGCCCATATTTTTCAAAGATTTCCTTATTGTAGAGGGTTCCAGAAATGGAGGCCTCCCAATGGGGCAGTCCGATCACCTTGCCGTTAAAGATGGTCTGATTGATGGAAGTATCCGTCAAATCGTCCACCCACTGCGCTTCAGTAAAGTCGTAAAAGTTTTCGTCCGGATCGTAAGCTTCTATATTGGCGCCGCCATAACTCAGCAAAATATCAGGCTTCTCGATTTCGCCTTTGATCGATGCCTGCATGCGGGCTTCGAAGTCTTCCTTTGGAATCTGCACGATTTCCAGCTCATTTCCGGTCAGTTCCTTATAACGTTCAAAAGCCCGCTTTATGTAGCTGCGGTCTAAATCGGGATAGACTCCCCAGATGACCAGCTTTTCGCCGCTGCCCTTCTCCCAGTCGTAGACCGGTTCTGCAAAAGCCTCTGCTTTATCTGCCGGAACGTTTTCTTTCTGTCCGCATCCTGCCACCAGCGAGAAAATGAAACAAGCAATCATCAATAGGGCAATTCTCTTTTTCATCAGTTCTTCCTCTGCATTTCTTATCGCTAAAGATAACTCTATTTTAACACCAATTGCTGGAAATGTCGATTTTAAATCGTCGGCGCACCATTTGCACCATCAAAAAAACTTATGGATATCTGCTCGTCCAGATTCCCATAAGTTTCTGTTTCACCTTTATTCACAGGCCAGCTTTTCTATCGCCAGTCTGTATATCTCCCTGGCTTTTTCCAGGTCTTCTACGTAAATCCACTCGTCCTTTTGATGTTCTGTGCACTCCCGGCCGGGAAAAACGGGTCCAAAGGCCACGATGCCCGCCATGGCTCTGGCGTAGGTGCCGCCGCCCATGACCTGCGGTTCCCTCGCATCTCCTGTCACTTCTGCGTAGGCTGACATCAGTTTCCCGATGATTTCTCCCTCCTTGTCCATATAGACCGGATCCATGGAAGTGATCGTCTCCACTTTGATGCCATAAGGTGCCGCCGCTTTTTCCATGCGGTCCAACACCTCTTCTCCGCTGTAAGTAACCGGATAGCGGATGTCCACCTCCAATGACAGCATCTCGTCAGTCATCCCGATTCGTCCCACATTAAAGGACAAAGATCCGCTGGCTTCATCATATAGTCCAATACCGATATTCGATCCATCCAGGCACCAGCCGATTTTCTCCATATAGAACTGGGCAAAGGGACAATCATAGGCTGCCGCCTTTTCCATCAGTTTGCTGATGGCGTTTTCCCCTTCTTCCGGCGTACTGCCGTGAGCAGCTTTTCCCGCTTCCTGCAGAACAGTGCCGTCTGTCAAAGACCCTTTCGCCCAGTCTGCCACCATGTTAGGTGCATCCCCGCCGCTGACTTTGACAAAGCCTGATTTTGACGCTTCCATGGACAGCCGGACCATCAGAATGCCCTTTTCTCCATAGATTGCGGGAAAATCCGCATCAGGTGTAAAACCGAAGGTCGGAATTTCCTCGTGTTCTTTATAATAGTCCATATCCACCCAGTCGCCTGTCTCTTCCTGACAGCCGAAGATGATGCGGACGCGCTTGTTCAGTTTTTTGCCCGAATCCAGAACGTCCTTCATGGCGAAGACAGCCGCCATGGCAGGACCTTTGTCGTCCATGACGCCACGGCCGTAGATTTTGCCGTCCACGATTTCGCCTGCGAAGGGATCGTGCTCCCAGCCTTCGCCAGCCGGAACTACATCCAGATGACAGAGGATGCCCATCAGCTCCTCACCTTGGCCGATTTCCGCCCAGCCCAGATAATCGCCGCAGTTCTTGGTACGGAAACCCCGTCCTTTGCAAAAATCCAGCATATAAATCAGGGCGTCGTGGACGTTCCTGCCGAAGGGCATATTCTCCTCGGCCGGCGCATCGGTGATGCTGGGAATCGCAATCAGCTTTTTTAATGAATCTATCATTCTACATAATCCTCCATTCTGACCGCAGTGCTGTGGATAGAATTGGTATAGCCCATCTTGACCAGCAGCTCCAGCGCTTTGACGCCCGTCTGCAAGGGCTCTACCACCTGCACCTGGCACCTGGCCTTTTTTAAGGCTGTCCTCAGTTGGTCTGCCGCAAAGTTCATGCCGGTGCATCCCAAAATGACTGCGTAAATCCGCTGTTCCTCTAAGCGCTGACAGCAGGCCGTCAGACGTTCTATCAAATCACCCTCTCGCAGATCCAGTACGGTCATATCCACCTTCTCCACAGCGGCGATGCGTTCCTCAAACTGATAATGGCGCGCTTTTCTCGCCTCACAGGACAGTCCGTAATCGTCAGTGGTGATGATACCGATTCTTTCACTGAGCATAGAAGCGAAGAGGACCGAAGCGCTGTAAGGCCCCAGCACCGGTTTTTGCGACAGCTCTCTGGCCCCGAGCAAAGCCGGATCGTCAAAACAGTTGATGAAGATGCCGTCGCAGTCTTCACTCTGCGCCTTTACCACCAGGCGCAGAATCTCCCCTCCGTTGATCACACCCTGGGCTTCCGTTTCAATGGAGCGGAAGCCCTTTGCTACAGGCTCAAATTCAATCTCAGTTCCCGGATCGAGACTGGCAGACAGGTAGGTCCTCATACCGTCTACGACAGCAGCATCAAGATCCGGCACCGGGTTGATGATTTTAATTTTCATCATCTTTACCTCTCATTGAACGGCACATAGTCGAAGTCAAAGCCAAAGCTCCTCGGACCGAACACTGCAAGCCCTCTCTCCGTCTTCCAGATTTCCGGTGCAGGCAGGACAAATACTGTCAGTTCCATGCCGTTTTCGTAATGTGGATTGGTAACTGGCATGCCATCCTTGTCGACGATGCAGATCAGGTCAGGTGCTGACACGTCAACTTTGCCGTCCAAATAGGAAACCAGATGTTCGTTCTTGTACCATACCTTATATTCATGTCCTTCGTACTGACCGATGCCGTCCATGGTCGTATCGCCGTAGATGAAACCGCCAGTCTCCTCTACTTTCCAGTCTTTGACGATACCTTTGAAGAGGATTTTCCCTTCTCCTGCCTCGACGACTTTTTCAGCCACATTTTCACCGTTCTCCTTCGCCTTGCGCAGCGCTGCTCCCAGTTTCAGGGTATAGGACAGTGCACCTGGAATAATGGCTCCTCTCAGCTGCTTTCCCGTGATGGCGTGGTCAGCGACTCCCACTTTGTTGCCGCTGGCGATGGCAACCGCTCTGACGATATCCTCTGCGCGCATATCATTGACGATGTCTTTCACAATCATGGCATCGCCAAACTGGGTCGCAAGGGCGATAGGCGCCATCGGTATGTCTTTTACATAAAAAGTGCTGTGCTGCAGCTCTGGAACAGAACGTCCTGCTGGATCGGCATCGACGATAGGCACCCCCAGCTGACAGGCGGCATGAAGTGCATAAGCAGTATTTGCGCCGCCCAGTTCTGTGGATACCGCACCGTAGAATTTCTGACCAAAATAGTCTTCCAGGGTTCTGAATGCCAGAAGGGACTCCGGATATCCCAGCTGGGGCAGATGGGCGAATTCGTCTCCGCCGCCTTCCAGTGACGCCGGGGAACCGCACATATACGGCACGGCCACATAAGCGTCGTCCGGCACTTCGCTGAGGTCAGCCATATAAAGTTCTCTGCCCTGGTCAAAATCTTCCTGCATGGTACGCAGGCCCAGATCCAGGTCCCCGCCGCCGCCAGTACCGACGATGGTACATCCATATAAGATATCGATAATTTCCTGTTGTGTTAGTTTTTTCATGTTACCCTCCGTTTTTTCTCTATTGATATATTATTTTTCAGGCGGTGCCATATAGGTCAGACCGCTGTGTCTTAACTTCATCTTTGCATACATTTCTACTGTGTTCAAAGCTGCCCCGGCTGCTTCTACCACTGGCACGTCAAAGCCTTCTGCCAGAAGCCTCGCCTGCACATTTACGGATACGTCGATCATGCCCGTACATCCCAGAACGATGACAGCTGCGCCGTCTTCGATGGATTTGATGCATTCCGGTACCAGATTTTCAATGAGTTTTTCCGTATTCTCTAGGTCAGCCACTGGCATATTGACTGCTCTCACTTTGGTCGTGCGTCCACCCAGGTGTGCTTTTGCGATATTTCCTTCAATCAATGGAATGACGTTCTGCAGTACGGTTACAATGCCCACTTTGTCACCCAGACCGAGGGCCATGAGCATGGCCGGTTCAAATCCGCCAAAGACGGGAATGGACACGCACTCTCTTGCCGCACGCACACCCGGATCGCCGAAGCAATCCACATAGATGCCGTCATAGCCTTCTTCTGCAGCCTTTTTGCAGAGTCTGACTACCTGCGGCGCGTTAATTGCCTCGTCGTATTCGCTTTCGATAGAATACTGTCCTTCCGGAATCACATCCACGTCTACCACCGTATCTGCATTGAGATATTTGCCTATGTAATCCCGGGTCGCCTGATCCAGCAGAAAATCGCCGGTAACCGGCACGACCTGTTTAATTTTAACCGACATTAGATACGCCCTCACTTTCTCCTTCAACAAATGCTCTCGTGCCGCCGTCCTGATTTCTGGATTTTGACGGGACAAATTTTTCCACGATCACATAGATGACTATTGCTACAGCCACACCGTTCAGATTAAAGACTCCGATGTGCAACACGTTGTACAAGATCAGCGCGATGACCATAGAGACTACTGCCACAATGCAGCCTGTCCAGTTCCAGCCATCAATCTTGTGCCAGCTCTCTGGTTTTCCTTTGCCGACGATCCAGTAGTCTGCGATCATGACCCCTGCCACAGGTGCGCCCAGGAAGCAGATCCAGTTGAGAAAGGTTTCGATGTATCCGAGAATGCCTGTCAGTGCCAAGATAACACCTACGATACAGACACCTGCCGTAGCCTCTCTTCTGCGGTTGTCCGGCATGTTAAAGGTCATGATCGTATCGAGGCCGCCGCAGTAGGCGTTCAGCGAATTCGTCGAAACAGACGCAGTGATGATGACGATCAGCCCCAAAATCGGAATGCCCACTTTTGCCAGTACCAGACTGATATCGTATTCGCCAGCTATTCTCGCCAGTAAAACGCCGATGATGCAGGTCGCCAGACCTGCCGGCATCAGCCCCCATACTGAGGACTTGATGGTGTCCTTTCTATTCCTCTGCCATCTGGTCACGTCTGCCGCTGTAAAAGCCATTGCAGAAAAGAAGGAGAATGACAGGGCCACAGCTTCCGCAAAAGACATGGTTGCCGTTTTTACTTCGTTAGCCGTAATTCCTGCCGTTCCGTATTTTTGAAACGCCAGTACGAGACCGATTACCATGATGATGAACAGCAGTGGCACGGACAGTTTGTCAAAGATTTTCAGACCTTCCATGCCGATTACTGCGATGATGGACATCACCACGCCCCAGATCAGAGAAGACAGGGTCAGGGAAATGTGGATGCCGAAGGCATCTCCCATCAAGTTAGCGAAAGCTTCGCCGCAGACATTGACCTGCAGCCCGAAAAACCCCATCAGGGAAATTGCGAAAAGGGAACTGACCAGCAGCCTGGTGCCGTTCTTCCCGAAGGTTGACTGGGAGATTGCACAGGTAGGAATCCCCAGATCGGCTCCCTGCATTCCCAGTACGATCATCAAAATCAACGTCAGCAGATAACCGACGCCGCAGGCGGCTACACCGGTCCAGGTCGGCATCTGTGCCGCCACCAGTCCGCCCAGCATAAATGCCGGTATGCAGATGACGCAGCCAGCCTGTACCCATACCATGTCCAACATGGATTTTCTATCCTTCATCGGCGTAGGACGCAGTGCAAAAACTTCTGAATTACTCTTTTGTTGTTCAGCCATATCTATTCCTCCCTAATGGTCTGGTCCCAATTCACAAAGGGAATTGCAGGACAGATGCTTTATGAACCAATGATAACAATTTTCTGATAACTTGTCTTTAGGGAGGGCGACAAGAGTTTTTGCTTATTTTTTGGGATTTTCACAATTAGAACGTGCATTTTTTTCATTTCTATGATAATATTTAGTAAATTTAACAAAGGGAGTGAGAAGTTTGAAGAAAATTACGGTTTCAGATATATTAAAACTGGATATTATGAAAAGCGGCCGTCTTGCGGCTGGAAAGAAGGGGCTTTCCAACGAGATACGCTATGTCAGCGTTTACGATAACATCCCGACGGAGTTAGATGCAAAGATCCAGGTCTTTGAAGGAGATATCTACCTAACCTTTTGTTCTTATGGGAAAGGAGATGACGAATACGTTCTCAATCTGATAAAGATCATTATCAGTTTCGGGGCGGCGGCTTTGATTATCTTTGATGAGACAATCCAGACCTTGCCGCCTGCTGCAAGCAAGCTATGTGATGAGGCTGGCCTGCCAGTCATTTTTATGGATTGTCAGATTCCTTACTCTTTGATTATTTCCAGCATCATCGAATACCGTCTGGCCGCAGATTTAAAAAAATCCATCGAAGACAAACTCAACGCGATAACCAGCGGCAGAACTTCACCCGAAGAAAAGATGGAACTCATAGAAGACCTGAACCCCAGTTTCCAAAAAAATGCAGTGGCACTGTTCTGTATAGAAAAAGATCCTTTGACCAATCTGCTCATCCCAAGCGAGGAGACGATCAACCTGCTCAATGGTTTCAACCGGAATACTCTGAATTTTGCTGCCGAATACCGGGACGGCATTCTCCTCGTACTGACTTTCAGTGATGCCAGAAAGCCATTACAGCAGCAGATACTCTCTGATGCTGTTGATCTGGTCCATCGATACATCCCCCGCGCACAAATCGGGATCAGCAACACCTGTAAGCTTGCCGACCTGGGGACTTCCATCTCTCAGTGTCACATGGCTGTCAGCGCCGGCGCGGCAGACAGCCATGGCCTTTCTCATTACAATCAGCTGGGAATTTCGCGAATCCTTCTGGAACTCCAGGGAAGTGCCGCTTTGGAGGAATTTTACGCTGATATCATGCACCCTATTTGTAAGGCCGATGAGGAAAACAACAGCAACCTGCTTGCAACCATGCTCTGTTTCGTAGAGAAGGAAATGGACTACAAGAGAACCTGTCAGGCTATGTTCGTTCACGAAAATACGATCAGATATCGAATCAACAAAATCAAAGCGCTGATTCCTTATGGCAGAAGCGACATGGATTTTTACGAGACCATCTCTGTTGCCGTCAAGATTTATAAGATGAAAAACTTTTAAGACAGTACCTATAGCGTGGTTAAGAAAATTACGACAAAATAGTTAATAAGGGCTCTGATTAACGCAAAACTCGTTAACCAGAGCCCTTTATATTGTCGACCGTGATGTGTCAATAAATTCCCGTGTCGTTGATGATTTCTTGATTGATCTGACTGCAGGTTGCTGACACGCTGTAGTTGTCCTGCCCGAAAGCCAGCCTATGCAGTCGCTGCACGTTGGTCTCCAGGGTCTGCGGCACGACATAAGAGATGTTGCCCAAATAGCCGGCGTAATACACTTTCGGCCAGCTGATGCTCTTGCCAAAATCATAGCGAGGCGCGTTGATAGCAGCCGTATACATCTTGAACTGGCTCATGTTAGTCCTGATATTTGGAAATACGGTCTCAGATAATTCGTTCAGCTTCCAAGGCTGGAGCATAGCCTTTTTCATCACCGCCGCCATAATTTGCTTATACCTGCGGCTACGCCCTTCGTCACCGCCGCTGGTCTTCCTGATCCGGCAGTAAGTCGTAGCCTGAACGCCATCCAGGGTCTGTTTTCCAGCTTCTGTAATCTTATTATATGTGCCGCCTACATTTACGGCAGTCTCATTGCCCCACTTGTTCATATCGTTGATTTCGTTGGGTTTCACGTTAATTTTGATTCCTCCCAGACAGTCCACTGCATCTGCAACAGCCTTCCAGTTGAAGATGACGAACTCTTTGATGTTCAAATCCAAGCTCCGATTCAGCGATGCGATAGTGTTCATACCGCCTGCATAGTGGTGGGCATGGGTAATCTTGTCCAAAACCATGCTGCCATCTAAATACTCCATCTTGAGGTAGGAATCTCTCATCACTGAAATCAGCCTGATGTCTCCCGTCGATTTCTTAATGCTCATGATGATGATAGCGTCAGTCCTGCTGCCGTCATAACCTTCATCCGCCCTGGCATCAGAACCCAATATGGCGATATTACGATAGCCGCTCAAATCGTCAGCTACCTGGTCGTCTATGGCAAAATCAGCATTTGACGTATCCACCTTGTCAAAGTTCCTCGTCAAGTAGAAGAAAAGGCCCGAGCCAGCCACGGCCAACAATAGGATTAAAGTCAGTATATTGCGGAACATTTTTTTCTTGTTCCACCTGTATTTCTTCTTTGTCTTGCGGCTGCCACCTTTCCCCTTGCTCTGCGGTACCGCGGAGTCCCTGACAGTATGCTGTTTTCTACTGCTGCCAGTCTGCCTTCTTCGTGCCTGCCTTTCATATTTTTCAGCGGCTTTGGCATATTCAGGATCTTCATATTTGCGAATCAGCTCTGGGCTGTATTTTTCGTCTTTGAATTCATATGTCTTCTTGTAGCGCTTACTTCTCACTATTCTTGTCCCCTTTTAATCTGTAATTCTTTATCCTAACGTTGTTGGATTATCGGAACCATTATACCATGTGCATTCCGCTGAATATAGAATCGCAGCACATGATTCAATGGTTTCTTCCTTGCGGCAACGCCGTTAGATTATCGGAACCATTATACCATGATTCTTCCTTTAGAAATAGAATCGAAAATCATGATTCAATGGTTTCTTCCTTGCGGCAATGCCGTTAGATTATCGGAACCATTATACCGTTTTTTTCGACAAATATCAACATGTAAGACAATACGACCCACGGCAAACCTATGTAAAATCATAATGAAACAGAAATTGACTAGGGTATAAATAATTATCATTCGCCGACTAGCCGCCACGGTCATTTTGTACTTTTTGATGTATTTTGGTGTCTCTTGCACAAGATTCACCATTAAAAAGATGTTAATGACCCGAAAAAATACAGTGTGTTGAGAGGAAATATAGAAGAAATAGGAATTTAATTATTTTTTGAGTTTTTCAGAAGGTGGAGCAAGAGTAGAATCCTATCAAAAAATAACCCAGGACGGTGAATGTGCAATATAATTTTCTTATTTTGTACAAGGCTTTGTGCGGGATCAAGTAAAACTGCCCAAAAAGTACAAATCTAACGTGAGAACTCTCGCTCGCTGTCATAATGCTGCCTAAAAAAGGGGATTGCCAGAAGTAGCCTCGGTTACGCAGTTTCGCAGAATAACGTCCATCCTTTAATCAGATTTCTAGCACACCGCGCGTTTTGCTTAACGCGCCCATACTCCTGCCATCCTGGTGGGATAGACAGCAGCCTGCCGTCAGAGAGATTGCATATCCTTGACGCGTATTCCTAAGAGAATCCATATTTTCAAAAAAAGCACGGGGAACGCTGAAAACTCAGCTTTTCTCCGTGCTTTCATGCTATATGGCTTAAAAAGGCTTATATTTCCCTATGATCTTTTCCGCTACTTTGATGCCGTCACAGGCCGCGCTCATGATGCCGCCAGCGTAGCCGGTGCCTTCGCCGGCAGGATAAAATCCGCCGAAGGTACCTTCCATCTCCTCGTTTCTGGCAAATCTGACAGGGGAAGAGCTTCTCGTTTCCACAGCAGTCATAACCGCATCGTCCCGGTCAAAACCGGACAGCTTTCTGCCCAGATGAGGCATAGCCTCCCGAATTGCAGCTACGGCAAATTCCGGCAGCGAGCGGATGACAGGGGCAGCAGACAGAGCTTCACTGCGGAACTCCCCCCAAGTCGTCCTCGGTGCTTCATACGTCCCGCCGCCATTTTCAAAAGCCAGCTTTTCATATTTCTCCTGAAATTCGATACCGGCAAGTGGATGGGGAGAGCCAAAATCCTCGCATCTGACATCAACCAAAAGACCGCTGTTGGCTTTGCCGCTGTTTCTCGCTCTGTTGCTCATGCCGTTGGTTACGACACCGCCTTCCTGAGACGAAGCTGTGATGACTTCCCCGCCAGGGCACATGCAGAAAGTGTAGACCCCTCTGCCGTTTCCGCAGTGATAGTTCAGCTTGTAATCAGCCGGTGGCAGTCCTTCCGTATTTCCATACTGAGATTTGTCAATCAGCTTCTGCGGATGTTCGATTCTCACACCGATGGAAAAAGGCTTCTGCTGCATTTTGATACCTCGTTCACAGAGATAACGGAATGTATCACGAGCACTGTGGCCTACCGCCAAAATCACGTTCTGTGTAGGAATCTCATATCGTTCTCCTGCACACTCCACCACCACGGATTTGACGCATTTCTTCTTCGTATTCACCTCTACAAAGCGAGTATCGAATCGAATTTCACCCCCGCAGCGGAGGATCTCTTCTCTGATGTTTCTGACCACTTTCCGCAAAACGTCCGTGCCGATGTGGGGCTTCTGTTTATAGAGAATGTCCTCATCGGCGCCGGCGCGGACAAATTCTTCGAGGACTTTCCTGATGCGCGGATCCTTGATGCCTGTAGTCAGCTTACCGTCAGAAAAAGTGCCAGCGCCTCCTTCACCAAATTGTACATTAGATTCCGTGTTCAAGATTCCTTCACTCCAAAACTTTTCCACGTCCTCAACCCTCTGTTCAATTGGGCGGCCTCGCTCTATGATGATTGGGCGGTAGCCTCTTTTGGCCAGAATCAGACCTGCAAACATACCGCATGGTCCGAAGCCGACGATGACAGGCTGATCAGACAGTTCCTCGCCGCCTGATTCCACGTCGAGGTAGTTCATGTCCGGTGCTTCTTCTAAGCCCAGTTTCGGATTAATAGGCAGATTGACATACTGTTTTGGCCGCTGCCTGGTCACAGCCTGAAAATCCACAGTGTATACAAATTTGATATCTCCTTTATCTCTGGCATCCAGAGATTCCTTTACGATTTCCAAATCTGTCAAAATCAAATCTCTGTTGTTTAACTTCTTCAAAATCTTCTTCGGAATGTCACTCTTGGTTTCATTCATGTTCAATTTTATTTGATGCATTCGATATCTGCTATTCATTTGCCATCTCCTCTCCAGCCAACATGCCTGTTTCAAAAGCATTCTGTAAGTTATAGCCGCCGCAAGGTCCGTCATAATCGATGACTTCTCCCGCAAAATATAAGTTTTCAACCAGCCTTGACTTCATAGCCGTCAAATCAATCTCGTCCAAACTGACGCCGCCTTTCGTCACTTGGGCATAATCCCAGCCTCTGGCCCCCTTGGGTGATAAAGGAAAACTGCGTAAAAGTCTTGCCATTTCTTTCACATCGCCTTTTGACAATTGATAGATGTACTCTGCAATGGGTTCTCTCACCAGAAAGTCCAATAGGTGCTCTCTTTCGAATCCTCTCATTTTGCTTCTTTCCGTCAAAACCTCCAGCAGGTCTTCTCTGTCTGGGAAAAAATCAATCAAAATCTGATACTCCTCAAACCCGTCTTTCATTGTTTTCCCTTCAGGAATCAAAAGAAAACGAGAGAGGTTAAATACACAGATGCCGGAAACACCTGTCTTTGTAAACTGCAGCTCTCCTATTTCTTCTGCAAGGGGTTCACTGCGATAACGCAGCGTAACACGAGCCTTGGCTCTGATGCCTGCCATTTTGCTGGTGTCCTCTTTTACATCAATGGCGGTCAGCACCGGCACTAGTCTATTGACGTGATGCCCCAGCTGCTTGGCCAGCTTGCTGCCATCGCCAGTAGTTCCAAATTGCGGACCCGCTTTCCCTCCACAGGAAATCAAAAGCTTTCTGGCCTGCAGGCAGTCCTTTGACGTGTGAATTTGGAAGCACTCCTCTTTGTCCACGGAAAGGACCGGGCTGTCCACCATCGTCCTGATGCCGAGCACCTCCAGCCTCTTTTTCAATGCCATCAAAACCGCCCTTGCCTCCTCGGTGTAGGGATAGATTCTGCCTTCTTCGTCTGTCCTTGTCAAAAGACCCAGGTGAGCGAAAAAAGCCAGCGTCTCTTGAAAATTCTGGCATCTGATGTTAGACAGATTGCACTTGCCGTTGCCCGAAGCCAGAATCTTTTTGCCCATCTGTTCTTTTTTTTCTATGATTAAAATATCTAATGCAGGATTTCTTTCCTTGGCACAGATTGCGGCAGTCATTCCCGCCGCACCGCCGCCGACGATGCATATATCTATCATGTCTTCTCCACTCCTAACAAAGGAAAGGTGCCGTTCCATAGCTGAATCCAAGCTATTTTGCGACACCCCTGTTTCAATAATGATTATTCTTCTTTCTCTTCGGGCTTTTCACTATCAGCTTCTCCAATCGGCTCCCTGATGATCTCGTGAAATTCCTTTGACTCTTCCGCTTTTTTGATGCCTTTGCGAGCCTGTCTTGCTTTCTTGATTGCCTTCCTCACTTCTTGGTGCGCTTCTTCCGCCGCCGCTTCTGCATCGGCAATCTTCTCTTCTTTGGTCTTAATCAATTCCGGCTTTGAGTAGGAAATATCCACACCGATTTTGATGACGTTTGCACCCTGTACGACGAAGCATACGCCCAGGATCATGAGCACGGACAAATGGAAAAGCATCAAGTTGAAGAAGGTATATACCCCCACGATCAAGTTCAATGCACTGACCGCTACAGTCCAGTAAAAATCTATATCTTTCTCTTTCTTTTCTACAACTTGGGTAACGATGACAAAGCCTCTGATACCAGAAATCATGCTCCACATTCCGAAGACCACAGGGACGGCGATATCCGCTGCCAGCTGCCCGGTCAGAACGACAACCCCCAGTATAAAAGTGGTCAGCCCTTCGATCAGAACCCAGTGCCTGTTTTCTTCGTCTTCGACAGTTCTCTTATATGCAAAACATTCTACCATTCCAACGATAATTAGAACGACACCGATGGGAAAGGCCAGTGATAAAAATGATAATCCGGCATTTGCTACTGAAAACACACCGAGTATTGTCAGTAGCGCACCGACGATTATTGTTAATATTCTCACTTAGTTTACCTCCTAATGGTCCTGCCCCAAATCTTTGATTTGGTCTGGCAGACCTTATGCTTTTAATCTCCAAGAGAGCAAGCTCTGCGCCGCTCGATTGGTTGGATTAAGTAGTATAATGATCCTCACCCCAATTTGCAAAGCAAATTGTCGGGGAGACCTTATGCTGACGTTCCCCAGCTTGCCGATTTTCCGCAGCTTCAGCTACAATAGAAAATGGGACAGCGAAGCAACGAAAGTTGCGTAGGAGCGCAACTTGTTGCACGTTTAGCTGGCTAGGAACGTGTCGTATAATGGACTTGTCACAGTTTGTGAACAGATGAAAGTCCTTATGCTTTGAACGCCCAAACCTTCGATTTGGCTGCGTTTTGTCGTATAGTCGCGGTCGACTACTTGTACTATTATACTTGCCTTCGGGCTTTTCGTCAAGAATGTGCTGGTACGACAATCAATTTAGCCTTGCCTGCAAGATACTCTCCAAGACGGTTAAGGAAGGAATCCTTGTCTTCTTTTTCTCCGGACTGTCCTGTAATCACCTCTGTAATCCCGTTCTTGTCTACGATGTCAATCAAAGTCTTCATCACATCGTCTGATTTTTCTACTGTCAGACTAGCGCCCGCATCTCTTGCTTTCTCATAGAGGAATTCCAGTGCTTCGCCTTCCTCTGAATTATCAAGAAATGAATCATCACTCTTTGCAATATGTATGACAAAGAGTTGGTCATCATCAGACTCTCTCAGCTTCTTGCCATAATCGATTAACCGTTGGCAAGTCTTCTGTTTGGTTACGCAGACCATGATATTATTCATTTTTTCACCCCTTATTTTACTATCAAATCGCTATCAGGGAGAACCCCTTTTCTCCCAAATCGTAATTAGTTTAATATGATCGTGGAATCATTATAACATGACGACTCCTCTGTAAATAGAATCTCAAGTCATGTTTCAATGATGCCTGCCTTGCGGCAACGCCGTGTGATCGTGGAATCATTATAACACAACCTTCGTCTCAAAGAGATATTGGTGGGTTATGTCGCAATGTTCCCTTTCTTATTGCTAAACTGAACCAATACTTAAAGTATTATAACATAGATCTATTCTCAAATTGTGAATGTTATTTGATATCTTTTCTTCTCGTGGCAAAAAATTTTTTCTGAGATTGGACGAAACTGTAAAGCCCGGTTTTGACTCTCTGGCAGTCCGCAATTGGCGAGGAGTCCGAGAAATGTCCTGTACTTTTTTTCTGGCGCGCGATTGCGGACTGTAAAGTCCGTCTTTGTTGCTCTGGCAGTCCGCAATGGGCGGAAAGTCTAAGAAATGTTCCGCACTTTTTTTCTAGCGCGCGCGATTGCGGACTGTAAAGTCCGTCTTTGTTGCTCTGGCGGTCCGCAATTGGCGGAAAGTCCAAGAAATGTTCCGCACTTTTTTTCTAGCGCGCTCATTTGCGGACTGTAAAGTCCATTTTTCTTACTCTAACAGTCCGCAATTTTGCTCATCAGAAAAAATGTCTACTACATTTTTGAGCGCCATCCCATTTGTGGACTGTAAAGCCCAGTTTTGCCCCTCTAACAGTCCGCAATTGGCGGAGAGTCCAAGAAATGTTCCGCACTTTTTTTCTAGCGCGCTCGGTTGCGGACTGTAAAGCCCGGTTTTGCCCCTCTAACAGTCCGCAATTGGCGGAAAGTCCAAGAAATGTTCCGCACTTTTTTTCTAGCGCGCTTGATTGCGGACTATAAAGTCCGTCTTTGTTGCTCTGGCGGTCCGCAATTGGCGAGGAGTCCGAGAAATGTCCCGTACTTTTTTTCTAGCGCGCTCGGTTGCGGACTGTAAAGCCCGGTTTTGCCCCTCTAACAGTCCACAATGGGCGGGAAGTCCGAGAAATATCCCGCACTTTTTTTCTGGCGCGCTCGGCTGCGGACTGTAAAGCCCGTCTTTCTTGCTCTGGCAGTCCGGTCTCTTGGAACATCTCATAGCACTTTGGCGAACTACAATACGTCGTCCCGCACGACCAAAGTGCACAGGAGCCGTTGATTCCATCATGCACCCCTTCATGCAGCCGTTTTTTATTTGCTTAATTCACTTCTTGTGGTAAAATAACTGTATGGATAGAGTAATACTACATTGTGACATGAATAGTTTTTATGCATCGGTGGAACTCCTCTCCCGCCCGGATCTCAAGGATTATCCAACGGCCGTCTGCGGCGATCCGGAAAGCCGCCACGGTATTATATTGGCAAAAAACGAGATAGCCAAGAAATACGGCGTCGTCACGGCAGAAACCATCTGGCAGGCGAAAAAAAAGTGTCCTCATCTGCAGCTAGTCAAACCCCACCACGACAAATACAAGGAATTCAGTGAAAAAATTAATCAGATTTATCTGGAATATACGGATATGGTAGAGCCCTTCAGCATTGACGAATCCTGGCTGGACGTTACCGCAAGCCAGAGACTTTTCGGCTCTGGCAAGCAGATTGGCGATATGATCCGCGCCCGCATCAAATCAGAACTCGGTTTGACTTTATCTGTAGGCGTATCCTACAACAAAATTTTCGCCAAAATGGGGAGCGAATACAAGAAACCCGACGCGACCACCGAAATCACGAGAGACAACTATCGGGATTTACTCTGGCCCCAGCCAGTAAGAGAGTTGTTCTTTGTCGGCTGGGCTACCGCCGAAAAACTAGAAAAGCTAGGCATTCATACCATCGGTGATCTCGCTCACGGCGATCCGATTGCTTTAGAAGCTTTACTTGGCAAACAGGGGTCCATTCTATACAGCTATGCCAACGGTCTTGACAACAGCCCGGTTGCCCTTTATGACCAGCGAGAAAAAATCAAGTCAGTAGGCAACGGCATTACATTTAAGCGCAACCTCAAAGGAATGGACGATATTCTCACAGCAGTAACCAGCCTGGCGGATACTGTAGCAAGCCGTCTACGTAAGTACCAGATGAAAGCTTACGGAGTCAAAGTGGACATCAAAGACCCCTATTTCAAAACGATTTCCAGACAGAAACAACTGCATCTGCCGACAAACCTGGCTTCCGAAATCAGAACTGCCAGTCTGGAAATCATGAAAACCTCCTGGAATTTGACAGACCCCATCAGGCTGCTGACCATTACAGCAATCAATTTGACAGATGAAACCGCCGACGAACAGCTTTCCCTCTTTGACAGCGCCGCCGACGGCGGACGAGAAAAGCGTGAATCCATTGAACGGACCATGGACGATATTCGAAAAAAGTTCGGCGACAGTTCCATTACCTTTGGACAAGTTATTGACAACGATTTAGGTATTGATCTATAGCATTCAGCTATTTAAGAAAAAGCAAGGAGACAGAGATGAAAAATTCAGAGAAAAAGCAGCAAATCCTAGAAGCAGCCATGCGCGTAATCCGTACTCAGGGCATAGAAAAAACCACGGTCAGGGAGATTGCCTCTCAAGCAGGCGTAACCACCGGGGCAGTCTACCACTATTACAAAAACAAAGAAGAGCTGTTTCAAGATATTATCAACGAATCCATTCACTTCTCTCAAAAAGTCATTATCGCTGCAGGCAGCGGAGAAAAAACGCAGCAGGAGATTTTTAATGAGATTGCCGACAATGTAAGGCGTCGTCTTCAGAAAGAAGATGAGCAGAAACTTCATATCGCTCTCCTGGGGGATCTGATCAGCAAAAACGACCAGAACAAAGAACGCGTCGCGAAAAACTATAAGACGACAATCAAAAATACGGGTGATTTATTTGGTCCCGCCTCAGGTATTGAGAACGATAAGTACAAATATCTGATGGCTTCTTTTTTCGTGGCTGCACTGGACGGCATGGCCATCCAGCGGTCTCTGGGCGTGTATCCCGCCAAAGAAGATAAGGTTATCGATATCTTTATCGAATTCTTCAAAGAGGCCATTCTTGGATACTTAGCAGAACACAAAGAATAATAAAAACCGTGGACCTCATTTATCAGGCCACGGTTTTTCTATACCCTTAAACAAATTGCACGCCTTTTACGAAATCTACTCTAACCAGACCTTCCTGTTCCTTTTTGACCGATCTAATCAGCAGCCACTCCTCATCAATATCCACAATGCCAGAATCTTTTATCATCCGTTCCAGCTTCTTCACCTTTTTTGCTAAATCGTAATACATGACAAAGGCTACAATACCAAGGAGGACAAAGATTGTTCCCATTAGCTCCATTTACTTTCCCTCCTTCTCAAACTTCAAAGAGGTGATTGCTGAAACCGGGACTAGCTTGGACTCCGCCAGCTGTTCCTGTGTCAAATTCTTGTTCTTTCTTGCCTCTGCGATTTTCTTACCTATTTTCATATGTCACCTCCTGATGACCCAATTATAACCGAGCCCAGCGACATTCATCTACCAACTTTTCGTTTCTAAATGTAACGTTTGAATTGCATACACCAAATCATAAGTGGCGCTGTAGCTGGTATAATCAGCGCCCTGCTCAATGGCTTCAATCAATTCCTTCTCAGACTCGGTCATCTCTGAAGGATTTTTGCCAGCGATCATCTTCTTGACCACACCCATCAGACGCTTGTCCATACCGCTCACCTTAGCAGGGTCGTATCCGCCCCGCAGAAAATAGCAAGGCAGATCCTTGATTGCTTTGACAAAGTTGATTTCTCTGCATTCCTGCTGAACTGCCGGGTCTTCGATATTGAGGCCTACAGCAAAGACAAAGATTTTTTTGTCAGACAATTTCTTGTAATTCTTTTGTAAAAACCTGATGCCCAAAATTCCGCCAGCGTGAATAGGACCGCCAAAGACCAGGCAGTCGTACTGTTCCAGATCCTTCACCTTGCAGTCATCTTGCCGCAAAAGATCTGCACCTGTATCGCGGGCAATCCACTTTGCGTACTGCTCTGTCGTTCCGTATTTGCTGGTATATATTACTGCGATTTTCATTCCTCAACCTCTCTATTTGCTCAGAACACCGATCAAATCGTACATTTCCCGATCAATTTCTCGTTTCTGCTCAAGCGCTTCGATTAAATCATAAGCTGCAATTTCACCGTCTACGGTACCGATGGCTTTGCTTTCAGAGTCATCCCGCAGCAGCTCCACCGCTTTTGCCCCTGTCAAAGTGGCCAGCATGCGGTCGCGCAGTGTTGGGCTGCCGCCTCGCTGCAGATAAGATAACACTACCAATCTGGTGTCTTTGCCTGTCCTGTACTGGATGGCTTCTACCAGTTCCTGAGAAGAGACGCCGGAGCCTTCCGCGTTGATGATGATGCTGTGTTGTTTACCGCGGTTCGCTCCCATGACGATTTTCTTGCAGAGTTCACTGACGTCGTTTTCGATCTCCGGAATCAAAACGCCTTCGGCACCGCCGGCCAGTCCGGCAAAGAGGGCGATATCCCCGCAGTGCCTGCCCATGACTTCGATGACCGTCGTCCTCTCATGAGAGGATGAAGTGTCCCGGATTTTGGTGATGGCTTCTAATACAGTATTGACTGCCGTGTCAAAACCGATGGTGTAATCCGTATAACCCAGATCGTTGTCGATGGTTCCCGGCAGACCCATGACTTTGATTCCACGTCTGGCCAGATCTGCTCCGCCGCGCAGAGATCCGTCACCGCCGATGATGACAAGCCCCTCTATTCCGAAGGTATCCAGCATAGCCGCCGCGTGAGCCTGCCCTTCCTCTGTCCTGAACTTCTCACTTCTGGCGGTCTTTAAAATCGTACCACCCCGCTGAAGGATGTCTCCTACAGAATTTCGGGTAAGCGCCTCTATCTCGCCGTCCATGAGGCCCTCGAACCCTCGGTAAATACCGTATACCTCCAGACCTTCGTCAATGCCGCATCTCACTACTGATCGGATTGCCGCATTCATACCCGGAGAGTCGCCTCCGCTGGTTAATACTCCTATTCGCTTCATAATCTCCTCCTAATGGTTTAGCGCTCCGCAAGCAGGCAGCCGCGGCTGGCGCTAGTCCTATCAATTTAAAACACCGGCCGCCCTTTGATATTGGGCCGCCCCACGATTTCTGCCACAGTATCAAAAAAATCTATGGTCGGATAGACACCTCCACCTTGACCTGTTTTTAATATTTTTCCATTCTGCAGATAAATCAGCACTGGCGAGTTTCCTCGATAGCGTCCGAAAATCTCTCTTAAAGAAGCCAGCATTTCTTCTTCATCCGCCTCTGCTGGAATTCTCACTTTGACCGGATCAAGTCCTGAATCTGCCTGCTTTCTTGATGGTCGTTCAGACGACTGAGATAGCTTCTGCTCTACGTCGTTGATATCCACCACGGAATCGGCAAGCAGCTTCGGCATTTCCTCTTCTTTGAAGTTGAGCTTTCCTTTTACCACCACGACGTTGTCCTCTTCAATGGCCTCTCTGCAGCGTTCGTAGACGTTAGGAAAGACCACGACTTCCACTTCGCCGTATAAATCCTCCAAATCTACGAAGGCCATCATCTTGTTATTTTTAGTGACCAGGTTCTTTTTGCCGGCGATCATACCGGCCATGGTCACGGTCATGCCGTCTTTGATGCGGGTATCCGGCGTTTCCGATTCAACCACACTGGCCAGCTCTTCACTTGTGGTTGTCACCAGCTTTTTGATGCGGTCAGTATACTCGTTGAGAGGATGGTCGGTGATGTACACACCTACCATCTCTTTCTCCATGGCCAGCAGCACGTCCTTGCTGAAGTTGTTGACCTTCGGCAGCGTTCCCGACGTATCGCCACTGCTCATTTCCTCACTGCTGATCTGAAAGAGAGACATCTGGCCAGCGATATTTTTCTTGGCATTGTTCTGCGCAGATTCCACCAATCCTTCGTAGATGGCTAAGTGGGCGGCTCTGTTAGTATTGAGGCAGTCCAAGGCGCCGGCTTTGATCAGGCTTTCCACCGCCTTCTTGTTAACCTCGCTGATTTCCACGTTGTTGATAAACTGGAAGATGTCCCGCGGTCTTCCTTTTTCTTCTCTCGCTTTGATGATGGCGTCGATGGCGCCTTCCCCTACATTCTTTACGCCGAGCAAGCCGAATCTGATTTTGCCGTCAGCCACAGTGAACTTTTTACCGCTTTCATTGATACACGGAGGAAGCACTTCAATCCCCATATCTTGGCAGTTTCTGATATATCTGGATATATATTTGGCGTCGCCCATGACACTGGTCATCAGCGCAGCCATGAATTCTACCGGATAAAACTTCTTCAGATAACCGGTCTCATAAGCTACTACCGCATAAGCCGCAGCATGGGATTTGTTAAAGGCATACTGGGCAAAAGTTTCCATATCGGCAAAGATTGCCTCTGCCGCTTCTGCCGAGATGCCATTGCGCACGCAGCCCATGATCTCAATATTACCCTCTTCATCGGTTTTCCCGTTGATAAAGTATTCCTTCTCCTGCAGCATGACGTCTTTTTTCTTTTTACTCATGGCGCGGCGCACGATGTCTGATCGGCCAAAGCTGTAACCGGCCAGATCTCGCACAATCTGCATAACCTGTTCCTGATAGACCAGACAGCCGTAAGTAACATCCAAAATCGGTGCCAATTCCGGTGTCACATATTTGATTTTCTGGGGATTTTTCTTATACTCAATGTACTTCGGAATGGAATCCATCGGACCTGGTCTGTACAGGGAAATACCCGCTACGACGTCTTCAAAGCAGGTAGGCTTCAGGTTTTTCATGAACTGGGTCATACCGCCGCTTTCAAGCTGGAACACGCCGTCGGTATTTCCGCTGGCAATCATCTCGTAAACAGATGCATCGTCATAACCCATTCTGGCAAAGTCGATGGTCACGCCGTAATTTTTCTCAATCAGTTCCAGCGCGTCTCTGATCACCGTCAGATTCCGCAGCCCCAGGAAGTCCATCTTCAGCAGGCCCAACTCTTCAATGGTTGTCATATTGAACTGGGTGGCCACCCCTTTGTCGGACATATATAACGGAACATACTCGTCCAGAGGCAGTTTTGATATTACCACACCTGCCGCATGGGTAGATGCGTGGCGGGGCATGCCTTCGATGGCCCTGGACATGTCAATGACCTTGGCGATGCGATCATCTTCCTCGTACATCCCTCTCAGTTCCGGATTCATCTCCAGTGCCTTGTCGATGGTCATTTTCAAATCAAAAGGAATCGCCTTGGCGACCTTGTCAGCCTCGGCATAGCTGAGATTCAGTGCACGTCCCACGTCTCGCACGGCCGCTTTGGCCTTCATAGTTCCGAAAGTGATAATCTGCGACACATTTTCCTTGCCGTACTTTTTGATGACATAGTCAATGACCTCACCTCTGCGTTCGATGCAGAAGTCGATATCCACATCGGGCATGCTGACTCGCTCAGGGTTTAAGAATCGCTCAAAAATCAAGTTATATCGGATTGGATCGATGTCGGTGATTTTCAGGCTATAAGCCACCAGACTGCCCGCGGCGGAACCTCGACCCGGCCCTACCATGATGTTGTTGACCTTGGCAAAGTTGATGAAGTCCCATACGATCAGGAAGTATTCCACATAACCCATGGATTCAATGACCGAAAGTTCGTATTCCAATCGGTCCTGCAGCTCCTTCGTCACTTCATCGTATCTGTCCCTCAGACCGCTTTGGCAAAGCTCTCTGAGGTATTGCTGGTTGGTTTTGCCCGCAGGCGGTATGAACTCCGGCAGATGATATTCACCAAAGGTGAACTCCACGTTACACTGCTCTGCGATTTTATGTGTATTTTCAATGGCCTCCGGTGCATAAGCGAAGATTTTCTTCATCTCGTCCTCGCTCTTCAGATAAAACTGATCGTTTGGAAAGCGCATTCTCTTCTCGTCGTCGATGGTGGTGGCCGTCTGAATCGCCAGGAGCACATCGTGAGCCTCGGCATCCTCCTGTCTGACGTAATGAACGTCGTTGGTGGCTACCAGAGGAATATCCAGTTCTTTTGATAATTTCACCAGGCTTGGATTGATCATCGCCTCTTCTTCCAGACCTTGATCTTGCAATTCCAAGTAAAAATTGCCGTGACCGAAGATCTCATCTAAGGCCTGCGCCTCTGTCCTGGCGCCGTCGTAGTCCCGATTGAGCAGGCAGTTCTGCACTTTGCCAGCCAGACAGGCAGAGAGCGCGATAATCCCCTCGTTATGTTCCCGCAGAACATCCTTGTCTATGCGGGGTTTATAGTAGTATCCTTCAATAAAACCCTTTGATACGATTTTAATCAGATTTCTGTATCCTTCGTTATCTTTCGCCAGCAGAACGAGATGGCCCTGATACTTGTCCTTATCGGCATCTTTGTCCAGCATGGTTCTAGCCGCTGTATAGACCTCGCAGCCGATGACTGGTTTGATTCCCTGTTTCTTGCACTCTTTGTAAAAGTCGATAACGCCGAACATGACGCCATGGTCTGTAATGGCCAGGGAGTCCATGCCCAGTTCCTTTGCTCTGGCCACCACATCAGTAATGCGGGCAGCACCGTCCAATAAACTGTATTCTGTATGAACATGTAAATGTGTAAATGCCATGTAACTACCTCTAATAATATTTTTCTACAATGGATGCCAGGATTTCCAGCGCTTTTGTCATATCGCAAGGATCTGCATAGGCGTAAGAAATCCTTATGGCGTGATTTTCAATATAGTCGTAAACGTTTCCGGGATTCAGCAAAACTCCCCGCTGCAGTGCCTCGCGAAAGACCTTGTCAATCGGTACTTTTTTGTTGAAGCGAAGCCAGATATAGAAGCCTCCTGTGGGTTTGCTCCACGTAGCCATATCGCTGAAATTCCGCCTGACAGCATCTAACGCGTGATCTCTCCTGTCCTTCAGTTCTCTGCGCAGCCCTGCAAGATAGACGTCATAGTCTCCGCTTGTCAAAAGCTCCGTCATCATCCACTGGGATACGGAGCTTGCGCCGTAATCGGTCTGCATTTTGACATCGCCCAGCCGCTGCACTACTGCCTCCGGTCCGACGACCCAGCCGATGCGAAGACCCGGTGCCATGGTCTTTGATACAGTGCCCATGTAAATGACGGATCCGGTCTTGTCGCTGGCTTTGATTGCCCTAGGAGGCTTCTCCTCAAACCACAGCTGACCGTAAGCGTCATCTTCCAGCATCGGCATGCGCTTGTTCTGGCAGAAGTTCAAAAGCTCTCGTCTCCGTTTCTCACTCATGACCATTCCGGTCGGATTGTGATGGGTTGGAATGGTGTATAACAAGGAGTCGATGGAAGCATCTTTCATCTCCCAGTATTTTATACCCTCATCGTCCATCGGTATACCATGTAAATTCATACCCGCTGACTGAAAAATCTGCAGGGATTTCAAGTACGTAGGCGCCTCTGTATAAACCTGGCTGCCTCGTTTGAGCATGCAGACACTGATCAGCTGCAAACCCTGCAGAGAACCACTGGCAATCAAAATATTGGCAGGGTCTGCCTCGATACCCTGCTCCAGCCGCAGTCTCTCAGATAGGGCGCGCCCCAATTCAGGAAGGCCAAGAGGTCCCAGATAACCCAGGTGGGGCACGATTTCCGGCATTCTGCGAAAGATCTTCGCGACCAATTTATTCGGATACAGCTCTGGTGCCAGTTCTCCCGTGCCGATTCTGATATAACCCGGTTCAAATTCCAGCTTGTTGATGGCCTGTATGGTTGGGATATTGGCATGAAAAGGTCCGCTCTGAATGTATTTGTTCCAGTCCGGCGGCTGGCTCATCAAAAGGGACCAGGTATTGCTCTTCACCCTGGTTCCTCCGCCGAAATCGCTTTCCAGGATGCCATAGGAGATCAATTCTTCCATGGCTGTAACAATGGTGCTTCGATTGACGCCGAAAGCCTCTGCCATAGCTCTCTGCGAAGGCAGGCGGCTGCCAATCACCCAGTCTCCCGCGGCAATCTTATCGCTGATGTATTTTACAATCTGCCTGTAGATCGGCGTCTTGTCCGTCTTATCAGGCTTCCACTCGAATTCTATCATTGTACTTCCCCCTTCTCAGAAGCAGAGATCACTTTACAATAATTTCTTTTTTATGCGCAAGCATGCTTCAATGTGCATAATCCAATGACGAGAAAAAGGCATTTGAATCAGTCCTCGAAAATCCTTTCCGCACCAGTAATCGATGAGCCAATGGGCATTTTCGTCGTCGCTTACTACTGCCAGTGACCTCAAATATTCTTTCTCTTCCTTTTTAATCTTTCTTTTTAAATCTGTGAATGATAAATTTCTCAGAATGCCATTGGTACTGTCGTTGACAGCGGCCATATATTGATATAGCGCATCCAGATTTAATTGCTTCGAAAAGTCAGAAATCTGTTCTTTCACAAGTTCATTTCCCGTCGTAATAATAGGCGAACCAATGCGCTTTTGATAATTTCCGAGGAAGAAAATCTGCTCATCGCCTCTGATAAGGGTATGGGCGACTATGTCTTCAATGCGGAAAACGTGCCAGAGTGAATAGGCGATGGTTTTACTGTGGTAACCGTCAGCGCTGGCAAAAGGTCTCGCGCTAAAATCATCTGTGTCCAGCTCTCTTTTTAGGAGGAATATTTCGTCAGTCAACTTCTGGCGTAAGGTCAAAAGTGTTACAATGCCTTCTTGAAAAGTGGATTCTTTTTTAATTTGCATCTGCATCGTTTTATTGAGTTCAGACCATTCTCTATTCATTATTCATACCTCAAATTGATTATCTTTTATTGTATCATAAAACGACCACCAGTAAAACATAGGGTTTCATCCAGGATGCAAAAAGATATATTTGGTTGGTTTCATTTTCTCCTCATTGGTAGGTTACATTCCCCGCCAGCTGTGTTATGATAATTACCAGATATTCAAGATTACGGAGGAACAATATGGTATATTTCATTCAAGGCCTGACCATGGGGCTGGCTTATGTGGCTCCCATCGGCCTGCAGAATCTATTCGTCATCAATACAGCACTGACGCAGAAGAGGAGCAGAATCTACACCACCGCACTGATTGTCATCTTCTTTGATGTAACCCTGGCACTAGCCTGTTTCTTCGGCATTGGCGCCATCATGCAAAGTTCCAAGTGGCTGCAGATGATCATCCTCTTGGTTGGCAGCCTGATTGTCGTTTGGATTGGAATCGGTCTGCTGCGCGCGCACGATAAGATGGATACCTCGACCAAGGTAGACGTACCCATCCTCAAAGTGATCTCCACAGCCTGTGTAGTGACTTGGTTCAACCCCCAGGCCCTCATCGACGGCTCTATGATGCTCGGCGCCTTTCGTGCTACCCTGCCCGCAGATCAAGGTGCGGAATTCATTATCGGTGTGGCCTGTGCATCCTGCTGCTGGTTTCTGGGCATTTCTACGATCTTGTCCCTGTTCAGCGCAAAATTCACTGATAAGGTGCTGCGTATCATCAATATCGTCTGCGGCCTGGTCATCATCTTCTACGGAATCAAATTGTTCGTCAATTTCGTGCAGATGGTCCTGCCACTGATATAGATTCTATTGTGCCCCTTTTAAGGGGCATTTTTAATTCCTATGCCCCGTGTGATGTAGTCATCTTCCTTGACTTCAACAGTAGGCAGGGCTATAATTGAAAAAAATAGCAGTACAGAGCAGGGATCGGCTCTTATAGGAGGCGGTAAAAATGAATAAGCGAGCACTGAGAATAGTCAATTATATTTTAATATTTCTTCCGACGATTATAAATATCGTCACCTTTTTCTATTTGCCTGAGCGGATTCCTGCACATTATGGGTTCAACGGCCAAGTCGATCGCTGGGGCAGCAGATATGAAACTTTCCTTCTGCCTGCTATGGTCATCGTCTTCGGAGTTTTTATGCTTTTGATGGCAAGAATCTCTGCCAAGATGGATCGCAAGACACCGGAATGGGAAAGAAAGGGACGTGATAACGAGAAATATTGTTTGCTCAGTAACATCGCCGCCCTCATCGTCTTCAATATCATGAATCTCTATTTTTTGTACACTTCATTTGCGCAGGTGCAAAATCTTTCGGAGACAGCCTTCGACTTCCCCAGTGCGATTTTCGCTCTCTTCGGCGCCCTCTTCATCGTCATGGGCATTATCATGCCAAAGATCCAGCGGAATTCCTTCTTCGGATTGCGGACAAAATGGAGTATGAAAAATGAAACGTCATGGAAAAAATCTCAGCAATTCGGAGGGATTTCCTTTATAACAGCGGGTGTATTAATGATTGCCGGTACCGTGTTTTTGAGGGGGATCAAATGTACACTGTGGGGATTTGTTATCTGCTCTGTCCTGCTCATTGCGGATGTGATTTATTCCTATCGAGCGAGCAAATTTGAATAATCCTCTAAAAGACGAGGTCTGGATGAAACACATCAGATCTCGTCTTTTAATATACTGATAAGGTATGGAGGTATTACTATGACAATCATAAAAACACTCTGCCCCTATCAGGGGCCTGGAAAAGAAAATCCAGAAACCATAGGCGGATATGACATCATCCGACCGACAGACGACCCCGCAAATCCTGACTACTGGATTACTTCGGGTGAAACAACAGTTTACGATGCCGGAGCCAACAATGGAACCGGCAGTGATTTAAAATTCTATGACCGTCTGCGAATCTCCAAAGGTGCAGAAGGCGGCTGCACGGCTGCTGTAAATCTTGATTTGGAGGCGAACCCTTTGGTCTATTCTTACTACCCGCCCCATTCCTTAGACGTCATCTTCGTCTTAGATGTGACAGCCAGTATGATGTCGGGAGGCAGCAGAAAAATGGCGCTGGCAAAAAGAGCATTGATCCAGACCATCAACCTGATGTGGCAGCAAAACAGGGATACCAAGGTCACCATTGTTCCCTTTGCCAGAGACGCCTATGTGCCTAATACAGACCGGGGATTCTCCTATGATTACCTCGGTACTCTGTTCACCTGGCGGCGTTCCACTACCAGCGGTAACTTGATTGGTCAGATTCTCGGTTACCGCAACGGCTCTTATATCTCGTCCACGGATATGCAAGTCTATATGACCCAGTCGGCACCCATCGCCGCCAGCACTGAACGAAGCCTGTATAATTACTACAGATACTACAAAATCCAGTATTCCGACATCTACAACGACGACGGATCGGCAAAGGCAGACACTGTGCTGCAAAACTACCTTGCCAGCATATACGCTGCAGAACCCGCCGCATATACGGGGAACTTCATCACTGCTGTAGCAGCAGGAACCCCTCTCACCGCCGCGCAACTGCCCTATAGCATGAACGACAGCGGGTATGAGAACAATACCATTTTAGATAACATGATCTGGGCTATTCCTTACGGAGAAGACACCAACACAGAGGCCGGTCTGGAGGAAGCCTACACCTTACTGCGGACTCCCGGATTCGCCCAGTCTGAAGATATTCTGCGCCGGGCAGTCATACTGATTACCGACGGCCAGGCCAATCGTTCGATCAATGCTGCTGATGCAGACGTCTATGCAAAGCCAGACAGTGTCAACGACGATTTCCTGCCCGATATGCCCGGGGCCCCTTGGAAGTATTATCTCTATCTGCAGCAGACGCTGCCAACCCTCATAGCCGAAATCGCCAATCGTTCCGCAACTTCTCAGGAACTGGTCCTGGCTCTGCAGCGGGCTTACGAGACGGCTGTAAGGATTAAATCCCCCGTCGGCGGCAACGCCTCACTCTTCGTACTCGGCATCGAGATTGATGCCCAGACCCCGGGGCCATATACCAGAGAAGATGTGCTGAACATCATGAGAACCATCGCCTCTTCTGGTTCTTATTTGCGAGAAGCCACAGAGAACGGCTCCGAGAATCCCATTATCGAAGAACTGGAGCGGTTGGTCCGCGACCTCTTCGTGCTCACAGGCAGCATGCAGCTTATCATCACCGATACCATCAATACAGCCCTCTTTTCTTATGTTGCTGGTTCTATCAAAATGACAGGCTGGCAGGACGGCATACAGCTGAAATCCATCAGCGCTGCTGACATCACTGATCCGACAGACCCAGATTATACAGTTTATACAAAGCCGGCTCTGCTGCCAGATGTCAGCGATGCCAACGTATCCAACGGGGTCATTACGGTGGATCTGGGAAAGGTGCCATTTCCACTGGCTTCTCCTGACAGCAAAACACAGGTCAGACTCACCTATGAGGTCACTAGCAAAGGTTCCGCCCACGGAAATCATCTTCACACCAACAACGATGAGGAGACCTTTGTCACTTTTCTCGAACCAGACCACTTAGTGGCAGCTTCCTCGGATTTGGTCTACGACAATCCCGCCCGCATCCTGTACTTTCAGACGCCTACAGTCGCCTGCAATGCGGAATTAACGGTGAAGAAGTTTGTCGGCAGAACGCAAGATCAAGTTTTTTATAAGGAAGTCTCTGTCTCTGCCTGTGAAAAAATCTACTATCGCATCGAGGTGACAAACTATGCAGATACACCTCTCACTTTTCCTCTCCTCTACGATATCCAAGGCGTAGAAACAGTGGAAGAGGCTTTGCACAGCGGAACTCGGCGAATCCTCGGCGAAAACTTTACAGTTCCAGCTAAGTCCACTGCTGAATTCACCTTTGATGACAAGACAGATTGCGGTGACCAAACCATAACAGACTTTGCCATACTGGTAACTGATGGAGGCTATATCTACGACAATGCGGCAGTCACAGTCATCGACGGTGCGGCATCCTTTACGGTGCAGTATCTCAACTGCTGCACAGGAAAGCGGCTGCGACCGGATAAGGTCGTAGACAACGTAGGCGCCTGCAGCTGCGTTTCAGCCGCCCACAATATCATCCGTATTCCCGGCTGGCGCTTTGTCTGCGCAAAACCCTATCACATCAACCTGTGTGAAGGACAGCGATTGATCAAACTCTACTATGCGCCTGGCTGCTGCTGGTGCTGATAATCTAAGCAAAAAAATATCAGGGAAGTTTCCCTGATATTACATAGGTTTTAGTTCAAAGGCACTGCTTTGACAGTATAAACCTCCGTCTGATTCAGAAAATCCAGTGCGGTTTCTTTATCCATAACCGCCGCAAATCCGGTGATTGCAAGATTATTCTTTGCAACGTAGTTCTCTGCCTGTGAAAGGCTTTCTTCTGATAAACCCATCATCTTACAAAATTTATCCTGATCTTGAAGATAGGAAGTCATACTCAGAAAGTGCGTTTTCATATTCTCATTCGTATTGATATTCGCATACTGTTTATCCAGAGTATCTCCCTTTTCTCCCGACGGCTCTTGCCAAGTCAGCAGGTATGGGTATTTTTCTTTGTCCCATTCCATAGAGGTCGATAGGGAAGCATCTCCCATCATCCACAGGTTGGCACAGGTATCTTCTTCTGTTCTCACTGCACACCAGAACTCACTCCCATATCCGCGGTCAAAAATGAATTGATGGAGCTTTTCATAATCGGATTGCTGATTCAAGGTCACATAACACAGATACATCTGCCCGCTGAAAAGTTCGTTCAGTCTTTGCTTTGCCCTTGTCTGGTCCTCCGCAGTCTGTTTTTTTCCTTTGATGCTGCTGAGCAAAGTCTGTTTATTTATCTTCTTTTCTTTCATAGAAGAAACGTTGTACCACTCAATACCGTCCCATAATGTTTGATCGAAGATTTCTATGCCAAAGTAAGTCAGTTTGCCTTTTTCAATCTTGCCTGCTACATTAAGAAACTGTCTGTCGTCCCAGCCAGAGGTCTGTCTGATATAGATGTCATAATTGCCATAGCCCCTGTTGTTCACATCTACATCCTGCCTATAGTAGCCCGGCGCCATTAGTTCTGAATAAACTGCGAGATCTCGGCTCATCTTAGTCTCTTCGCCGTACACTAGGTCGCCGATAGGTTCTGCCGGATTGTAGTACCTCTGTTCCACGATTTTAGGCAGGCCAAACTGAATAAAGAGCACGGCAATCAGGGTAACGATAAAGACCGTAATGCCCAGTTTCAAAAAGGCTCTTCTGATTGAACGCTTCACCACCTTGGCGAAGTCCTGGGCTGATCCCTCAGAAGAGGTTTCTTCTAATACCAGATCTGGAAGCTCCATTTCATCACACAAGTAATCGCTGATCGCTTCATGTTTTTCAATATCCGCTTCGACCGTTTCTTTCCTTTCTTTGTCCAGGCGGCCGTTTTTATACAGTTCTAATAATTCACGATAAGTCATCTTCTTTTCCCTCCATATAAGTTCTCAGTTCTTTACGTGCCCTGCTTGCAATCACTCTCACATTCTCTGGGCTGATGTGCATGATTACAGCGATTTCTTTCAAACTGAGCTGGCTGAAATATTGCATCACCAAAACCTCCTTTTTCACTTTGGACAGATTCGTGATTCCCTCATAGAGAACCTGATACGTTTCGTTCCTAAGCAGTTTTTCTAACGGTTCGTCCTCTTGTGTTATAAGCGGCTCCAGCTTGCTTTCCGCCCTGTGCTTGTCCCTCTTCATCAGATTAAAGGTCAAGTTCCTGGCAACCCGGTAGAGCCATGCTCTCATATTGCCATGGGTCTCTGGCAGAGACAGGATTGCCTTTAAAAAAGTTTCCTGCAGAATATCCTCTGCGGCAGAATGGCTTTTACACAGAGAATAGACATAGATATAGAGTTCGTGATAGTAGGCATCATACAGCTGCTCCAGCGGATGGTGATCCAATCCCCTCACCTCCGTTTCGAAGTGGATTTCTTTTGCGTTCTTCTGTATATATAACAATGGTGGCAGAAAAATGTTACATGCTTTTCAGGTGATTTAGATAAAAAACGTGGAAATGACGGAATCAAGCAGTCAAGTCCGTCAAATCGAGATTTGGGGACTTTTCGCATGAGACCTGCCAACGATTTACTTAAAGTAAATCGGGCTAGGGCTTCAAGATTCCTATTTCCACATGTCGCCCGCTGGGGGGGCGGCTCTTCGCAAGGTACGTTCTTTGATATTCCGTCAATATCGTCTTCATCGATATTTCCTACATAATAAAAATAAGGAGGACACCTTTACGGTGTCCTTCTAAAATAAAAAACTGCTGCTATATCTGTTTCGATTCTTTATCTGTGTTGCTTCTGCATGTCAGTTCAAGTATTTTTCTTCATACTCTGAAAGTGATATCGGTTTGCTAAATAGAAAACCTTGCACTGTTCTGACGCCATATTCTTTTAAAAGGTCTAGCTGCTTTCTATCCTCTATTCCTTCAGCAATCAATTGAATGCCCATCTCATCGCACATTTTTGCCATCGTCCCAATGATGATCTGCGCTCTTTTATTTGAAATGATGTCTTTTACAAATCCCTTATCTATTTTCAATACATCGAATTTTACTTGTGACAGCAGCGCTAAGTTCGAACTTTCTACGCCGAAATCATCCATAGCCACTTTGAATCCTGCGTTCCTTATCTGATTTATTCTGGTTACCAATGTATTCAAATCCGTACAGTTCGCTCCCTCGGTAATTTCTATTTCGAGGAATTCTCTCTGAACCTGATATTTATCACTGATCGCCTCGATGCTTTTTACGAAACCCTCATCCATGAACGTAATTCTTGAAAAATTGCTCGATATTGTAAATAGAGGCTCGTCTTGATCTGCCCAGGCGCTTAAGTTTTTGCACACCTGTTCAAAAACGTAATAGTCAATCTTACTGATAAAGTATGTATCTTCTAATACTGGAATAAATTTATCTGGTGTGATGATCAATCCGTTTTCATCCTGGTAGCGGATGAGTGCTTCTGCTCCGACCATCTTGCAGTCTTCTACATCAATTTTGGGCTGCAGATACACGATGAAACGATGATTCTTTATATTTTCTATCAATACATTCGGTTCCGTCAAAAATTCCAATATATCATGATTATGTCTATAACGGCTGGTAGCGTGATGGCCTTGATAAAATTTCTTCTTATCGGCATACATCATTTCGTCGGCTTCTTTGATAATGTCATCCATGTCGGAGCAATTTTTGTTCCACTTACATCCAATCGCAATTTGACACTTGCTATCCTGAAAATCGTTTTTCAAGAGCTGGACACTGTCATAAAAACGTTCTTTTGCTATATCCAAATATATGATTACAAACTCATCGCCGCCGATACGGTACAGATGATTGGAAGAGCCTCTGCTTTTCATAATGCTGGCACATTCCTTGATCAGATCATCACCTGCATCATGACCAAACGTGTCGTTGATTTCTTTCAACCCATTGATATCTAAATAGACCACTCCGACAGAATCCTGATGCATCTTAAATTCAGAAACATCCTCAATAAAACGATTTCGATTATAAAAAGATGTTAATTTGTCTATTTGACTTAATTCAAAGAGCATCTTTTCATTTTCATTTCTCTGCATGGCGAGGGAAAGAAAATATTGGATTGTCTGCATGAATGGGGCTGCTGTTTCAGCCATTTCCAAGTCCTGATTATCCAATCCGATGGTTCCGCTTATTTTGCCATCTTTTATCAAAGGAACCCAGATGATATTCCGAATACCCTGTTGGGAAAGCAGTTCATAACCGGTGGGAAAGGTATCCTTCATCTCTTCAACGTCATTGATCACAACCTTTTTATTTTTCTCCAGCTCGTCCAGCCATACTTGATAATCCCCTATTGGAATATTTTGTAGATTGTCAATCTCAGGAGAAATCCCTTCTTTGCACCATTCTGCAATATTCGAATAGTAATCGCCGTGAAATGAGAAGACATAGGCGCGTTCTGCCGAGAAGAGGGTTCCGATATATTCCAGAACTCTGGTGATGGCAAGATCAATATCGCGATTATTATAGAGCTCACTTACGCAGGCAAGGCGGATATCATCTCTTTCCAATCTTCTTTTCAATTCCGTTTTTTCATCATTGACTTCTGTGATATCAAAAGCGATTTCCATTCTCGCAATATGGCCATCCCATTCTATCAAACGGTCTTTCAATAGAAAATGCTTGTTTACGATCGGATTTGTATACTCCCAAGAATAGGTCTCATTCATTTTTATAAATTTATTTGTACAAAATGGACATGGTTCATCAAAGCCCTGTAAAACTTTGTAGCATTTTAGACCGGATTGGCTGTCATCAATATGGAAGGTTCTTTTTCCTGCCTCGTTGACAAACAGCAGGTCGTAAGTATCCACATCGGAAACATACATCAATTCTGATATTTCATTCATCGGCGCTTGCAGCTCCTGCGCTCGTTTTGATAGCTGTTCACTCTTCTTGATATTCTCCTTTTCGGCTTCGATCAATTTTCGCTGTCGTCTTTCTTGATAGAAGGTAAAAATTGAAGATCCGAGAGCCATGACTATAAATATAGAATTCATGATCATCAATATTTTTCTTGCGCTCTGTACTACCTGTTCCGTATACTCCTCAGCTGTAAGGACGGTATCATCTGCTAGTTTAAAATAGTCTTCACTTAAGTCATATAACCTCTGGTCAGAAGCGCCATCTCGATAATCGTAAATCTGCCTTTTAATCTCTGCCCAGTCTTTTTTCATCTCGATTAACGAGGTCTGGAATTCCTCACTTTCAAGTTTTCTTAAATTCAGATCATCGCTTCCATTTGACAGTCCTGATAAAATATGATCCAGCCGTTGAATCAACTCATCGTCTGGCACATGGTTTAATTCTTTTTTTATCAATCTCTGCGTTGCGCCGCGAACGATGCCGATATAGTTTATGACTCTGGCGTTCCCCTGTAAATCATCTATTAGATTCAGTGACATAAATGCTGTGAAAATCAGGGCTACACATAAGATAACCGGAACAAAAATTCCCCCCAATTTTGTTATGATCTTTTTCATATTATTGCTCTCCTTGATGCCTTGCAGTTGTTACTTAGGTTCAGGCTCGTCCATTTAAATCATTTATTTCTTTCAATTCATTATAACATTTCTCAATACCTACTACAATGGGAGTCGATCATTCATTGGAAGATATACCCAGAAATTTGCCCAGAAAGGAGAACCCCAGCATAAATCAAAAAACAGGACACCTGTGGGGGTATCCTGTTTAGAATTCGATCACCTTTGCCTCATAGCCGATAGCCTCAATAAACTTTAATAAGTCCGTGGTCTTTATGAAGATCGTCTTTTCATTGGTGTTCGGATGAAAGCTCATTCTATCCTCATCGATGATCTCTTTGTCAATGAAAACAGAAATATCTCTATCGTCATTGTACAGCAGACCGAATGGGGAGACTACACCTGGCGGAAGCATCATTTTTTCATAAAGGCTGTCTGATGATGCCATTTTGATTCTTTTGCTGCCCACGATTTCACCAAAGGCCTCCATATCCAGTCTCTTATGGTCATCCATGATTAAGAGATAATAGGCAGTCTTTTTCTTGTTGGTCAGAAACATCGTTTTCGTGCGCACGCCCTCAATACCTTCAATAAAGCGGTCCGCCTGTTCTGTCGTCAGGGCGGGTTCGTGTTCGACGAGTTCAAAGGAGATTCCAAGAGATGCGAGTGTTTCTTCAACTTTCTTATACAGATTCATTTTTTAATCCACCTTCTTGTTTTTTCGTATTTGCAGTACAGACTCCTGCGACATCAGTTAGGGATTACACCTTTGACACGGCTCATAACCCTGGTCGATCAACTCCTGACGCGGACACTTCAAAGTCTTCTTGTTTGACTCCTTGGTATCCTTAACACTGCTGCAGGACGGATTGTGAAACTTATGCGTATTGGTGTTCACTACAAAGTTCTGTTCCTCTGTATCAGATTTCTTCTTCGCATCACTGCTGCGGCGGCTTTCACCGGTGGCATAATCGATGACGATCCCCGGCTGATTGTTGTAAACGTAGACATTGAATGTAATGCCTTCACCTTCATCTTCTACAGACTCTGCTTCCATCTGCACCCCGCTGGCTACCAGATTCTTTCCGTCATAAATCGGCGTTACACGATAAAGCACGTGGTTACCCGTTTCTTTGATGTAGTCCGCTACCATATTTTCAAAAGGCAGCATGCCGTCCACATTCATATACCTGGTTCCAGTAATCAAATTTTTTTCATTGGCATTTTCTGCCGTCAACTGGTATCCGATCAAATGACAGCGATTGTAGAGATACTTGCCGTCCACATTGTCGTACTTGACGGTCCTCCAGCCGCTGGGTTTGACCGATCCAATGCTGCCCCTCTTCTGTGTGGGCATCAGATCCTTGCCGATGTTGGCAAAGGCAGTTCCACACCGCCCCAGATTGTCCAGATCACTGTATTCCTCAAAAGACTCTGTGGTAAAGTCGCTCTCGCTGAAAGACGGCTCGTTATCATCTACCACCACATAAGGTTTTCCCCCATATTCTGGTATCTCGTCTAAACTTACTACCGCCCCTTGTGATGATGCACTCATGGTGCCTGTAGAATTCGATTCATCCGAGGTGCAGCCTGTCACACTCAGTGCGAGAATCAAAATCAGAGGCAGCAAAATCTTGCTGATCTTTTTCATTTCTCATATACCTCCTTTGTGATTTTCTCGTGGGAGTGACCGGCGAACTCCTCCGTTTCCTTGCATTTCCAGCCGTGTTCCTCCAGGGATACATCAAAATAAAAATCTCCTGGATATTTTCTGTTCCATTTATATACTATGATTTGTTCAATCTTCTCCTCATAGGCTGCCGGACTGCTATTCTCTATGAAACAAAAGTCTCCCGGCTGGGCTTTGTCCATAAAATCCTCATCTATGACGATGTTCTCTGCGATTTCTCCTTCAAACTGTTTTGCCGAGTAGCTGTTCATCCACAGCTTGCTTCCAGCGGTTTGTGTTAAAATCTGCTGACGCAGAATACGGTCCTGGCTCTGCCGTCTCTTATTAAACATCATGGCTCCGTTGTCATCCAGGCATGTCATGATTATCATCTTCCATTCCCCTTTCCCAATATTTAACTCGAAGCTGACGCTGATGCCGCAGCCGCCGATGCTGCTACTGCAGCGCACATGGCTGCCTGTTGTGCTACTATGATCGATACGGTGCTGCTCACCGTTGCCGCACTCATGACGTCTTTATCCAGATATTCGCTCTGTGCCAGTATTCCTGCGTACATCAGTCTCTGTTTGGCACCGATGCCAAAGACACCAAAGCCTTTCTGCGCTGATAAAAAATCGTCAATTTCTACCATGGTTTCTGTGATAGAGGAAATATCGCCTTCGGATAAGGCCAAAACTCCCAGGGTCGGCAGCTCATACCCTTTGCCATATCTGCATCCAGCCTCCTTCAGCGCATCGTAAAGCTCGACAGTGCGCCTGCATTTGCTCTCTGCCGTCGCTTCGCTGATGGACAAAACATGGCTCAGTGACTGCACTGCATTGCTGGACATGGACATACTGCTCAGGATATCATAGCACGCCTCCATATCCTCAATCAACACATCGTCACCCTTCTCAGACAACGCCAGCATGGCAGCAAAACCGCTGTCCTCACTGGAAGTGAGGAAAAAGTGATTGGATTTCATCCGATCGTAGATTCTCCTGGTTCTCTGGGCGATTTCTTCATATCGAAAAGGTTCCGCCATCTGAGCGATGATCATCGCTGCAATCGGCAGAAAAGCCGATGAAAAGAAAGACTCCTTTAGCATATCGTAGACCTTGAGTCCTTCGTTCAGGGTCTTTTCAGGGTTTCCGCTGAGATCCAGCATAGAGGCGATTGCCAGCTTCACCGTGCTGCGAAAATTGGAAAACAGACCTGCCCGCTCTTTGAGCAGATCCATCGCGTCTCGAAGTTTTTCTTCATTCACTCTGCGGCCCTTGGCAGTATATAATGCCGCGCAGAGAGGGTACATATAGGCGTTCTCCCATGCGAATTCCCCTTTGATGCGATCCCTGTTCTCTATAAATAATTGGCAGTTTGCTTCAATCCTATGGTTCATAATAATCCCCTTTCTTTTTACTGATTGTTTTCATTTTACAATGTAATAGAGATGAGAACAAGCGTTTTTTAAAAGAGCATTGCCAGACAAGCATATTTTTCTGTTTCTATGTTATTCTATAGAGGAAAAGGAGGTGCTGAACATGCACGCATGGGAACAAATACAAGTAACCGTAGACTATATAGAAGATCATATCGCAGAGCCTTTCGATATTGAAAAGTTAGCTAACATGGCCGCTTTATCACCATTTTATTATCAAAGACTCTTTCGCAGGCTGGTGAAAAAACCGCCAGGTGAATATATCAAGCTGCGCCGCATGGCCATTGCGACAGAGGAACTGCTGGAAAAGGACAAGCGGATTCTGGATGTGGCTCTGGATTTAGGATTTTCTACACACGAACATTTCACCAGGGTATTTAAAAAGACCTTTGGCATCACGCCGGAAGAGTATCGGAAAAACCCCACAACCTTCAATCGAATGACCAAACCGCAGCTCCTGCTGCATTACACACTGATAGACGAAAATGTACCTTTAATCAGCGACGGTATCGTTCTGGAAATCAACAGAAGGCAGCTCTATTCAACAGAATCTTTCATAGGCCTGACAGCGAAAGCGCCCCTTCAGTTTATCAATGACCTCGGTACAGCGTCGGGCGTCGATCCCCTGGATACACTTTGGCGTGCATTTCACGATCAAAAAAATTCAATTCCTGCTTTGATCAAATACGGCGATGAAATAGGAATTACTTATGCCAGTGATGACGATGGTTTCTTCAACTATTTTGCCGGCGGACAGGCGGAGGCAGACACAACGGCGCAGGGCTTTCAAAGCTGGCAGCTGACACCGGGAGAGTACATTGTCTGCACCTTTGAAGCGGAAAACTTTGAGCATCTGGCCATGGATGTGCTCTACAAAGCCCATCAGTATCTCTTCAGCACCTGGCTTCCACGCCACGGCATTACTACAGAGCCTTTTTCCGCCGAACGTTATCAGAGTCACAGTCCCGATACCACCCAGATGGAAATATGGGTGAAGGTTAAGAACTAACAAAGAGGAGCGGTCAAATTTCTGACTGCTCCTCTTTTGTCGTACTATTTCTCTCTCACTGCGACCCAGACCTCCACTGAATCCCCTTCTCCGTAATACTCGATGTCCGGTGCTCCCGACTTCATCCGACCTGTGAGGTAACCTGCATTGAGAGCCTTGTAACCGGACTTCGGCAGCCACTTTGTGATGGCCATTGCCTCGGTCTTTCCGATAGTTTCCACTGTACACGGAAAGACAGCCCAAGTTGCAGCCGGCACCGTATATGCATCCAGCCCTTCTACTTCTTGGTCACTGGCTACAGCGATGTAATGATTGAACTTTCTCGAATCGACCGGATCTGTATTATAGACACTGATTCCGAACAAACCGTAAGGTTCCTGATTCATCAAAGGCATCAAAGCCGCCTGCTGCCCTTTCTCCTGAAAATCCTTCCACTGGGCGGGAACCGCCTTCGTCCCCTCTTTGCCTTTGTTCGTTGTCTGTATGCAATAACCGACGACGCGAAAACTGTCTCGCTTTTCAATCCTAAATGGTAACTTCATGTATGCTCCTCCTCGCTGGTTTTCTCCATTATAAGGGATATCCTTAACACTGTCCTCTCACTTTCGGAGCCAAAACTGCGAGAGTTACGTCCAATTTCTGTCAAAAAACCCGCAGAACCAAGTCTGCGGGTTTTGATAGTAGCGTTTGTTTTTAATTATTTGGCAGTTCTGATTGCCTTGTTGGACCACTTGGTGTAAACTTTTACGCCGTCGATCTTTCTGACGCCTCTCACCTTGTAGTAGTATCTGGTTCCCTTTTTCAGAGCTTTTGTGTTCTTGTAGCTCTTCTGCGTTCCTGTCTTAGTGGTGTAGAAAGCCTTTGTTCCATATCCGCTGTTCTTCTTTGTAGAACGGAATACCTGGAAGTAGTCCACCTTGTATCCATAGCTCTTCTTCCACTTGATTGTAATGGATTTCTTCTTTGCGGATGAAGACGCCTTGAGTGTCGTGGCCTTCACGCCTGCCTTCAGTTTATCGTTCTTTGCCTTTTCCTGTGCTTTGATGGCCTCGTCTGCTTCTTCAGCAGTCATGATGGCATAGGCGGAGAAGTGTCCTGTGTTAAAAGTATAAGTGCCGTCAGCATTCTTAGTTCCAGCTACCTTGGTATAGTTGCCTTTATCGTCGATGTAAACGCATACGACTTCCTTGTCCTTTAAGGCTGTAGGAAGTGCCACTGTTACCTTTACGTTTCCACCCTTGAAGTCGGTGACGTTGCCGTTGTCTGTAACGATTTTCAGTTCGAAATGAACCTGGCTGTCGTCTTCCTTAACCTTGTCAACGACAATCGTTATGTTGCCCGTCTTTGCCTGGTCAGCTACAGCCTCTGCTGCTTTCTGATCGAGAACGACTTCTGCCGCGTCAGTTTTTACGACTACGTCTGCATCGGTCTTTTCTACCAGAGCCCTGACGGTCTCTGCCGGAAGGCTGACCTCTGCAATCTTAGTATCTCCCTTTGTCGTTGCATCGATGATGACTTCCTCTGAATTGTTCTCTACTGCCTTGTCGACAATCTTGTCAGCAGTGGTCTTGTCAACAGTTGTAGTGGCCTTGCCGTCTGCACCTGTTGAAGTTTCAACGTCAGCAGTCGTGGTCTTGTCTCCAGGGTTGTTCGTTACGTTGTCAGTCGGTGGAACTGCACCGCCGCCACCGCCACTTGGAGGAGTGACGTTTTTCTCCGTTAACGTCATATCTGCCGTTACATCGCCGCTCTCATTAAACTGTGTTCCTGTCAGGTTCAGTTTTTCTATGGCTGTGCTTACAGTCGTTCCGTATGGAACAGTCACTGAATTTCCGCTATATGTAACAGTATATCCGCCGAGGATTTCCACGGCAAGACTTTCTTTTACATTCCCAACTGCATCGTTGAACATCTCTACTAATTTAATTATTGCTCCTGCCATTGCATTATTATTTCCATTGACAGCTGTTCTCAAAGCAGCCAGCGGTGTCTGATTATCTGCTGTTGCCACATTCACATCGCTTCTGATATAGATGTCTCTATTCAGTGTTACACTGGAGCTGCTGACCTGTAATACGCTTCCCTTTGGCAGATAGATTTCTATATTTTTCCCTGCAGGTGCCGCATTGGTATCTAGCCGTGCATGACCTTTAATCGTGTTTACTGCAGCAAGCAAACCATCTGATGTGGAGATGTTGTCGATGGTGCAGTCCCCCTCTTTCTCATCAAAGATCAGCTTTTCGCTGCCAATCTGCAGATATGCACCGTGTTTGATTACGATCTTGCTGTTGTCGACTGCTTCATTGGTTTTTGCAGTGAGCAAATCCGTACCAGTCAATGTCTGCCATGCGGCTCTTACGGCATCTACAGTATTTGGAGTTGCTGTCCATTTAGCTGTATTGGTATTGGTGGTATCTTTTTCAACAGTATAGGTAAATGCTTTGTCATTCACTTTTCCACTGATAGTGCATCCGCTAAACGCCAATACATTCGGAAGCCAAGTATTCAAGTCTGTCCCGCTGCCTTGTTCTAGTCCCGTGCTAAATTCCAATTTGTGCGTTTTCATGTCCGTGATCCCGAGGCCTCTGACATTCTGCATGCCCAGTTTCACTGTAACTCCTGACTTATAGACCGTTGTCCCGTTTACTTCTGCAACGACAGAATAGTCATCCTTTGCAGTCACAGTGGCGGTAGTCTCGCCGGATTTCAATTCCAGCTTCACTTTTTCGCCTTCTGCCATGAATGAATCGTCTGTTGCAAACGCCATGGCTGGCATCATGCAGACGGTCATCGCAACTGCCAGAAATAGCGACAAAATTTTCTTCATCTCTCTTTCCTCTCTTTCTTAAATGTAATAATTGATATATGCTAAAGCAATTTGCCATTAGCCACTTTTATTTCGCGATTCTGATTGCCTTGTTGGACCACTTGGTGTAAACTTTTACGCCGTCGATGGTTCTAACGCCCCTCACCTTGTAGTAATATCTTGTTCCTTTTTTCAGGTTCTTGGTGTTCTTGTAACTCTTCTGAGTTCCCTTCTTTGTGGTGTAGAAGGCCTTGGTTCCGTATCCACTATTTTTCTTCGTGGATCGGAATACCTGGAAATAATCTACTTTGTATCCGTAGCTCTTCTTCCATTTGACGGTGATGGATCCCTTCTTAACAGATGAGGATGCTTTGATGGTAGTCGCCTTCACACCAGCCTTGAGCCTGTCGTTCTTTACCTTCTCCTGTTCTGCGATGACCTTGTCAACCTCTTCCGCCATCATAACAGCGTAGGTGGAGAAGTGCCCTGTTGTAAAGGTGTAGGTTCCGTCATAATTCTTCTTGCCTTCCAACTTGTGGTATATACCGTCATCATCGATGTACACGCATACGGCATTTTTGTCCTTCATGCCCTCAGGCAGCTTGATGGTAATGGTTGCATTACCGCCTTTGAAGTCTGTAACGTTTCCACTTTCGGTCACAATCTTCAGCTCAAACTCTAGCCTGTCTGCATTTTCCTTAACCTTTTCAACTATAATCGTTATGCTTGAACCTGCCGGTGCTGACTTTGTCACTGCTTCAGCTGCTTTTTGATCTAACTTTACTTCTGCTGCATCTGTCTTGATGATAATGTCTGCATCGACCTTTTCTGCTAATTGAGACAGTGCGTCAACTGGCAGTTTTACTTCTGCTGCATCTGTCTTGCCTGCAGATGTGGTTGCATCGATGGTGATTTGCGCAGAATTATGTGCTGCAGCTTTTTCGATGACTTCTTTAGCAATCGACTGCGTAATTTCTGTAACTGCGGTCATAATACCGTCAGAACTTTCTTTTACTTCTGCTCCGATATCTACGTTGGTTATCTTTTCTCCATTGTTTTCTGTATTAGTCACAGTGCTTTCAGTATCTGGCAGCGGTGCGATGCCTCCACCTCCGCCTCCAGGCGTCGGGATGACAGGTTCCTTTTCTCCGCAGTTTTTACAGACTCCATTTACGTAATCATGACCGAGAGCTGTAATCGTTTCCTGTGCAACTAGCACATCACCACAGACACTGCAATGCTTTCCTTCTGTCAATCCTGTTTCTGTACAAGTCGGCGCTTTTCCTTTGTCAATGACTTCTGTATGTCCTGTTGCTTCGATGATATCTTGTTCAATCAAAACCTTGCCACAGACACTGCAATGCTTCCCTTCTGTCAATCCTGTTTCTGTGCAGGTCGGTGCCTTTCCCTCGTCGATGACTTCTATGTGTGCCGCATATCCCTCTTTTTCACTATTTTGTGTAAACGGACAGTTCAATCCTGTACATTCATGCCAGTGGGCAATGTCATCAGACTGCCATTCTTCTGCCCATTGATGTTTGTGCGGAATCTCAATGATATATTCAAATACAGCTACTGGGCTGTCAATAGCGCCTGACTTTGTTGCTATAGCCTTAATCACAGTTTTAACAGACTTGCCTTCTTCGCCAGCGACCTGAATAGGTTCTGTATACAGACTGCTCTCTACAGTCGGCTCCGAACCGTCTGTGGTGTAGTAAATCTCTGCCCCTTCTGTTTCAGTCTGCAGTGTTATCTTCTGACTCGTCTGATAAGTTCCACCATCGACATTAGGACTAGGGGTTTTTACTTCTTCCTGCTTCCATGCTCCCTCTGCGTAAAAGAGGCTTAAACCAGATTGCGTAGTTTCCGTTTCCATAAAGCTTCCATCTGCGTTTCTCAATCTAGCCGGACAGATAGGAACATCCTCGTAAGTTATCGTTGTGTTTGCCTGCGTAGCCTCATATAACTTACGCTCTGGATCTGACGGTGTCACAATTTGAATCTTGCCCGTTCCCTTGCTGCTGATGATGTTCGGTCCATCTGCTGTTTCTTCAATATCAGCTTTCGTAGTATAGAATCCGCCCTTAGCAATGAGGTTTCCATTAATGTCCAGTATAGCGTCTTTCAAATCTGATTGAGTGCGCTTATATATCGTGGAAGGAGTAAAGCCGACAGCTCTGAAATCAGTATTGTTAAAGACGTATTTTTTATTGATCCAATTATCTCTGTCATATACAAACAGGGATTTACCCTCAGCGACTTCTAAGGTCGCATTTTCAGCAACCGCTACTTCTACGCCAGGGAGTAGTTCAACTTCTTCATTAAGAACGAAGGTCCCCTGATTCACCCCAATTGACAAATTGTTTGTAATTGGCAGCACGAAATCTTTTGAAGATACGCTTACACCAACACTCATAGAAATTGAATTCAAAGCTGCATCTCCATAAAAATCTATGTGGAGGCGGTCTGTTGTCCCGTCATACCATTTTTCGATGTATCCTTCCCCCATCAGCTCAAAGAGCCCATCAGTGCCTAAAAACGGTACTGTTACAGTCTCAGTGACTTTCGAAGCGGTAACCGACGTCACGATATTTTCTACTGCGCCACTATAGAGCTGCAACTTTGCCTCAATGTTCTGCACATAGTACTGTGAAAATACGAATGTTCTGTGTACCTTATTGTTATCTTTCAGCATGTTAGAAGCTGCAGAACCGCCTCTCCAGTCCATAATCTGAAAGTACTCATAAATATTCGCACCTAATCTTGCCTCGATGATTCCGTCGCCGGTAATATAGCCATAGGCATACAGAGACGCCCCCTCTTGAACATCTATTTCTCCATTCTTACCGAGAACCAGGTGACCGTATGCTCCGCCCGTGGTTCCAGTATAATTTTGCATCGAACAATGCATGGCACTGACACTGACTGCACCACCTGTACTAACAGTCAGTGTACCGTTCACCGTCAGTCTGCAATATTCGCTTCTCGTCCCATACCCATAATTATATACGCTTTTGGGAATTTCCGTATAGCAGTCTCCTGCAGCATTAAAAGGCACCAGCAAAGTAACCCCATCAGGAATGGTATAGTTCCCCTCCATTACACTGTCTTGCAATACTGTAACAATTTTATCGGTAGCCGACAAATACGCTGCATTGAAGGCTTGCTGCCAATCATAATACTTATCTTTGCCCACCTTTAGTGTCGGTGCTGTATCAGCAACGAATTTAGCACTGATCCTCGCATCAGTATCCGTCTTCAATGTATACGCTTGTTTTTCTGAAAGAAAACTTCCATTCTGATACCAGCCCGCAAATTTATATCCTACATCGGGAGTTGCTTCCAACACATACCCCACAGATGCATGTCTGTTATATTCTATTTCCTCACTCAACTCAGTTCCGTCTACAGTATAGGTACCATTTTCAGACGTTACGAAAGTTGTAGAAGGAGAAACTTCTTGCAAAAGTTCCATGTTCTGTATAGAAATAGAAGTCACGTAGTTCTCTGGGGTCGTCAGCACTATGGTAATTGACACATTAGAATCCAGTTCTTTTTGAAAGTTTCCTGTCTGAGTAACAGTTTCTCCATCTATCACGATGGTTCCTTTATTCACAATGGTATAGGAGAATGCCAAAGTCGCTTTATTTGCTTTATTGTTAGTAATCGTAAGGGTTGTTTTTCCCTCACTATCACAACCCAGCGCATTCTTACTACCTGTTACATACCCTTCAATATCCGTGCCCTCAGCAAACCATGTCCCACCATCTACAGAAAGTCCAATTCCTGTATCAGTCAGGCCAGCGCCTTCGATTTGTTCAGCCGCAAACACGTCTGACGGGCCAATCACTGGCATCAGGCTGAATATCAGCAGCAGTGCCAACATCTGCGCCAGCATACGTTTCAAAATTCCACCTATCATGTTCTTTCTCCTTTTAATATTCTATCTATTACTATTTCTTCTTTTTTTTTACTTCAAAATACACGGAAAATCCTATCACGATACTTAATACTGCCCATATATGCCCATAATGGAAGAATCCCAAGATAGCCTTTTCTTCCCGCATCCATTCCACCACAAATCGGAATAGGCCATAAGAAATCATATAAATCGGCCATATTTCTCCTTGATGTGAAACACTGCGATTTTTGCGATACAAAACGATCAGCAAAATGATGTAGAAAATCAGTTCAATCTCCCTCGTCGGCCAGCGGATAGATTCACTTCCCGGAAAAAGCATGCCGTAACAACAGCCTGAAAAGATACATGCAATCCGTGCAAACAACAAAGTTGTAACGGTACACATGGTAAATACATCAAATACGTCAGAAATCCTGCGTCGAAAGATCTTTGCCCCTGCTAAGTAAAACAACGGCAATAAAAATATACTGCCAAATAAACTCTGCCCGCTGGACAAAGGCGTTCCCCAGGATTCGATACTGGCGAACAGCCTGACGCAGATCATTCCAGCCATTGAATGCAGAACTGACATAACGGGAATCATCACACCATGAAGTTTCAGTCTTTCTCGAAAAATCGAAAGCCAAACGCATCCACCAATGCTTCCCAGTGTTAAACAGACTAATAAAATATGTGACTGTACCCAAAGTAACGCCATTCTCTTCCAATCACCCTTTCCAATTTGTTTATATGCTGCATCTGACTATATGACAGCAATAAAAAACGTGGAAATGACGGAATCAAAGATTCCTATTTCTATATGTCGCCCGCAGGGGGCGACTCTTCGCAAGGTACGTTCTTTGATATTCCGTCAATATCGACTTCATCGATATTTCCTACATAATAAAAAAACAGACATACGGGTCTGCTCGTCACTTCTTTGTCCGCAACTGGCTGCCATCCTCTCAGAACAGGCCCTATAGTTTTGTGCCCCGGCCTTTCGGCAGGTTTACCCACATCGTCTTATTTATCTGCATGATATGCCAATCATCCCCTGCTCTGCTTAAGAAAGGTGACCTGCCATCCGGTATGCCATTTCGCATAACTTCCGGCAGGCACCGAGGGGACAATCTATCCAATATGATTATACCCCCCCCCGGTAGATTTTTGCAAGTTGTATTAGCAAAACATTCTCTAAATTATGATATATGAAAAAAGTGAATCACACCGGGGCGGGGGTGTCCAGCGATTGCAAAACGTCTGAAGGCAGGAGTGGCGAGCGTTCTGACCGTAATGACGGAATCAAAGATTCCTATTTTCAAATGTCGTCCACAAGGGGCGACTCTTCGCAAGGTACGTTCTTTGATATTTCCTACATAATAAAAAAAGGAACAGTCGTCTGAAACTGTTCCTTACATAATCATGATTATTATTCTTCTTCCAGCTTGACCTCTGGCATCAACTCATCGTCGATGACACCGAGAATCTCTTCCAATTCCTTCACCTCTTCAGGTGAAAACCTCTGCCGGATTCTCTGCATCACAGTACCGATATAATCGTAGGTGACACCGTAAGTCTTGCGGTACTTATCCGTAATTTCAAGATAATACTCTCGCTTGTCCTCCTGGCTCTGCACTTTGCGGACATAGCCCTTCTTGACCAGGCTGTTGATCTTGTACGCAGCGTTGGGAGGTGAAATCTTCGCAAAAGAGGCGAACTCGTTGATAGTCGGCCTCCCCAGAGAATAAATGGTCTCGACACAAAGTACCTCCATGGACGAGAGCGCATCCTCCACTTCAATATCCTGATTGAACACTTTGGAGTACAAACTCAATTTGAATTTCGTGTAAATATCAGAAAAATTCTTTTCCAGCATATCTCTCTCCATTTCTTGCGCTTTATTTCTTAACCTATTCTATCAAAATTTTAGAAAATTTGCAATTGCCTTATTCTCCTGTGATCACAAATGATATCTCGCCCTGGGCGGCAACTTTATCGCCAACCTTAGCAATTGCCTTACCAAAGCCTACTGGCCCACGGATTTCTGTCATCTCACAGTAAAGATCCAGAACGTCGCCAGGAACCACCTGCTGCTTAAATCGGCAGTTTTTGATGCCGCCGAAGACGGCGATTTTGCCTTTGTTCTCCGGCTGTGAGAGGATGGCAACAGCCCCAGTCTGCGCCAGCGCCTCCATGATCAAAACCCCCGGCATGATGTGTTTCTCGGGAAAATGCCCCAGAAACTGCATCTCATTGGCGGTGACACATTTGATGCCTTTCGCCCATTTGCCCTCTTCCATGTCGATGATTTTATCTACCAGCAAAAAAGGATATCTATGGGGAATAATCTCCTGAATCTGATTAGAATTTAGTTCCATTATTATACCCTCCTGAAGATAATTGATGCGTTGTGACCGCCAAATCCAAGTGAATTAGACATGGCATATTCTGTTTCCATCTGCTTGCCCTGATTAGGCACTACGTTGAGATCGCACGCTTCGTCGGCTACTTTGTAGCCTACTGTCGGCGGTGCAAACTGATCTGCAAGGGCTGATACAGTGAACAGTGCTTCCACCGCTCCAGATGCGCCCAAAAGGTGTCCAGTCATGGACTTCGTAGATGACATCAACAGCTTTGATGCTGCATCGCCAAAGGCCGATTTTACAGCCAGAGTCTCGCACCTGTCGTTCATCGGCGTTGCAGTGCCGTGAGCGTTGACATAACCGATTTGTTCTGCAGTTACTCCGGCGTCTTCCATAGCCTGAACCATGCATGCCGCCGCACCGCTGCCGTCCTCCAATGGCGCTGTCATGTGGTTTGCATCACAACTGACACCATATCCCACTACTTCGCCGAGGATTTCAGCACCTCTTGCCGCAGCGTGTTCATATTCTTCAAGCAAAAGTACACCCGCACCTTCTCCCATAACAAAGCCGCCTCGTTCCTTGTCGAAAGGAATGGATGCCCTCTTCGGGTCTGGTTCTTCCGACAGGGCTTTCATAGAAGTGAATCCGCCGATGCCCAGCTCACTGATGCAGCTTTCTGCTCCACCTGTCAAAAAGATATCCGCATAACCGTCTCTGATCTGTCTGAAAGCTTCTCCGATTGCATTGGTGCCAGAAGCACAGGCTGTAACAATGCAGGTGCAGCTTCCTTTAAAGCCGCTCTCAATTGCGACCATACCTGCCGCCATATTGGTAATGGCCATAGGCACAAAGAGTGGTGAAACCCTGTCGAAGCCTCTCTTAATTCCTTTGTAATGTTCTTCTTCGATGGTAGGAAGTCCGCCAATCCCACTGGAGATGTTGACACCGCATCTTGCCGCATTTTCTTTCTCCATATCGAGACCGCCTTGTTTCATTGCTTCTCTTGCTGCAACCAAAGCGAATTGGGTAAACCGGGCTGTCCTTCTGGCTGCCATCTTATCCATATAGTCTTCCGGATTGTAGTTCTTCAGTTCTCCGGCAACTTTCACCTTGTGGTTTTCAGTATCAAAACTTTTGATCGTGTCGATGCCGCAGACTCCATTTTTGGCATTTTCCCACATCTCGGCAACTGTGTTTCCGATAGGAGAAAGTCCTCCCATCCCTGTGATTACAACTCTTCTCTTCATAATATCTACCTTTTCTTATTTATTCTCATTAAAATGGCTCTGCGCAGAGCCTGGTTCGTCTCAATGCTCGTCGATTTTTTGCCAAAATCGTTGTTTTTCGCTGATTTGGAAAAAGTCGCAAAGCTGTTGAAATCTCAACGCTTATAGCAATCCCGATTGCTCCTCTAAACCCTAAATCTATTGAAAACACTTGCGTACAGCAATTTTTCTAAAAATCCAAAAAAACGATTTTTTAGCAAAATTCAGTCTACTGAAGCTGACCGGACCTATAAAACCCAGTCAACTTTCCCCGCAGTAAGCAGAGCTGTTTTTCTGCCAGCTTTTCTGATGCGCCGTGAGATTTCGCAGCGAAATGCGCAGGTTTTTCGGCAAAGATATCGCTGTAGTTTCAGCGATATCTCCAAAAAACGTGCATGAGCTGCTGAAATCTCCAGCAAGACTGAACCAAAATCCAGTCAGCTTTCTCACAGTAAGCAGGAAGTGACGGGGCTGATACTTCGCGTCGCGCGTTGCAATTTCATGCTGCAAGCGAGTCTGTGATTTGGCTGAGGAGCTGACACCGTTTTGGCAGCTCCTCCAAATCACGAGAGCGAGCATTGAAATTGCAGCAAGACGAGGTTATCAGCCCCGTCATCTTCCCTGCTTACATCATGCACATGCCGCCATCTACGCAGATGACCTGACCTGTAATGTAGCCCGACTGATCTGAAGCTAAGAACTTCACCGCATTGGCTACGTCCTCAGGACTTCCAAGTGTACCTTTTGGAATAGATGCACTGATGGCAGAAGCCGCCGCTTCTGGCAGATTTGCCGTCATATCCGTAGCGATAAAGCCTGGTGCCACTGCATTGACCGTGATTCCGCGAGCCGCGATTTCACGAGCAAAGGATTTTGTCATACCGATGACGCCCGCTTTGCTGGCCGCGTAATTGACCTGGCCTGCATTTCCCATGAGTCCCACTACGCTGGCCATGTTGACAATACGGCCATAGCGTTTCTTCATCATGGTGCGGCTCACCGCTTTCATCATTAAATAAGTACCGCGAAGGTTGGTAGCGATCACTTGATCAAACTCCTCGTCAGACATTCTCATCAGGACATTATCGCGGGTGATGCCCGCATTGTTGACTAGAATATCCACAGTCCCGAAAGTCTTTACTGCCTCTTCAACCAAGCGAGTACAGTCCTCAGATGAGGCTACATCGCCGCGAACAACCAGGGTCTGCACCCCGTGTTCTTGACAGAGTGCAGCGGTTTCAGATGCTGCTCCTTCATTTCCGGCATAATTGATAACTACGTTAGCGCCTTCTTCCGCTAGTGCGAGAGCGACTGCTCTGCCGATACCGCGGCTGGCACCTGTAACGATTGCTGTCTTTCCTTTCATGGCTTACATGTCTCCTTTCAGCGTTTCCACTACGGTCTGCAGACCCTCAAAATTTTCTATATTCAGGCATTTGATGTCCTTACATGTCTTGCGTACAAAGCCTGACAGCGCCTTGCCTGGTCCAACTTCAATGACCGTATCGATTCCGGCAGCCGCCATCGTCTTGATGGTATCTTCAAAGTAGACACTGTGTGAAACCTGGCGCACCAATAGTTCAGCTACCGTTTCCTCGTCTGTCTTTTCGCGCCCTACAGCATTGAAGATGACAGGAAATTTCATCTCACCGAAGACTGTATCGTTAAATACCGATTCTAAGGCTTTTCCTGCGGGTTCCATAAACACTGTATGAAAAGGTCCGCTGACAGGAAGTGGCACACACCTGCGAGCGCCTCTCTCCTTAGCCAGGGCTGTGCACTTTTCTACAGCCGCCGCTTCTCCTGCAATGACGATCTGACCAGGGCAGTTATAGTTGGCAATCTGCACCACGCCCACATCAGATGCGGCATTACAACATTCTGCCAGCGCTTCTCGATCAAAACCCATGATGGCGCTCATCTTACAGTCAACTCCTGCGGCTGCCTGATGCATTTCCTGGGCACGGCGGGTTACCAATTGAATGGCCATTTTTGCATCAAAGACGCCGCTGGCATGAAGGGCCGAATATTCACCCAGACTGAGGCCAGCCGCCATTTCCGGCTGCACGCCCGCCTGCTGCAGCTCTGCCATGATGCCGGCAGCAAAAGCGACCATGATCGGCTGGGTATTTCTCGTATCTGAAAGCTTCTCCATCGGTCCGTCAAAAGCGATCTGACGCTGCTCCTGTGGCAGCAGGTCAAAGACTTCTCTGAATGCTTCACAGTTCTCATACAAATCTTTTCCCATTCCCACGGCCTGGCTTCCCTGGCCGGCAAATAAAATTCCAAGTTTCATCTATTTACTCCATTCTGAAGAAAGTTCTTCCATCAGGGCCTTTACCGTGGTCATTTTGTTGATGCGTCCCACGTTGCTGCCGCAGAAGAAAAGTCCTTCTTCATAGTTTCCATTATATCCTTCAATCAAAGCTCTGTTGATACAGTAAGGTGTTTCTGCCGGATTACAGGTATGAATGCATCCGATACAGGTCTCCGGTGCAAACCGCTGTCCTGCTGCCACCTTCTCCATCAAAGGTGTTCGCAGTCCTCTTCCCGGCATGCCTACTGGACTTTTGAGTATCATCACATCCTCATCTGAGGCGCCAAGAATCACATCCTTGAAACCCTGGCTCGCATCGCACTCTTCGCAGGCGATGAAACGAGTAGCAATCTGCACTCCCTTGGCCCCTGCTGCTAAGGCTTTGCGTATATCTGCGCCGTCAAAGATGCTGCCCGCCGCAAAGACTGGTATTTTGTCAGCCTCCCGCACCACATCTGCCACGATATCCATCAAAGGCAGTGCGCTGCCATTTTCAACTTCCTCTTGGGCAAAGCCCAGGTGACCTCCCGCCTGGCTTCCTTCTACTACGAAGAAATCAGGCTCGTGGTCGTGGCGTTTTCCCCACATTCTTTTTAAAGTCTTTGCCGCTCTGCCGCTGGAGACGATCGGCGCAATCAGCACATCTGAACCAGCTGTCAATTCAGGCAGCTCCAAAGGCAGTCCCGCACCTGAGATGATCGCATCGATGCCGCATTGGCAGGCTAATTTGACCATATCTGCAAAGTTGGTGGTCGCTACCATGGCGTTGATGGCGATGAGTCCGTTTCCGCCAGCGATCTCGCGCGCTTTCTCTATCTCTTTGCGCAAGGCTCTGCGGCCTGCTTCCTCCGCGTTTTGCCAGAAGTCAGGCTCTCTGAACCCAATATTTGCTGTGGAGATGACCCCCATACCGCCTTCTCTGGCTACAGCGCCAGCCAGTCCTCCCAAGGAAATTCCAACGCCCATGCCGCCTTGAATGACCGGCACTGTTAATTTATCTAATGTTTTCATATTCTCTTACCATGTTTTCCAGTATTGTTCTCACCGGTAAAATTTCTTTTACCATGCCACTGACCTGACCCGCCATCAGAGAGCCATTCTTCACGTCACCGTCAACGACGGCTTTGCGAAGAGAGCCAAGGGTGTACTTCTCCAGATCCATCAAGCTGGCGCCTGCCTTCTCCTGTTTCACGTATTCGCGAGCCATAGGGTTTTTCAGGATTCTCACCGGCGCGCCGCCGATTCTGCCTGTCACAATGGTATCGTTGTCCCTGGCTTTCACCACGGCTTCTTTATAATTTTGATGAATCGGGCATTCGTCGCTGGCCAGAAGACAGGTTCCAATCTGGACGCCGCTTGCGCCCAAAACAAAGGCAGCCGCCATCTGTCTGCCGCTGGCAATGCCGCCCGCTGCAATGACTGGTACATCCACTGCATCGCAAACCTGGGGAACCAGGGCCATGGTCGTCAATTCACCGATGTGGCCGCCGCTTTCGCAGCCTTCCGCCACGATGCCGTCAGCGCCCAGCCCGGATAATCTCTTTGCCAGGGCCACAGAGGAAACCACCGGGAACACTTTGATGCCTGCAGCCTTCCAGCTTTCCATGTATTTTCCCGGATTTCCAGCGCCCGTGGTAACTGCCGCAACCTTTTCTTCTACCACGATTTCCGCCATCTTGTCGGCGTCCGGGTTCATCAGCATGATATTCACGCTGAAAGGTTTGTCGGTCAGAGATTTGCACACTTTGATGTGCTGCCTCAGTGTTTCGGCATCCATGCCGCCGGCTCCGATAGTCCCGAGAGCGCCGGCGTTTGACACCGCTGCGGCAAACTCACCTGTTGCGATGTTTGCCATGCCACCCTGGAAAATCGGAAATTCTATATTTAAAAGCTCATTAATTTTCATACTTGTATTTTCCTTTATTAAATGTAATACGACGAACTCCTAGCCGCTCCCTCGTCGCGGGGAGTTCCAACAGTCAATTGCAGCCGGCTGAAGCCGGGCAATTGTTGCATAAGGTCTTCCCAGCAATTCACTTCGTGAATTGGGGCAAGCACCATTAAGCATCAATTCTGCCGTTTCGCCCCAAGCTTCGCTTGGCTAGGCGAAACGGACAGCGAAGCATGTGCAACATGCGTAGGAGTACAACGCAGTTGTACGTTGCCTAGCCGTTCATTTCATTCACGGGGCAGAATGTAATCAGCATGGACCCATAGGTCAGTCCTGCTCCAAATCCGGTGCATACCATCTTTGAGTCCGGTGATAAAAGACCCTGCTCTTCCATTTCGCACAGTGCGATAGGAATGCTGGCTGCCGATGTATTGCCATAACTGTATAAGTTCTTAAAAAATTTTTCTTTGTCCTTGGAGATTCTTCTGGCCGCATTATCTATGATTCGCTCATTGGCTTGATGGCAGACAAAATAGTCGATATCCGCATCCGTGCACCCCGCCTTTGCCAGCACTTCTTTGATGCAGGCAGGCACCTTGCTGACCGCAAAACGATAGACTTCCTGGCCAGCCATTTTGATGGCTGTATCCTGACGTGAACAGTAGAGAATCTCTTTGTTTGCCGCACACCCTCCGTAGAACACGAATTGAGCGGCTTCATCGTATTCGAGAACCGCAGCCCCTGCACCGTCTCCAAAGAGAACGCAGGTCCCTCTGTCGCTCATATCCATCAGAGGGGAAATCTTCTCACTTCCGATGACCAGGGCATATTTGCCGCTGCCGCTGGCTAAAAGACCGTTTGCGATATTGCATCCGTAAATAAACCCAGAGCAGGCACCGTTGATGTCCAGGGCCATAATCTGCTCGTCTAGACCCAGTCTTCCCGCCACGTTACACGCCACTGCCGGCGTATAGTCGTCCGGCGTAAACGTGCATACGATACACATGGCGATCTCTTCTTTCGCTACCCCCGCCTGTTTTAAGGCCTGGGCAGCCGCTTCAAAAGCCATATCCTCGTTAGTCTTGTTTTCCGCAAAGAAGCGGGACCTGATGCCTGTCTTCGCTCTGACCCATTGGTCGCTGGTGTCCACAATCTGTGCCAGGTCGTCGTTTGTCACAACTCTGTCGCCTTCAGCCCTGCCAAGACCGATTATCTTAATTCCTGCCATGCTCCGCTTTCTCCGCCTTTCTCTTAAAGTTTCCTGTATTTCTAAGTTTTTTGTATCTGTCCTTTGCCAGAGCCGTCCCGCCGATTCGGTGGAACTGTGTCAGCCCTGCGTAAATCTCCCGCTCCACAGCTTCAAAGACATATGCTTTGGCTCTGTGGGCGCCTTCTTCCGTCTCTGGGATGATGACATCGCAGATTCCCAGTTCTGCTAAATCTTCCGCCGTCAATTTCATGACATCACAGGCTTCCTCCCATCTGGAAGAGTCCTTCCAGAGAATCGTGGCGAAACCTTCTGGTGAGAGGATGGAAAAGATACTGTTTTCCAGCATGATGGTCTTGTCGCTGACCCCGATCGCCAGAGCGCCGCCACTGCCGCCTTCGCCGATGAACACAGAAATCGTCGGGACTTTCAGCCGTGCCATGACTGCAATGGATTTTGCAATGGCCTCACCCTGGCCGCCTGCTTCTGCTTCCAGGCCTGGATAGGCCCCTGGCGTATCCACGAAAGTGATTACCGGCCGATGAAATTTCTCTGCCTGCAGCATCAGTCTCTCTGCTTTTCTATATCCTTCCGGATTGGGCATGCCAAACCGGTACTTCAAATTTTCGTCTAAGTCTCTGCCCTTTTGATGGCCTATAATCGTAACGGGATGGCCGTGAAAAAAGCCAATGCCGCCGAGAATGCTGGCATCCTCACCGTTTTTTCTGTCTCCAGCCAGAGGAAAAAAATCATCAAAAATTGCGTCTATATAATCTCTGGTTGTAGGACGCTGCGGGTGCCTGGCTAAAGCGACTCGTTCTGCTGCCGTCTTTTGGCTGATTTTCATTTTCTGCCCCTCCTGTCGTGTAGCTTTAGTAGTAATCCCAATTTCTCACGCATCGCAGACCGAGGAACGATTGCATCGACAAAACCGTGATCCATCAGATATTCAGAGCGCTGAAATCCTTCCGGAAGGGACTGGCCGATAGTCTGCTCGATAACCCGAGGACCTGCAAAGCCGATCAAAGCTTTTGGTTCTGCCAGAATGATGTCTCCCAGGCTGGCGAAGCTGGCCGTCACACCGCCTGTGGTGGGATGGGTCAGTACGGATATGTACAGGAGCCCTTCCTCTCCGTGTCTTGCTACAGCTGCTGAAGTTTTAGCCATCTGGAAGAGGGAGAGGATTCCCTCCTGCATTCTGGCTCCCCCAGAAGCACAGAAGATAATCAGCGGAAGTTTATTTTTCGTGGCGTACTCGCAGGCTCTGGTAATCTTTTCCCCTACGGCCATTCCCATGCTGCCCATCATAAATCTGTTGTCCATGACACAGATTACCGTTTTCATCCCTTCGATCTTTCCCGTCCCTGTGATGACTGCCTCTTTCAGACCCGTCTTTTTTCTCTGCTGTGTCAGCTTTTCTTCATATTCTGGGAAACCCAGAGGGTTATCTCCCTTGAGGCCGCCGCAGATTTCTCTGAAAGATTTGGGGTCCAGCACAGTCTTCAATCTATATTTTGCTGATACGTTGTAGTGATGGCCGCAGGTGCATACATACAGATTCTTTGAAAGTTGATCCTTGGTGAGCTTTTGACCGCACTCCGGACAGATGATAAGCTGTTCTGTCGTATTCAGTTCTTTTAGTGCAGAGAGAAATTCTCTCTTTTGTTTAAACGGATTCATGCTTTCCTCCTGCTGCCTCGTAGATGTCTAAGATATCTTTCAGATGGTTTTCAATAAAACCAGTGTCATATCCGCCTCTGAGAAACTCCTGATTGAACATCAAAAGGTGCTGCACTGGCAAAGTCGTCTCGACACCGGTGATGACGGTTTCCTCCAAGGCTCTTCGCATCCGTCTGACTGCTTCCAGTCTGGTATTTCCTTTCGCGATGACCTTGGCCACCATGGAATCGTAAAAGGGGCTGATTTCACACCCGTTATAGAGGGCGCTGTCCACTCTGATCCCTGCTCCGGCTGGAAAATGTATGAATTCCACCTGTCCGGGACACGGAGCAAAATTGTCAAAGACCCTCTCTGCCGTAATGCGGCATTCGATGGCGTGGCCAGAAAACTGTATCTCTTCCTGGCTGAATCCAAGGGGAATACCCGAAGCGATGCGAAGCTGTTCCTTGACGATGTTGATGCCTGTGACCATCTCTGTCACCGGATGTTCCACCTGGATTCTGGTGTTCATCTCGATAAAATAAAAATTTTCATCCTTATCTACGACAAACTCGATGGTTCCGGCGTTTTCGTAGTCAGCAGCCTTTGCCGCCTTGACAGCCGCCTGGCCCATTTTCTCTCTGAGGTCGCTGGAGAGTCCCCAGGCCGGCGCTTCTTCCACCAGTTTTTGATTTCTTCTCTGTATGGAACAGTCCCGCTCTCCCAGGTGAACTACGTTTCCAAATCCGTCTGCCAGAATCTGAAATTCGATGTGTCTCGGATTTTCAATGAGTTTCTCCACATACATTTCGCCGTTTCCAAAGCAGCTTTCGGCTTCTGCCGAGGCTGCAGCAAAACCCTCTCGCACTTCTTCCGGATTATATGCTTTTCGCATGCCTCTGCCGCCGCCGCCTGCCGATGCTTTCATCAAAACGGGATAGCCGATTTCTTCTGCAATTTTCACCGCTTCGTCTGCATCTTTCACAGAACCTTCTGATCCGGGAACCACTGGTACACCTGCCTCCACCATCAGTTTACGGGCTGCCGCTTTGTTGCCCATCTTGTCGATGGTCCAAGATGCGGGTCCGATAAATTTAATCCCCGCCTCTTCACAAGCCCTGGCAAAATCGCTGTTTTCAGAGAGAAAACCGAAACCTGGGTGAACCGCATCGCAGCCGCAGGCTTTTGCCGCTTCTACGATGTTGCTGATGTTCAGATAGCTCTCGCTGGCTCTTGGCCCTCCGATGCAGATTGCTTTGGTGGCGATGATGGTATGCAGCGCCTGGCGATCAGCCGTGGAATAGACGGAAACTGCTTCGATGGAAGAGTCCAGACATTCTCTGATGATTCTGACTGCGATTTCTCCTCTGTTTGCGATAAGTACTTTTCTTAACATGGTTCAACCTCAAATAAGATTTGATCGTATTCTACCAGCTGACCGTTAACACCGTTGATAGTGCGAACAATTCCGTCCACCGGAGACTTCAGTTCGTTCATCATTTTCATGGCTTCGACTAGGCAAAGAACCTGACCCTTTGAAACCCGGTCTCCCAAGCTGACGTAAGGCGGCTCATCCGGCGCACCAGCACCGTAATAGACACCCACCAGAGGCGCCTTGACTTTTTCATAAGAGTTCTCTTCTACTGGAGCTGCCTGATGAACAGACGGCTGCGTCTGCATCATCGGCAGGACTGCCGGCGGCGTCTCTCCGCCGCCTTTCTCCAAGTGGAGTTTAAAATCTCTATGTTCAATTTCCATGACGGTCAGGGAGGAACCTTCAAACCTGTCGATCAGATCGTATATTTCCTTCTGTTCCATAGGTTATGCCTGATACTTCTCGATGCAGCCTACGATGTCACTGACAGTCTTCATCTTGCCAAGCTCTTCATCAGGAATTTTGATTTCAAATTCTTCTTCCAATGCCATAACCAATTCCACTGCATCCAGGGAGTCAATTCCGAGATCGTCAGCGATGTTTGCCTCCATAGTGATCTTCTCTTCATCACATCCCAAAGTGTTAACCATTGTTTCTTTTACTTTTTCAAAATTCATTTTCTATTTCTCCTTCAATACATTCAAATTTTAGTTTTAAATTTTTAATTAAAATAATTTATTTAAAAATTTTTAATTAAAAAACTTTAAGTATCTTATCAGTCCCGCCAGAAAAAGTCAATAGAAAATTTGATTCTTCACAAAACTTACATAAAAAATATGATGGAAAAAATCTACATTCGCTAATATAATGCAAAAATGCTGCAGAATCATCTGCAGCATTTTTATCGAGATTTGTTTTTTTGTTTCTTCTTCAGTTCATACATTCTATCATCGGCTCGTTTTACACAGACTTCCATTTTTTCGTCTGGACGCAGGCGATCATAGCCAACGGCAAAGATGGCAGGAGGTGTTTTCGTTTGATTGTCGGTTTTGACCCGTTCCCCCATGGCATGAAGCAGTTGCACTAGCTTTGGAATATCCAGATCATATACGAAAACGACAAACTCATCGCCGCCGATGCGAAATACTTTCCCATGGGTGCTGAAAGTATCGCTGAGATATGTAGAAACCCTGCAAATCACCTGATCACCAATCAGATGACCGTTGTCATCGTTGATCTGCTTCAGATTGTTGATATCCACGCAGACGCAGATCACATTTGGATACTTTTCTCTGCAGCCATCGATTCTCATCTGTTCTTCCTGAAAAGCAGCCCGGTTATATAATCCCGTCAGACCGTCCTGATATGCCATGGTCTTATAATAACGATTTTTCAGATTCTCTTTATAACTGTTTAGAACCGTTTTAATCATGGAGCCCGCACCCATCGCCAGGAAAAGCAAAATTCCCACCTGTGTATATAAGGTATTGCTGGCAGCCTCAATCACATGAGTATAATGGGTTACCAGATCCATTCCCATGCCTGCTGCAATAGGGACGATACTGAGCAGCGTGCGCCTCTTTCGCTTTGCCGTGTCTTCAGGGGTTTTCATAAACGTGTAGAATATGACTATAATGCCCCCTAAGTCGCAGATATGGGTGGCAGGCAGCATCTCGCGGAGGTCGAGAATTCCGCCGAAATGAAGAATCATCTGTATGACGAGATTAAGTACACCGGCTCCCACAATCACGCTGTAAAACTTCTTATACGTTTTGCTCACGGATTCTCGGAAGAACATCAGCAGCGGCAAAGGAAATGCTGCGAATACAATGAAGTTGGCAAGATACATCAGATAAGGGTTCGCTATCATGTACAGGTTAAACCGGTTCTCTGAAGCGCTGTAAATGCCAAAGAGAATCGCAAAGAGACCGATGTACCAGAGTCTGCGGCTTTCTTTGTCCTTTATAATGGCTAAGCTGGACGTAATCATCAAAGCGCCGATAAAAAAGTACAGAATCATGATGATATTCTGCGGAAGCCAGTCGAAGAACTGCAAACGCATGAAGCTGGCATAGTCTGCGAAAATGATGTCCTCCATCCAATACTCCACATTGACTTTCAGGGTTGGATAAAACTCTACGACAAGTTCTTTGCCACTGCAATCTCTCGGCAGCGGAATCATGGAGTATGCGTTGCCAGGAGATTTAGATACTGACGGCGTGTCTTCTGCAGTATAATGGTAGATTTCTCTGCCATCCACGTAAACCTTGAAATAGGCGTGATGATTGTCAATGAATGCATAGGGAGCCGCAGTGGAATCTGGGGAATAGGAAAGTCTCGTCGATAGGCGATACACCTCTCCGCCATAGGTGTAACTAAAAGGGAGGGTGACTTTCTCCTTCTGCCCCTCGTCAATCTGCAGATACCAGTCTTTTTCGTAGTGTAGCTGCTCTGACTGCCCTGGCAGTGCGTACCCCTGACTGAGCAAAATGCCAATTGCCAGCGCAATCATCAAAATGACCAGCGCAATAATGCGCAATATAACTTTTTTCATATATGTTCTCTCGATTTCTTCATAACTTTGAATATTTATACGAACATTATATAATACTGTCATCGAAATGTAACTATTTTTGTCAGAATTTTAGAAACTTTTCGTTCTAATGTCGCGGAGCAAGTCTGTCGTCAAAAAAGGAGTGCATGACGGCGCATCGCGCCGTTATGCACTCCTGCCGCCCGCAAGGGGGGCGACGCTTTGCAAAGTTCGCACTTTGAAATATACTTCTTTCACAGGCTGCCGACTATTGATAGCTTGCAATTCTAGCCCTCGTTTTCTCTTCGCCGAGAATCTGCTGGATTTCCCAGACATCGGGGGACTGTGCACGTCCCATCAAGGCAATTCTGATCACGGTGCTGACATGACCCACGTGGCCTTTGTACTCCTCCGGATGCTTTTTGAAGTCCTTCGGTTTTGCAGCATAGCCCAATTCTGTGGCGATTGCCCGAATCTTATCAAACCATTGGCTCTGGTCGTCGCTGTGGTCATAACCTGCTAAATAGGCATTCAAAATTGCAGACACATCCTCATCTGAAACCTCTGCAGGCATCTCATCCTCCACCTTGAACAAATCGTCAAAGAAGTAGCTGATGAATTCGATGATCTGCTGGGCATAAATGAAATCTTTTCTCGGTTTCTTGTCGTTTCTTCCCAGGTCGAGGATTTTTTCTAAATAGGCTCGATCGTCAAAAATGTGCATGATCTCAGGCTTGAATTCTTCAGCCCAAGTTTTCAAAAACTCATACAACTCTGCTGCCGGAATGCGCAGCAGTACGTCTTTACTGATATCGTTGAGTTTGTTGAGATCGAACAGCGCACCGGAATTGCTCATCTTCTCCGTGGTAAATGCAAAGTCGTCGATCGGTGCGTCTGGATTTTCCATTCTCCACTCTTCAAAGTTAGAATTGAGAATGGTCAGCAGATATTCTCTCACAGCAGCAGGATGATAACCCTGATTCCTATAGTAATCCAGTGAAAGTTCAGGGTCTTTCCGCTTGGATAGCTTTCTCTTATTGCCTTCTTCGTCCAGCTTCATCAGCTGCGCTGTATGACAGTAGATTGGCGGCTGCCAGCCTAATTTCTCGAACAGTTCCACATGGATCGGCAGAGACGGCAGCCACTCTGCCCCTCTGATCACATGGGTTGTCCTCATCAGGTGATCGTCAACTACATGGGCGAAGTGATAGGTCGGAATGCCAGTCGCCTTGAGAATGACTACATCCTGGAAATTCTCCGGCATGTCCAAAATGCCTCTGATGGCATCCTCTACCTTGATTCTTCTTACAGTTTCCTCACTCTGATCAGGATTTCCATCCGATCTCAGTCTCAGGACATAAGCTTTGCCTGCTTTCAGGTTTTCTTCTATTTCTTCGTAGGATAAATCCCTGCTTTTTGCATAGTCTCCGTAAATGCCCGGATTGACTTTCGCCGCTTCCTGTCCTGCCCTGATTTCTGCAATCTCTTCTTCTGTCAGAAAACAAGGATAGGCTTTGCCCTCCGCTACCAGCTTTTTCGCAAAGCACTGATAGATTTCACCTCTTTTGCTCTGGGTATAGTCGCCGTAAGAACCCACATCGCCTTCCAGGCCTGCGCCCTCGTCAAAATTGATGCCAAAAAATCGTAAAGAATTGATGATAATCTCTACGGCACCATCTACATATCGCTTATCGTCGGTGTCTTCAATTCGGAGATAAAAAATACCATCGCTCTGGTGCGCCAGTCTTTCGTCGACAAAAGCGCCGTACAGATTCCCCAGATGAATGAACCCCGTCGGGCTGGGACCAAGTCTGGTTACTTTGGCACCTTCTGGAAGATCGCGCATAGGATACATTGCCTCGTAATCTTCCGGCACTTTCTCAATCTGCGGGAAAAGTAATTCTGCTAATTTGTTATAATCCATTTATTAAAACCTCCATTTTGGTAATTCGCTGAGTTCTTACATTATATACTTTGGACGGTATGAATTTCAAGGTTTTTGACAAAATATATCATAAGTGTAAAGGAGGTTTTTATGAGTTTAAATAGATATGAATATTATTTGGAACATTTTACAGGCCAGCTGCCTGTAGGCGAAAGTTTTGACCTAGTGGAAAGACACATCAAAATCGCTGGAAATCCAGGCAGGATGTACTTTGTGGACGGGTTGACCGATGGACAGAAGTGTCAGCTTCTCCTCAATTTCCTCATGGGTGTAACCACTTCAGACATGCAGGACGTGAAGACCAGTGATGATTTCCTCGAAAAGGTCTTTCCATTTCTCGCAAGTACGGCGGAGACTGATATCGCAAACGTCGTAAAGCAGCTCTACGCAGGTCTTTCCGTCATCATGATGGACGGCTTTGACAAGCTCATCGTCGCGGATACGAGAAACTATCCCAGCCGCAGCGTGCAGGAACCGGAGAAAGAAAAGACGCTGCGCGGCGCAAAAGATGGCTTCACAGAAAGCTTTATGGAGAACCTGGGCCTGATTCGCAGACGAATCCGTGATAACCGGCTGATCTTCAAAAGCTTCAACATCGGCGAAAAGTCCAAGACTGATGTAGCGCTCTGCTATATGAAAGGCGTTGCCGATGCAGATCTTGTCTCCAAGGTAGATACCGCTCTATCAAAAATCAAGTTGGACAGCGTTTCCGTCGGTGACCAGACTCTGGTGGAAAATCTGATGAAAGAGTTAGAGGGCGGAAAGCGGAAGAGCAAGTTCAATCCTTTCCCAAAAGTTCGATACACCCAGAGGCCCGATATTATCGGCGCCCATCTGACAGAGGGAAAAATCGCGATTGTCATCGACAATTCGCCGACTGTAGTATTATTGCCAGTGGGAATTTTCGACTTCACCCAAGATGTGGATGACTACTATTTTCCTCTCATCACGGGAAATTATCTGCGTTTGATCCGTATCATCAACATGCTGGTCATTCTCTTCATTTCACCGATTTATCTTTTGGTCGTAGAAGGCCACATCGATGCACCGCTGGATATGGATTTCATCATCCCAGAAGATCCTTATGCCCTGCCCATCTTCTGGCAGTTCATTTTGCTGGAATTCGCTATCGACGGCCTGAAACTGGCATCTCTCAACACGCCGGAATCCTTGGGAACCTCGCTGTCCGTCATAGGCGCTTTGATTCTGGGCCAATTTTCCATAGATTCCGGTTGGTTTATTCCCCAGACCATACTGGTCATGGCAGTAGTCGCTCTCGCTTCCTTCACGCAGCCGAGCATTGAACTCTCTTACGGCATCAAGTTCGTCAGAGTCATCATGTTGGTGGGCAGCATGCTCTTCGGCTTCTGGGGACTAGGCGGCGGCCTGCTCATCGGCTTTATCATCATCGCCGCAACAAAGACCGTCAGCGGGCATTCCTATCTGTATCCTCTCATTCCATTCAAATGGGATGCCTTGAAAAAGCTGCTGTTCCGAACTTCTAAATAAGTGATCATAAGGAAAGGACCGTACACCAACGTCGTTAACGATCGTCAGTGCACGGTCTATTTTATGGGTAATGCTTATGTAATTTTTTCTTTTTATGCGCCTAAGAGCTGACGCATCAAATCTGAAATCGGTTTGCTGGCTCTGTTTTTCATATCGTATCCAACATATACGGTTTCACAGGTGATGATCAGTTCATCTTCACCTTCGCGATATATTTCAAAACCAATCGTCATGCTCTTATTTCCTATTTTCAAGACACGCATGCCCACCTCCAGCAAATCGCCCTCATAGGCACTGGAATAAAATTCATAGGTGGATTTTTTATGACAAACCTCAGAATCGTGTTCCTCGACAAGTGTTTTATACGGATACCCCTTTGAACGGAAATACTCTTCAAATGCAACATCGGTATAAATCACATAATGTCCATTATATACGATGCCCTGTTGATCCACTTCATTATAGCGGACGCGGATAGGGCAAAAGAAAATACAATCACTTCTCATTTCACTTACCTTCCTTTTTATAATATATAACATCGAGAAGGCTGCCCCGATGCGTCACAAAGTGCCGGACAGAGAAACCACTTGCTTTCGATCCCCTTTCCGGCACTATGGAGTGTCATATTTAAAATCAATTAAGCGGGTTCGGAAGTTTCTTCCTCTTCACCTTGTAATTCAGCTTCTTCTTTCAAAAATGCTTCATGGTCTTCTTTTTCCTGCAGCGCGATATTCTGTGCATGCAATCCTGAACGGCTGTCGTGTTTGAGCCACTTGAACAGCCCGATCTCTACACCGACCAGAATGACCATAAACGGTGCTGATATGATGATTGCCACCTGTTTGATCGGGTCAAATCCAGCGCCAGATAAGATAATGGCCATTGGAATGATGGCAAGCAGTACGCAGAAGAAGATTCGGAGAGCCATCTTCGGCGTTCCACGCTTTGTAACAGTTTCTGCCAATGCCAGAGATGCAGAGTCCATGGATGGTGCCACGAATCCTACGATCAGCAACAGGATCAGGAACGGCAGTAAGCTCGCTCCGCCCGGCAGGACTTCTAAGATTTTGTAGATTGCAGCATCGCCTACGCCGCTGTTAACCAGGCCGACTACATCAGCGCTTCCATCCAAGAATGTCTTGATGGAGAAGCTTCCGTTAATTCCAAAGATGAACCAGCCGCCGGCTGTCATACCGAAAATCGTTGCTACAGCAACTTCTCTAATGGTTCTGCCCTTGGATACTTTAGCGATAAAGATACCCATCATCGCTACATAGTTGAGGTAGAACGCATTGAAGTAAATGGTCCAACTCTCTGCAAAGCCTGTATTTTCAATAGGATCTGTGAACAAGCTCATTCTTGGCAGCTTGGAAATCATATGTCCTAAAGAGTTTACGATATTTCTCAAAATGAAAGTCGTCGGTCCTGCGCACAGAACATATAGTAAGAATATAATACACAGTCCAGCAGCAGCATTACTGATGACCTTCATACCTTTTTCAGTTCCAAGATAGGAAGTAAAGGTATATACCAGGGCAATGACTACGATGATGCCGATCTGCACTACCGGAGTCGCTTCAATTCCGAATAACGTCTTCAGTCCGCCAGCTGCCAGAGGAACTGCCAGCCCCAGAGATGAACTCAGTGCACCTAAAACGCCGAAGATTACCAGGAAGTCGATGACTTTGCCGATTACTGATTTTCCTTTGACCTTTTCTCCCAGCATAGAACAGCAGATTGCACTGGTCTGGAATGATTTTATTTTTCTAACATATACGCCGTATGCGATAGCTACACCCATGACGGTGTACATAGCCTGGTTTACCATTCCCCAGTGGAAGAACTGATAGCCAAGTGATGATTCAAGAGCCTCTGTGCTGTGAGGTTCCATGCCTAGTCCCGGCGCCTCATAGTAGAACGCCCATTCGGTAAAGGACCAGTACAGCGCTGCTGATGCAAGGGATGCCAACAGCATCATTGCTAAGTAACTGAATGTGGAATACTCCGGTTTGCAATCGCCCAGTCTGATCTTTCCATATTTTCCAAGACCGAGATAAAGTCCGATTAAAAATGTTACAAAGGCAACGACTTCAAAGACAGGTCCCAATCCGGAAATCATCTTGTTAAAGAATCCGCCGATTCCACTGATTGTCGTCTCTGGGTTTAAGACCATAAAAATGATAAATACAGCGAGTACTGCTACGCTGACAACGATAAGTCCGATTTCTATATTGCCGCGGTCTTTCTTGTTTAAATTTTCCATATTACCTCCTTGTATTTCACAAAAGAGTCATAACTAATATCTGTGCCAGAGCTGCCTGGTGCAGTCCATCCAGCACTTCGCATTTCTAAGATGGGGCGAGTAGAGAAATCTAATTACCAATGATACAAAGAATGGCTATTGATTCTTTTGCTCTTTTTTTCTTTTTTTCTTCATTTCTTCGTATCTTCTGATTGCTGCTCTGGAATCTGAAGAACGCTGTTTTCTGACCCTATGATGTAAAGCGTCAAAAACGCAGATGTCTACACAGTAGCCGCAGTTGATACAAAGACGGTATGCAAAACTTTCAGGCTCCGGAAATCCGCTGGCGGATATTCCTATTACTTTCATAGGGCATACCTCTGTACATGCGTGGCATTTCACGCATTTCGTTGTATCTGCAGAAATTAGTTTCACGGGTTAAGTCCTTTCTAAGATTAGGTCTTCTTATGAATCCGTCTAATGTTTGAAATCTCACTGCATCAGTGAAATTTTCAAACATCAGGCAGATTATATATATTTCGCCACTATTTTAAGCATTAAACAGATTGATAAATTGCGCCGCTATCAATCAATTGGTCGATCTTTTCCTGGCTATATCCCAATTCACTGAGGATATCCTTACTATTTGCGCCAGGGAAGCTTGCTGCTACACCATTAGGATCTACTGGTGTTTTGCTGAAGCGGATCGGTGTGTTGACGACGGTATAATCGCCTACTCCCGGCTGATTGATTTCGGTGATAACTTTTAACTCCTTCGTCTGCGGATTACCTGCAAACTCAGCTAGTGTTTGAACTGCAGAAGCTGGAACGCCAACTCCACACAAGTTCTTTTCAAGTTCGTACCGTCCCAGTGTCAAGGTCACCTTTTCCAATTCGGCTATCAGTGCCTCTCTGTTCTGGACACGGGATTCGTTATTGTTAAACCGTGGATCCTGCGCTAAAGCGGACAGACCTAACGTTTCGCAAAGCTGCGTCCACTCTTCCTCGCAAGTCACGGCGATGACTGCATTGCCATCTTTCGTAGCAAACTCTCCACATGGAGCATACCACGGATGATGATTGCCTGTCCTCGGCGTAAATTCTCCTGTCAGAGAATGTTCCAATACCGGTGCTTCACACATATAGAATGCGCAGTCTAACATTGCGATATCTACACGCAGGCCTTTGCCTGTCTTCTGTTTGTGAAGCAGTGCCATGGTCAAGCCGCGGAACAACTGCAATCCAGCCCATGTATCACATAATGAAAAACCTGGTTTAATTGGTGCATCTGCTCCCTGTCCTGTGGTGCTCACAAGACCACTTCGTGCAGCTGCAATGATATCCATACACGGCAGATGAGATAAAGGACCATAGGTACCAAAGCCGGCAATGGATCCATATATCAATCCAGGATTAACCTTGAGCATCTCCTCATAGCCTATCCCGAGTTTTTCCAATGTCCCGGACTTAAAGTTTTCAATGACGATATCCACTTTTGATACCAGATCCATCACTACGCCTTTGCCTTCTTCTGAACGCATGTCGACAGCCACGCCCTTTTTGCCCCTGTTATACTGGCAAAAATACAGGCTGATATCGTTTTTGTATGGTCCGTATTCGCGGGAAATATCACCATTCCCTGGTCGTTCTACTTTTATAATTTCTGCACCCATATCCGCAAGCAACATGCCACAGAACGGTGCAGACAAAACTTGAGAAAAATCAAGAATTTTAATTCCTTCGAGAGGTCTTTTTTTCATGCCTTATACTCCTTCCTAGATGACACCTTCTTGTTGCAGGTGCGTGAGTTCTACAGAATCAATCGCTAAGGCACCATAAATTTCAGCATTATGTTCTCCAAGGCCTGGTGCTGCTTGCAGAGGTTCTTCCTCTTCGCCGACAAACTTGACTGGTTTGCCAGGCATCTCCAGCTTACCGATCTTTTCATCTTCCAGTGAAACGATCATATTCCTAACCTGCAGTTGCGGTTCTTCCAATGCTTCTCTTGTCGTACTGCACATCGTGCCTGGAATCAGGTTTTCATCGCAGATTGCTGCAATTTCCTGCATTGTATAATTAGAAAACAAATCTTCGATCTTGTTTCTCAGATCTCCGAAATAATGGTATCCTCTTACTAAGTTAGAGCAGTACTTTTCATCTTCGTCCCACTCTGGAGTATTGAATGCTTTGCAGAATTTCGTCCACTGTGCATCGGACGAAATACCCATCGCAACATATCCGTTCTTACATTTCAAAATGTCGTATGGATTAATCAGAGGGTGTGCATTTCCTGTACGCATAGGGTCTTCACCATCTGCACCCCATGTAATTACTTTATCTTCAGATACAGCAATTGCGGAGCCGCAGAGAGAAGTTTCCACCATCTGTCCTTCTCCTGTACTTCTTGCATAATAAATAGCTACGCATACAGCAGACGCAAGGAAGCTGGCAGCGTAGTGTTCTGAGATTGAAAATCCGATTCTAGTCGGCGGGTTTTCCGGGAACCCGGTAAAATGCATAACACCACTCTTTGCCTGCGCAATTAAGTCAGACTGCGGAATATCCGTTTCAGGTCCCGTAGAACCATATGCTGAAACGCGTCCATAAACGAGGGATGGTTTGATTGCTGATAAGTCCTCATAACCCAAGCCAAGTTTTTCCATAGTGCCTGGGGTAAAGTTTTCCAGAACAGCATCGGCTGTCGCTACTAATTTCTTAAAGAGTTCTTTTCCTTCCGGATGCATTAGATTGAGAGTCACACTTTTTTTGCCGCGATCGCGAAAAACATGGTGGGGACTAGCGCCATTTTTTAATGGTGCCAACTCACGAAGAGGATCCCCTCCACTTGGTGTTTCTACTTTAATAACCTCTGCTCCATAATCAGCCAATTCCATCCCGCAGTAGCCGGAAAGTGTTGTTAAATCAAGAATTCTTATTCCTTCTAAAGGTAACATGTAAACCTCCTTTTACTGTGAGAACTCGAACCTCACGATTGCGATACAGTTTTTATAACACACGGAAATATCGTCTATAGGACGTATTTCCGTGTGTTTCAAAGAACGTACCTTACGAAGCGTCGTCCCTTGTGGACGACATCAGTGCATATGAAACCCTGGCACAGCGATTGTGAAGCCAGCGCTGATGCAGGTCTCATGCCAGAACGCCCAAGCTTTCGCTGGTTGGCGTTTACGTCTGAGCTTTCGCTCCGTCGTGCACTCGTTATTTATTTTTCGTAATCCCATCCAGTGTAAAGTTCTACGCCACGTTTTTTGATCTGTCCGCCGATGACGTTTCTCTGAATTTCGGAAGTTCCTTCCCAAATTCTGTCAACTCTCTGGTCTCTCCACAGTCTTTCAACTGGGTTCTCTCTCATGTATCCACGTCCGCCCAGGATCTGAACGCCCTTGTCAGTTACGTGGTTAACCATTTCTGAACACCACAGTTTGATTGCGGATGCTCTTGCATGCTTCAGCTTACGATCCATGTCAGGGTCTGAGATTTCCCAGCAAACTCTGTACAGTAAGCTCTTAGCTGCCATGATTTCCATAGTCATGTCTGCGATCATGTGCTCGATTACCTGATATTCTCTGATTGGTCTTCCGCCCATTACACGCTCTGCAGCCCAATCGTTTGCTACGTTCAGAACTCTTTCAGCTCCGCCTACGCAACGAGCAGCGATTCCAAGTCTAGCTTCTACGAACCAGTCTTTTGTCATGTTGAAGCCTTCTCCGATTCCCTTCAGGATCTTTGATTCATCAACGATTACATCTGTGAATGTGAATTCAGGATGTTTGAATGCGAAGTGGTGAGTAAATTCTGGTGTTCTCTTTACGCTTACGCCAGGAGCATCCTTTTCTACGAAGAATACTGTAGCCTTATCTGGATCCCCATCGATATGTGCATGAACAAGAAGGAAGTCAGCAACGTTACCAACTGTTACGTACCATTTTTCTCCGTTGATCTTGTATCCGCCGTCGCATTTAACAGCAGTAGTCTGGCACTGTGTTGGGTCGGAACCAGCATCAGCTTCTGTGATTGCATATGCGTCTCTACGCTTGCACTGGTTGGAAGGAATCAGATATTCTTCGATCTGTTCCTGCGTACCGAATTTCATTGGGAATGATGGTTGTGGAATAGCGTCCCAGATAGCGCCTGTTGACATACCGAACTGTTCACTGCACAGTGCCTGTTCAAATAAAGTCATTCCCTGTCCGCCGTGCTCTTTGGAGTGGTTTGTTGCGTTGAATCCCCAGTCCATAACCTGCTGAGTTATGTATTTATGAGTCTCTGGAGTGATACCGTTGTTTTCTTCACATTCCATTTCGTAAGGGAAAAGTACCTGTTCTGTAAATTCCTTTGCCTTAACCTGTAATGCGCGATGCTCCTTGCTTAGTTTAAAATCCATAATAATATGCTCCTTTCATTTATAAAACGATAATGACTGATAACTACATATTGGATGTATGATTATATTCTTTTCCAATACTCTTATGTAGCTCCTCTTTACAATTCACATGATAGCATTATTCTTATTGTGAGACAAACCATTTTCACAGATTTTTCTGTCTTCGTTTTTTTGAGCAAACGCTGAATACATTGAAATTCAAGGGATTCATTTGTAATATTTCTATTTTTTTTATGAATATTTCTGTGGCATTTTGCAGTTTTTTATAATATAATGATATTGACAAATTTGTCCAGGAAAGGAGGAGCTCGTGTTTTTAATCAAAGAAAAGAGAAAGAACGGTACCAATCTTTGTATCGTACAGTCCTATAGAGATCCCATTACAAAGGTATCTAAGACAAAGAGAATTATGAACGTCGGCTACTTGGAGGATCTGCAAAAGCAATATGACGATCCAATTGCTCATTTTCAAGAAGTAGCAAAAAAGATGACCGAAGAATACAGTACCAAAACAAAGCCGACTTACCTCACTATCAATCCTGCTAAATCATTAGATCAAGGTGTCGACCTTATCAAGAATTATGGTTATGCTGCTTTGTCTGCACTTTACCACGAATTGAAGCTGGATGTCTTCTTTAGAGGGCGTCAGAGGACTTTAGATATCGACTTCAGCCTCAACAGCATTATGAAACTTCTCGTATATGGGCGTATACTTTATCCAGGATCAGAAAAACAGATTTATGGAAAAAAAGATCGTTTTTTTGACAAAATGGATTTTTCCTTGGACGACTTATATCACTCTTTTCCTTATTTTCATCAATACAAACTTCCATTGCAATCTTGGATTCACGACCGTATTTGTGAAAATTATGGCAAAGATACAAGTCAAATGTATTATTATGTGACCAACCACTACTTCGAGGTCAGCGAACAGGACCTGTTACAGAAAAAAGGTGTATCCAAAGAGTATCGTGAGGATCCAATCGTGCAGATGGGTCTATTCGTAGATACAAACAGGCTGCCTGTGTCCTATGAACTTTTCCCTAGAATCAGGGATGATGTGCCTCTATTGAAGCCGGCACTCAAAAAAGCCCGCCATAACTTCGGCGTGGACAAGGTCATCATCGTGGATGACAACAGATCCAACAACGCCGACATTCTCTACAACAGCGTGCTTTCCGGCGGCAACGGTTACATCATAGCCCAAACAATTCGAAACGCAAAGACAGAAACCAAAAAATATGTCCTCAATCAAGATGGATACAGGCCTCTGGGTAAAGACTGCCGAATCAAATCACGAATTTGTAACAGAGAGGTTCGCATTACGACTCCTGATGGCAAAAAGAAAACCGTCTTGTTAAAAGAAAAACAAATTGTCTTCTACAACGACATCCATGCAAGATGGGCAATCGCGGAACGTGAAGACGTATTGCTGAAATCAAAAGACATCATCGCCTCTCCCGAAAAATACAACAAAGCCACCACCTATGGCGCGGCAACCTACGTCAAGAATCTCGAATATGATAAAAAAACGGGAGCCATTATTCAGGACAGGCAGGGGCTGTATTTGGACGAGAAAAGTCTCCGGGAAGAAGAGAAGTACGACGGCTATTATATGCTGCTTACCAGTGAGCTGGATATGAGCGAGGAAGAAATCGTCGATGTCTATACTGGGCTTTGGGAAATAGAAAATTCTTTTAGATTAATCAACAGTACCTTCCATGCCAGACCTGATTTCGTATCGAGAGCGGATCATATGTATACCCACTTTTCCACTTGCTTCGTGGCTCTCACTCTGACTCGCCTTCTGGAATTAAAAACGCAGAGAAAGTATCCTCTGCAGCAGGTGATTCGAAGTCTGAAGAAGTGCAGCTGCGTACATATTGAAGATAATTATTACGTCACGACGTATTATGATGATGTTCTGGAATTTGTCGGTGATAGTCTGGGCGTAGATTTTTCAAAACGATATGGAACACTGTGCGCCATCAAAGAAAACCTGGGAGCAACAAAGAAAAGATAACCTACGAAATTATTTATAAAACGACCTCTTCAACAGATTCGTCTGTCCAAGAGGCCGTTTTTATCTGTATCAAAAGATACAGAAAGAAAAATAGGAATCAAGCGTCCAGAGTATCATCGATGACGCTCTGCAAATCAAAATCTGCCTCTCCATAGGCAGGCTCAAGTGTGGCGCCGTCTATAGAAATGAGCAGCTTCAATGTCCCGATGTAATGTGCCGTTCCCATGATGACATATCCGTTCTCATTCTGTCCTTCTTTTGTTTCCAACATCAAAGTATATTGATCAAAGCTTGTTTGAGCATCCACAAACTTCAGGCGGTCCTTCCCTTTGATATAAATGACATAATGGCTTTCTTTTTCATCACTGTCTTCTCCGCCGGCTCGGCTTCTCGACAATACATAGCACCTAGTATCGTCGTTCTTGGCATCGCATTCCCGGAACCACTGCTGCAAATCCTCGTTCTTTACATCATCTATGGTCATATTATAGCTGGTCATCCCTCCTAAATAATGATTATTAATCCGCGGCATCATGACAGCACCCATGAGAACACAAATACATATGGGAATCACGATTGCAGCAGTTGTGACTTTCCAAATGCCCTTGTCTTTCTCGAGGGTGGCGGAAGTCATCGGTGTGCTCTTGGGCAAAGGAGTTTCACAAACCGGGCACACCTTCCAGTCAGGCTTTACGGGATAACCACAGGAGATGCAGCGTAGATTTTTTTCATCATCCCGCATCAATACGTACATGATCAGTCCGATAAAACACGGCATCAGAACAGCAATCATCGTCCAAATTCCCGCCTTCATCCCCCTGGCTTTGGCATCTCTGTACACATACAATCCGACAATTAGAACAATGGCGGCTATCGCAGCAAACAATATAAAAATCCATGAAGTGTTAATATAACTCATAAATCAAATCCCCCCTTTTTGTGACCAGAATCACAGTAGTTACCCCCATACAGATCATCGAGAAGCAAAGCAGTATCAATAAACCCAACGCGGCGGCTATCGAATAACGGCATGCCATGGCAAACAGCACGGCTAAAAGCACTGTATTCAGCACAGAGACTGCAAGCAAAGCCAACAGCACTCGTCGTTTCTGCCGTTTTTTACATTCTTTACGCAGCGACGCTTCTGTCAAAGCAGGCGGCTGCCATTTTTCAAACTCAAAACTTTTCCGCATCCATCATCATCTCCTTTAACAGTTTTCGTGCCGTACTCAGCCTGGATTTCACCGTGCCCAGTGGTACGTTCAATGTCTCTGCCGTCTGCTTCTGATCCAATCCGTTGAAGTAGAACAGAATGACAGTCATACGCAATTTCTCGTCCAGTCTGTCCACCGCATCCTTCAATTCGACGTAATTTCGTTCCCGGCCAGGAGTCCTCTCCATGATGGCATCTTTCTCTTCACTGGATTGAAAGAAATCGAAAAAAGGACTTCGTTTTTTCCTTCGGCAGACATCTTTGTAGGTATTAATGCAGATCCTCGTTATCCAAGGCTCAAAGTCCAGGCTCTGATCATACTGGTCAAAATGCTGCAAAGCTTTCAACCAGGTTTCCTGATAGAGATCATCCGCCTCATTTCGTTCACGGCACAGATTCATGCACAGGCCGTAGAGCCGTCGTCCGTAAACTTCTATATAATTGTCCATCGGCCTGTCCCCCTTTCCTTAATACATACGCTCTGCCGCGTTAAAAGGTTCAAAAAAACAAGAATTTCCACAAATTCAGACTGATTTAGTCCTTTTACATGGAAACTCTTGGTTCTTATCCTGCTGTATGGATCTTTCCTTCACCAATCTCTGAAAACTTCCAACCTTTAGTCAAATTTTCAGAAGTAAAGACCGCCTGCTTTACACTCTCATTTTCCTGCCCCAAGATTAAGGTGTATGTTCCATTTACTTTCTTAAAAGAAACGATGTCAATCAAGTAGAAGCACTCGCCCAAAGCTTCGGCTCTTCACCGTAAAAAAGCAATTGGCAATCGTCTGTTCGCCAGCAGAAAAACAGACTCTTTCGGCAGTGCAAACTTAACATATTATATCATACTTTAATTATGTATGCTATACGTCATAAAAAGAAGTATTATTTACTTTATCTTTAAATAGTTAATTTATCGCGCTCTCTGATGCTGACCTCCATCGGCAGCAATGGTGATATACCGCACTCGATTCCCTTGTTTCATATCGCCGTAAAAAGCCACCCAGAAGGGGCGGTAGATTGACAAACGGCCAACGATTTCTGCTTCATGCATGCCGCCCATTGATCGATGGGTGATCTTGTGGGCCAGCACCTTTGCCCGCTTCTCCGCTTCTTCATCGTCAAAAGCCTTGTTTTGAATCTCCGCCTCATCATTTAATTCTATCTCCTCAATCTGTAAGTTTTGATCTGTTACTAAAGATACACCGCCAGTACTGCCGTTGACCAATACTTTCAGCTTTTTCCTGACAGGCTGCGAAGCCTTTTTTCGCATTTTGTTCATCAAGGTAGGAGAAGACACCGTCTCAATTTCTAAAAGTACGTACTCAATATACATGAGCCGAAGTTCGCTGAGCGGACTTTTATGGAATACAATATTCCAAAGCCAGTCGCCTTTTTTCTCAGCGATTTGCATGGCTTCCGCTTTCTGCATTTTCTGCCTCAGCGAGGTTATAATTCTGCTCATTTTTGCTTACGCTCCTTTATCTTCTGATTCTGCATTTTGATGAAACTGCCCAAGGTCTTGGCGTAATTGATGGTCACCGTCAAGACGATGGCCAGGAGCACCAGAGGGAAAACCCATGCCGTCAGAAAGTCGATTCTAAACTTAAAGGAACAGAAGATGATAACGACTAGCAGAAAGTAGCCGAAGACCAACAGACCATCCATTCCCAGCCATTCTATCTTATCTTTTTTCTTATTATCCATGATGAAACTCCTTTCAGGCCGCCTGGATTTCTGCCGCCTCAACGGGCTTGCCAATGCGGTTGCCGACGATATAAAGAATCAGAGACACGAGGAAACAGAGCGGCAGCGGGTCGTCTACAAAAGTCAGCGGCCAAATCAGGGTATAAATGTAGGCCAGACTGCCGCCAAGCATGCTCAGCAGTCCGCCGGCCGGCGTTTTCTGTCCTTTGTAGATCAACGCACCGGCCACAGGAATTACGCCGCCAGCTGCCCAGATCGCTGATACATAACCGAACAGATCCATGGCTACTGTAAACTTTGATGCAACGACCAGGCCGATGATGCCGAGAACAACAATGGAAACCCTTGTCAGCAATAACAGTTCTCTTTGAGTCGGGTTCTTCCTCAGCTTTCCATATATATCGTAAGCAAAAAGTGTACCACCACATAATAGGTAGCTATCCAGTGCAGAGATGGCCGAACCGATCAAAGCGACGACGAACAAAGCGCGCAGGCCTACAGGAAGGGTCTCCAGCACCAGGGCCACATACCCTTGCCCTGGGTCCATCTCTGGGTGAACCACATTGACCATCATGCCGGTTGCACACAACACTGCATCCATAACCACCCAGATCAGAAGGCAGGTCAGCATAGCACGTCTCCCCGCTTTTGGTGAATCCGATGCAGAAAATCTCTGATAAAAGGCCGGATCAGCATAAACGGTCAAAGCGATGATCATAAAGAACAGTGCTTTGGTCACCGTCAATCCTCCTACAGGATCGAGGATGCCCGGCTTGTCCGCCATAGCTGCAGTGACCGCATCCCAGCCGCCCATAGCGCCCCATTGAATGGGAACCGTAATGGCTACAGCCACGCCCAGAAAGAAAAACATGATCATATCTGTCACTGCTACTCCCATCAATCCTGCTGCCACCGCGATGAGAACCACCAAAATCATGACGATACCCCCTGTTACGAGAAACGGGGCATCCCATGCCACTTTGCCGACAAATCCGCTAGAGGTCACATTGCCGAATTGGCAAGTATAAATCAGCATCAGAACTGCACCGATGATGGCCACTGATTTACCGTAGGAACGTTTCAGTACATCTGGCACGGTCATGTCCGTTCTGATCTGCATCTTCGGCCCTATCCACAAGGCTAGAGGAATCCTGGCCGCATGGGCGGTAAAGCACCACATCAGAAACATGGAAAGTCCATAAATTGCAAACCATTCTACTGAACCCAAAGTGCCTACGCCTCCGTACCAGGTGGATACCAAAGTCCCTACTGTCAGAGACCAAGGCAGAGACTTGTTGCAGACGAAGTAGCTTTCCATGTCCTGCACTGTCTTGGAAAAATATGCCGCTACAAACAGAATACCGATTACCGCTGCTACGACGATGATATTGTCCACCAATGTAAGCATTTCTTTTCACTCCTTTCTCTTGCGCCGACAGGTTTGCTTTCCATTGCAAACCTGTCTCAGTTCTCTATAAACTCTTGATTAGATCAACTGCACTGGCGGCATCATGAGAGTAGTTAGCGCCGATGGATGCCGCAAATTCAGCAGTCAAAGGAGCACCGCCAACCAGCGGAACTGCCCTGATATTTTGTGCTTTCAACATATCTACCACCTGTTTCATCTCCGTCATAGTTGTAGTCAGCATCGCCGACATGCCAACAAAATCGACGTCCAGGGATTTTGCCTTTTCCACAAAGGTCTCCGCCGGAATGTCCACTCCCAAGTCTATGACCTCATAGCCTGCCCCTTCGAACATCATACCGACCAATTTCTTGCCGATATCGTGAAGATCGCCTTTCACCGTTCCGATAATTACACGGCCTTTTGACTGGTCATCACCAGAAGATACCAACTCCTCTCTTATGAGGTCCATTCCAGTTTGCATAGTATTTGCCGCCATCAAAACCTCTGGCACGAAGACCTCCCCAGAGGAAAATCTCCTGCCAATATCGTCCATGCCCTTCACAAGCCCTTCATCGAGGATTTCTTTGGCGCTGACGCCGGAAGCTAGAGCCGCACTGACATAAGTCTCTATAGCATCAATTTCATAGTTTTTGACTGCATCTGCGATTTTAAATAACATGTTCTCATCTCCTTAAAAATCTTCTCTGTGGTGTTTGCCTTCAGCAATTTCAGTCTCTCTGCGCCTGATGATCTGATCGTATTCTCTGATAACTGCTTCATCAATTAAAAGCTCTGTCTCTGTTTCGATGATTTCCCGCACTTTTTTATTTAAAACCGCGCGGATATCCTCGCTGCCAGCGATCTGCCAAGCCTGATACTGCTTTCGATTCATAAATTCCGGGTAATAAGTCTCTTCTCTAAAATGCTGGAAGGTATGCGTCTGAGTCATATACTGTCCGCCTGGGCCCACTTGATCAATCAGATCCAGACATAAGGTTTCTTCATTGACTTCTATACCTTTTTCCATTCGTTTGATATAGCCGACGATATCACTGTTCATCAGAATCATTTCCAGGCTGCCGATCAAACCAGCACCTAAATAAGCGTTATCATGAACCAGATTTGTTCCGCTGAGAGCTGCCAACATGTTGGAAAAGGTGGCTTCTACTCCTGCCTGTACGTCAACAGCATTGGAATCAGAGCATCCGCCTGTACCGTAACACGGCAAATTATAAAACTTAGCCAGTTGTCCTACAACGGCATGAATGATCGGCAATTCCGCTCCACCGTAGCAGCTGATGGACGCCTTCATATCCATAGTGGACCCCACAAGGCCAAAGATGAATGGTGCGCCAGGGTTCTTAAGCTGGTGAATGACAAGCCCGCTGAGCCCTTCCGCATTGCCTAAGGCAATGGTTCCCGCTAAAGTCGCCGGTCCTGTTCCGCCTGCGATAATCCCTGAAGCCCAAGTTACAGGAATGCCATATTCAGCACAGAGCAGCAGTTTCTGCGTCGCCTCTTTGCTGTTAGTCAGCGGTGAAATCGGTTCGCCATATAAGCCAATGGTGGGATTGCGTTTTAATTGATCGTAACCGCCTGCATTGATTGCTGCCATATCAATCAGCGCTTTCATATTTCCATAATCGGTAGCCGTAATCCAGTTGGGCTTGTCACAGTAACTTCTCATCGCTTTGAAGTGATACAGGTCCACAACATCCTGGCTGACATCGCTTGCCAAACCTAAATTCGCAACAAAGTCGATGTTGTCTGCATATTGGGCAGCCTTGGCTACATCCTCTACGTCTTTCAGTACAGTATCTCTGATTTCTCCCGTATAAGGGTCGATAAACTTAGGCAGATCTGTTCCCAGTCCGTAATAGACGTTATTTCTGTAAAGGTGCAGTTTTCTCTCTCCGTCCACATTGCAAAGGGTAATCTTTGACGGCGCACTTTTAATGGCAGCTTCAACCAGCCTTGAAGGGATTCTCACTCGATTTCCCTCTATGTGAGCGCCTGCTTCCGCAAGGAGTGCAAGAGCCTCATCATCCAAGACTACAACGCCCGTGCGCTCTAAAATTTCTAACGATGCCATGTGAATGAGATGTATCTGTTCTTGTGACAGATACGCAAAATAACCACCTGCAATATTCTGTTTATTTACTAACATATCCTATTCATCCTCCATTTTCTATTAACCGGTTAATGAATTCGCCTTCATTAAATCAGAATTGTCTGTCTATTGCAATAGTATTGAAAGGATTAGTTAATCACTTAATTAGCCGCATCTGTATTGTTTTTTGTACAAGAATAGATGATAATAGAGGAAAAGGAGGAGGTATCATGCCAGTGATAAAAAAGAGCCTGCCTGGAAAGGTCAAAGTTTCATTTCAGTATGGCTGCGCCATGGAGTTAGTCTGCAGTCTCCACGTGATTACAGACCCCAGCCATCACGTCAATTGTATCGACTGGTATGATCACGTCATCAGCCATGTGGAGAAAAAGTTAATCAAACAAATTGTCGATTTCGGTAATCGCTATGCAAACTGGGATCTAGTTATGGACTTAATTGATAACTTTACAAAGCCTTGCACAGAACGGACAGGTTATTTTGATGATTTCTTCTCTGTCATAGAAAGGCTGGACAATCTGCCGCGGGAACAGTTCGCCTACATCTTTCTCGGTGAAACCCTATTAGGCAGTGACGATAACATTTATGATCTGCTGCAGCATCCTGAACACTTGGATCAATACGACTTATGTGACTTATATCAATATGTCAGTCGTGATAACGCAGAATACTTCATCCGGAACGTAGACGAAGTTAGAAAAGAAATGATCGATATCATCACCCTTTATTACAACGTCTATTTTCAAAGCCACTGGCAAAAAACCTGTGCCTTTTATCGCGGTGCCGCAATCAAAGAAAAGGCTCAGTTTGCTGCTGCAGACCCGATCAATTTTATCGCTTCTCTCCACGATGATTTAATTTACGAGTCTGATACCCTTATCATGAAGAAGCAAATTGACTTCAAAGTGCAGTCTGAAGAAATCAAAGAAATAAAGATTATTCTGTCCGCCTTTACTTATCCGCACTTGATGATCAACATCTATGACAATCGTATCAGCATCTATCGAAATATGCTGATGCCAAACATGTCCACCACTTTTGACAACATGGCAAAATCCATCCGTGTATTTAGCGACCCTACCCGGCTCTCTATTGTAAAACTCCTTTTAGACAGGGAATTGACCAACAAAGCATTAGCCTCCCTTCTGAATATTACGCCTGCATCCATTTCGCAGCATTTGAGAATATTGAAAGAAGCAGATATGCTCTGTTCCATACGAAGAAAGAACAATATTTTATATAGAATAAAGAAAAAAGAAGTTACACAGGTGCTTACTGAATTAAAGCGTTTCTTAGATATTTAATGTAAAAAAACAGGTGTACCGGATACAAACCGGATTACCTGTTTTTTAAGTGCGACGAATCCTCTATAGTTAAAAGTTATGATAATACGAAATTCCCTGATCATAGCCAAAGACAGAATACAATACAGAACCGATTAAAGAAATAATACAGATTCCTATAATGACAGCGCCGATGATAATCAAGGCCTTTGCCCATGTAGGCAGACCAGTCTTCTGCGGCGGCACCTGCTGATCATAATTTTCCTGATAATATGTACCATCTTCTGGCGGATTTCTGTGATAATTCTGCGCTGCCGGGTTCTTCAATGGATAGTCCCGTCTGATGACAAGATACACTACCAATCCCAGGTAACTCGGCACTAAAGCCGCTACCAAAGCCCACAGCCACGGACTGCAGTCTACTCTTTTATCTGCATCTTTATAAACGCATACTGCTATGACGATAGGGATTCCAATCGTAAAGATCAAAATCACCGGAATAATCATCAAAATAGCAAAAGCTCCAAATAACATAATCTCAGTCTCCCTTCTTCTTTTTATGTCTATACAAATAAAAGTATACCACATTTTGTCGAATCTGCATATTATGTTAGTGAAATCTTTTAACCTTGAGGTGAAAATCATGGCTTATGACACCAGAGAACTCTTTGCCCGCCTGATACAGTGCGAGGCAGGAGGAGAAGGTGAAGATGGAATGAGAGCAGTTGCAACTGTCATTATGAACCGGGCTACCATCAGTTATGGTGAGTTTGCCCGTGTCAGCAGAGGCGGAGACGTGAGAAATATCATCACACAGCCAGGACAGTTCGTCTGTATGAGAGAAAGCGTCGGTGGTGTTTATAACCCGCAGAATGTTTATAATATGAATCCTACACAGGAGCATTTTGATATTGTAGACTGGGCAATGGGAGGGGGTCGATTGATGGGTGTTGATGAATCACTCTTCTTTCACAATCCCTATAGTACCAAATGTCCAACATACTTTCCAACCAACGTAGGCGTTATCCATAACCGGATAGGCGACCACTGCTTCTACCTTCCGACTTCATACTATGCAGATACATGATGATAAATCAATAAAGAGAAAAAATATAGAAATGAGGTAATTTTTTATGATTATGCCATGCAACAGTGCAAATGGATGCGGAACGGTTTCCGTCCGCAGCAACCAACTCGACGACTTGGCTTACAGACCGATTGACGGAATTTCCTATGAGCAGATGACAGGATTCATGCCTTCATCCTCTGCTACAGCAAGCGTTGCCCCTGTACCTGGTACGTCAAATATCCCTACGGCCTCCGGCGTTGCAGCTGCACAGGGCCTCGATCTCGATAATCCTGCTATGCCCGGCGGCACTAATAATTTAAGACCTTCCACAGGCGGCAGTTCAGTACAGCCAGAAGGGGTCCTGCCAAACGCACCAGAATTTCAAGTTCCAAACAATCCCCTTCTTCCACCGGGTTATCAGGAAGTGATCAACTATGAAAACCTGCAGTACATGAACGGTTTTCTCAGAACACAGATTGGTAAATACATCCGTGTTGAGCAGATCGTCGGTTCTACGGTCATCGAAGATCGTTATGGTTACTTAGTCGGTGTCGGCCTCAATTACATCTTGCTGCAGGAAATCAATACACAGAACATCATGGCGGTGGACTTCTACAACATCAAATACGTATATATCTATTATTCACAGCCTACCCTGCCTACCAACGCCACCAGATAACTTCTACATCAAAAAGCACGCTCGGCATTGCCGAGCGTGCTTTTCTTAGTTCCAATGAATGATTTTGCTCTTGTTGAGGGTAACTTTGTTCTTTAACGCTAATAGTGAATAGTCGTGATTCCAATATCCGTTTGACGGCCAGTATGTAAAATAATCTCTTGTCCTAATGCCATACGCATTTTCTGCACTGTAATCAATCATGATTACCTTTTGACCATTAATTTTGCCAGAGTAAATTTTATTGACTATCAATGTGCTTGGAAAATACAAGCTTTGATTTTTCAATGCAAGGTAAGCTTTTCTTGCCTGTCGCTGCGTCAAAGTCTTGCTCGATATCTTAATACTTTTATTACTGCTGAAATCACCATAATATTTTGTTCCATTAACCTTAGTATAGGCTCTGACCTTATAGTAATATGTCTTCCCATATGTTTTCTTCTGATCTGTGAAGGTGGTAGCTGCATAGCCTGTTGCTGTTTTAATTTTTTTGTATGTTCCCGAGGCACTTTCTGCTCTAAAAACTTCATAGCCGTTAGCGTTTGAAAGCATTGACCATTTGATTGTGGCACTGCCGGCAGATGTAGTCAAAGACGTAATCTTTGCCTTTGCAACCCCTGCAGCGCCAGTTACATAGTCTGACCCCATGTTAGAAATAGCCTTTCCATCTACATAAATATACGGAATTACTTGATATTCATATTTTACACCTTTTTTAATATCCTTATCTATCCAACTAGTAGTATTCCCCGATGCGATTGTCACCTTAGGAAACGGACGTCGAGTACTTTTAACGGTTTTATAAATATAATATCCATCGGCATTTTTAATTTTATTCCATGATACCTTTATCGATGAACCATTCAAAGCAGATGCCTTCATCTTTGGATTTTCTAAGGCGGCATAATCTATATCACCATAAATCCATTCGCTGAATATGTCATCTACGTAGACCGCCCTTAATTTGTAATAATATGTGCCGGGCACTGTCGGCCTGTGAATATATCGAAACTGTGTTTTATTAGGGTCCAGTGACTGCCAGAAATCCTTTTGATCTTTATCACTGTCACTGACTTTTGACAGCAATTCGTAATCACTTTCTTCAGGTGCTTTAACATAGAGTTCATAATAATTTAAGCCTTTATTATTACCCCTATCTATATTATCCCAAAAGAGATAGATCCCATTCCACCCTTCATCAACCTGTAAATTACTCGGTGCTTCACCTGTAGCACCAAAGGCGGAAATCACATTTACAGGCAGTATGGAAATAATGAATGACATAGCCAAAATAATGGCAATTCTGCTTTTCTTTTTCACTTTTTTCTCCTTTAATTAATATAAAATATTGCATAGTACTTCTTATTCTTAATTACTATTTTACCACTCATTTTAGAAATTACAATAATATAGTAAAAATAGTGAAATCAGTTAATTTTTAGTTAATATTTCAAATATCTATTGTGCTTTTTTAGATATCTTCGTATAATAATTTTAACAGGAAAATAGTTAAGGTTAAGAAAGGACAAATATTATGAAAAAGTCAAGAATCATTAGTGTCGCATTGACACTGGCACTTGTTCTAACCACAGTATTTGCAGGAACTGAGGGGGTTTTTGCGGATACAACAATGTCAACAAAATCTCTAAAGGCAAAGGCCCAGGTTGAAAATGGAGGTACGATTAATGCAGTAAATCAAAACAACCTCCCTGCTAGTGAGAACATTGATAATGCTTATTTACAATTTAATGGTTCATCACCAGCCACAGTAAAAATCAAGGTTAGCAAAGCATCCATGCTGGCAATTCCTATGGTGCTAACAAATAGCAGTTATGCAACCCTGACAGATGAAAACGGAAAAGTTATAAATGGAACAACTAGTACGTCTTATTCATCCTCCGTTTATATCAGTGCTTCGCAAGACATTGAGGATTATCGTTATGTATACTTCCCAGTTAAAGCCGCTGGAACTTACACTTTACAGTTAAAAACAGGATATGGAGATGGGGAAGCTGTACTTTTTGCGACTTATGCAACTACTTCAGGCGGAACATTGACCAAAGGAAAGACTTATTATGGTTCAAGTCCTAATAATACGACAAAGTATTATAAGGTAACAGCTCCTAGCACCGGGTATTTTACAGTAGAATTTAAAAGTGCTGCGACAACCTATCCAACTTTCAATATTAAATTAGCGAACTCAAAAAAGACGAACCTATTTAAAGGTGGAAATGGGTACGAATATATTTCCTCTTCAAAAAACTATAAAACACGTGTTGGCGTGGCAAAAGGAACATACTATATTGCAGTAAAGACAACCGACCCATTTTACGGTCTAAATGTCAAGTTCACAAAAGTATCTGAAAGCAGTGGCAGCACTAAGAGCAAGGCAAAAGCCCTGTACAAAGGCAAGACGAAGAAGGGCATCATCACTGCGTCGCAGAGCAGTACTTCAGGAGACTGGTACAAAATCACTGTTAAGAAAAAACAGAAAGTAAGAATCAAACTTTACGCTTTACCTGGTGAGGGTGCTAGTTACGGCGGCATTAAGTTCACCATCACAGGCGGAAAATATACAGTTGGTTCAGTAACTCAAACATTGTATTACAACAAGACCGAAAGTTTAATTTCACTGAATACTAACAATACTGGGTATTTGTATCCAGGTACTTACTACATCAAGGTTCAGAAATCTAACGGTGGTAGCGGTTACTATAATATCAAGTGGCTATAATGCCACGTTAAAAAGGACTCCGAAAGGAGTCCTTTTTATATTGGTGATTCTCTCTAGTTATAGCAGTTACAGAAAATGATAACTAACAGTAAGAAGAAGAATAATAGGCTGGTATCAATACCGCCGCCTTCACCATTAAATAAACCACAATTATTTGACATGTAATTCACCTGCTTCTTTCATATTTTTTAATATACAATATGAGTAAAACGGCAAAATTGTTACAGAATTCGATGGTTATTTTTAAATACAACGTGACTATTGTTATGCCAACGCAGCGATCCTCTTCTAGCGTTTGATATCTCCGCCAGACAGCACATCGTCGTAGACTGCGCGGCTGCCACCGATGAACTTCGGTCTGGTTCTCGCACAAACCACGTTGGCTTCTCCAATTTTCTTCACAGAAATGCGCACAGGGACAGCGACCCGTTTCAGCTGCATGCCGATCAGCGTATCGCCGATATCCATGCCTGCATCAGCTTTGATTTCCTCAACGGCCACAGGATGCTCCGCGTTTTGATAGACGGTCATAGCGAAAGATCCGCCGGCGTGGAGCTTTGGTACCACGTTTACAATCTCCGTTCCTGGCAGCAAAGCAGCTTTTTCGACGATAACAGCGCGGTTGAGATGCTCACAGCACTGTGCTGCCAAAAAGATACCTTTCTCCCTTAGAACTGGCATCACGCCTTCATAGACTGCCTTCGCCGCATCGATGTCAGAACCCTTGCCGATATGCGCCCCTTTGATCTCACTGGACGAGCAGCCGATGACAAAGATGTCACCTTTGTTCAGTTTTGCTACTGCAAGCAGCTCTGTCACAGCATGTGCTGCCTGCTCTCTGATTTCTTCATAAGTCATTGCTAATCACCTTCTTAGTTTATACATTCCAACTGTTCAGATAGGCATCCTGCTCTTCTGTCAGCTGATCGATTTCGATACCCCAGGCAGCCAGCTTTCTCCTGGCAACCAAATCATCAATCTCGCCGCTGACATCGATGACCACATTGTCCAGTTCTTGGTGATGGTCTTTGATGTACATGGCCGACAGCGCCTGTACGGCGAAACTCATATCCATGATTTCGGCCGGATGCCCATCTGCCGCAGCAATGTTGACCAGCCTGCCCTCACCGATTACGTTGACCCATTTGCCGTTTGAAAGGCGATAACCCATGATATTTTTCCGGGTTTCCTTTTTTTCTACAGCGGCCGCTTCTAGCCCCGCCATATCCACCTCGCAATCAAAATGTCCGGCATTGGTTAAAATCGCTCGATCCTTCATCTTCAGCATGTGATCCACAGTTATCGTCTTGCAGCAGCCTGTAGCTGAGACAAAAATATCTCCCAGAGCTGCGGCTTCTGCCATGGTCATTACATCATAACCGTCCATTTTCGCTTCGATTGCCTTGACAGGATTGATCTCCGTGACAATGACCTTAGCACCTAACGCCGACGCTCTCATGGCGATACCACGGCTGCACCAGCCATAACCCACTACGACCACTGTTTTTGATGCCACGATAAGATTGGTGTTTCTCATGATACTGTCCCAAACTGATTGACCAGTACCATAACGGTTGTCAAAGAGGTGCTTGCAGTCTGCGTCGTTGACCGCCACCATGGGGAATTTGAGGATGCCTTCCTTCTCCATGGCTTTCAATCTGATAACGCCAGTTGTCGTTTCTTCACAGCCGCCCCAGACTTCTTCCGCCAAATCCGGACGTTTCGTGTGAATCAGCCCCACCAGATCGCCCCCATCGTCGATAATAATATTCGGCTTCTGCTCCAGGCACATCTCAATATGTCTGTCATATTCTTCAGCGGTGGCACCGTGATAAGCAAAGACTGCCAATCCGCTGTCCGCAAGAGCCGCCGCCACATCGTCCTGTGTGGAGAGGACATTGCTTCCTGTCACCGACATCTGTGCGCCGCCTGCCGCCAATACCAAGCACAGGTATGCAGTTTTCGCCTCTAAGTGGACAGAAAGGGAAATCTTAATTCCCTCAAAAGGCTTCGTCCTGATAAACTCTTCTTCCAAACCGCGAAGCAGCGGCATGTTATTTTTCACCCATTCAATCTTCTGATGTCCCGAAGGCGCCAGCGAGATATCTCTGATATCATATTCTCTCATAGTAACTTCCTTTTCTTCTGTTATTTTTCTATCTCCAGAGGTGCTGTAAAGCGCTCTGTAATATCAACGTGACCCATGAGGGTTTCTGCTTCTTCACCGTCGATAGTAAAGGAAACAGATTTTACTTCGTCATAAGACTGCATCAAAGTGCTCACAATCTGAGAAACCAAAAGCTGCTCTTCTACAGCGCTTCCGGTCAGATTCCTGCTGGAAAAATCTACAATGACATCCCCATTTTCCTCATTTACATTGATGATAGTATAATCATCTCTAAATGCGGTGGCAATGCCATCCTGGCCCTTGAGCTTGCTCTCCTGTAAAGCATTCAGCGTATTCAGATAAAGCTCCGCTCTGCCAGATCCCTTGACTTCGGAATCCACAGTGAGCAAAATTTGATCTGCTTTTCCCTTGAGAAGAAACTGAGGATTGACTACAGTCAAAACGACTCTCTGCCTGCTGCCGCATCCCGTCAGAGCCATAAAAAGGGAAATGACGATGAGCATGATGATTACTTTTAAAAAACCATGTTTCATAAACTGCTCCTATTCGACGGTAACGCTCTTAGCCAGGTTCCTCGGTTTGTCGATGTCTTCGTCCCTCTCTCTGGCGACATAATATGCAAATAACTGCAGTGGAATTACGGTCAGCAGCGGCGTCACCTCATCGGCGCAGTTTGGAATGTAGATGACCTCCGTGCTTTCCTGCTCAATTTTCGTGTTCCCTTCTTTTGCAACAGAGACCACGTGAGCCAATCTCGCTTTTACCTCGACGATATTGGAGTACATCTTGTCGAACAATCTATCCTGTGTAGCTAAAGCGATGACGATAGTCTCCGGTTCCATCAATGCGATGGTACCGTGTTTCAATTCTCCTGCCGCAATCGCAAAAGAGTTAATGTAAGACACCTCTTTCAGTTTCAGAGAGCCTTCGTAGGCTACTGCTGAATCAATGCCCCGTCCGATAAAGAAGACCTGGTCTCTGTTATAAAGGAACTTGGCCAGTTCTTCCACCTCGCCAGCCCTGTCAATGACCTTCTCCACTTTCTCTGGAATCGCCTTCAGTTCTGCAATCATCTCTGTATAATATTCTCTGCTGATCGTTCCTTTCAAGTTCCCCATATAGAGGGCAATCAAATACATACATACCAGCTGGGTCGTGTAGGCTTTGGTTGAAGCGACTGCGATTTCCGGTCCTGCCCAAGTATAGAACACGTCGTCAGACTCTCTTGCTACAGAACTCCCCACCACATTGACGATGGACAGCACTCTGGCCCCTTTACGTTTGGCTTCCCGCAGAGCTGCCAATGTGTCCAAGGTTTCACCCGACTGGCTGATAGCGATAAACAAGGTTTTGTCATCGACAAAAGGATCCCGGTACCTGAATTCAGACGCCACGTCCACTTCTACCGGCACTCTTGCCATCTTTTCAATTGCATATTTTCCAACCAATCCTGCGTGGTAAGCCGTCCCGCACGCCACAATATAGATCTTGTTAAAATTCTCTAAATCCTCCAAAGTTAGAGAAATCCCGTCCAACTTGATCTGATCGTTGTCGTCCAGCCTTCTCATCAAAGTCTCACGAATGGCCTTTGGCTGTTCGTGAATCTCCTTCAGCATAAAGTGTTCATAACCTTCTTTTTCGGCATCTTCTAAGCTCCAAGTAACCTGCAGCACATCCCGCTTAATCGGATTTTTATTCTGATCGAGAATTTGAATTTTCTCCGGCGTGCAGATGACCATCTCCCCGTTTTCAATCAAGTAAATTTTGTCCAGATATTTCAGCAGGGCCGGAATATCTGAAGCGATGAAATTACAGCCTTTTCCCAGACCTGCAATCAGCGGTGCATCCTTCCGGAAGGCCACGATTTTTCCTGGTTCATCCTTTGATATGGCCGCAAAGGCATAAGCGCCTTTCATTTTTTCTACAGCAGCGAGAACCGCATCTTCCAGACAGCCTTTGTTCAGTACCCCGATCAGCTGGGCGATGACTTCTGAATCCGTCTCCGTCTTGAAGCGGATACCGTGTTCAGCCACGAGCCACTCTTTCAGTTCTACATAGTTTTCTACGATGCCATTGTGCACGATGGCAATGCTTTCATCTTGATTGATATGAGGATGAGCATTTTCATCAGAGGGAACTCCATGAGTAGCCCATCTTGTATGTCCAATACCTGTGGTGCCGTACAGTTTTTCTCCTGCTATGGCCCTTTCCAGGTTCTCTATCTTTCCTTTTTGTTTCCGAACAGCAATGCTGCCCTTATCAATAAGGGCAATTCCTGCTGAGTCATATCCTCTGTATTCTAATTTTTTCAGTCCGTCGATGATAATGTCTCGGCAATTATCATGACCGACGTATCCTACGATTCCACACATAATCTAACCTTTCTGTTTTAACTGAATTTCCTGCTGATCAAATCAGCCAATTCCTGAGCCATCAGATGAATCTGCTCAATATCCTCTCCTTCTATCATAACCCGAACCAGAGGTTCCGTACCTGACGGTCTGATCAAGACTCTGCCGCTGCCCTCCATCTCGGTTTCAATCGCTTCAATGGCAGACTGCACCTCCTGGTCTTCCATATATCTCTTCTTATTTTCATTTGTCACATCCGCATTGACTAATACCTGAGGGAAAATTTCAATCTCCGCTGAAAGCTCAGATGGTTTTTTTGAAGATGCCTTCACAGCCTTCATGAACTGCAGGGAAGACAGAGTGCCGTCTCCCGTCGTCGTATAGTTTAAGAAAATGATGTGCCCAGACTGTTCTCCGCCCAAAACACAGCCGGTCTTCAGCATGGATTCCAAAACGTATCTGTCGCCGACTGCCGTTACATCAACCTCTGCGCCGACTTTGCCGATGATGTACTGATGAAACCCGATATTGCTCATCACCGTTGCCGTCACTTTGTTGGCCGCCAGTTGACCGGCATCCTTCAGCATCTTCGCACAGATGCAGATCGTCTTATCCCCGTCGATCACGAGTCCCTTCTCGTCGACGACAATCAATCTGTCCGCGTCTCCATCAAAGGCCAGACCGATATCAGCCTTTTCTTCCACGACTTTTTGCTGCAACTTCTCCGGATGAGTAGAGCCGACAGCATCGTTGATGTTGATTCCATTGGGAGCACATCCGATGGTTATTACCTCCGCTCCCAAAGCTTCGTAAACGGCCGGAGCAGTTTTATATGCAGCACCATTGGCACAGTCTAAAACGATTTTCATGCCGTCTAATCTCACGTCGATGGTTTCCAATAAGAACTTGCAGTAAAGCTCGGTGGCATTTTCTTCCGCTTCCAGGCATCTGCCCAGTTCCTCTCCTGACATATGACTGTTCGGATCGATGTCCCGAATGATGATATCTTCGATTTTTTCCTCAATGGCATCGTCCAATTTAAATCCTTCACTGTTGAAAAATTTAATGCCGTTATATTCGAAAGGATTGTGAGAAGCTGAAATGACAATACCTGCATCCGCCTGGTAATACTTTACCAGGTAGGCGACTGCCGGCGTTGGAATCACTCCAACTTTGATCACATTGCCCCCCACAGCCAGAATTCCAGCTGTCAGAGCATTTTCCAGCATATCTCCCGACACTCTGGTATCTTTTCCGATGACGATAACCGGTCTTTTATTCTCTTTTCTCAGGACGTGCGCACCTGCTTTTCCCAAATTGAAAGCGAGTTCTGGAGTTAATTCCGAATTGGCGACTCCTCTCACGCCGTCTGTACCAAATAATCTACCCATGTCTACCTCTATTCTATCGTTACTCTAATTTTTTCCGGACTGATTTCCATAGATGAATATGTCTTCTCACAAGTGACGATCAAATCCACCTGATGGTTTCCTTCTTCCAGGTCACCCAAATCAGCAGAAAGGCGCAGATCACTCTTCTTAATCGCTGCAATCGCGTCCTCTGTTCCTTTTATCACAATTTCAATTTTTCCAGCCTTGACCTGTCCTTTCAGATCATCACTCAGACCTGTCAAATCCACATCGCCCTCGTCAAAAGTAAAGGTCTTACTAGAAAGGGCCTGGATTTTGACTATGAGAATCAAGGAACTCGATTGGTCTGAAATCTGTATCTTATCTGGTAAAATCGGAACCAGGTCGATGGACGTATCTTCAGTGATATCGGTAATATCTACTTCTTGTGTCTTAATGGAATCGATGTCTGCGAGATCACTGCTCTTTCCCTTGATTGTAATCGTCTTCGGTACCGTGGTGCTTTTCTCCAGGGTATCTCCAGCATCATCGTTAATCGGTACGACCAAAGGCACCGTCTTCGTCTTTGCCAGTTCTGCAGTGACAGAGACAGACTTTGCTGAAAGGTCGACCTTCTCCACTTCGTTGCCTTCTTTGTCCACAGGCGTCAATTCGGTCTTGATTGTCTTCAGCTTATCTGTAACCTTCCCCTCGGCAACGACAGCCTTGACGCTGGTCACCTTATTGACCAGTGAAGACGGTCCGCTGACAATCACCGATTCGCGGCTCATCTCTACTGTAATCGGTTCTTCTTCGCTGTCAAAATGACCTTGGTAATCAACGTCAATATCGACTTCTTTGGACTTATTATTCTCCACCACAACGGTGACTTTGTTGATGCTCTTGTCTTCTATTTCCACGTTGTCCGGCACTCTCACATTGATCTTCAGTTCATTCTTTCCTTTTGCGGCGTCAGCAAGATCGACAACTGCAGTGATATCTTTTTCGCTGATCTTGTTGATATTGCTTCTAGTTCCACTCAAAGTGACACTCATCGTATCAGCGCTGGTTTCTAAAACTGCCAAATTGCTGTCTGTCAGAACTTCGCCGTTGATGAATGTAATGGGAATGTCCCTAAAAGTCTTCGTATCGGTAGGATTTGTCTCACCGATAACATATGCCCATAATCCAATTGCTATGATAAGGGAGAGAATGATATTAAACTTTTTGTTATTTAGCATCTTTCTTCCTCCCTATCTTGTCAAATATTTTGCTGAACTTGAAGGAGTCGTCGTCATTGCCTGAAAGATACAGATTCAGCAATGTCTTTTCTACAGTTTTTGTATCTAAAAACCTAGTCAATTTACCGTCAATGGCCATAGAGATAATCCCTGTCTCTTCACTGACGATGATGGCGATTGCGTCGGAGTTCTCCGTGATCCCGATGCCCGCCCGATGTCTCGTACCCAGACTCTTGTTCAAGTTCTTATTTCCGGTAAGCGGCAGCACGCAGCCTGCAGCAAAAATCTTATCTCCCCTGATGATGACAGCGCCGTCGTGAAGGGGCGCGCCTTCATAAAAGATATTGCCTAAAAGCTGTGATGTAATATCAGCATTGACTTCCGTTCCCGTCTCTGCAATATCAGAAAGTGCTGTTTCCCGTTCCAGAATGATTAAAGCGCCTGTCTTAGTGCTCGAAAAAGAGTCTACAGCTTTGACGAACTCATCAGTAACCGTCTTCGCTTTTTCTTTGTCCAGTTGCCCGAACGGCGCCTTTACAATCTTGCTTCGTCCTACGTACTCCAGTCCCCTGCGCAGCTCTGGCTGAAATACTACGACCAGTGCGATCACGCCCAGTGTCATAGTTCCCCTCAATATCCAGTTCAGTGCATACAGGTTCAGAATGTCCGACAGGAAAAAAGCCACAACTAATACCAGCAGACCTTTTACAAGCTGCTGGGCTCTCGTCTCCCTGATAAATCCAAGTATCTTATACACGATAAAGGATACAATTAAAATATCCAAAACGTCGTTGATTCCAATACTTGCAATGATGTTGTCAAAAAAATCCTTCATATATCTATCCCCTTATACGTATTACACTAATTTTACAGTAAAAGGCTCAAAAATTCAAGGGGGAGGACACAAAAAAGAGCCGCCTTGCGGCAGCTCGTAATAATTAGTATGTTGTTTCTAAAACCCCGTAGTTTCCATCCTTTCTGCTATATACAACATTGACACTGTCAGTTTCCATATCCAGGAAAACGAAGAAATCGTGCTGAAGCATCTCCATTTCAAGGATCGCTTCGTCAATAGTCATCGGCGCAAGTTCGAATTTCTTGGTTCTCACTACCTTAACCTCTTCAACTTCTTCTTCCATTTCTGGAAGCGTCTCAAATCTCACTGACTTGTTGTCATTGTATCTTCTCTGAAGTTTACCCTTAAATCTTGACATCTGGCTCGATAGCTTATCGACTACCTTGTCGATTCCTTCGTAGATGTCTGGAACGACTTCTTCTGCTCTGAATACAGCTCCCTTGGCATTAATCGTCGCTTCGATTTTGTCCCTGCCTCTCTCCTGAGATAATACTACATTTACAGTAATGTCGTCTGAGAAATACTTTCCTAATTTATCAAATTTCTTTTCCATTGTGTCCTGTAAATGTTTGTAAGTGTTAAAATTCTTACCTGTGATGATTACCTTCATTTGATGACCTCCTTAGTTGCCTCAGGGCCTTCCGGCCATAAGTTATTTTGTTGGTAATAGTATACCATAGTTTTCTGAAAAATCATACAGAAATTTTCAAAACGCAAAAACGGCAACTCTCGCTGCCTCATAGAAAAACGGCATTGCAGTTGTCTGGCTGACCTGGTCTTTGCCCCCACACTCGCCTTTACCGGGATTTTCCCGAGGACTTACATCTAAGCTACGCCATGATCACTGCCGCTCTAGCGGATCAGCTTACGTGGATCCCTTTGCCCGTAACTGGCATGGATTTTCAACCACAGACCCAGACAACTGCAATGCCGTCTTATTCATTTTTTGCTATATAGCCACTTTTTGAAAATTTGAGTATAAATTCTCGCCCGTCATCATGGTTAACGCTTCCATTATTGCCATCTTTTATGCAATGTATTGTCTATAACATGTTAAAAAGGGCTGTTTTCGCCAAAATACATGTAAGTAATTTCCAATTTTTATACTCAAAATCAAAAAAACCGCTTAAAAAGTTAAACTTTTTCGGCTGCTTCTAAGCCGACCCTTGCCTGCAAGCCCGCTGCTTACCTGGCCGCAAAGGCAAGCAAATACACGTCTGCAGCACCGGCCCTTCGCAGAGCGTCATAGCATTCCAATGCCGTGCTGCCGGTGGTATAGAAATCGTCAATCAGCAGAATCGACTTTCCCTCTAGCATTTTAACATACTTTTCGTTTACTGCAAACTTCCCTTTAACATTTTGCCTGCGTTCTGTCGGGTTCAAGCCCCTCATGGGCAGGGTATTCCCCGTGCGCAGAAGGCCATGGGCAACATGGGGTCTCGATACCAGGCGTCCCAGATATTTGCCGATCAGCGCGGCGTGGTTGAAGCCTCGTTCCCGCTCCTTTGCTGCAAACATGGGCACCGGCACGATTGCATCATAAGAGAGTTCCGTCAAAGATAACCGATCTGCCATGATCTGCGCAATATCTCTGGCAATATACGTTTTGCCGTTATATTTGAGGGCAAAGATCAAGGTTCTCTCGTATAATCCGTATTCTGTACAGCGGAGGACTTTGAGGCCGCCGATATCTTTGATCGGGGAAGCATCCCACCTGATGTGGGAAATGCAGTGGTCGCACAGATTGTACGTTCTGCTCTCGTCAATGACATTGCCGCAGCAGCTGCAATAGAGCGACGGCGGATAAAGCAGTTCCAGCGCTGCATTGCCAATACTCCTTACGTTCATTGTCCCACCTCTAGCAGGCTCTCCAGCCTGTATCGCAAACCGGAATATCTCATCTTGATTCGGTTGTTGTCAATCATCGCGTTCATGCGGCCTTCCGAGCCGACGAGAACGACGATCTGCTTGCCGCGAGTAACAGCGGTGTAGAGCAGGTTCCGCGTAGCCAGCACCGGCGGAAACCAGGATATGGGCATTACGACAATGGGGAACTCGCTGCCCTGGCTTTTATGCACCGTCACCGCATAAGCCAATTCTAATTCATCCAGCTGAGAAAAGTCGTAGGTTACGTATTTATCCTCGTCAAAAATGACAGTCATCTGGTTAAATTCTTTGTCTATCTTCTCGATGAAACCCACGTCTCCATTAAAAATCCCCTGTCCTTCGGAGAAGTCCCGGCGTTTCTTCCAGCCCATCTGATAGTTGTTTTTTATCTGCATCACTTTGTCGTTTTCGCGGAACAGTTTCTCACCGAACTTTCGCTCCATCAAATCCTCCCGCGGCGGATTCAAAGCCTGCTGCAGTTCCTTGTTGAGAGAGATACTGCCCAAAGACCCTTTGCGCACTGGCGTCAAAACTTGAATATCTCTGACTGGGATGATTCCTTCGTAATAAGCAGCCAGCCGTTTGGTGACCAACTCCAGAATCAGATCCAGGATTGCTTTCTCCGAAGACCGCTCCATGAGGAAAAAATCCTTGTCCTTCCCGTTGACAAAAGGGTATTCTCCTTTGTTAATTCTGTGCGCATTGACGACGATCATGCTCTCTTCTGCCTGCCGGAAAATCTCTTTTAAGATTACCGTGTGGACGTATTCACTCTCGATGATATCGCGCAGCACATTTCCGGCGCCGACAGATGGCAGCTGATCGTAGTCGCCTACCATGATCAGGCGGGTGCCCGGTTTAATCGCATCGGTCAATCCCTGCATCAGCATCAAGTCGATCATGGAAGCCTCGTCTACGATGACCACGTCATATTTAAGAGGGTCTTCGCTTGTCTTTCCAAACTTCATCACGTCTTCGCCCTCGCAATAGTAGTATTCCAGGAGCCGGTGTATGGTAGAAGCGTAATGTCCGCTGGTCTCGGTAATCCGCTTTGCCGCCCTGCCCGTCGGCGCTGCGATGGCAACCTTGAATTCACTGTGCTCAAAGATGTTGATAATCGTATTGATAATCGTCGTCTTACCTGTACCCGGTCCGCCAGTGATGACAGAAATGCCACTGGTCAGAGAACTTTTGACAGCAGCAATCTGCTGCTCCGAGAGAACGATGCCCGTTTCCCCTTCCGTCATCTTAATCATGCTGTCGATGTCCACTGACAGAGACTTGAGGTTGGCATTTGCAATGGCCGCAATATTCTTGCAGACCTTTTGTTCCGCCAGATAGTAGAGATAGAGATAGACTACCGTCTGTCCGCCCAGATTATCAATCTGAATATCGCCTTCAAAAGCCATTGCAACCATGTTTTCGTATATCAGTTCCGTAGAAAGATCCAATAGGTCTGCCACTTTTTCACAGAGTTCCTGCTGAGGCATGTAGGTGTTGCCCTCTCCCACATAATAACTGAGGCCGTATTTGATGCCGCTGTGTATTCGGAAGGTACTCTCTTTCTCGATGCCCATCTTCTCTGCGATGGTATCCGCCTTGCGAAAACCGATGCCGTAGACTTCTTCCACCAGGCGGTAAGGATTCTCTTTGATCAATTCTGTGGCAGCAGCGCCGTAAATCTTATATAGCTTCAGGGCATAATCCGCCGAAACGCCGTATTCCTGAAAGAACATAGACACGTTTGCAAACTCTCTGTGAGCGGCAAAAGACTCCGCAATGGATTCCGCCTTCTTCGGGCCGATGCCGCTGACAAGAGACAGCCTTTCCGGCTCATGCTCCATGATTTCCAGAGTCTCCTCACCGAACTGATTGACAATGGCAGCAGCCATTTTGGGACCAATTCCCTTGATGACACCCGACGCCAAAAAACCTTCAATTCCCGCCTTTCCTGTCGGCAGCATTTCTTCGAATTCGCTGAAAGCGAACTGCTCCCCATAGGTAGGATGGATCTTGAAGGTTCCGCGCAGCTTGTAGCCGCTTCCTTTTACGCAGGACGGAAGACAGCCGACCACAGTAAAATACTCGTCCTCTGTCTCCATCACTGCAATGGTATAGCCATTTTCTTCGTTATGAAAAATGATTTCTGTAATAATACCCTGTTTTTCTTCCATTTACTTTATCCATTTAACGTATCTCGTCTTTGCTGCAAACTTGTTTTTGGAAAACTTCTTGGCCGCTTTCAGCAAGATCTCTCTCTTGTTGTCCTTGGCATCCTTGTGGACCACTGAGACCACCAGTTCCAACAGCTCCTGCGCTTTTTCTGGAGAATCGGTAATGCCTGCCTCCATGATATCGTTGGCGTCGATGACCAAATCCTCCGCAAAGACAGGGGCATGGCTGCTCTTGATGACCTGCATATAGTAATTTCGAGCTTCAATCTTGTTTGCTGGCTGATCATAGACGATGCGCTGCGCCTTTGACAGATTGTGCAGATAGTTATAAATTTCCGAACCGTGTTTATGCAGGTAGCGTTTGAAGGTCAATTCGTCCACGAGGAAGTTGATGTCGATCATCTCGTTCAATGCCGTTATCAGTTTCTTTTTTGTCTTTTCGTCAAAGTTGAGATATTCGATGGCCGCAATGCTTCTTTTCTTCGAAAATGCCGTATACAGCAGTCCCAGACGGCGGGTGCGCACCGGTCTCGTCTTGTCGATGTTCTTGCAGACCGTATGGAAAGAACGCATATCTGATTTGGACAGCTTATTCGATACTTCTTCGCTCAAAACGGCTGCCATCAGACCAGTTCCCCCCATCATATTCAGCCCTTTGCCCGCATTATCAGAAACCAAAATCCGCTCCAGCTGCACTCTGATGGCGTTGACATCGTAGTCCAGCAAAAGCCGCCAGTTTGCCACAATTGCATCGTAGACTTCTTTCTGAAGGTCGAACCCCATCTCTGCAGCCAATCTGACTGCCTCCATCATTTTGATCGGTTCTTCTTTGAACAGCCGATCTGGATCAGAAATAGCTCTCACCAGCTTTTTCTTAATATCTTCTCTGCCGCCGTATGGATCCACAAAAGTCCGATCTGGATTGTCAGCCATGGCATCAACGGTGAAGCCACTCCTTCCCATCTCATCTTCAATGGTGCCTTCCATATGATGAATGTCTAATACGGATCCTTCCAGATGGGAAGGCTCGTCCTCGTCTTTTCCTTTCACTTCATATGTAAAGTCGATACGCATCACTGGCGATTCTCCGCTTATGATATTTCCCTTTGGGAAGAATCTCTGCAAATCATCCATGGAAGCCTTCGTTACCAGATCCCAGTCGTAGGCCGGTACGCCGCGTATCAAATCTCTGACGCAATCACCTACCGCATAGGTCTCAAAGCCTTCCTTTTCCAAGGTCTTCAGGGTTGAAAGCACATCTTTGTCAAATTTAATCACTTCTGCATCCTCCGTTTTCTTTCGTCCATCGGTTTGTATAATCTTCTATTGTCCAGGGTCCACACTCGGTCCGAAAACTCACCCGGGGCAATGCCATCGAGAGCATTTTCCATATCGAACATCCTGGCATCTAAAATATCTAAATAGTGCAATACCTCCGCTTCCGGAAACAACGGCTTCTTAGGGCTGCCAAACTCCGGTTCGTAATGGTGTGAAAGAATCATATGTTCCAGCATCAAAGCCTTTTCTCTCGGAAAACCAAGTTCTTCTGTGACCTTGTCTAAGAATTTGATACCCTGCACGATGTGTCCCAGCAACTGTCCCTCGAAGGAATATCCTGGGGAAATACCGTATTCGTTGGACTCAATCTCGTTGAGTTTTTCGATATCGTGGAGGATCACTCCCGCAGCGACCATATCCTGATTCAGGTAAGTATAAATCTGACACACCGCAAGGCCTGTCATCAGCATTCTCTTCACATGGTAAAGCAGCCCGCCATACTCTGCATGGTGGTTCTTGGAAGCTGCCGGATAATACATCAGCTTGGTCTTATTATCGGTTAAAACCTTGGTACAGAGCTTGCGCAGATCCTGGTCCTCCATTTCGTCTGCGACCTTATAGATGAAGTCATACATATCCTCAGACTTTTCCGGAGCTGCCTTGATATAATCTGCTATTTCAAGCTGATCTTCTGCATTGCACAGGCGGATTCTGCCAATCCGAAGCTGCGTCTGTCCCTGCCAATCTGTGACTTGCGCTCTGACTTTGATGATATCGCCTTCCTTAATCTGGGTAAGCATTTCTATCTCACTTTCGGCGATGTCCCATTTCTTGGAGTTGACTTCCCCAGTCTTATCTCCCAGGAGCACGTCGAAATACTGTTTCTTGTTGGCGCCCACCTTGATGCCGGCGCTTTTCACCATAAAAAAATCCGTAACTTCTGTCTGATTTCTCAAATCTGCTGCGTAATATTGTTTCATTCTATATTCTCCATAAATGTAATCAAAAAAATCACTGTACTAGTAGACATTATAATACAAATCTGCCAATTAGTATAGTAATTAATTGTGAAGATATTTCCCCATATGTAAAAGAGGGGGCACGATTTCTCATGCCCCCGAAGGATTCAATTTATAGTTCCATATCAAAATCAGATGTCTCTGGCCTCTGCGCTTTATTCAGGGCTACGCTGGCCTTGAACAGGTCGCCGTCGATGGTGATTTCAAACCATCCGCCCATCAGTTTCGTCAAATCCTTAGCGATGGACAGCCCCAGGCCGCTGCCTTCGGTGTTTCTCGATTCGTCGCCTCGTTTAAACCGCTCCATCAGCTCATCTGCACTGATGTTTAACTGCTCCTTGGACATATTCTTGACTTCCAAAACAATCATGCCAGCTTTTTCTACGATGTCCATGTAGACTCTGCTGCCCGGAAGTGCGTATTTGCTGACATTGACCAGGAGGTTCTCGATGACTCTCCATAGAAGCTGACCATCCGCCATCACAAAGACCGTGTCAGCTTTGTTGGTGAAGATGACGTCTAAATTATTTGCCGACAGCCGCTCTTCCAATTCTCCCAAAGCCTGGTTGACGATGGAGGTCATTTCAATCCTGCCGATATCTACCGGAATTGCCCCGCTGGAAGCCTTTGCCGCTTCGAAGAGATCCTCTGTCAGCTTCTGCAGCCGTTTGGTCTTCTCCTCGATGATGTCCAGGTACTCTGGTGCATTCTCGCTGTCAAGTCCCTCTGTTTTGAGGAGATCCACATAGGACACCATGGAAGTCAGAGGTGTTTTCAAGTCGTGAGATACGTTAGAGATCAGATCCGTCTTCATCCTCTGGTTCTTCAGTTCGTTCTGCACCGCAATACTGGTCGCTTCAGAAATTTCGTTGATGCTCATGGCCAGGCGATCCAGTTCGCCGTTATCGTCCACTGGAATCTTATAATCCAAGTTCCCTCTTTTCACCTCATCAACACCCTTTTTGATTGCCTGGTATTTGTGCACATACTTCGGTACGAAAATGAAGATCAAAATCAGCACCGGGATGATGCCGAACCAGGTGGCAGACAAGAGACAGCCTCCGAGGAGAACCACCATAGCTTTCCAAAAGATGCCTTCACTCTCTTTCGCCGCGTCATAAATGTAACAGCAGACCTTGCCGATAATAGTATGCCTCCAAAAAGCACCTGCCTTTATTTTTTTCACTAATGAGAGAAGGACGATCAAAGTCAGAGATACCAAGACAAGGGTAGCAAGGACAGCGAAGAAGACTTCCAGCCACATCGGTTCAAATCCTGAATCGTAGACTTTATACCAGTCGTTGTATGCCTTCAGCTGATCCTTTGACAGATATTCTAACAGCCCCTCATACCAGCCGCTTCTAGAGATGACATCTATGTGCAGCATACAGAGCATTCCTGTAAAAAATACGGCAAAGCCGCCGCCGACAATCTGCAGATCCGTGAATAGCCGGTCAAACCAATTGAGGCTGATCTTCCCATCCTCGTCTCTGGCACCTGTTTTCCACATTGCCAGAACCAGCGTGACGATGGCCGCAAGCACTGCTGTCACTTCCACCATCCATAAAAGCGATATTTGATCGCTGATCTCCGGGATTTCATTCTCCCAGGCATAGTTCAAATTGTACGCCAGCGCCAGCATACAGCCGACGATGACAGCCGCAGTAACAGCGGCTACGCATATGACACTGCTGACAAAGCAGATTGTGCCTTTATAGTTTTTCAATTTTGTATCCAATTCCCCACACCACCTTCAAATATTTTGGATTTTTAGGATTAATTTCAATTTTTTCTCTGATTCTTCTGATGTGGACAGCTACGGTATTCTCCGGATTGTACGCCGGTTCATTCCACACATTTTCGTAAATCTGTTCCATGGAGAAAACTTTTCCTGCATTCTCCGTCAGAAGCTTTAGGATACCGAACTCGGTCGGTGTCACTGTGACATATTCCCCATCTATCGTCACAGTTTTTTCCCCATCATCGATCACAAGTCCCCCTGTTTTGTAAACCCCACTTTTTTTCTCCATGCTGCCCAGGTCTACGTACCTCCGCAATTGGGATTTGACTCTGGCAATCAGCTCCAATGGATTGAAAGGTTTTGTGATATAGTCATCGGCACCTACGTTGAGACCTGTGATCTTGTCGTAGTCCTCCGACTTTGCTGAAAGCATGATAATTGGTATGTTTTTCTCTTCTCTGATTTTCATGGTCGCCTGCACGCCATCCATCTTCGGCATCATGACGTCCATGATGATCAAATGCACCTGCTGGCTCCTGGCAATGTTTAATGCTTCTACCCCATCAAAAGCTTTAAACACCGTATATCCCTCATTCCTCAGATAAATCTCTATGGCGCCGGCAATTTCTTTATCGTCATCGCAAACCAATATGTTCATAAAACCTTTCTCCTTTCGTTTACAAGTTTATATTAATCCTTAAATATTACAAAGCGGTAATGGTATTTCTTACGAAATTCTTAATAAATTTTAACACAAGTTGCAGATGCTTTCAAATGCAAGAAAAAAATGGAACAGGATGCATCTCGTTCCACTGGCAAACCTTATTATCCCTTTTGTATCATAAATATAAGTGTGACGTTGAAACTGGAAATCAAAAAGCGCAATTTCCTGTGAATCAAAAAAGAACCCCGTCAATCCAGGGTCCTAATCAGTCAAAACAATGTCTGCTTATTTTTGAATCTCTTCTTTCGCCTTTTCCACTGCATCGTTCATATCGGCTTTCAGGCTCCTATACTCTTTCGTATGTTTAAACCGATTGACCACATCCTTTGTGAAGGCATCCCAATCATTAAAGTGTTCCTCATAGAATTTGTTCACAATATAACGTACACGATAGACCTCGGCATTTTCTTTGACAGATTCCTCATAAGTCATCCCTGACTTTTGAAGCGCTTTCTCATACACTTCAAAGTTTTCCGCTTCTTCTGCTTCGGAAATAAGATCATCCATATACTTGTCTAACTCTTTGGCTGTAACGACAAGGTCGTGTTCGTCTGCGTACCAAGTGAAAGCAGCATCCTCGATAAATTCGTCTTTTGCCTGCGAAACAGCCTCTCCCTCTGGCATTGCTGTGAACAATTTGCCCGCGATAGCGGTATAAAACCAGCCACTCGCCCGATCCTTCATATCCATGCCTTTTTTCTGAATCGTATAAAGGGCTGTAAGCCGCTCTTCATCCGTGAGCTTTGTATCGCCGAAATAACCTGTCCACTCACAAACCCAGGTTTCTTCACTGTTACCCTCTTTAGCGGTTATCATCAGCTGCTTGTCCTTGCCATGAAAAACATAACGTCTGCCATCTTTTCCCTCAAAACACAACGCGCCATCCTTTTTCTGCAATTCTCCCGTCTGGTCCTGTCCGTAGCCGTCCCAAAAACGATAGCCACCATCTTTATCAATTGCCAGTGCGGCGGCGTTTCCTTCCTCACTGATCAGCTTACCCTCCTGCCAGATTTCCTTCGGCTGCCACATCCCTGCAAGACGGCCTGGATCGGCGATCTGATCGTCCTCGCCTGAATGGATAAATGCAGAGACGATTACGACTGCTGCGATGAGCACAGCTAATAGAATCAATCCTTGTTTTTTCTTTTCTGCCATTTTCATCACCCTCTTACCTTTTCTACTTAATATCTTACGCTCTATACTATGTAAAAGTCAATATATTGATCAGAGAATTAAGAATTATTAAGAAATTTGCAGAAAAATACCCCGGACATTTTATAGATGCCGGGGTACGATTTGTCTTTATTTTGCCGTTCGAATGGCCTTGTTGGACCACTTGGTATAGTATTGCTCTCCTTCGATAGTTCTGACACCTATCAGCTTATAGTAATACCTGGTGCCTTTCTTCACTTGTTTATTGTTTTTGTAAGTCATCTGTGTTCCACTCTTTGTCGTGTAGAACGCCTTGCTGCCATAGCCACTGTTCTTCCTTTTCGAGCGGAACACCAGGTAGTGGTCCACTTTGAAACCGTAGCTCTTTTTCCACTGCAGGCGAATATAGCCTTTCCCCGCTTTGGAGGAGACTTTGATGGTCGTGGCCTGGACTCCCTTCCGGATGCGTTCCATCCGCGCCGTCTCTTCTTTCTCACTGACGGTCTCAATTTGGTCCAGCTTCCCCTTAGCCTCCGTTACCGCCTCATCGATGGCCCCCTTGTTGGAGGCGCTGTAGATGGACTTTTTTGCCTCACTGATGATCTCTTCAATCTGCCTCTGCCCGTCTGCATCGTAGTCCTGCGGGTTCAGGTACCCTTCCAGCTCATGCACCGCCTGATAACGAGTGTAAGCCAGGGGGTCTGACGGGCTTTCCGTTTTAGGGAGGCGCAAGGTCACGCTCAAGGTTACAGCCTGGCTGTTCAGTGTTCCACAGTCATAGGTATAGGTTATCGGCGCCCCTAAATTATACCCACTGACAATGCCATCCTTATCAATTGAACCATTGCTCAGATTCTTTATTTTTTTGACATCTATGCCTTTGAATATTTTAGTAATATCAAAGCTTTGTCCATCGACAGTTAAATAAACCTCAGATGACAAGTCCATATACAGCGTCTCTAAATCGGCCGTTCCCCAGTCAAGATATGCCAACTTTGTCTGTGGAGTATCCAGGAATATAAGCGCAGGATTCTTACTGGCATTCAAGTATTGAATTTCTGTTTTCCATGTCCATAATTGCTGAAGCTTAGCCAGCTTTGTGATATCCAGTTCCTTAATCGGTGTGTTGGAACAATTCAGCGCTAGTAATTCAGTATTGTGACTTACATCCAAGCTGCTTATTTTTGTCCTATAACACTCTAAATTCGTTAATTTAGGATTGTTGCTGACATCCAAGTCCACAATATCAGTGTTGGAACAATCCAGACGCGTCAATTCTAATAGATTGCCGATATGCAAACCTTTAATCTTTGTGTTGCTGCAATACAGGCCTGTAAGAGCAGTGTTGCTGCTGACATCTAAGCTATCGATTTTAGTGTTGTTACAATTCAAAGATGTCAGAGTACGATTGTTGCTAAGGTTTAAGCTGGTGATTCCTGTGTCATAACAATCCAGAGATGTCAGAGCAGTATTCTCACTAACGTCTAAATTAGTAAGATCTGTACTTCCGCAACTTAAAGTTGTCAGATTTTTATTCTCCTTAACATTTAGCACTTTAATCTTTGTATTAGAACAACTCAAGACCTTTAGATTCGGACACCCACTTATATCCAGAGAATCTATCTGTGTTTTTTGGCAGTTTAATATCTCCAGGGATATACTTTGACCAATTGTCAGAGTTTCAATATTAGCTCCGCTGCAATCTAAGGTTTTTAAAGCAGCATTTTGGCTGATATCAAGAGCTTTCAGTTCCACTATTGAAGAACAAAACAGAATCTCCAACTTCTTGTTCTTGCTGATATCAAGCTCGCTAATCTTGGTACCGCCACAATAAAGTCTCGTTAATTCTGAGAAAAACTCAATACCTTTGAGATTTTCTATAGCCGGATTGTTAGAAACGCTAATAATGCTGACCTTCTCAATTTCACTTTCCGATAACTCGCCATCTTTATTTATATCAAAGCTATCAGTTATATACTTTCTAAAAGTAGCATCCGGAAAATTCGTTTCATCGATCTGTGTAGCACCTTCCGTTGCATAAGTAGCAACAGGGTTCACGATGGTACTTACACATAAAGCCATAGCCATTATAATAGCTGTGGTTCGTTTTCTACTCTTCATAATTTTCTTTCTCCTTTCCGTTGTAAAACAATACACTGTCATCACATTCTTATAAAGATGATACCCCCCCCCATGGATTTTTGTCAATACAATCTTCATGAGCCGGGGTTTCTCGACTTAAACCGGACGCTGCTGTGGTTTGTCAGCAATATTCGACACGAAAAAAATCCCTGACTCAAATTCTGAGCCAGGGGATTTTGATTTGGATTTACTTATGAATTTCTTTTTTATCTTTTCTGCAAACTCCTGGCCGCTCATATGGGTGTCATGGTAGTCTCCTTATCTTTCGTAATCCAAAGCCCTTTCATCTCGGTTGGGACACAAGTTTGCTGGTATGAATTTAGATAAACCAATATAGTCACTACTGCCATTGCAATCATGACCATCACGATCACTGCAATCGCTTTTCCCTATTTGATGAAATACCATCCCCTCCTGCTCCTATAACTCTTCTTTTATCTTCTTCACTGCATCGTCCAGCTCCACCTTCCATTCCTGATATGCCTTGGTATGGTGAAACCTTCTGACTATATCTTCCCCAAGGTTTTCCTGTTCCTCTGGATATTTGCGATAGACAGCGCTCTCATATACCTCCCAGCGATGGGCTGCCGCCTCTACCTGTGCATAATCTTCATAGGTCATCCCCGCTTTTTTCAAAGCAGCATCGTAGCCTTCAAAAGCGCTCGGAGTTTCCTTCATGATTTTGGCAAATTCACTCAGATATTCTTCCACTTCTTCATCCGTAACAATGATGCCGTGATCCTCTGCATACCAGACAAAAGCCCTGCCTCTGATACAAAATTCTCTAGCGGCAGTGATTGCTTTTCCTTCAGGACATCCGCGATCCATAATAAGCTTGATTATAAAATAGAGGTTTCTCTCAGTATCATCCTCGATGTCCAAAGCTCTTTTGCCGATTTGAAAGAAGGTTTCCTGCTGCTCTTCTTCTGTCCGAAGTGCATCACGGCAATAGCCAGATCTCTTGCAGATCCATGTTTCCTCTTTTTCCCCTTTCCGGGCAGTCACGATCAGCTGTCTCTGCCTGCCGTGGATTTCATAGACCCAGCCATTATCGCCGTCAAAGCGAAGCTGTCCGTTCGCCTTCACAAGCATCCCCCTCTGTTCATCCCCGGGATCATCGTTCCAAAGACGAAAACCGCCATTTTTGTCGATGTCGATCAAAATCACTATTTGATTATCACTGATCAGCTTCTCGTCCTGCCAGATTTCCACCACTTCCCACTCAGAGGCAATTCTAGCTGGATCGGTCAGGAAGTCATCCTCCCCTGCATGAACAAAGGAAGAGACAATCACCTGTACAGCGACTACAGCCGCCAATAGCATCAATCCTTTTTTCTTTCTATCTGTCATCCCGATCACAGCTCCATTTTCTCTATCGCATCATCCATTTCCACTTTCAACTCCCTATATTCCTTGGTATGATGGAACCGGTTAACCACATCATCCTCAACGGTATCCATCCCCGCCAGACTGCCCTGATAAACAGCAGTCTCGTACTTATCCCATCGATGTGCTTCAGCATTCACCCATACATAATCCTCATAGGTCATTCCCACCTTTTTAAGGGCAGCATCATAACCCTCTAAAACCTCAGGATGTTCCTTCATAAGTTTGACATATTCGCTCAGATATTCTTCCATTTCTTTATCCGTAACAACGATATCGTGTGCCCCTGCATACCAGACAAAGGCTCTGCCTCTGACACAGTATGCTTTGGCTTTCGTAATCGCTTTTCCTTTGGGACATCCACCGTCCATCATAATCATCGCTGCGACATACAGATTTCTCTGGATTCCATCCTCAATTGCCATGGCTTTTTTCTGTATTGCAAAATAAGCATCTAGTTTCTCTTCTTCTGTCCGAAGTGCATCACGGCAATAGCCAGATCTCTTGCAGATCCAAGTTTCCTCTTTTTCCTCTTTCCGGGCAGTCACGATCAGCTGCCTCTGCCTGCCGTGGATTTCATAGACCCAGCCATTATCGCCGTCAAAGCGAAGCTGTCCGTCCGCCTTCACAAGCATCCCCCTCTGTTCATCCCTGGGATCATCGTTCCAAAGACGAAAACCGCCATTTTTGTCGATGTCGATCAAAATCACTATTTGATTATCACTGATCAGTTTCTCGTCCTGCCAGATTTCCACCACTTCCCACTCAGAGGCAATTCTAGCAGGATCGGTCAGGAAGTCATCCTCCCCTGCATGAACAAAGGCAGAGACAATCACTGCTGCAGCAACTACAGCGACCAATATGATAACGGTACGTTTTCCTTTGCGTTCTTCCATGGGCATCCTCCTGCTCCTTCTTTACCCCTATAATAATCTTATCTTGACGTTAAATCAATGCATCAGATACCAAATTAAGAATTATTAAGAATTGTCCTCAATCAAAAATCCCGGCCGCCTAAAGCTGACCGGGATTCTCTTCACTATTTATTTACAATTGCCTGCAGCACGCTATTAGCCACTGGTCCAGCTACGGAACTTCCATAGCCGCCGTTTTCAATACAGACGATGAACGCGTAAGGTGCGTCTTCGTTTTTGATAAAGCCGGTAAACCAGGCGTTAGGTTCTTTGCCGTAAACTTCAGCAGTACCTGATTTCGCGTAAATGTCCAGACCAGGGAAATTGGATTCACCATAGTTGGATACCACGTTGTTTTTCATCATCGAGGTCAGCTTTTCCGCAGTGGATTCCTCAATCATCCGATCTGTCTCATCCGCACTGGAAAGCGCTGAGTGAATCATCTTTGGCACTACCGACTTACCGCCATTTGCAATGGCACCCATATATACCATCATGGAACACGGATTCAATTCATCGTCATACTGGCCGATACCAGCCCAGGCCAGATTCAGCGGCGCATCCGTCGGGAAGGTAAAAGAACCTTTCGCATTTCCCACACCGTCGATGTCATAAGAGGTTCTCAGCCCCAGCTTGTTCACATACTCGCCCATCAAAGTGGCTCCCACCTTCCTGGTCAGCTCTCCAAAGCCGCAGTTGCAGGACTGCGCCAAAGCACTTTCAAAATCTACAGTTCCGTGGGCTGCCGTGCAGGTAATCTTCTCTCCATTGATATAGCTGACCCCCGTGCAGTAGTAACTCCAGGAATCCAGATTATCGAGATTTTCAATAGCCGCTGCAGATGTGACCAGCTTGAAAATCGAACCCGGAATCAACTTGGAAGAGAGAAATTTGTTCAGATACGTACCTGATTCTGCCTCCTGCGGCGGATTGACCGGATCCAGGCCAGGCGAGCTGACCATACAGATAATCTCGCCAGTTTCGTAGTTATAAACGCCAACGGTGCCGTTACGCCCGTTCAAGGCCTGGTAAGCTGCCTTGCAGACATCCGCATCGATAGACAGGGTCAGGTCATTGCCATTTCCCGTCACACTGTAGGTTCCCGTCAACAGATTATAGCCTACGATACGGCTCTTAAATGCACTTCTCGCTGCCGTTGCGATGTTCCCATCCATGTCGCCGACAGCGTGGACAGTGGCTCTGCGGATTAATTCGTCGTCGTTATATTTAATCTTGCCGTTTTTGTTTTCAGTCAGCAACTTGCCGTTGATATCGTAAATGCTGCCCACAGACAGCTGCCCTTCAGTGTAAATATGCTGGTTAGCATAGAAAGTGGCCCAGTCCGCACCGTGAACTACAAATCGGTAAGTGAAAACTCCGATGCCCAGGAACAAAAATGCAGCCAAGGCTAAACAGATAATGGCTCTCTTCTCTAACTTCTTCATATATCGTCATCTCCTTCCACCGCGAGGCCTTTCTCCGACAGACTGATGGCAATGCTGGCGTTCTGCCTCGTATCCGCCGCTTTTAAAAAGGCCAATAGTCCCCAAGATGCCATCATACTGGTTCCTCCATTCGAGACGAATGGAAAGGTCACACCAGTCAATGGAAGAAGATCTACAGCTCCAAAAACATTTAATATTGTCTGAAATAACAGCATCGACATGGCTGAACAGGCAGCAATCGTGTAAAATGTGGATCTGCCAGCCCAGATAGATCTGACCGCAAAGATGGACAGAGTGATGATGGACAATACCGCTAATATTGCAATAATCAGTCCCCATTCCTCTGTCAGCATTCCAAACACCAAATCGGTATCAGATGCAGGAATGCTAGGATCGGAAAGCCAACCCTTACCTGCACCGACGCCAACCATACCGCCGCTAGCCGCCGCTGACATGGTCCTCGTCTGCTGAAATCCACTGCCAACATCAGCATAATCCCAAGCATGACCCCAGGAAGCAAAGCGCTCCGCAATGTAGGACTTAAACTTAAGTACCATGAGGCCGCCGACAAAGGCAACTCCAACAATCAAAATCAGTTTCGTAAAGTCTCCACTTCTCAGAAAGGAGATGACCAGGAAGGTAACAAAGAAAATCAGCGCCGTTCCAAAGTCTCCCATTAAAGCCAGACAGCAGAAACAGAAGCCAGAAAATATCATAAATATCAAAGAATTTTTCTTTTCAAAGAGTTGATCCAAAGTCGCCGCACCGACCCAGATATATGCCAGCTTTACAATCTCAGACGGTTGAAATGAGATGCCGCCAAATTCAACCCAATTATTTGCACCGAATTTTGATGTGGCAAAAATCAAGTTGAATAAGAGCAGAACAGCAGCCGCAATATACATCAGCTTCTGTATCGCCTTTGCCCTGTTCAAATTCCTCAGATATGCACACATGAAGAAAAACAAAACGACCCCGACAGCGATGGCGATAAACTGCTTGAATACTGCTCCAGGATACTTACTTGCCGTCACTGCCAGACTGAGGGTCGACAAGAAGAATGCGATGGTCTCCATCTCAAAACCCTTGCGTCTCATAGAGCGCAGCAAAATCACGTAACCCCACATCAAAGCGCTGACACCGATGAACGCCACTGTTATAGACGGCACAAAATCTTTCCCCAGAGCAACCTTCAGCTGCAGCCATGTCATAAATTGAAAGATGGTCAGTGCAATCAGGGAAAGCCACGGCGAAAGCAGAATCGTATCCATCTTTCGCATCTCGATGTTATTTCTGCGTTCCTCCAGACTGATTGGAAACAGTGTGCATCCAGTCACGCCGATGTCTATATTGTCACCTGGCTCAATCTCCACCGGTTCATCAGGCACTACTTTTTCACCGTTGATATATGCCCCGTTAGTGGAACCCAGATCACGATAAGTCCAGACCCCTTTGTTATCTCTGGACAATGTGCCGTGATTCCTTGATACCCTCGGGTCATCGATGTTAATGTCACAACTTTTTGATCTGCCGATTACATTTTCCCAATGAGTGATTGGCAGGTTCTCCCCTGTACTCAAATGAAGATAAGCCCATACCTCCGAAGGATTTTTCGAACGCAGTAAGGACAAAATCGATTTGAGCAGCACAAAAACGGCAAGGAAGATAAACACCCATCTGGCGATGGCTGTATAAATCAGTTCCGTGCTGTCAGTGGCGCTGAAGATGTCCGTAATACCACCCAGCAGGCCTTTGAAAAAATCTCCGATTGCCTCCAGGATACCTTGTAAAATATTTAATACTTTATCCATAATCCCTCCCTTATTATCTCTATTCTGCTAGTATACCACAGTTTTTTTAGATATAAAAGCCTCCATTCACTGCCAGCACCTGTCCCGTAATATAAGAGGCTTCTTCTGATGCTAGGAAATAGATCGCTTTGGCGGCTTCCTCTGCCCTGCCGATTCTTCCCAATGGGATTTCTTCTGCTAATTGCTCCATCGTTTCGGCGCTGTAACAGTCGTTCATATCGGTGTCGATGACTCCCGGTGCTACCGCGTTGACCCTGATGCCAGATGGTCCAGCCTCTTTGGCGAGACTCTTGCCCAGTCCGATAACAGCTGCTTTTGTAGCGGAATAACCGGCTTCATAGGATGCGCCAGCCTGTCCCCATATAGAGGACACCAAAACAATCTGCCCCTTCTTTTCGCTGATCATTGCCGGCAGGACTTCTTTTATCACATAAATTACACCGTTTAGGTTGACATTCAGCAGATGGTTCCAATCCTCCTCGTTTAAATCAGTGAACAGCCCCGATACACTGAGCCCTGCGTTGCATACCAAGGTATCAAAAGCAGCAATTCCCAGACAAGTTCTGGCGGCCTTGACTCCGTCTTTCACCTGCTGCTTGTCACCTACGTCACACCGAATCCCAACAGCACCCGTCTCCTCCTGCAAAGCTTTAGCGGCCTGGTGGTTCTCACGATAGAAGAAAGCTGCGTCATAACCCTCATTGGTAAACTTACTAACCGTGGCGGCACCGATTCCTCTGGAACCGCCTGTAATCAAAACTGACTTTTTCATTCTATTTCTCCTGATCAATATTTCTCTTGTACAAAAAACACATTGGGCAATACCCAATGTGTTTTTTCTTTGCTTATATTTCTGGCGCATAGTATTAACTATAATCTTAGAAACTAATCTCCGAGATTCTCAGATTATTTTCATTTATATTCTACTACATAATTATTCCATTGTCAAAGAATTTTCAGAAATATATTGGGATTTTCTTAAATATTTCCATGTTTTTTTGTGACTTATGAGATGTACAAATCATTTCATTAGTGGTAGAATACTTCATTGTAGAGAATTATAAATATTCTGTGATTTTTTATTTAAAGTTTGAGGTATTTTAAAATGACTAGTTACTACTATCTACTAATGATTGCTGTCATCATTTTATCAACAAGGCTCCTGGGCGGCCTGTCCGAGAAGGTCAATATGCCACAGGTTGTAGGCGCTCTCATCGCGGGCGTCATCCTCGGCCCATCCGTATTAGGCTGGGTAGAAGAAACGGATTTTCTCGCTAAGACCGCAGAAATCGGTGTCATTCTCCTGATGTTTATCGCAGGACTGGACACCGATATCAATGAGATCAAGAAAAACAGTGTTTCTCTGGTTGTGATCGCCTCCATGGGTGTAATTCTCCCTCTGATTGGCGGCGGCGCATGCTACTACTTCTATTTTCATGTAGATCCTGCAGATTTTAACGAAATGCTGCGAGCAGTATTCATGGGGGTCATCTTAACCGCCACGTCAGTCAGCATTACGGTGGAAGCACTGCGCGAAATGGGGAAACTCAATGGCAAGGTGGGAAGCGCCATATTAGGCGCCGCGGTGCTGGACGATATCATCGGCATCATCATCCTGACCGTGGTCACCAGCCTAAAGGATCCTTCCATCAGCATTATTTCCATCTTGATTAAAATCGGCCTTTACATCATCCTGATGGGAGTCCTTGCAGTGATTATCACCGCATCAAAACCCACCGTGGAAGAATTTCAGGATAGACGCAGGCTTTCTATCTATGTGATGGCACTGGTGCTGATCATATCATTCATATCTGAGAGATATTTTGGTATAGCAGACATCACGGGAGCTTATCTTCTCGGATTGATCATCTCTACCTTTGAGGTCAAGTCCGACATCGCCCGCAAGATGACAGTTCCCAGCTATCTGTTTTTCTCGCCGATTTTTTTCGCCAGCATCGGCATCAAAACCGAACTCAATGGCATGACTAAATCCATGTTGATTTTTTCGTTTTTAATTCTAGTCATCGCTGTCCTGACGAAGATTCTGGGCTGCGGCCTGGGGGCAAAACTCTGCAGGTATACGAATCGAGAATCCCTCAACGTGGGGATTGGAATGATATCCAGAGGCGAAGTCGCACTGATTGTCGCCCAGAAGGGCTATCATATGGGCCTGCTCAGTGGTCAGCTTTTCTCCCCTGTAGTGCTGGTCGTCATCGTCACCACGATTATCACCCCTGTGCTGCTGAAAAAGTTCATGAAATAAATCTATTTAAAAAACTGGAGCTGTTACGCAGCCCCAGTTTTTTTATATAATGTGCTCTACGCCTCTTTTTCTCCCTTAAAAGCGTTCTCTACGTCTGCTTCAACAGTCTCATAAACTTCTTCCGCCTGGTGGTCTTTGTTGTATTTGTATTCGTTGATGAAGGAAACCGCAATCGTCACGATGACAGCAGCCCCTGCAAAAATCAAGTACGCATAGTTCAGGTTGCCGATGACGTTGGTTACAATGCCGTTGATGACAAAGCACCATGCAGTGACAAAGCCCTGAATTGGGAAGATGACAGAATTCACACGGTCAAATCCCTGCCTTCCGAAAATAGACGTAGGAAGTGAAGTCGTAAAATTGGCTGAACCACCGATTCCCATGCCAATCATGAAGATGGAAAGGTAGAACAGAAAGCCCACGTGGCCGCCAGAAAGAACGTTGATTACCAGTGCGATCGCATACCATATACCAAAACCCTGCATGGTTTTCTTGGTACCGATTTTCTGATCGATAGCACCAATCAGCCATGAGCCGACGACGCCGATCAGCGCCACAATGGTCATCAGGGTCAAGGCGCCTGCCTGGCTCATGCCAAAGTCTCTGATATTTCTCGTTACCAGCTGCTGCATGACGCCGACCGAACAAATCTGAAACATGCCTGTGACGATGGCTGCAAACCACAGTTCTTTGGTCAGCAGCAGCTTTTTTGTGGTCCAGCCGTCCCCTTCTTTGGAATCGTCAGATGCTGTATAATATTCCCTTTTATAAATTTCATCAGATACGTTATCCGGATTCAGACCTCTCTCCTGCGGTGTATTTCTGACAAAGACTGCTCCGATAATACCCAGGATGATTGCTGCGATGCCGATGGGAACGCTGCCGCCTTTGATGGAGCCGAAGACTGCTACCAGACCCGTCAGAATGGCTACATAAAATGCTGATGCGAAATTGTGACCCATGGTGGTGTAACCCATGACAATACCCTTTCTCTTCGGGAACCAGGTTGCAACCAATGTACCGCCTGCAATATAACCTGCTGACATCATGCCAGTCGCACAGAGCACCATGGCGATGACGTAGACCGGAAGGCTTGTTGCATTACCGCACACAATATACATCACACCGGCCAGAATCGTAAAGATTGCCGAGGTTGCACGGGCACCGATCTTCTTGTTGATCTGCCCTACGATAATAAAACCGATGACAGCAATCATACCGGCATATCCGTTCCACTGAATGATGGTGCCTGACTCCACACCGATATTTTCTGCTGCTGCCGGGGCTAACACGTTGGTTCCGTCGTTGATCATACCGACGTAAAAGAAAAACATAAATAAACAATATAATATCGTGCCCCAGCCTGCTTTACCAAAATTAGTTAAAGAACCCTTTGTATTACTCATACGCGATCCCGCCTTTCTATCTCTCCTACTTACAATAAATAAATATTTCACAAAGAAAAAGGACCCAGGGCGAGCAGGACAACCAAATCAGCTGTCCTGCCGGCTGGCTCCTTTTACAGTGTATTCTCACTGTATCATCAGTGCTTTCCAGTTCAATACTGCCTTTGATGACAGATGATTATTTGTTTCTGTTGAACAGCTTCTGCATGTATTCCAGACAGCTGTCTCCATTGCCTTCTGCTTCACCGAAACCTGTTCCGCCGTAAGCGTATGTACGATCAGGTACGTCTAACAACAGGTCTTCGTCGATCTGTGCTGCACAGCGAGCCATGGAACCGTCTCCCATGTACCATCTCAGTGGGAAGCACAAGAAAGTGAATACTTTTCCCGCAGGAATTTTGTCCAGGTCTCCGCCTAAGTTCTCAACGCCTACGATGCCGTGACCGAGCATTTCTTTGTGGCAAGGTTCCCATGTTCCCCAGCATCCGATGTTTTCCAGATCGCCGAACTTCTCGTCATAAGCAGCCTGGCCGTGGATTCTGATGTATTCTTCTTTGTCGAATTCAGCGTATGCTTCTTCGCCGAATAATTCTTTATATTCTTCCGTGATCGGTTTTCCTGTTGCTCCAAGCAGGTTCATTCTGGTCATACCGTTGTTGCCCATAGCAGTGTGCAGAGGGTGGTCAAGAGCCTGGCTGTCCATCGCAACGCATTTCACTTTGTGGTCAACGAACCATTTTCCAGCGTCAACACCTGTACCGATGGAGTAGTGGTAATAAGCCTTGGAATCGTCGAAGAGACGGTGCATTCCTGTATTCAGGCAGAGTACCTTTCCCTCTAAGTCAGCAGGATCAAAACCGCAGGCTTTGCAGGCAGCATCCAGATGCTCGCCGGTAATCAGAGTCCATGGCTCAACGTCCAGTTTCAGAACTACTGCGTCTCCAGTGTAAGCGTCTACTGGCATTTCGTGGGTGTAACGAGCTCTTCTGCCGTCAAACTCGTATTCCATAACGTGTCTCGGCGCGTCACAGTGCGTTCCTGTGTGCATGGTGCAAGTGATCTTTGATGTCAGAACGCCGCCTTTTGCCATGGTGTGCGCGTTGTCGATTGCCGGTTTGTCAAAATACGGCCATCTTGGAATCTCAGCGCTGAACGGATGTGCTAAATCTACATATACTTTCTTTCCCATTTTATTTTCTCCTTTTTTATATCATCATCTTTTAATAGTATTATCGTTTACTTTCTGCCTGCTTGCTAATTCATCAATACGCCGATTAGCAAGTCAGATAACCGCCTGAGCAGTCATAGTTTCCACCTGTCATGAATCTAGAAGCTTCAGATGAAAGGAATAATGCGAATCCAACAAAATCATCAGGTTCTGCAAGGCGTCCGATTGGCTCACGTTTCATGAAGTTCTGATATACAGCTGATTCTGGGTCAAACATCCACTCCGTTAATTCGCTGCGGAACACTGTAGGGCAGATGGAGTTGACATTGATTCCATACTTGGCTGTAAGGTCACAAGCCATAGATGAAACCATAAGGTCTGCTCCACCCTTTGATGTACAATATCCTGTGTATCCAGCCATACCGCGTTTTGAACGCTGAGATGTAACGACGACGATCTTGCCGCCTTTGCCCTGGTCAACCATCTGCTGTGAAACATATTTGCAGACGATATAAACCGATTTGCAGTCTGCATCCATGATGTACTGCCAATCTTCAACAGACTGATCAAGAATGTTTGCAGGCTTATTATACCCGTGACAAACTGCAAGGATATTGATTTCGCCAAAAGCCTTTACGGATTCAGCAATCAGTGCCTTTACATCTTCTTCGTTGGCAGGATCTGCTGCAACTGCACAGCACTCAATATCTTCCGCTTTGAATTCATCAACAAGGGCATTTAGTTTTTCCATGCTGCGGCCTGTTAAAATTACTTTTGCACCTGCATAGCCGTAAGCTTTTGCAAGAACTCTTCCAAGAGCACCCGTTGCGCCTGTTACCAGAGCAACCTTGCCCTCAACTGAGAACATTGTGTCTACGAATTTTTTCTCTACCTTTACCATTTTGTATTTCTCCTCTATTCTCAAAATCATTTTACTTGACATCTTCTAAATAAGGCACTGATGATTTTTCGTAATGCACATCACATTGCAATGGAGTGCGAGAGCGCGTACTTGAAGTACGTAATCGAGCACGAGAGCAGCAACTTGCGAAGCAGTACGGAAAATCTGCAAGCCTTAAGCCGGGTAGTTGATAATAACCAACATCTCCGCCACCTCATTGGTCCTGTTCTCCAGGCCTCTTCCTTCGTTAGGCGGGAAGGAGATGGATTCATTTTCGTGAATCACGTATTCCTTGCCGTCTTTGTCGGTCACGGTCATTTCGCCTTTCAGTACGAAATAAACTTTTTCCAGCGGATTGTCATCGTATGCCCATTCTGCGCCGCCGCCCGGCAGGAATGTGGATTTGCCAATCCAGAACTTTTCAGCGCCGGTTTCCTCTTTGCCGTGATATCTCATGGCGACCATGTTGTAATGGCCCGGAGCATCATACGGTTTCAAATCACTTACAGTTCTCTTAATCATTTTGGATTCCTCCTAATTCTTTGTTTATATATTCGTTTTAATTAATCTTTGTTAAAATTTTATCTTTACTCTTTGATGATAACAGATTATAAATTGTCTGACAATTAGGCACTTTTCAGTTACGGGGTAACAGCTTTGTCAGACAGTTACCATCTGGTCAGCCACTTACTTTTCCCTTGTCATCTCCTCAAATTGTGTTACAATGAATACAAGCAATGTGAAAGGAGACAAACCTATGACTGATTCCAATCAGGGCACCAATCCATATCTATATGCTCTATCCTGCATTTCAGGTAAATGGAAGATGAGCATCTTGAACCATATCAGCTATTACGGATTTATCCGTTTCTCTAAAACGAAGAAGACATTTCCAATCAGCGAAAAAGTTCTCAGCCAGCAGCTCAAGGAGCTGGTAGCCGACGGACTGGTTGAAAGGATTCAATATAACGAAATCCCTCTGCGCGTCGAATACCATTTGACCGAGGCGGGCAGGAATATCATGCCTGCACTGGATCTGATCTACGTGTGGAGCATCGGCCGTATGAGAGAGCTGGACATCGAAATCGATCCCGATGCCTTTGTGGTACATCCCGAGGAAAAGTACGAAGGCGCTCTCAAAAAGTTCCTCGATCACTACGACGAGATCTGCAACGTCATGGAATATGCCAATGACCACGATCTCGACGGAAAAGAAGTTCTCGACATTATCAAAGCGCATGAGTCCTCAGATTAGAGGGCTCTTTTTTTCAATATCACGTGTTCCAGCAGAAAGGCGATGGCCATGCCGTCAATCAGTCCGTTGGACAGGATATAGCTGGCAACCTGCGGCAATCCGCTGAATGCTTCGGATGGAAGAAACATGACTCCCATGCCGATCAGCATAGATATCCCTACGATAAAATTTTCTCTATTTGTAAAGTTCACTTTGCGGAATTCATTGAATCCCTGACCCATGATCAAAGCGTAAATCATAATCAGGGCTGCATAGCCTACGGCGTTCGGTATGGTAGAAAAGAAAGCGCCGAAGGGTGCGATCATTCCCATGGCCATCATCAGGACAGAAGCCAGATAAAAAGGCTTTCTGGCAGCGACATTGGTCATTTTTACGATACCCGTAGACGATACGTAAGGCATAAACGCCACTGTGGGAAATATGCCGCACAGCACCGTAGCCAGACCGTGAATTCCAATGGTTTTGTTCATCCGTTTGCCGTCCACCTCATCGCCTACGACTTCGGACATGCCATTGACACTGGCAAAGGTCATGGAAAGCAGTACGAAGGCCGCGATGATGCAGGTGGCGATAATGCCTATATCAAGAGTTGGCCTGCCCCATGCAAAGACTTTTGGCAGTGACAGGACGCCGTCCGCCATCAAGTCGGCCTGGGTGGTAATGCCCATGATGTAGGCAAGCACCCACCCTGCCAAAACACCGATAAAGGTGGCGATACTTTTGATGAAACCTGCGGCAAACATGTTGAGGAAGAGAATCAGAAACATGGTGAAAAAGAACACCAGACAACTCTTCCAATCTATTACGGTATTATCTGATGTAATACCAGTCATTCCTTTCACAATACTGGGACTGATTTGGAGTACCATGAGTAAAATCAACACGCCGTTAATTAGAGGAGTAAACAGCTTGATCAGTTTGTTCATCAGTCCCAGTATCACGAGCAATATGATGACAGCGCCGCCGACAATCATGCCTGTTTCCAGGTCAGTCCGAAGGATTTCAGCGCTTTTTCCCAAGGAGGCCATGGTGCCCGCCATCAGGATCAAAAGCCCCGACCAAAGTCCCGCAGGGCCGTCTATGATAGGATATCTGTGCCCCAGAGCAGCTTGCAATATGGATACCACTCCACAGAGGAAAAAAGTCCTCTGCAGCGTATCAGCCACCTCTATCTGAGAGAGTCCGAGAGCGTAGCCCACGACGACAGGCATAACCACCGCCGAGGCTACAAAGAAAATTACGTGCTGTAAAGCAAGAACGATATTCTCCTTCTGGGGTACTTCATCCGCAAGTTGGTATTTGATTTCGTTATTCAACGTAGTTCTTTGATGCCTTCAGCTGAATGATCAGCTTCTTGTTGAAAGCATTCTTAATCTCCGTCACTTTGTCAGCTGGATATTCGAAAAATCCTTCGCCATTCTTCATTCCCAGCTTACCTTCCTCTACCTTGGCTCTCAGAACGGGGTTGGCTTCCTTTCTGTTATCCATGTCGGCGAGAAGGTTGTCTCCTACTGTGCACCAGATGTCCAAGCCGCCCATGTCGGCTACTTCCAGCTGCCCGGTGGTCGCATAGCGGAAGGCCGGTCCGAATTTGAGGGCCTTGTCAATATCCTTAGGGGATGCGATGCCCTGTTCGATCAGAGAGAACGCCTCTCTTGCAACACCCTGCTGGATGCGGTTTGCCACCAGACCAGGTACGTCTTTCAGTACACGGCATGTCTGCTTACCAGCGTTATCGTATAGTTCTTCTACTTCTTTAAAGGTCTCTTCGTCCATGTTGCCGAAGAATGACAGTTCTACCAAAGGCATCAGATGTGCCGGATTATACCAGTGGCATACCATGCATTTGCCTTTCTTTTCGTCGCTGACCTTCTCAATCATCTTGCTGAGAGCAAGAGAGGAAGTGTTGCTTGCCAGAATGGTCTCCGGCTTGGTGTATTTTTCTAAATCGACGAAGAGATCTTGTTTCAGGATCAAGTCTTCGCGGGTTGCTTCGATGACATAATCAGCATCTTTTACTGCAGGTGCAAGTTCTGCAAACAGCGTGATGCGTTCCAGACTCTCCTGCACTTCTTCCCCTTTGATCAGCTCATTCTCCGCTAGGAACTCCAGCTCCCCTTTGATGGTGTCCATGCAGGAAAGGCGCATGGGTTCATATGGTTCGTACAGGTTGACCGGATATCCATTCATGGCGAAAAACTCCGCAATGCCGTGGCCCATGGTGCCTGCACCTAGTACCGCTATATTCTTAATCATTTGTATTAACTCCTTTATTTGAGATTGAGGATCTCACGTGCCTCAGCCGGCGTTGCAACCTCATTGCCGTATTCTTCGATAACTCGCTTTGCTCTTTCGACAAACTGTGCGTTGCTTTCAGCAAGCACGCCTTTTGAATACATGACGTTGTCTTCCATGCCCACGCGTACATTTCCACCGAGGGCAACTGCTGCGTAAAGCATTTCCATAGCGCTGTGACCTACGCCAAAGCAGGACCAGGTGGAACCAGGGCAAAGCTGCTCCATCGTCTCCTTCATGAATACCAGGTTCTTTGTGGAGCCGGGGATTCCGTTGGCACAGCCCATGCAGAATTGGAAGTGGAGCGGCGCTTTGAGAACGCCCTTCTTCAGGTAATATGCGGCATTGGCAATCATGCCGGGATCAAAAGCTTCGATTTCCGGTTTTGTACCTGTCTCCTGGAACAGAAGTCCGCAGTCTGTCAGGAACTGTGGTGAGTTTAGGAACAGACCGCTGTGCATCCAGTTCATAGAGCCGCAGTCAAAAGAAGCCATTTCCGGTTTCAGTTCTTTGATGTGCTGTACGCGGCTCTCGTCGTCCGCGTGGATATCCCCTGACGTGGTCAGATTCAGGATGATGTCGCAGTCAGGATATTTGCTATGTATCAGGTCAACGGTTTCGCGGAACTTATTGTGGTCCATCGTTCCATTGCCTTCGTCATCTCTCATATGAAGATGTGCAACGGCAGCCCCTGCCTGCCAGCATGCATATACGTCATCTGCGATTTCAGCCGGTGTCATGGGTACGTTTGGATTGTTCTCCTTTTTCGGCCATGCGCCGGTAACGGCTGCAGTGATAATTGTCTTTTTCTTTGCCATTTTCTTTTCCCTCCATTTTTGTTTCTATATATCAAAATTACATTTCTTTCAACGCCACCATATAAAGCAAGGGCTGTGCCAAATTTTCAGATAACTTTCTGGTAACTGTGGAAGGATGGCTGAATTGCAAGGGGAAGGGTTTTTCAGAAATGGGCTGGCGGCGCTTTGTGTCAGGATTTTTGCAATTTCGGTTGCTTTTTGTGGTGAAATATGGCACCATTATAGCAAGAGTGCTGAATTATTTCACCGCTTTGATGGAAATTCGGAGGGCAAAGGCGGCTATGTAATGCTGTCCGCCCCGTTTTTACCCGTCATTTGCCAAAATAATGCCAAAAACGCCTAAAAAATTTGTTGCTATTGGCGGTTTGTACCAAGATTATCAAAAGCTGCAACGAAGTTTCAACGGTTACAGCCTCCTGCAAAGGAAGGACTCCCTTCGCAGCCTTTGCATTTTTAGGTGCTATCGGGCTTTTTTGATCCAATAGGGGTTAAAACATGGTCGAAAGAAGCAAATGGTTTAAAAATATGTCGTTTATGAAAGGACTGTAGTAATGAAAGAAATAGATTTTAAGAAGATCTGTGATCATTTGATTGACGCCATCTATGTCACAGACGGCGAGGGGAATACGATTTATGTCAACGATGCCTATCTGCGGCTGGGTGACCTGAGGCGAGAGGAAATCATGAATATGAACGTGTTCAACCCCGACCAGACCAAGCAGGTTTACACCGGCGGCGTCCTGCCTGATGTACTGAAAAGTGGCAAACGGTGCGAGCGGATTGGGACTCTGAAAAGAACCAATACCAAGGTTCACATCACGGGGATTCCCATCTTTGACGAGAATGGCAAAATTCAGTATGCGGTTGCTACAGAAAAGGATGTAGCCCGGTTAGAGGAATTGAAAGATCATCTGGCGGAACTGAGGAAGGAAAATTCTCAAGGCGCTGCTGAACTAGCCTATCTTCGCGATCGGCAGATCTACGACATCAACGTGGTCATGGAGAGCGCTTGTATGCAGGAAGCCTTTGCCATCGCCAAATCTGTCGCTAAGACAGATGTCACCGTCCTGATTACTGGCGAGAGCGGCACTGGCAAGGAAATCATCGCCGACGCCATTTATATGGCAAGCGACAGGAACGGAAAACCCTTCATCAAGCTGAACTGCTCTGCAATTCCCGCTAATCTGCTGGAATCCGAACTCTTCGGTTACGAGGAAGGGGCATTTACCGGTGCCCGCAAAGGAGGCAAGGCCGGTCTCTTTGAAATCGCCAGTGGCGGCGTGGTTTTGCTGGACGAGGTGGGCGACATGCCCATGGACTTACAGGTGAAGATGCTGCGAGTGCTGCAGAGCCGCGAAGTGACCCGCGTTGGCGGCAAAGACCCGATTCCTCTGGATATCCGCCTCATCGCATCCACCAACAAAGATTTGAAGTCCGGCATTGAGAGAGGTACTTTCCGAGAGGATCTTTATTACAGACTCAACGTGGTACCCATCGACCTGAAACCGCTCAAAGAACGACAGGCCGACATCGAACCCCTGGTTGAAACTTTTTTGAAAAAATACAATACCCGCTATAACAAGAACATCATCCTGACCAGGCTGGCTATGGCAATGATGCTGGAATACTCCTGGCCAGGCAACATTCGTGAACTGAAAAATGTGGTCGAACGAATGGTGGTGATTAATTTCACCGGCGTCATCGATGGAGATGTGGTCGGCCGCATATTGGGCCTTCCTGCCGCAAAGGTGCAATCCACAAATTCCCGCTACGGCACGCTCAAAGCCGCTACAGAGTCGCTAGAGCGGCAGATGATCGAAAGCGCTCTGGAGCGTTGCGGTTCAAAGCGCAAAGCAGCAAAGGCTCTGGGTGTGGATCACTCCACCCTGGTCAAGAAATGCCAAAGGCTGGGGATATAGAAACGAAAGAGCAGCCTGTATCACTCCCACCGTGGGAGAAAGGCTGCTCTATATTCATAATTTTATTGGCTGATTGAAGTGATCTATCGGCAAAGAGAATTCAATGATGAGGAACGCCGCTCTTCTAACAATTTCAGTCAATCCCATGCCCCCATATAAAGAAAAAGGATTCCCTTGTTCAGCCACCACAGAGGGCATCCAGCGCTGATCCAATAAACATCAAAATCGGGAAGCTGAGTGTCAATGCAATGCTTGAGATGAAACAGACTGTTTTTTCACCTTTTTTATCTGCATCCAATGACATAGAACACACAAATGCAATAATCCCCAAAGGAATGGTCGCAATCCAGTATAACTCTGCTCGTTCAGAGACAAGGTTCGGAATCGACGCAAGGATCCCAACGAAAACGCAAAGAGCGATACTGGTTTTCAACATGATTGATTTCGCTTTTTTTGAAATACGCATATATCCGGTCCTCACTTCAACCCCTGCCTTAAAAGGCATCAACTACTTTTATCTGCGGCCAATGACATAGAACACACGAATGCAATCATCCCCAAAGGAATGGTCGCAATCCAGTATAACTCCGCTCGATCAAAGACAAGGTTCGGAATCCATGCAAGTATCCCAACGAAAACGCAAAGAGCGATACTGGTTTTCAAAATGATCGATTTCGCTTTTTTTGAAATACGCATATGTCCTGTCCCCGCTTTAACCCCTGCCATAAAAAGAATTAACTGCGCTTCGATTCAATTTTTTAATTACGATGATGATATTCGGAATATTGATGATGCACAAAATTTTTAATGACTCAACAAAGTACGTCTTGAAAGATAACGGATAGTTTACCACCTCTTCAATCCTCAGATTTTCTTGTACGATCATTTCTGACGTTATAGAATGTGGTATGAGCAAGCCTAAATACAGGCAGACACATACCACCGATAGCACAAATATTCCAATCATATATTTCCGTTTTCGGCTTAGCCTGCTAAATTTTTGCATAATCGACAACCTCTCTCGTGCATCAAAATTGTACTTTCGTATTATCTTTGACGGTAATTGAAAATTCCAGTTTTTCTTTAAATTCTTCTTTCTTTCCGTCCTTTGTGGTGCCGCTGCCGTATAGAGTCACGATGACACCGCCCCCGTCCTGGCGATCCAAATCATAGGAAATCTTCAAGTCCTTTGGATATCTTTCTATTTTTTTATTGTAGAAGACACTGATCCCAGTATTAAACTCATCTCTCTGCTCTGCCAGCTTCGGCGGCACGGCGAACCAATGACAGCGCGGCGTAAAGCCAACTTCAGGGAGCTGTACACCCTCAGAAAACATAGGATTCAGCTCTTTGTGCGGATGACAATAGACCCAAGCAGAAATGCCGATGAACAAAGACATCAAAACACAGAGGACGTTGACCGCTATTTGAATTCTTTTCTTCATTTGACTCGCTCCTTACATATTATAAAAAATACCCCTTTTGTTTATGTCATATCTTCATTATACCTAATACACAAGAAAAAACCACTTAAGAATTATTAAGAAATTACAAGGAGTTTTTTGACGAGTTACTTTTATTTTTTTGTCCATGTACAATCTTCACATCTATAAAAAACAAAATAATATTCAAAAGTGTTCCGCATACAAAAGAACCTGTGCATACAAAGACCACTTTTTTGAAATAATCAGTCTCAGGTAAACATTTAAACATAACTATTGCGATAAGGATCAGGAAACAAACCTCAGCTGTTATGAATTTTAATTTTGCCCTATTTTTATACTTCATGATATCTAATCCTCCATATGTATCATTCAATTTCATATTTACGCCAACTTCGATATTCACGATACGTAAGCCACATTATATCTAATAAACTCTACAACAACTTCATTCACGAAAGTCTCTATCGACGTGCCTCCATCAAATACCATATCTAATCTGTTTACATATCTATCTTCCAATGCTTTGCTACATTCCCTCGTTCTATTTCCCCCCTTTTTTCGTATGGCTTACCAAAATACTTATCTATCTACACGGTTTTTTAACACTATATACAGTATTATGGCAATATGGTTTCTCTCTCGTAATGGGCATCACTTATAACTCCTTCATTATTTTTTCATATTCTTCAAAGTCGATCCCCGCAGCCTTACAGGCTTCAGATAGTGTTAAACCATCATATGTCATGAGTCGCTCTACAACTACAAAGGTGCCTCTGATTTCATCTAACGGAACCTTGGCGTTAGACTCCCGCAAAATCAATCCTTTATAATCATCATAAGACATGCCGATTGCTTCGCATGCTTTCTCTATAGTCGTATCCTTGTTCTTGGCAATATTTGCAACAGACATCAGGACCCCTCTGACTTCATCATCCGATATATATGCAGTCGGCTGGTTGTTTTTCACATCAACCCTGTCTAATATTTGCTGATCTGTGTAATTGTGGTTTCTCAGATAAGTGGATCCCTCTTCATGAACTACCATCACATTGTCAAAAGTATCTATGAAGGTCCTCCCATTTTGGGTATACTTGTAGCCTGCAACTTTTACAAATTCCACTTTTTCATCATAGGCATATTCGAATTCATGGCTTTCTTTTCCAGGATCGAGTTTTTCCGGCTTGTTTTCATCAGTTGCTTCAATGTAACTCAAATTTTTGTCGCACGCATAAACTAATATCCCTTCTAGTGTAAATGAATCATCTGACATATTTTTTGCTTTATAAAATACTTTCTTTATTCCTGAAGAATCATCTTCAACGCCGGTCAAAGATAGAATGATCTTATCCTGAACTGAATTCAATACTGCTTCACTCTTGTTATCACCTGGCTCTGAAGAACAAGCCACGAAACAGAAACATATTGCAGCAGCCATGCATACCGTACATATTATTTTTTTCATATGTTTTACCTCTCGTATAATATCTTTTTGATACATAATTGTAACTTGATAACTTAATAAAAATTGTTCAATCGGCTTAATTCAGCCCATGATATAATTGTCCTAGTGTCAATCAGGTAATAGTTCTTTTCACCTCTGTTGAACCAGTACTGGTTGCTTCATAAATAGTCTGTTCCCCTGACATGGAAGTTCGCTCCAAACCGCTGGCTGTTTGCTTAAGCCCATGGACGGCCACCCAGCAGTGTGGCCGCCGCATCTGTCCATCTTAAGCCGGATTCTTATATGCGAGGGTGTCGATGCTCCATGGTCATGGGTTTTGCCAAGCCGGTTGAACACGCAAATCTTACTACGAAAGGGGGGATCTTATGAACCCGCTTTACGTCGGAATTGATGTAAGCAGCAAACCAATATCGTCAGCTTCATGCTCCCAGAGGGGAACAGGCACAGTAACTTTTCTGTCGTCAACTCAGTGGGTGTTTTGCGCTTTTTCATAAATGAACCAAATCCATACGATTTTTATTTCATTTTTCTCTTGACATCACACCGCTGGACTATACTGGATAGTGTGTGGCGAAAGTTGTATTAACTGTTTTCCCATCTTTAATATAGGAAATCTCTGTTGTTGCCTTAGCATAATAGTTATAAAATCCGTTAAACCATGCCGTGGCATTGGTACTTAAACTATAGTAGGTGCCTGTCTTAGGTGATTGAACCGCTGTACCTGAATTGGAGTAAGTTATGGGCTTCAGACTTATGTTCTTTGGATTTCTATCTGCACAGCCATATCCTCTACATAGATTGCTTAATTTTAACGACTTAATTTTATATGTAGTTGAAACTATACAAGAACTACTGCTGTTGAATTTAAACCAAGTTAGCCCAGGTGATTTATCTCCTGTTTGAACAAGGCTATACTTAATTCTTTTTCTAAGTTTAACTTTACAGACCGGACCAACCGTATCTTGTGTATGAATGAGTTCACTTGAAGAAGCTGGTTGAATTATGTTTTGATTACTGTCAATCTTTTTTTCCGCATCTAGTCGTATTACATCTTTCATTTCAGCTACACATTTACCAGTTGATACATCTGATTCATTTTCCACGATTAAACTCAATTGTTCACGCTCTTGGAGTTCTGTACCATCATCATATATGATTGTTTTAGTTGGTTCATCAACATCGATATTGACACATATAAAATCTTCATCAATTTGCTCGACACTAACATCTCCTATATTGTCAAGCTTTCCCATTGTTTTCCCATCTATTTCTTTTACTTGCAATACTTCTTCAACATCATCCCTTCCCTTTTCATTAGAAACAATCTCTTTTACATCATTTTCATTTAACTGAGGAAATTCATTTTCCTGTGTCTCAGCAAATATACTTTGTGGGATAACGGTACTTATACATACAAAAACGCATAGCATTACTCCCCATAACTTTTTTTTCATCTTTTATCTCCTTTCAGTTCAGCAAATTTTTATTACATTAGGTAATAGAAATTCACAAAATTTTCTCTGTTTTACCCAAACAACTTCTTAATCCAATCCCACAGGTCTACCTGTCCCATTCCTATCACCGCCTTTCTTTCCATTCTCCATATCTGGTTGATACAGCGAGCTTTTTCATATCCACATAATATTACAACATTCTCACTTTTTCAATCCTTCTGGTACCAACGGCGTTCCCATGGTACGAAATGCATCCGTTCGCTAAAAAAACAGAGCAAGTACGCTCTTGCTCTGTAAATCCGAACTTATATATGCAGGATGACTCTTGCTGTAAACTGGTTATCTGCTGTAGTGATTTCAAGGCTCCCGTGGTTTCTTTCAGCAGCCCGCCTCACAATCGCAAGCCCAAATCCGTGGACCACCTGATTCTCTTTGCTGCTCTTCGAAATGTCTACGTCTTCCCCTATGTCCAAAGAATTGATGACCTTCAGCACCAAAGTGTGTTCATCCTGATAGGTCTGCACCTTGACCTCGTGCAGATTTTTCCTTTCCACATATTCCATGGCATTGTCCAAAAGATTCATGATCATCAGGCTAAAGTCATAATCACTGATGGCTAGCTTTTCCCTCAAATCACCTTTGTGCGTTATCGTAATATCTTTTGCTGCAGCCTTTGTGATCCGATCTGCCAAAATCCCGTTGAACAAAGCATTCTCCGTATACCCTGCGTCTCTATAATTACCGATCAGGTCTTCGTTAAACTCCTGCACATACTCCTCGATCTTGTCCGCTCTGCCTTGCCCCGCATAAAGCCCGATCATCTGGATGTGCTTGTTCAAGTCGTGGTGGATCTTTCGGATTTCCTTTTGGTTTCGCTCAAGCTCCTTAGCATAGACATACCTCTGGTTCGCCACTTCCAGCCTGTAGCCGTTGGTTTTTCTGGAGGAATCGACAACCATCAGCCAGATACAGAGCATGGCGATTACGATACTGCAACACGCCATCAAAACAGCAGTCACGCTGTCCACATGGCCGTGATTTCTTGTCATCCAACCCAGCACGATCAAAAATAAATCTATGATGAAAGACATTAGAAACTTGGTCATATTGGAAATATAAAATCGCTCTGTGTTTCTCCATCTATAAGCAAACATCCCCAATATGACCAGCAGGCATAGGGTTTTCCCTCCTAGTCCATATGCAGCATCAAGGAAACCATCCAGTGCGTTCTCTTGAACAAAAAATCTAAAAATAATTTCAAACGAAGCAGAAAACATGCTCGGCAATGAAAAAATCAACAGAAAAGACAGCAGCTTTCCCCCTGCATTCTCTGTCAACAACAGCCAGACTGCAGCAATCTGAAGGAGGGTCCCCGCTTCCAATAAATATTTTTCCTGATGCAGCAGGATCATCACTATCACGCCGAAAACATAGCAGGCGGTCAATGCCAATATCCGCTGCCTGTGAAATGCAATCTGATCTTTAAACAGGACATAAAACAGAAAGACAAATTGCATTGTTTCTAATAACTCGTTAAATATATATACCATCGCTTATTCTCCAAGTAATAGAGAGACTCTTTGATCGATAAACCGGTCATATTTTCTCTGTACTTCTGTCTTTAACCCCCTGGAAATCGGAATCAATGTGTCGTCCAGCAATCTAAAATCAGAAAAAGTTCCAATTACAGCTTTTACATAGTTAAAATTCACGATGTAGGATCGATGACATTTTACGTAAATCTCATACTGCTGCATCTCTTTTGCAATGGCTTCCAAGGCACCGCGCACTGTTTTCACGCTTCCATCAAAAAAATGCACTTCTAAATCATTGTGCTTTGATTCGATATAAGCGATTTTGCTGGCCCCCTGCAGCAGGTCAATACATCTCACAATTAAATCTTCCAAGCGATTACTTGTCTCTAATTCCCTCTTGTTCACAAAGCCAATCACATTCTGGCCAAAAGCATCCTGCATGTATTTGTCATAGGACGTAACACAGATGATGTAGGTCTTGGAAAACCTGTTCTCTAAGATTCTTCTTACATCCTTTCCATTGAGCAAATTCTGTCTGCCATCTGCAATCTCCTCGTCCAGCAGAAGAAGGTCAAGTTTCTTCTCGGAAGAGATGACTTCTTCGCCGGACGCAAACAGCACAAACTCCGCAGGAAAGCCCTGTTCAGCGCAAAGGTGTTTCACTTCGTCCAATATTTTCTTTCTAAACACTAGCTCATCGTCGCAAATACCAATACAATATTGATTACTATCCATTCCGCTCCCTTTCTTCCCCCTGCTCTACTCGCTGATACTTTTCATCGACGTAAGAGAGGTCTTCCTTGAACACCTGAATGTCCAGTTCCTCTCCAGTCTGCCTCTTGTATACCCTGATATATGTCAGCACCATCAGTGCCATGGCTGCGGCGGATATGACCGGCCCCAGGATTGCGTGAAACGGTATCTCAGGCACAGCCAAAGAAATCACAGCAATCAGATTATTGATGCCGTGGCCGACCATAGAATAGACCAGGCTTCCCGTCTTTTCAAAGAGAAGGGCGTAGAACATACCGATGATAAAGGTACATACCATGGACCAAGGGTTCAGGTGCATGACAGCAAAGACGGCTGAACTGATAATTGCCGCCACCCAAAAACCATATCGTTCCCGCAGTCCCCCGAAGAGGGTTCCGCGAAAGAGCATTTCTTCTGCCAGAGGCGTTATGATCACTACTAATATAACGGCAAGGACGATATTTCCAAATTGAAAGTATTCTCTGATCATCTCATTGGCTTCTTCCGCATCCGTAAATTCACTTACGAATTCAGACAGTCCGTATTCAAAAGCAATCATGGCAAAGCTGTAAACAAGAACCGCAATCAAGGTTTTTCCACCTGTCCCCCGTGCCGGCCTCCACTTCAGCTTGATCACTTGGTTGCATCGAATCAAATATCTGCACAAGAAGAAAACAATCACAGTCTGGCCGTTCAGGAGCCACAGTGTAACATTCATCACTTGGGAAAGACCGCCGTTCATGTCCATCATCAAAAATACCAACAATATACCGATGACAAAAGACAATCCTAAATAGGCGGCGATAGGGATGCCGACCAAACCCTTCCAGCCGAGAGAACTGCTTCTATCCGGCTCCGTCGATGACTTCTCCGTTTCTGCGATTTTTTCAGGCTCTGTCTTCGGTTCTAATTCCTTCATTTCCATCTCGTCACCTCCTCTTTCTTCTAACTTTATTATATCTAATGTAAAAGAAAAAGACTACTTAAGAATTCTTAAGATGCTCCTCTGCAAAAAAACAAAAAGCCGCCCGAAGGCGGTTTTTATCGCGTAGGACGCGCGTTTATTGCAGTTTTGCCATAAACTTAAGTGTTCTGATCAGCTGGCAGGTATAACTCATCTCATTGTCGTACCAGGATACTACTCTGACTTCGTAGATTTTGGTGCCACATCTCTGAGCCAGGGTCTGTGTCGCGTCGAAGAGAGATCCATAGGACATGCCGATGATGTCACTGGACACCAGCTCCTCCTCAGAATATCCGAAAGATTCGTCCGCCGCCGCTTTCATCGCTGCATTGAGACCTTCTACGCTGACGCTCTCCGTATCATCCTTCAGAGTGGCGTCCAGAATGGTGATAGAACCTGAAGGCACCGGAACCCTCTGGGCTGAACCAATCAGCTTGCCAGAAAGTTCAGGGATGACCAGACCGATGGCCTTCGCTGCACCGGTGCTGTTGGGTACGATGTTGATCGCCCCTGCGCGGGCACGCCTGAAATCACCCTTTTTGTGCGGGCCGTCCAAAATCATCTGATCACCGGTATAGGCGTGAATCGTGGTCATAAAACCGGTTCTCAGTTCTCTATAGTTATTGAGCGCTTTTGCCATAGGAGCCAGGCAGTTGGTCGTGCAGCTGGCGCCGGAAACAATCAAATCATCTTTTTTAAGAGTATTGTGATTCACCCCATATACGATGGTCGGCAAATCACTTCCCGCAGGCGCAGAAATCAAAACCTTCTTTGCGCCGGCATCGATGTGGGCCTGGGATTTCGCCTTTGATGCAAAAAATCCAGTGCATTCGAGTACGACGTCCACATCCAAAGCTTTCCAAGGCAGCTTTGCTGGATCTGGCTCCGCGTAGATTTTGATCGCTTTACCATCTACCGTGATGGACGAATCGTCATGTTCTACAGTATGGTCTCTATATGCCCCCTGCACACTGTCGTATTTCAGAAGATAAGCCAGCATTTCCGGCTTGGTCAGGTCGTTGATAGCGACAACCTCGAACTCCGGATCGCCAAAAATCTTGCGGAACGCTAGTCTGCCAATCCTTCCAAATCCATTAATTGCAACTTTAATACTCATAATTTCCTCCTTTTGTCCACAATACCAGCATTGATTCTTTTTTTATTTTACCAAAGACTGTCACTGATATGCACTTGAATTTTATCTATCTATCGTAAAAACTGATCTATGGTGGAATACAGGAGCTCGGCTTCAATGGGTTTTGCCAAATGAGCATCCATACCTGCTTCCCTGGATTTTTCTATGTCCTCCGCATACGCGTTGGCTGTCATGGCGATGATCGGCACTGTTTGCGCGTCTGGTCGATGCAGCGCTCTGATTTTTTTCGCCGCCGTCAACCCGTCCATGACCGGCATTCTGATATCCATCAGAATCAAATCAAAGGTTCCCACTGCACTTTCTTCAAACAGGCGTACGCCCGTTTTGCCGTCCTTCGCATGAATGATCTTCGCGCCCTTCACTTCTAACAGCTTGGTCGCTACCATGGTGTTCAGCGGATGATCTTCACAGAGAAGAAAGACCTTCGTTTTAAAATCAGACCTGCTCATCTGATCGGCTTTCTGCATTTTCCTGCCAGTCCCTTCTTCTGCAATGTCCAGGCAGAGGGTTGTCTGGAATTCAGTTCCCTGTCCGATCTTACTCTCGACTGTAATATCGCCGTCCATCAGTCTGGCTAAATTTCTGGCTATAGCCAGACCCAGTCCGCTGCCCTGATATTCGGTTATGGTTCCATCGTGTTCCTGTGTGAAAGGATCAAAAATCTGTCCCATAAACTGTCGTGAAATACCGATGCCGGAATCGGAAACGGAAAACCTGACTTTTACTTTCTTTCCTGTTATTTCTAGAATTTCATACCGTAATTCTACAATTCCGCCGCTGGCAGTGAACTTGATGGCGTTGTTCAGCAGATTTAAGAGAATCTGTTTGATTCTGGTTTCATCCCCGCGAAATACGAAATCCTGCTCTGTATGATTGACCAACTGATAGTTGATATTTTTTCGACTCGCCTGTGGAGCAATCATGGCGTTGATTTCATTGATCATCGTGCTGCAGCAGAACGGTTCACTGGCCAATACGATTTTGCCGCTTTCAATTTTGGACATATCGAGAATATCGTTTATCAGCGATAACAGATATTCAGCCGAAGACAACGTCTTTTCAGAGTATTCTCTGCACATCTGAGCATCATTTCCGCTCTGTTTTTGTATCTCTGCCAACCCGATAATGGCGTTGAGCGGCGTGCGAATTTCATGACTCATCCTAGCCATGAAGTCTGATTTGATGTTGTTTGCTTCCTCCGCCATGTGCAGAGCCGCTTTCAGTTCGTTATTCTTCTTCTCCTGCTCAGCGAGTATTTTCGTCACATCTGAGCGCGTGCAGAGAACCGTATGGTATTCTCTGTCAATATAGCAATAGTGCAGACTTTTATAACGTGTCTCACCCCTTTGGGTAAGCATGGTATAGGTGAAGCTATAGCTGTCCTCTTCTTCGAGTTTTTTTAATATGACATCCAGACTGGCCTGCTCTATAAACTGCTGCCTGTCTTTTTCACCGATCAAAGCCTCCGCCCTGCGTCTGACGATATCTTCATATTTTGCTGTATCGGACTGTAAGTCTTCAAACTCCGTTTCAAAATCGTCACAGACACTGAATCTGGTCGACATGCCTGTTCTCCCATCAATTGCTACAGCAAAATCATAGTCCGTCTGAATAATGGTATCCATGATGTTTTTCAGCATCTTCTCATAAGTAATATCCTGGCAGTAGATAAAACATACGATTTCATTGGACTCTGGTTTTTTCATGATATGAGCGGTGGTCAGAAGCCACAGGTTTTCATCACTGTTAAAATATCTGGTATTTTCCAAATTCAAGGTCGTCGTTCCGCTGGCAAAGCTGTTCAGCAGCGCTTTTCTGCTGAACATTTTTTTGAAGCGCTCTCGGTCACCTCGATCCGGAATATCAGCATATACCATCTCGAAGTATTGATCGACAGATTTTCCCATGATATTTTTAAAATGAACAAAGTCCGTCTCAGCGCTAGTTACCACATTCTGCGTCAGGTTGAGCTTATAGGACGCGATAATTTTATCTCTCAATGCCTGTCGGTACAGAAGTTCTTCGGTAAAGCGGCTCTGTGCCTCTACCAAAGGTGTGATATCTTCGCCCACGCCGATTGCACTGATCGGATTTCCTTTTTCATCGTAAATCGTAGAATACCTGATCTTCTGCCATTCAACATTTGACTTCAGTGGGTTGAAGTGAATAATAGCCTCCGAATAAGGTTCTCCCTTTTCGATCGCCTGGTGAAGCGCAAGATAGTCGTCAAGGCTCTCCTCCATAATATGGTTATTGCCTATCACTGTGCGGTAAGAACCTTCAATTTTTTCGTCATAGTCGATAATATGGGCGCCTTTGCTGGTATTGCAAAAGACCTGATTGATCACATCGTAAGTCCATATCGCCAGCTCTGTAGAATCCAAAGCCATGATATTTCTCAGTTCACTTTCTTTCAGGGCGCTTTCAATCTTTTTCTGTTCCGTAATATCATAGAATACGCTCTGTATCAGATCTCTGCCGTTGATGTCTTTGATTTTTGTCATAACTCCGCTGATCCAGGCATCTCTTCCATCAGGCCTTGCGATTCTATGCTCAAAAGACACTCTTTCTTCTGAATTGGCAACTCTCTGCAGTCTGTTTACCAGTTCTTCTCTGTCTTCTCCCACGACAAAATCCATCACGTCAGTCTCAATCAGGCTGCGAGAGCCATCTTCCATGCCCAATACCGAATAGCACATGCGATTGGCGTAAACACAACGGACAGTATGCAAATCGTGGGTGTCAAACTGCAGAATACCGCAAGGCAGCGTATCATATAGGTTCCGATGGTATTCTGACTGCCGCTCTGCCCTCTCTCGGGCTGCAAGAAGTTCCGTAATATCCTCTGCAAATTTGACAAAAGCCTCTCTGCCGCGCCAATTGATCAGTTTTCCACGCACCTTGAAAGTCCGTCCGCTCTCAGAATCAGTTTCAATGCGGCCAGACAGGCAGGTGTCATTCAATTTGTCAACATCGCACCAGCTGCAAGGTGCTTCTTGTCCTCTGATATAACGATAACAACGCTCTCCGATATGACTTCCCACTTCGTGGTCTCTATATTTTGCCGCCGTATCATTGGCATAAAGAATCTCGTGAGTATGATAATCTGCTACAAACATAATTCGATTGGTCTCGTTGAGCAAATTTACGTAAAGCTGTGATTCCTGAGAGAGGTTATGACAAACGCCGTGGATGACCGGGCAGCCCTCCTCTTCCCGCAGCTTTCTGCCTTGGAAATTCACCCATACTGTCTCGCTGCCCAATTTGTGGTTTAAGCGATATGTGAGATCGATGCTTTCGTCGCTATTGACAGCCTCTTTCATGGCTGTCATAACTCTCTGCATGTCATTTTCATTGATAATGCGAGACAGACTGTTTGTCTCCAGTTCCTTGCGGTATTCCTGCGGTGTATATCCGCACATTTCAGCCACTCCATCAGAAAAGTACAGACATTCTACGAAGCCCTCCATGAATTTAAAGGTCACTACGCCGCCTGGCATGGAATTAATCAAGTTCCTTATCTCTGCATTGAGCCGCTCCAAGTTCTCATTCGCCTCTATGAGAGGAGTGATGTCGATGCAAATACTGTAAATAGCCTTTCTTCCGTCGGGAAGCAAGGCCGCTCGTCCTTTATCATCTACCCAGATAAAGCTGCCGTCCTTCTTCAGCATGCGGTAGGTGACTTGATAGTCATCCCCCTGCATCAGCTGGCTCTCCACCGCCCGATTCACCTTTTCCCTGTCATCAGGATGGATACAATTTTCAATCAGACCATCGATGCTGTCGACAAATTCTGCTTCGTTTTCATAATCCAAATAGTCCAACATCGCTTTGTTGACAAAATAAAATGGAAAGCCATCCTCTATGTATCCGCCCATCATGCCGCCTGAAACCGCTTCGTTAAAAAATTCAAAAGCTTTCTCTTTTACGTATCCCTCTGCCTGTGAGAAAGGAATATAGTCTCCGCTCTGCGGCATCAGTTCCGGCACAGAGATATGTAAAGAACAGATGACATTCCTGTCTTCTTCTGCACAAGTAGCGGCGGACATTCTGCAAGGCAAAAACACGCCTCCGCCTGTCACATTGACCTTTGTATAGGCAGTGCCGATGTTGTCAGCAAGCAGCTGCTCGGATTCCTCCACGTATTCCAATTGGTAACTTTCAGAAAAAGTGGAAATTTCATTCTTCATGTACCGAATTGCGTCCATCCTGTTGTAGACGTCCTCGTCCTCTCCACTACCGAACCAATGAATATCCCTGCTCAGATATTCTGCTGCCTGTTCATAATCTCTTTTGATAAAATAATCATAGCAGAAATCCTTTAAAAGTTTTAATGGTGAATGATTCATCTTGTCCATAAAAAAGCACATCCCTGAGTTTAAGTAAAACGATAAGTTAACTTAAGTTTACCATAATTCACCAGGATGTGCCACGTAATTGTCAAATATTTTCTATCTCTACGCTTCTATATGATCGTCTTTTACTTCTTTTCCTTCATTTTCTATCATTTGTTTCAATTGCTTAAATGCCCGATATTCTATGGTTTTGACTGTATTATACTTCAAACCGAGCATTTGTGAAATTTCTTTTAACATGAATCCGTCTACAAAACGAAGCTTGATGATCTGCGGTGCCGGATATTTCAGCTTTTCTACTAATTCGGAGAGATCGCTGTCGTCAAAATAACCGTCTATGATATCCCATACTAATATTGCTTCGGACTCTCGAAATTCTTCCCGTTCCCATTCTTCTGGCGAATACAAGATTTCTCTTTCGTTTATGATTCTCTGTTTGTGCATAAAGGACAACATTTTTCTGTATGATATTTTATATAGCCAGGAGTTCAATTTACTGATGTCATTAATTTTGTCAATATTTCTGTATGCAACAATAAAAATTTCCTGTATTAAATCGTCTTCATATTTCTTTGGGACTCTGAAGAAGGATAACGCATCTCTGACGAGGCCAAGCTGGTCACAGAGAAGGTCTCTCCGTTCTTCCAGCTCTTTGCTAGAAAGGGTCATCTTTCTTTTAATGCCTCGACATAAAATCTGACAATCTGTTCCAAGCATCGCAGTTGCTGCACATTGCACTGTTTCAGCGGTTCCAGTATGTTTTCTTTGATCCTTCTTTTCTCAGTGCCTTCTACCAATACATTCTCTTCCCCAGCCAGAATATAATCGGCAGATACGTCCAGCACCTGTGTCAGCAAGTATAATTTTTTGATTGATACTCCTTTTTCGCCATATTCGATATCTGCAATAAATTTGCTCGATACTTCAAGCTGGCCAGCCAGTTCTTCACGGGTCAAATTCAAAAATTCTCGCTGTTTTCTGATTCTTCGCCCCATCTCGATATAGTCCAGATGCTTTAATTCGTAATCACACTTCACTTGGTTTCCCCCTACTCAGACGAGTTATTCACAACTACTAGTTTATTTGTAGTTAACTTTCTTTTAAATAAACTAACAGGGGAATTTTCTATAACTTAGAAGGGAAGTTCTTATTTTTTCCGACTTTTTTCGAAAAAATTCGACAGAATTTGAAACCCTTTTTGAAGTACAATACTCTATATATATGAACGCTATTATTTGAGACATGACCGACAGGAGGAATCGTCAATGGATATGAAAATGCAAGAAAGAATCGCAGAAAACATCGGTTATTTAAGGAAGATTTGTGCTTATTCACGAGAGGAGGTGGCAAAATATCTTCATGTTTCCCGCATGTCGTACACCAGGTGTGAAACAGGCCAAGAAGTCATCAGTGCCAACATACTTGTGGCTTTGGCAGAACTCTATCACCTGAGAACCAGCGTACTTCTCGAACCTGATAAGAAGGAGTTCATCAAGCAGGTGACCCTGCAGCGCATGGGCGGTGAAATGATGAACGAACTGACCGATACCTTCTTCCGCCTCTCTCCCTTTGCACAGGGCTGCCTGCTAGAGCGCGCCTCTATGCTGCTCAGTTTGGAGCGGGAGAAACAGGAAGAGGAAAAGCGGAAATAGGTCTTGAGATGTAAAAAGTGCTGCCTGGCAATTCTGCCCGGCAGCACTTCGTCTTTTTAACCAAATACTATTTTTTCTTCGCAAGTGCGGCAATCATGATGATCATCGACCCGAACATCACTGACAGTAATGCGTAAAAGGCCGTCATCAAATCCCCTGGCTCTGGCAGGACCGCCCCTGTCTGTGTTATCGTATCTACCCCAAAGACAACCAGACCGATCAATCCCAATATCCCGCATATGACAGTGACTGCCAGAGCGCCGCAGGCAATTTTCCCTCTTTTTCCCATTAATTTCATCTCCTTTATGTATCTCCCTTTTGTACATATTATATATTACGACAAAATTCGATTCCATAGAAATGGCTTACAGAATCCTTACAATATTGTAAGATACCGTTCAATAACCGCCAGCTATGTGATAAAATAGACAGCAGAAAAAAGAAGGAGAATTTACATCATGAAAGTTTGTCTATTTGGGGCCAGCAGTGATCAGCTGGCGCCTGTATATTTTGAAGCAGCCAACTGCCTGGGTGAGGAAATGGGAAGACGTCAAATCGGTCTGGTCTTCGGCGGTGGTGCCACCGGGTTGATGGGGGCCGTCTGCCGGGGCGTGCATAAATATGGCGGTGAAATCATCGGCATCGCGCCTCGTTTTTTCGATCAGGAGGGGCTTCTCTTTCAAAACTGCAGTCAAATGATTTTCACCGATACCATGCGGGAACGAAAACAGCGTATGGAGGACCTATCTGACGGCTTTGTCGTCGTTCCCGGCGGAATCGGCACTCTGGAAGAGTTCTTTGAGATTTTCACATTGAGACAATTGAACAGACACCGTAAACCCATCGCGCTGTTCAACGTAAACGGATATTTTGATAAATTGATAGAACTTTTAGAGCATACCGCTGCAGAAGGTTTTACGGCGGGAGAGGCCTTAACACTCTTCGATATCTTTGACAGAGCTGACCAGCTTTTAGATTATTTGATATCAAACAAGGAGGGATAGAATGGCAGAGATACTTGATATCGTCGACGAATTCGGCAATCCAACTGGAGAAACGGTCGATCGGCAAACTGCCCATAAAAGAGGCATTCGCCACAGAACTGCGCACGTCTGGATTCTGCGCCAAGCCGGCGCGGGCTTAGAAGTGCTTTTACAAAAGCGCAGTAAAATCAAAGACTCCAATCCAGGCTGCTATGATATCTCCAGTGCCGGCCATATTCCTTATGGACAGGATTTTCTCACCTCTGCTCTGCGGGAACTGCAGGAGGAACTGGGCATAACCGACGTATCTGCTGAAGATCTCCATTACTGTGGTCAGCGTATCATCAAAGTGCAAAAAGTTTTTCACGGAGAACTCTTTATCGATAACCAAATCAGCAACATCTATTGCCTCTGGCGGGATGTAGATCCTGCTCACCTGAACCTGCAGGAATCAGAAGTCGAAGACGTCATCTGGATAAATCTCAACAGATGCAAGGAATTGGTCAGAATGGAAGACAAAAGCTTTCCCCACTGCATCTATCTGGAGGAATTGGAGATGCTGCCTCGTATTTAACGGTAGCTGCTGCAGGCATCGTTTCCTAGGCATAATGCGCCAGGAGCCATCGTCCCATGGCCTCCCCCAGCCTTCTGTGATTTTCTGCGTCCAAGTGCAGACCATCGATTTTTCCTGCTGCCGCGTATTTTGCCGCATCAAAAAATAGAAAGTCGTGGTTTCTGGCTGCCTCTGCAAAGCAGGCCGCGAAGCGTTTTGATTTTGCGATGGTCAGCTCTCCCTCAAACTCCCAGCCAAAGGGACCGGTTATCAACTCACGCCCCACCTCTATAGGCGAAATCAGAAGGTATTCGCAGAGGCTGTCCGGATACTTGCTTCGAGCCACTTCCCTTGCTTTGGCTAATACCTTTGCAGCTTGAGAAGCGATTTCCTCCGGCGTTAACTGAAAGACGCTTTTCAAATCGTTGCTGCCCAGCATGACGCAGATCATGTCCAAGGGCAGATGGGTGCGGATGCATGGCTGTATGTACTGCAGGCCGTTTCTGAATTCCATACCGGCTTCATCAACGCACGTAGTTCTGCCATTCAGCCCTTCTTCCAAAATTTCTATTTCCTCGCTGACAATCTGCTGACAAATTCCCGTCCAACGTTCTGTTTGCGAGAACCTAAGCCCATCGCTGACACGATAGCCGTGTGTATTAGAATCCCCGTAGATTAAAACTCGTTTCCTTTCCATAAAACCCTCCTATATAATTTGCTTCTTTGATTATATATTTCTTCCAGCATAATGTCACCAAATATGGTAAAATTAAAGATAATTATCCCTTTCGGAGGTCACTACTATGCTAGACTTATGCCTTGCTGGGACTGGCGGGATGCTGCCGCTTCCCCAGCGCTTTTTAACATCACTTTACGTCAAATGCCAAGGACACGCTCTGCTCATCGACTGTGGAGAAGGTACGCAGATTGCGCTGCGGAAAGCTGGCTGCAGCTTCAAGGCCATCGACTTGATCTGTATCACCCACTTTCACGCAGACCATATCAGCGGCATTGCCGGGCTGCTTCTTTCTATGGGCAATTCCGATCGTACAGAACCGGTCACCATTGCAGGTCCTAAAGGTCTCTGCCAGATTTTATCCGGCCTTTTGGTTATCGCACCAGAGCTGCCCTTCGAAGTTTACGTGGAAGAGATAGATGGCAGCGATGCGCCAATTTCCCTAGGTCTCATGAAAATTGAAAGTTTTCCGCTAAAGCACAGAATCCCCTGTCAGGGTTACACCATAGAGGTGCAAAGAGCGGGTGAATTTCTCCGAGAAAAAGCCCAAGCCCTGGGTATTCCTGTCAATCTATGGTCCCACCTGCAAAAAGGGGAGACTGTCCAAAATGCCGGATGCCAGTTCACGCCAGAGATGGTTCTCGGGCCTCCCCGGAGGAGTTTGAAAGTGGCCTATGCCACCGATACCAGACCGGTTCCCGCCATAGCAGAATATGGCAGAAACGCCGACGTCCTGATTCTCGAGGGGATGTACGGGGAAGATGAGAAATTGGAAAAGGCAAAGGAGCGAACCCACATGATTTTCTCTGAGGCGGCCCTCCTGGCAAAACAGGCCGCAGCTGAAGAACTGTGGCTGACTCACTTCAGCCCTTCCATCACCGATCCCTTCGAATACGAAAGTGACGTGCAGACGGTCTTTCCAAACACGGTCATCGGACAGGACGGCATGAAGAAGCGTCTAAAATTCGTTCTCTAGCGCCTGCCAAAACAGTTCCACATTCCATCCGCCCTCTTCATTCAAGTCGCAATACTCGCTGTCTGCATTGCGCAGCAGGTACTCGTCCCGTTCTTCCTTTGCACTGCGGGTTTTGTAACCTTGACGGATAGCCCTGGCGAAGCGTTCGAGACAGGTGCCGCTGAGATACGCCATGTCTCCAAAGCAGGTTTCGTCAAAGTGCCTGCGCATAAATCCCAGCAATTCTTCATCGGTCAGCAAATCCAACGACTCGTTTTTGTATTGATAGAAAATTTCCTGCAGCTGCGCCAGATTATCCGCATACTCCTCCTGATTCATGTAAGGGGAATCACAAAAGGCGTAGATTACTGCTGATAAGATACCCTCTGCAAATTCAACTCTCCCGCTGTCACGCAGGGAAGTTTCCCGGCACTCCATCAGCTGTTTTGCCGCTTCCTCCGTCAAAACCAGACCGTAGCGCTTTGATACTTGATTGCATTCCATTACCTTCAGCACTTCCTGCTGCCTCTGCTCTCTCTGCATAAGACTAAAAATACTGCCCATTCATACCATCCTTTCCAGACAAGTGTGCTGTGCACCATTTGTAAACTCTGCCGCTATATCCGGCAGCGCACTTTTCAAATACTGAAATAACTGCTTTGACGGATCTGTCAGGGTCTGCAAGTGGTAATACAGGGTCAATTCCAAGTTGTCCCTGCCCTGCCGCTGAATCAATTCCGCCAAATTTTCATAATCATCGGACGTGAGTTCCATCTTCCAGAGGGGATGGCGGAGCAGTAAATGAGCCAAAAGGTTTCGCAATAGAATTGCCGGCAGGTTGACGATTAAAACCGGATAGCTTTGATGATAATTTCTCACTACATTTAAGACGTATTGGCGCGGAAATGACTTCATAAAGCGCTGCTCTAAATCAATACATGTCAGATAAGCCAAAATGCGGTCAATTCCCCGCAGTTCCTCCAAAGGCTGCAATATTGGATAGTCCAGAGTCAATAGGTGATCCTGCGGGTTATAATCTGCATCGTAATAAAGGAAAAATTTTGGCATTCCATCAGTTATAGTCTCTCGCAAGGTCCTATTTCCGTAAGCGTCAAAGTCTTTCATGATCTCGCTGTAAAGCTGCTGCCCTTCTACTACCTTATGCAGAACTTTCTGGCGGCCTGCCTCATAGACCCCGCGTACTTCTTGATTGCCTGGAACTAGACCGCCATGATGATCCCAAATCTCGTCGATACAGTAGCAGACTGCTTCTGCCAGCTGTTCTGCAACCTCATAAGGTACCGACGTGCTGTCACCTCCAGTATACTTTTTTGTAAGCTCGCTGATAATTGCATACAGTTCTTCCATCTCCATTCCTCCCATGTAGAGACAAATTTTACACCTTCTCAGAACCTATTACAAGAATTGATTTTTTTGCAAAAATGTGGTATGATAGAGATGGAAAAGAGGTCTGACAATTCGCCAGACCTCTTTATTTTTATGGGTTTTCGTCTATTTTAACTGCGCGCAGACTTTTCTGCCGAAAAAGGCAATGATTGCCGTCACTGCTGTTGCAGCAAAGAATATAATCCAGAGGTGCCCCACCAGCTTCTCGAAGGTAAATCCATATAGAACCTGACCGATAGGTTGTGCACAGGTAGAGATGGCGATAATCCATGCGATGACTTTTCCAATCAGCTGCGGCGGCGTGGCAATCTGTACGTAGGACATTGTCTGTATGGTGAAGATGGTAGCACATGCCATGATAATCAAGCCGCTCGCAGCCATAACGGTGTACGCCATATACGCACTGCAGTCCACCATGAGGACGATACCGATTGGAATCAGCAGCAGCCCTGCGGCAAGAAGCAGTTTCCAAAAGCCGGTGATATTCATTTTGCTGCCCATAATTCCGGCACAAAGTCCGCCAGCTAAACCGCCAACTGCTAAAATTGCCTGCATAAAGCCGTACATTCGAGAAGCATCTTGTTCTGAGGGAAAGTCAAGCACCTGCATGACGACAACGGGAAGGCCGATAATCATCAAGGCAGACAGGCTGATATTGATGAAAGCACAGCATATGGTCAGTTTTCCGATTTCTGATCGTTCTTTGCCGATATAGTGTATGCTCTCCATCAAATCGACTCGCACTTCGTGAAACAGCGAGGCTTTTCTTTCTCGCTTCTCAAAAGGCATTTTGATGAAGATCTCCATCACGGCTGAAAAAGCAAAACATCCGATGCACACATACAGTACGGGCATGATTCCCCAAGCGGCATATGCCATACCGCCGAGGGCCGGGCCTAAGAGCCCTGACAGCGAGGATACCATATTGATTGCAGCATTGGCGGACATCACTTTTTCCTCTGGCACCAACAGCGGAATGCTGGACTGGACAGACGGCTGATACGCCCCCGAAATACCGTAAAGTAAGAACAGCATGACCAGAATGATCGTCACAATACCGATTTCGCCATACAGCAACACAAACAGTGTTACTAAAAAAGCAGTAAAGAAATCCAGGCAGACCATAATATTCCTCTTATTGACTCGATCTGCAATCAATCCGCCAATGGGCGACATGATGGCCAAAGGGATAAAGGCGCAGCCAGAAACCAGTCCCAGCAAAGCTGCCGAACCTGTTTCGTTGAGCAAGTGTATGGGCAGGGCAAAACGCATGACGGCGTTGCCGAACAGCGAGATAATCTGCCCTATGACCACTAAGATAAAATCCTTTGAAAATTTATTCTGTTTCATTATGATATTCCTTTCACGTTGTATAATACCGACCGTCGGTATGTATTTAGTTAAAAATGAGTCTGCCCTGTTGCACAAGGCAGATTTTTCATTTCTTCTCTTTATTCTCATGAAAAACTTCAGAGAAATTTTTAATTTTATCAATCACTTCGTCTGTGATGACTTCCAGCCCCAGTTTATCAGTAAGATATTTAAAAAATTGAACCTTTTTGACGACTTCTTCCGTGCTGCAGGGATAAATCATCGGATTAATCCAAAGATTTCCTATCAGCATCAGCACTTCGGCTAACTCCCTTGGATAGTCCGTTTTGATAGAACCATCCCGAATTCCTTCTTCAATAATCGGCGTCAGCAGATCAGGCGCCTCCTGCTGCACAGAATCTCTCAGAAACATGACGAGAAGCTGTGGATTCTTCAACATATCTGGCGCTATAGTCGCCATCTCTGCCTGTGCCGGTGTGTCCAAAGAAACTCTGAAAACCTCTTGAATCTTTTCCTTACCGTTTAAATCTTGCCGCTGACAAACAGACTTCATTCTTTTTTCTGAATCTGCATAAAAAGTATCCCCCACTGCCATCATGATTTCTTCTTTTGATTTGAAGTGATGATAGATTGCCCCTTTGCTCAGGCCGCCCAGATGATTGATAATATCTTGAATCGACGTACGTTCATACCCCTTTTCAAGAAACAAGCGGCCGGCAGTTTCGATAATCAAATTCCTCGTCTCTTCTGGATATTTGTTCCTCGCCACGTTACACCCTCCTTTATGGTCTAATCCTAATTTTTGAAACAAATTGATGGACAGACCTTATACATACCGTCGGTATGTTTATTATACATACTGCTAGTATGTATGTCAACATTTTTATTGACGAATTTTCGCGGACCGCAGAGACCCGTCCGGCAAGGGGGTGCGAAGGATAAAACAGATGGAGATATGTCCTCTGAGCGATATTTCCTACAAAAAAAGTGTGGCACAGTTAACTATGTGTCACACTTTACTGGCAGCCTACATCGCTGCGCTTTTGCAATCAAAACACCTGCTTAAGAACTGATTTCCTTTTTACACTCTACATATGTTAAGGGAAAAGCGGCATTTAATGTCTTGGCCAATTCAATGATCCAGCCTTTTTTCCTCAAAAAACCAATATATTCTTCGCCTGACCACCTGCTGACCAGTTTAAAACCTGCCACACCCATCATTCTAAGCCTGCAGCGAGTTTTAAAACTGCTTTCCGCATCGGTAAAATTAGGCGCAATGAAAACACCATCATCCTTTAAAACCCTTTTAATTTCAGCTAACGCCATCTCCGGCTCCCCCATGATGTGGAGGGCATTGGCAATGATGACCACATCAAAGGACTGGTCAGCGTAAGGCAGAGCTTTCGCGTCCTGTACAGAAAAGTGAAGCTTTCTGGAGTTATAGTTCTTCTTCGCTTTTTCTATCATCTCAGCCGAAAAGTCAGTTGCTTCTATATGGGCTGCATTTTTCACGATGTTCCCAGCTATCAGCCCTGTTCCTGTGGCCAGTTCCAACACAGTCTTTCCTTTTACCCTTTGGCGGATCAAATCATACATCTGCTCATAGGCCAGCGTATCTTTTGCCATAAAGCCATCATAAATTTTGGCAAAACGGTCCCAGGATTTTTCATTCATCTCTTTTCTCATTTTCCACTACCTGCCCTTCTTTTGAATTACATTATCTATATATTACCCCGGCAGGAGTTAGTGCAAACTAACGTTTTATTCCATTTTCCATTTATTTATGGGTTTGGTAAAATTCACTCAAATCCTTTTTTACATCTTCCGGCAGATCTTTTTTCTTCACACCCTGTATGGCCCCCTCAATTCCCTGTAAGCGATTGATGCAGGCGGACTTGTCAATGGCTTTAATGCGCAGCCAGGCTTCTTTGCTGCCCAGATCTATCAGCTGATCTACGGTTGTAATTCCAACTTGATTCAATTGCTCCTCTACTACTTTCCCGATATTTGGAAGTTTTGATAACTCTCCCATATGATGCCTCCTCTTCGCAAATGGAGACAGGGGCATCATCTGCCCCTGTGCTTCTCTTTTTTCTTTTGCTGTGCCAACTCAAACCGCCGCTCCTTCGAGAGTTTTTTCTGCTCACGGCTGGCAGCCTTTCGTTCGGTTTTCATCTGTTCCTGCTGCAGCTTCAAAACTTGCTGTGATTTTGTGCCGATGCCGTTTGTCGTAACGGCTTTGTGCACTTCCCTCTGCATTCGCTTTGGGTTCACCCGCTTCTCTTTCACGTCAGTTTCCACAGCTGGACTGAACTTCAATTGATCGTAATTTCTTCTGAAATAATCATAAACCTCGTATGATTTAGGTTCGGGGCCAAAGGTAACTTTAGAGACAGACAATTTCCCGCCTTCTACCCTTTCGACGACTCCAACCCAAAAAGGATCCTCAAAGAATACGTACAACCGTAGTGTTACAACGTCCATAATAATTCCTCCCTAAATGGCATGAATGAGAATGGACGACCTGGAAGGAAGGTTACTGACAGTCTTTGAATGAAATCCAAGGGCTGCTCCCGGACTACCTACCGGGATGTGTTTTTATCTCTGCCAATTTCATACTATCTTTTTTTGTGCTTCTTGTCAATATTAGAAGTCTTCAGAACATCCCGCACGATAGTTTTGTACTTTTTGAACTTCTTTTCGTTATCCTGCACAAAACCACCCTTGCAAATTATCCCAATAATGGATTTTCAGAGCAGAACCGTTTACTTTTAGTTATTTTTTCAAGGATTTCCGTCTTCTAAATCCCCCTCAAATGGCCTCAAAAATAACCAGAAGCCCATTTTGCCCGCATTACATGTGAATTTGTTAAACTGGTAGTGCGTTTTTCCCACCAGCCTGCTCTTTGTTCAGGTATCATTTGTGCACGGCGCATCAAAATCCCCCAAAAAGCACAAAATCACCGTGGCGATAATGATTGGTCCTGACTTAAATGGTAAATTTGCGTATGTCTATCATCAACGCTTCATCTATCAGCCGGTCAGCCTTCAATGGCATCGATGGCACCGATGACAGCACCTCTGAATCCGTCTTTTTCCAGCGATGCCACGCCTCTGATTGTCGTACCGCCTGGCGAGCAGACCGCATCTTTCATAACGCCCGGATGGTTTTCGTTTTCCAGATACAGCTTTCCTGTTCCACAGATCATTTTGGCAGCCATGCGGTAAGCGGCGTCTCTGGTCAATCCATGTTTGACACCTGCATCCGCCAGAGCTTCCAAATACATGGCAGTAAAGGCCGGTGAACAACCGCTCAAGGTGCCAGCAATAGACAGCTGTTCCGGTTTCACCATTTCCACCAAAGCGACATTGCTGAAAATGCGCACAAAATCTTCCAATTCCATCGGGCTGAGTGAGTGCCTGTCCTCACACACCATGATTCCTTCGCCCACGGAAATCGGCGTATTAGGAACCGTGCTGATATGATGCGTCCCCGTCTTGAGAATCTTCTCATAGCGCTCAAAATCAAAGCCTGCCGCCACTGAAATCACTACTTTTTTATGCAGCAGATCTACAATCGGTTCGACGACTGGTTCTATCATATTGGGCTTCACAGCCAAAATGACGTAATCCGACTTTTCTACTACTTCTGCCGCTGTGCGGACCGCCTGTACACCGAGCAGTTCTGCATTTTTCTGCAGTTGATCATAATGCCCTGCACAAGCAAAGATCTGATTACCCTGACAGACGTCCATCTTCAGCAGACCCTTGGCCATGGCACGGGCCATATTGCCAAATCCGACAAATCCAATTTTCACTTCATTTTTCATAGGTAAACCCTCTTTTCAAATATGTTATATCAATCTTAACACTGCATCGCTTCATTGACAACGGCTTTTGTATTTCAATAGGAGAAGTGGTATACTTAATAAAGAAGGAAAGGAGTGGAAAGATATTGAAATCAAAGCAGATAGACTTTTCTGGCGGCCAGGTCCGTCATAATATCATCGCAGCTGCATCGCCGATGCTTGTAGCGCAGATTTTGAATCTTTTATATAACATCATCGACCGCATTTACATCGGTAGAATTCCCGGAGAAGGCACAATCGCCCTGGCAGGCCTGGGTCTTTGTTTTCCCATCATCACCATGGTGGCGGCCTTTTCCAATCTCTTTGGCATCGGGGGTGCGCCTCTTTGCAGCATTGCCATGGGACGAAAGGACGATGAGGAAGCGAAAAAAATCATGGCCAATGCTTACTTCATGCTGCTGTCTGCAGGAATCCTGCTGACCATTTTCGGCATCTCCTTTCACAAGCCATTGCTCTATCTCTTTGGAGCCAGCGATGAAACATATCCCTATGCGGCCGGCTATATCATCATCTATCTGCTGGGAACCGTCTTCGTCATGACTTCACTGGGGCTCAATCCCTATATCAACAGTCAGGGTTTTGTCAGAACTGGCATGCTGACCGTGCTTCTGGGCGCAGTCAGCAATATTGTGCTCGACCCGATTTTCATCTTTGCACTGCACCTAGGCGTCAAAGGCGCCGCCATCGCTACTGTCATCTCCCAGTTTCTCTCTGCCGCCTGGGTACTGCTATTTTTGACCAGACGAGCAGCGTTAAAACTGAACTTCAAAGGTTTCCGGCCAGATTTTCCTTGTATCAGGAAAATCTCCTTTTTGGGCACTGCCAGTTTTATGATGTCCTTCACCGACAGCCTGGTTCAAGTCGCCGCAAACGCCATGCTGCAGACCTTCGGCGGTGATATCTATATCGGTGTCATGACGGTCATCAACTCCATCCGGCAAATTGCACAGACTCCAGTAGGGGCCCTCTCTGACGGTGCCACACCCGTGATCAGCTACAACTATGGCGCAAAGAAATATGCCAAAGTCAAAGAAGCGATCAGGTTCATGACACAGTGCGGTTTTCTCTACACGTTGGCCGTCTGGGGACTGCTTTTTTTCTTCCCACAATTTTTTATCCAAATCTTTACACAAGAATCCGACTTGGTAAATGCGGCAGTTCCGTCGATGCACATCTACTTCTTCGGTTTCGTCATGATGGCTTTTCAGTTTGCGGGGCAGGCCACTTTCAAATCGCTGAATCGGGCAGGTTATGCGGTGTTCTTCTCTATATTGAGAAAGGCCATTATCGTAGCGCCCTTGACCTTTTTGCTGCCCCATGTGGCTGGTTTGGGCGTCAACGGCGTATTCTTAGCGGAACCGATTTCCAATCTGGTAGGCGGTTTGGCCTGTTATATCACCATGCGTTGTACCGTCATGAAAGAACTCGATGACCCATTGCCGAAAAGATGAAAATATGGTAGAATAATGGCGAAACAAATTCATGCACGTTAGAAAGGATTCATCATGCGATATCATCCCCCACATTTTGATTTTGAAATTTGCGGAGTAAAGAGGCAGCTGCCTTTTGTAAAAATCAAAGACGATATGGCCTTAGCCAGTTTCTGTATCGTCTCAGACACAGAACTAGTACAAGCTGTAGCGCCAAAATTGGCAGAAAAGTTACCAGAAGTCGACATTTTACTGACGGCAGAGGCCAAGGGCATCATTCTCACTTATGAGATCAGCCGCCTCCTGGGCAAAGAATTTGTCGTTGCCCGCAAGAACAATAAGCCTTATATGCAGAACGTCTTAGAGGCAAACGTCTATTCTATCACCACCCAGAAAAAACAAACCCTATATCTGGACGGCTGTGATGTAGAAAAGATCAAAGGCAAGCGTGTGGCCATCATCGACGACGTCATCGCCACCGGAGAATCTCTAAATGCCTTGGAAAAGCTGGCAGAAGAAGCTGGCGCAGAGGTGGCAGCTCGCGCTGCAGTTCTGGCCGAATTGGACTCCGTCTATCGAGACGACATCATTTTTCTCAAAGAACACTTCGTATTTACACCGAATGAGGACGGTACTTTCACGCCGATCGAATGTGAAACAAAGAAACGTCTGCGAGAAGCTGCAGGAAAAGAAAAATAAATGACTATCAAAAGAGGATGTCGGTCGACATCCTCTTTTTACTTTACTCAATGATAGTGGTATTTCTCTTTGTTCTTGACCAGGAACATGACCGTCACCAGTAGCGCCAGCACTTCCGCCACTACGACTGCAGACCAGACCCCGTCGATGCCTAAGATCTGCGGCAGGAGCAAAATCGCTGATACCTGGAATATCAAGGTGCGCAGGAAGGAAATAGCGGCGGACACCACGCCGTTGTTCAGCGCCGTAAAGAAAGCCGATCCCCATACGTTGATACCGATGACCAAAAATGCGATGGCATAAATTCGGAAGCCATGGCTGGTCATGTCGAACATCTCCTGATCGTAGCTGGCAAAGACTTTGATCAGCGGAACATTGAGTACCTCGGCCAGCACCATCAGCGTGACCCCGGTGGCGACCACCAGGCGGATGCTCTTCTTGAAGACATTCCTCAGCTCCTCGTGGTTTCCTGCACCGTACTGATAGGCGACGATGGGGCCGGTGCCGATGGAATAGCCGAAAAAGATCGCCATGAAGATGAAGTTCACGTACATGATAATGCCATATGCTGCAACGCCGTTCTCTCCTGCCAGCCTCATCAACTGGAAATTGTAAAGAACGCCAACCACGGACTGGGAAAGGTTGGTCACCATCTCCGATGAGCCATTGGTAAAGGCCTTCAGCAAAATTCTGCCGTTATATGACGTCTTCGTCAGCTTCAGGAGGCTGTCGTTCTTCCTGGCAAAATAGATCATAGGCAGAATGCCGCCGAGAAACTCTCCCGCCGCCGTCGCCCACGCCGCACCTGCAATGCCCCATTTCAGAACGACGATGAACACAAAGTCCAAGACGATGTTGGTCAGGCCAGCCAGCAGCGATACCTTCAAACTCAGAGAGGGCTTCTCTGCAGCGATGAAGAAGTTTTGAAAAATGTTCATCAAAATAAATGCCGGCATAGAGACGAAGAGAATCCGCCCATAGACGACGCAGTTTTCCAGCAATTCCCCGCTGGCACCCAGCAGAACAGAAATCGGCCTGATAAAAAGGAATCCCAGAACCGACAGCGTTACAGAAATCGCGATAGCCGTATAAATCAACAGGGAAAAGTATTCATTTGCTTTGTCCGGCTTCCCTTCCCCTAAGGTCTTGGACACGATGGCGCTTCCGCCTGTGCCTATCATAAAGCCGATGGCCGCTACGCCCATGGCAATGGGCATGATTAAGTTTACCGCCGCAAAGGGCGTTTTTCCTACGAAATTCGAGACGAAAAAACCGTCTACGATGCTATATAACGAGGTACAAATCATCATCAATATCGGCGATATTACAAAACGCAGCAGCCGCCTGTATGTGAAGTGATCTGATAACTGTATTCTCTTTTCCTTCTCCATATCCCTTCTCCTTCTGTGTATCTATTTCAAAATCTGCTCGATTTCTTCATGAAACAGATCTAAATATTTTTTAGTCAGTCTCAGAAATTCATCGGCATCTTGATCCCCCAATCTGATAAAACCGCTCTTCTCCGCCTCGATCAAAGGTGAAATCACTTTTGCCACCAGTTCTTTGCCGGCTTCCGTCAGTATAATCTGTTTATTCTTCCGATTGTCTGCCAATGGCTTCAACTCTATCATGCCCTGTGAGACCAGCTTTTTCAGCGCAGAGTTGACGGTCTGCCGGCTGTAGGACCACGCCTCACAGAGTTCTTTCTGTGTATACACAGACTGGCTCTCTTCTACGCTGTAGAGAATCCAGAAAGCCGTATCTGAAAGCCCGCTTTTTCTCGCATAGAGATGGTAAAGCCCGTCTAGTTCCTTTGCCAACTGATTGTACAATATCATCTGACCAATTATCTTGTCTTCCATTTAAAACCACCTTATTATAATCCGATTTCGGACAAATCCAGAACATATTATAATCCGATTTCGGATTAATGTCAATAAAATAATCCCTCTGTAAAGAAAAAGATGTTCCACCTATGGAAGTCTGTAGTTTTCCATAGATGAAACATCTTTTTCTTATTATTTACGCGTTTCTTCGAATTCTTTCCAAGCCTGCTGGCGAAGTTCCGGATTGACCAGATACTCGCAGGCAACAGCGCCCAGTCCCTTTGCCGCCAGCATCATACCGTCAAAACCCTGCTTGGAACCCGCTGCCTCGCGGAAGCCCGGTGTATGACAGATGATATCTTCTGGTCCCATCTTAAAGTAAGATCCCAAAGTCGGGCAGACATAAGTGATATCACCCACGTCCCACGCGAAGTTTCTGGAATCGGCCTGTGTATAAGGTTCTCCGATGCTGTCCAGATACTCAGCCAGCACCAAACCCAGCTGATGGTTGGATTTCGTATCTCTCATCGGATTCTTGACCGCCTCCATCTCGTACTCACAGCCTGTAACCAAAGCTGCCGCCTGAGCAGAATGTTCCAGGTTGGTAAATACCCGTTTCAGATGTTCTGAGGTGTCTGAACGAATGCTGAACTGCAGTTCACAGTTGTCCGGAATAGTATTAGCAGCAAGGCCGCCGTCAGTGACGATAGAATTGACTACGTCACATGGCCGGTTCTGCTGGCGAATTGCATTCATATTGTTGATACAGAGCATGCCTGCCGTCAGGGCATTTTTGCCGTGAACCTGATCGCCGCCTGCATGAATAGCCACTCCCTTGAATCTTATTTTTATCATAGTCGCTGCGACTAGAGAGCGTTCAATCACCGTTTCACCCTCTCCGTGAGCAGTAAACACAACATCTACATCGTCAAAGTAGCCTTTTTCTACGAAAACTACCTTGGCACCGTAGTTTGGTACTGTTCCCTCTTCTGCCGGAGTGCCCAGAACGCGTACTTCTCCACCTAGTTCTTCTTGCAGATGCGAAAGTGCGATACCTGCGCCTACAGCAGAACAGCAAAACAGATTGTGCCCACAGGCATGTCCGATCTGTGGCAAAGCGTCATATTCTGCCACAAAAGCGATGACAGGACCCGGTTTGCCGGACTTTTTTACAGCGGCAAAGGCTGTCTCCATGTCACAGACGCCTTTTTCCACTTCAAAGCCGTTATCTGCCAGCATTTCTGTCAGAAGCTTCGATGCCGTGTATTCCTGATGGCCGATTTCTGGATTTTCCCAGATGGTGCGGCTCATTGTCGTCAGAGCTTCACGTCTGCTCTCTAATTCCTTCGTTAAAGTTTCTATATATTTCTCTGCTAACATTTCTATCTCCTTACATAAAGATGCTGCTTCCCGGTCCCAGTGGCAGGTTCAGCTTGTACCAGATCAGAATCAGAATGATCCAGCTGATCGCAAAGGAAATTACCAGCGGAAGCATGGTCGCAATAATGGAACCAAGGCCAGATTTTCTATCATACTTCAGCGCAGTCATGATGATAAACGGCATGAATGGCTCAAGCGGTGAAACGGCGTTGGTTACGGAATCTGCAATACGGAATGCAGCCTGTGTAAAGGCCGGAGTAAAACCCAGCTTCATGAACATCGGTACAAAAATCGGCGCCATCAGTGCCCATTTTGCTGACGCGCTGCCAATCATAAAGTTAATCAGCATCGTAATGCAGATAAAGCCTACGATCAGCGGCGCTCCGGTCAGGCTGCTTCCACTGAGGAATTCAGATCCCTTTACTGATAAGTATAACCCCAAATTAGACTGGGCAAACGCTTTGACGAACTGTCCAGCGAAAAAGCAAAGAACGACGAAGCCTGCCAGTCCGGCCATGGATTTTCCCCAAAGCTGCACAACATCAGCCGACTTTTTGATCACCTTGGTCTTGATGCCATAGGCAAGTCCAGCGACCAGGAAGAAAATAGTCAAGATTGGCACCATGCTGCTAAAGAACGGTGAATCAATGATTGCGCCGTCTTCGCCTCTGAGAATTCCGTTTTTCGGAACGATAGTGATTGCCAGAATGGCCAGATATACCAGTACCGCAATACCAGCCCATTTCATGCCGGATTTTTCTTCTGCAGTAACTGCTGTCAGAGTGGTATCCTCTGTCTCAATAGCGCCAGGCTCGCCTTCTTCTACTTTGTACTCACCGAGTCTCGGTTCAATGACCTTCTCTACGACGATTGTGCCTACGATGGTCAGCATGACAGTAGAAGCCGCCATGAAGTACCAGTTCACTGTAGGGTTGACTGTATAGTTCGGATCATAAATCTGGGCAGCAGACTGTGTGATGCCGGAGAGCAGAATGTCTGTCTGCGTAACCATCAGGTTGGCGGAAAGTCCTGCCGCAACACCGGCAAAGCCGGTAGCCAGTCCCGCAATCGGATGACGTCCCATTCCTCTGAAAATCATTGCACCCAGCGGCGGGATGATGACGAAGGTGGCTGATCCTGCCAGGCTTCCCATGATACCGACGAGCAGAACGATGGCAGTCACCAGGAACTTCGGTGCGCCTGCAATACTGGATTTGATAACCGTTTTGACAAGTCCTGTCTCCTCTGCGATACCGATACCCAGCATGGCGACTAAGGTTACGCCCAGAGGGCTGAAGGTTACAAAATTCTCGACCATGGATTGCAGGAACCAGGTCAGTCCTTCTTTGCTCATCAGGTTGCTGATGTGCTGTGCTTCGCCGGTGTTTGGATGTGGAAACTCTATGCTGGAACACAGAGCAGACACGACAAACACGACGACGGTCAAAATGATGAAAATGTACACGGGGTGAGGGAGGCGGTTGCCGAACCGCTCAATACCGTTCCAAATTCGGTTTTGCTTTTGTTTCATTTGTTACTCCTACCTTTGTTAATTTATTGTTCTTTCCATAACTAGTTCAATTTCGACACATAGTCTATAATATATGATTGTGTTTTACTATGTCAATGGCAGTTTCACTTTTTGCACAAAAAAGACCGGATTTCTTTTAATCCGGTCTCATGATTCTTATTCCAATATCGTTTTTAAGTAATCTTTGATATTGCCGTCGTCCCAGATATTCCATCCTAAGAAGACAGTTGCGTAGACGGCTTCCCCCTTCTTTGTCTTTTCCATGACATCTGCTGCTATATAGACGTTGCCATAATCTCCATGGTTGTTAATGTCTACGGTAATGTTCATCGATTCTCCTGCTCTTAATTTCAGTGGGTGTTTGACGCTGATTTCGCTCAACGGCGTTTCGTTAAATAAAATATCTGTAAAATACTTCTCTGCGCCTTCCATCCTAAACTTCAGTCCGGTAAGTTCTGTATCCTTCTCTGCTGGTTCTAAGTTCACATAACTATTGCCCCTGTCACCGTCGCCGCTTTCGTCAATCATATCGTAATCAAAATCATCTGAAGAGATCACGATATTTCCCACATCCTCTGTAGTCTCACTTCCGTCGTCCCAGGTAATTTTCACCTTGCTAAATTTGATGTCTTCCGGCAGTTCACCAGAATCGTTAATCTGACTGCTTCCGATGCCGACATGAACTGTGATGAGCGTATATTTTTCATCTTCCTGGTACTCATCGTTGTCATAAACCCTGCATTTTACGCCCTTTGGTCCATCGACTACGGCAACCTTGGAGACGACTTTATCCCAGTTATAGTCTTGAATATAAGACAGCTCTATATCCATTTCGTCAGTATAAACCAGCTGCTTGATGAAAACCGGTTTCTCAAGATCTGGGCCTGCTACAGTTCTGATGGAACCACAGCTTGTCACAGCAAAGGCAAAAACGACAATCATTGCTAGTGCGATAAACTTCTTTCTCATAATCTCTCTCCTCTTTGTCCTTTTGTTGTATCTTTTATATAACATGAATATTCCTTTGAATTTACAATCAGAATTCATGTTTCAATAAACGCTTCCTTACCTCTTGGTCGTAAAATCACTGCGTTTATTATAATAAAAAAGGTCACATTATGCAAACGAATAATCGCTATTGAAGAAAGGCTTTGCTTAATGTACAACTACCGGGTATCCAGCCGTTATCCTCGCATATAGAATGGCCGCAGAGTTGCTGGGCATATTGACGCATCCGTGGGACCCGCTGGTACGATAGATATCGCCGCCAAAATCCCCACGCCAGGAAGCGTCGTGCATGCCGTAGTCCTGATAAAAAGGCATCCAGTATTTCACAGGCGAGTTATAAGTCGATCCGTCGCTGTTCCGTCCCCGCAGGCTGACGCCTTCTGCCTTATAGACCAGGTAGTAGACGCCTTTCGGCGTCGCATAACCTCCTGCCAGACTTCCCGTGACAATGGGGCTTTCGATCACGACATGGCCTTTTTGATAGAGCCATAAATGCTGATTTGCAATGTCGATTTCCACGTAGTCAGAACCGATATCATTGAGACCGCCGCCAGTATAATAGGGTATCTGGCTGTATTTTGGTTTCCGGCTTACATCTTTCCCGCTTTTTAAATCTTTGACCAGCGCCAGGAACTCCTTCTTTTGGTCGATGAGATATCCATAGCTGCCGCCAGTTACGCTGATATTCCCTTTGTATGTAGAGCGAAACTTTCTGGCAGTCCCCAGGGTATCATAGGTGATGGCCAGATGAGAAACGAATTTCTCAACAGCTTTCTCATTTACCTGGCGTTTTTCGTCCTCAACGGTGATCATGGACTGCAGGTCTGCCGGTGTCAGCGTATAGCCTTTGTTGTAAAAGCGGTAAGTAATCGTCTGAGAGAAATTCTTTCTGCAATACTCTCTGTATTCCTTTAGTTTCTGGTCAACACTGTAAATTTTCGGCTGCTGATAATAGTCCTCTGCCTTGTACTCTAAGGTGAATTTTCCCTCAGAGATGGACTGCAGTACGGCTTTTTTAAATCGGTCTCTGTCGATGTTATCACCCTGCACTTCTTTGACGATCTCAAACTTCCGATTGGACAAATCCACATAAGCGTCTTTCGTTTTTACGGTGTACTTTCGATTGAGGAAATTCATCGCAGCAGTCTGCTTCTGAAAGCCTTTACTTTCCTCCCTCACTGTCATAGCAATAGATATTTTCACATTCTTTTTGGTCAAATAATGGAAAACACGTTTGTACAACGGCCGCTCTAACACTTCTTGCAATTTCTGATCTATGTCATAGGTAAGATCCAGATTTTCTATCCTGCCCATTACCTTACCTTCTCTTTCAATCACAAAATCGTGGTCATTCCAGTGTTTTGTCAATGTTTCTTTTGCCTCTGCTGCCGTCATCCCGGAACAATCAACTCCGTTAATCATCGTATGATCGAGAAAATACCGACTGCTGTATTCATCTATTTTGTTTATCTGCCAAAAACTGCAGGTCAGTAATAGGATTACGCCTGCAGCCACCAGTAATATTTTTTGCTTTTTTGTCATTGCAATCCCCTATCTCAATTAATCTGTCCTTATACTCTATGCGCTGATTAAATGAAATATCCGAAAGCAGAAGGGAGAGGAATCTCCATCTCCATCTCTTTTTCGCTCACCCACTGAAATTCTTCGTTTTCGCTGTCACAGGAAAAATAGTAGCCAGTCATCTCCCACTCTACGTGTGTAAAGATATGCCTGTATTCCGCTTTCCTCTGCAAATCCCGCGGGCGGCAGCTCCATTCCTCAACCTGTTTGACAGCTTGCTCCGCTGTCATTTCCTGGTCCACATTGGGGAACTCGTATAAGCCGGCTAAAAGACCTTTTTTGCCGCGCTGACGAACTGCCAGCTTTTCCCCGCATCGCAGGATAAAGACGGTCATTTGCACTTTCTTCCGTTCTTTTTTACTGCTCTTGACCGGAAGCAGACCAGTCGTACCCGTCGCCCTCGCTTTGCAGTAGCCGCTGACAGGACAGAAGTCACACTTTGGTGGTCCATTGGGTACGCAGATCAAAGCGCCCAGCTCGATGAGCCCCTGGGTAAAATCGCCGCAGCCTTCGTCTGGATAAAGTGCCTGCAGATATGCCGCTATGCGCTTCTTCATAGCAGCACTTTTGATATCCTCGTAATCCTCGCAGAGGCGGCTCATCACCCGAAGAACGTTGCCGTCCACCGCGGCAACTCTTTGATCAAAGCAGATTGATGCGATAGCGCCGGCCGTGTACTCGCCGGTGCCCGGCAATGTTTTGATGACCTCGTAAGTTTTAGGAAAGTCCCCGCCAAAGTCATTCTGGATGACTGCAGCTGCTTTATGCATATTGCGGATGCGATTGTAGTAACCCAGGCCTTGCCATAGCTTCAGCAGCGTCTGCTCATCGGCCTCCGCCAAATCGCTGACAGAAGGCAGTTCTTTCATAAAACGAGTGTAGTAGTCCCTGACGGCTTCTACGCGGGTCTGCTGCAGCATGATTTCTGATACCCAGACGTGGTAAGGATTTTTGTCCTTACGCCAAGGCAGGTCTCTTTTATTTTCTCTATACCAGTCTGTCAAGACCTGGGTAAAAGTCAAATCCAACGTGCTCGTCATTATCCCTTCAAGAACCCTTCTATAATCTTTTTCTCTGCTTCTTCTTCCGTCAGACCAAGGGTGCGCAGCTTGAGAATCTGTTCTCCCGCAACTTTTCCGATGGCGGCCTCGTGAATCAAGGAAGCGTCCAGGTGTCCGGCGTAAAGCTCTGGTGCCGCATTGACCCGGCCTTTTCCCACAAGAATCGCATCACATTCTGAATGCCCGCTGCAACGGTTATTACCTTTGATGCGGGAATGATACTCCTGGTAGGAATTGCCCTTAGCGACAGAGCGGGAAATCAGATCCACTGCGCTATCTTCTCCATTCATATCCACATCAAAATCAGTCATGGCATATTCTTCTCCATCGGTCATAATGCTCTCATGAATCAGCAGCTTTGCCCTGTCAGCCAGACTGCCGCCTGTAGTTCTCGTAGAGTGATCGACACCGCCCAGCTGGATGGTGTTCATCTCCAGAACTGCATCCTCCGCCAACTCCACATGGGTGACAGGGTCAATTTTCTTCTGACCGCTGCCCTCACCAGTGCCCAGATGCTTTTCTTCGTAGAGGACATGGGCGCCTTTTTCCAGATAGAACCTATGTATTCCGTTATGCGCCGCTTCTCCTTCGTCGTCAGTGTGTACACCACAGCCTGCGATGATGGTCACGTCGGCGCCTTCACCCACATGGAAATCGTTGTATACCAAATCACTGACATTTCCTCTCGTCACACATGCCGGTATAAAGACTTTTTCGCCTTTCGTGCCTGCTTTGATGTAGATATCCAGTCCGCTTCCGTCCTCTTTGCCGTCGATGCGGATATTTTCTGTCGACTGTCTGCCTGCGCAGCCACCGTTTTCACGAATATTAAAGGCGCCGCTATAACCGCCGTCTACATATTCAGATACTGCTTTTAATAGATCTATCGTCAATTTGTCCATGATTACCACTCCTTTCCCATCGGGCATGATCCTGACTTCTCACCCTCCATGAGCTGAGGCATGATTTCTTTACCAGGGCCTGCGATGCGCACCCTTCCGTCTACGATAACGGCGATTTCATCTGCTATTTCCAAAAGTCTTTCCTGATGAGAAATGACCAGAAGAGACTTGTCTTTCTCTTTTTTTAATTCCTCGAAGGTCTCAATGAGTCCGGAAAAACTCCACAGGTCGATACCGGCTTCTGGTTCGTCAAAGATCAAAAGACGGCTATTTTTTCTCGCCAATACTGTGGCGATTTCGATACGTTTGATTTCTCCTCCTGACAAGCTGGCGTTGACCTCCCTGTCGATATAATCCTTTGTGCAGAGCCCGACTTTCGCCAGGATGCTACAGACATTCTCCTCGTCGATGGTTCCGCCGGCTGCCAGCTCCAGAAGGTCTCTGACTGCGACACCTTTAAATCTCACCGGCTGCTGGAAGGCATAGCTGACACCCAGCTGCGCTCTCTCCGTGATATCTTTGTCTGTGATATCTATATCATCCAGCAAAATGCTGCCCTCTGTAGTTGCATTCAGACCAGCAATTACTTTGGCCAGGGAAGTTTTACCTCCGCCGTTTGGTCCCGTTACCACGGTCAGCTTCCCGGCAGGGACCTTTAAGTCAATTCCTTTTAAGACTGCTTCGCCATCATCCGGCTTCCAGCATACATTGTTCAATGTGAGCATGATATTCCTCCTCAGTTCTTCTCCTGATTTTATTGGCAGATGAAATCCTCGGTTGCAGGCAGCCCCGGCTTACATCAAAAGCACCTTCAAGCGCCGTCGCCGTCAGACCGCCCCTCACCAATCGAGAATATGAAAGTTCCCTCCGCAGCCGCGGCTTTGCGCCGAGCCATGGATGGAACTCGTAAATTTTGCTAATTTGCTGTATGATATATACCATTTTTAGGAGAATCTAAACTACATCGAAACAGATTACTTTGTTCTAAAAGCAGGACATCCTGCTGCGGTGCACCGTTTCTTCCAGCCAGCAGTGATACAAAAGGCTGCAATCAGAAGCAATAGGATCATCCCCGCCAAAACCAAAGTATAGTTTTTGGTCAAGTCATAGATGAACCCATAGACTGGAATCAGAATAATTGAAGCCAGCGGTGCACCCATGGAGACTTTGGCGTAGATTTTTTCGTAATCCTTTTTCCCATAGAAAGTGATTGTCAGAATTGGGGCTAAAACCATGATACCCGACGTCACCAGACCGTGGACAAAAGACAAGAGGCCAAAGACGATGAAGCTGTGTCCGCTGATCATGAAACCCACCACAGTAATCAAACCAAGTCCGATGATACCAAAGCAGGTTTTCAGACTGCCGATGCGGTCGCTGATCACGCCGATGGCTATAGAGCCAATGGCATTCCCCACAGAAGCAAATGCGAGAGCTTTGCCGGTTTCTTCAATGGTCAGACCTCTGGTTCCACCAAAGGTAGGAATATGTTGTGTGAAGACACCGACCCCTGTAATTGCAATCATAAAAAGCAACAGCAGGACAAATGATGCAGAACGAATGGCTTCTTTCTCAGGAATTTCAATTGACTCCTGACCGCTAGTTTTCTCTGCAGTTCCCTCACCGCGGTCTTCAAGATCAGCCCCGTATGGCAGTAACCCTTTGTCCTCCGGCTTATTTCGCAGGAGCAAAAGCGCCGCGCCAATGATGACGACAAAAGTCATTCCGCCGATGATAAAGTACGAATATCTCCAGCCTTCGGCTGCGATAAGCACCGAAGTAAATGGCTGCAGTACAGCGCCGAACAGTCCGACAAAAGCCATCTGGATGCCCAACATCAGGCCTGCGTTTTTAACAAACCAACGATTGATTAAAATTGGTCCCAGCAGGCTGACCACGATGGATGCACCCATAGCGGTGGGAACAGCCAGGAGATACCAGGCATACACGCTGTCCATCAACCCCAATGCAGCAAAAGAAAGGGCCTGAAGAACTGCACCAACTATCGCCATGATGCGTATATCATATTTGTTAATCAGCTTTCCCGCGGTGGGAAGCCACAGTACCATGACAACGGACGTAATGCTCAGATAAATAGAAAGGCTGCCAATTCCAACGCCGATATCTGCTGCTACTGGCGCCAAAAACAGCCCCGAGGTCATGTTGATGCCGCCGCCAGCAAAGCCTCTGATTAAAATGATGCCGGCCAGCACCAGCCAGCAGTAGTGAAGTCCTGTTTTCTTCATAATAAGCGCCCTATTCCGATTTGATGACGTCTTTGCCCATCTCCGTCAAAGCTCTGGACGGCAGATTACCAAAGTCCACCCCAGGGTTCTGCGCCTTTGCTGCGGCTTCACCTATGCGTACCAGTTCCCCAGAAAGCATATTCCCCAAATCACGGGACTTGATGTTTCCCATATCCACTTGCGGGCTGTTCTGTAAAGTCTCAAATTCCTGTAATCCTGCCTGCTGCTTCTTGATCTGCATCAAAGCAAGCAGACCCTCTGGAATACCGTTGCTTTTTGACTGGGTCGATTTTTGCTGATTAATGGCCGCCATAGCTGTATCGTCAGGCTGCTTAAGGTCGCCCTGTACCACTGGAATACCTTCGTTTTTTGGTTCCCTTACATCTGAAGCACCAGTCATGACGTTGTTTTCTGTTATTCCTTGCATTTTCAAAATATACACCTCCGTAATTCTTATATTGAAGTTTGATTATCTTTCTCGTATAACAGGGCACAATACTGTAAAGTACGCCCTGTTTTATCTAGGAAAGGACCGAAATTATAATAAAACGAAACCTTCGACGATGATGGAATTCGTACTAAATCATCTCTGCAGCGATTGTCAAGTAAGCACAGTATAATCTTGTGCGACACTTAACTCACTTAGAGAGACTGCCGTTGATTATATAATCCCAAATACATATTTTGTCGAATTTTATCGTATGGATAGTGTTTGCGAAAATAAGAATTTCATGCAAAGGAGATGCTAAAGAATCATCTTGTAAAGGATTGCTTTTTTGATTTGAGGGTCAATTGCCTTGCCGACTTTGGCTTTTATGGTATCAGAAATAACGCTGAAAGCCTATTGTGCTCGGCTCCAACGTTTGTGATTCTATGGATTTCTGCCCGATCTTTTGCTTCGTAGAATGGTGATAATGGATAATGCTGAACTCCGCATTATCCACATAAGATGTGACTTTGATATTACAGGGCGTACAAAAAAATGCTGCCGTATTTTAGACTGTGCAGAGTGCGACGAAGACATGCTCGTTAATATGAGTGACTGGAGCAAGATTTGAATCCACGCACTCCATGCGGAGTGCGACCTTGTATTGCGGATGGCTGCCGCCCGTCTTTTTTTGATTTCAATCCACGCACTCCATGCGGAGTGCGACCGTGCTGCCCTTGATAGCTTCTGCCGTATAGATGCCATTTCAATCCACGCACTCCATGCGGAGTGCGACGTGGACGAAGACGGCGGCGTTGAAAAACAGGTCATCATTTCAATCCACGCACTCCATGCGGAGTGCGACATGCCCTGTTCATCATTGATGTATGTATAGACAACGATTTCAATCCACGCACTCCATGCGGAGTGCGACAGAGGACGAGGTAGACGAGAGGTATTTCCTCTCGCAATTTCAATCCACGCACTCCATGCGGAGTGCGACTCTGTCGAAGTGTCTGTTGTGAAGGGAGGCGGTATTTCAATCCACGCACTCCATGCGGAGTGCGACGAAAGTGAGTTGCAGAAGGGACAAGGGCACCTTAGAATTTCAATCCACGCACTCCATGCGGAGTGCGACTCTACGAAAAGTTTACAGGGACTACCAACACGATCATTTCAATCCACGCACTCCATGCGGAGTGCGACATGCCTTTCGGGATTTTAAAAAAGTTGTCTTTCGTATTTCAATCCACGCACTCCATGCGGAGTGCGACATCGTGTCAAGAAGAATACTGGTCACAGGAGGTAACGATTTCAATCCACGCACTCCATGCGGAGTGCGACGAGAGAGGCGTATACGATGAGGCGACCTTTATAGAGCATTTCAATCCACGCACTCCATGCGGAGTGCGACCGCAAATTAATGCTAACTCCCTAAAGAAATTCCCATTAATTTGTATTTCTTTTAGTTTTAAACTAACAACCAATAACATATATTCCCATATATGGGATTATACCTACAACGAATTAGGTGCGAAAGACCCTGGGATTTCATGTTCACTTGCCTTTCGCACCAAGATTATACCATCAAAATACCTTCTGCTTTATAACTTTCTTTAGCTCCATAATGTTCGACTTTTGTCTCATAGTTATTTCCAAGATTATAAAAACGAAGGCTATCTTGGCTCTCATCAATAATTGACAAGAGCTTATCTTTCAGCAGTAAGGCCTGCGATGCATCAAGTATACACTCAAATACCGAGTTCTGCACTCTTTGACCATAATTCACACACTCTTTGGCTACTTTACGCAGTCTTTTCTTTCCGGCACCATCCTGGGTAGACACATCATAAGTAATCAAAACTAACATATATCACACTCCTTACTTCCATAAAAATGGCGGATAGCTCTCCAAATCGCCTCGAATCGTTCGTGCCAAAAGCATCGCCTGCACATATGGCACCAATCCCCACGGAATCTTTTCATCGAGGAACGGATGCGTAATCGTTTCCTTTTTACGCTGCTGCCATGCGGCAAAAAACTGCTTTCTTCCTTCATCACTTAGCAAAACGGCACCATCACCTTGATGATCAAAATGCTCTCCTTTAATTATTTTTTTATTAATCAAAGTCAGAGCAAATCGGTCAGCCATGATACCACGCAGCTCTTCCATTAAATCTAACGACAGCGATTGTCTGCCCGGTCTGTCCCGATGCAAAAATCCAACATACGGGTCGAGACCCACGCTTTCTAGCGCCGCTGCACATTCATTGCCAAGAACAGTGTATGCAAAAGAAAGCAAAGCATTGATGTTATCCAGAGGTGGTCTCCGATTGCGTCCATGAAATGCAAAATTTGATTTCTGATTGGTTTAACTTTTACTGTGATCTTACTTATAATCATATTAAGCTTTTCATATAGCCGATAAAACTATCGTATTGTTTTTCATTCAATATTGGTAATTCGGACATCTCAATACCTAATTTTTCTAGAAGAGAACTGCGTATATTCACACTGCCTCTCTGTAATTCAGTTGCGGTGATGTACTTACCAGCTTTAATTCTAGCAGCAATTTCTGGATTTACGATTGCAGTAATACGTTTTTCATCTTCTATTACATTGTATTGCGCATCGACATCTTTAAAATTTCTTTGTCTTTCGGCCTTGTAGAGTAAGTCCGCAAGAGCAGAGGCCGTTGGATCCAGCTTATATTCATTTGCAAATGCTTCACTTATTGCCTCTGTAATCGATTCCTTGGAAAGTAATCCTTCTTCAATCATTCGGTAAAATATCTGCTGCGTATTTCTTACCCATGGATTACTCGTAATATGATCATCTGTTATACTAAATAGCGAAAGAAAACTGTCTTCATACTCAAAGTTTCTGCCAACTCTCCCGCTTAGCTGTATGTAACTTGCCAATGATCGCCATTCGCAAAAGCCGTAATGAAATGACAAATCCATACCGCATTCTATAATACTGGTTGCAACTAATATCCAATCTCCCGCTGCTTCACCAAGGGACAATCTATGTTTGACCTCTTCGATTACTGCTTCTCGATCCTCAGGCGATAAAGCCGTTGACAAGTGCAGAACATCCTTTCCACTTTGTCTTAAATAATATGCAAAATAAGCAGCAGAATACACTGTGTTTAAAACAACTACTTTAGAGCCAAAGTACTGTGCAATATGTTCTGCCAATTTCTCGGTATTTTGAAAATGGCTTATTTCTTTTTTGTCCCGTATATCCAGTAAGATCCTATTCTCTTCAGCTTGATTCAGTTCTGCTATGACCTCATCAGGCAAAAGGGATTTCACTTCTATCTCTGATCGCTTTACTAACCAATGATTCTCCCAAAATTTAATCATTGTTCCAGAACAGAAGCAAACATGTCCTCCCCACTTGGTCGTAAAGTCGCTTAGCCAGCTCCAGGATACCGGCCAAAGCTTCATCGGCAGCAGACTGTGGCTTTCATCGAAGATGATCCCACTGCCCGCCAGCTGATGTAGCTTGCGAAGCTTTGCAGGATGACTGCTAGACAAAGTTTCAAAAAATTGGACACTGGTCGTCACAATGATCGGAGCCTGCCAGGTCGTGGCTAAATGCTGCAGTTCATGACTTTCAAAATCTGCCTGATGATGATGCTCTGCCACGATGGACTGCGGATTCTCACCGTTAAGAACTAATGCCTCACGAAGTATTTTTACAGTCTGAGATATAATGTTAGTGTATGGCAGCACAATAAATATATGTCTCAGGTCATAAGTCGATGCCACTTTCAGCATATGAGCCATGACAGCTGTTGTTTTTCCTGTACCAACTGGGCTGTCGCAATAGGTCATTGAATCTTTCACAGATGCTTGCAAACATGCTTCAAATAACAGTTTCCTTAAATGATTCCTTTCAGAATTGCCCTCCTGTTTTTGCAAATCTGCCGTATACTCCTTTAATTTATCGAGGCGCTCTTTCCACCTCGTGTCAATTCTGACAGGTGATACATTTGCTGCATCTGAATAGTCAGCATCCACGAGGCAACTTAACAATATGCGATATTCCATTGCAGACAGCTTCTTTGATGAACATGGCTCAGGTATGGTTCCAACAACAGAGGTATGTAATTCTACATACCTCTGTAAATTTTGCTCTGAATCTTCTCTCGTCATCGCATCACTTGAGCGATATGGATGTGCAGACAATATTTCAGCAGGTAAATTAGGCAGTCCTGGAGGATGGTGCGCATACACCATCACCGCCTCAGGATTTTCGGACTGACACCCAAGCAAATATTTTACTCCAGCATCGCGATGATCGATAGGCAACGGCTGACGTTTTCCCTTTTGAGATTTACGTAAGGCGTTTTGATTTTGATCAGCAAGCTTACCTAAGTCATGGGTCAGAGCGGCTCGCTTCAATATCCTGTTATGATATTCTGCTCTTTCTAGATTGGTAAATGGAGTAATCCTCTTTAAGTTATCTATCACCTTCTTTAATACACCCTTTATATGCGTCTGATAGGGCTGCGCATTGGTTCCAGTTGTAGCGCTGCTTCTAGCTAACGGTTCCATAACTCCTCCATTAAATCCACTACTGGTGAAGCTTTACCTTCTAGGGATTGATTGAGGCGTTCTATGCTCTTGAGCAATGCCTCTTCATCGTAGTCTTTCCACGAAGAAGCCGGACCTTCTTTCTGTTCAAATCTCACAGGCGTCATAGACTCTAAGATTTTAAAATCATTAAACGTTCCCCTCGCACGATTATGCTCCACGTAAAAAGCGTAGCGAATGTCAACCTGAGAGCGGATATAGGAAGCAGTCTCCTTATATGCGTGTGGAATCAACCTAAGAAGCAGATCAATGTCCTTTTTTGTGCAATGAGTTTTCTGTGCTGCTGTTGCATTGATAAAAAACGGCATAGCATACAAGCCATAGGTTACGATTCTGTATGCCAGCGGCGCCATTCCTCTTGATTTGTTTTCCTCCACTGGGAACACCTTTGTCGTCGTCATGCGTTCAACCTCAACTGGATCTAGTGAAACGCCTAATCCAAACTGTGCTACGCCTGATGCGATAAAGGATTGCGCTTTTTCCTCAAGGAAGGTTGTGCCAAATACTCTTACATCCCAGTATTTTGCGACCAATTCCTCCGCCGTCAATTTCTGTGCCTCCACACGTTTGGTATTCTTGCTTTCCAAAATGTCAAATCCTATTTCAGGCAAATTCAGTTCTTCTGCAATCTCCTGCCATAATGGCGAACTCTTTTCTTCGATTAGTTCTCTGATTTTGTGTTTAAAAGATACCGGGGATATTTCTCCTCTTCTATCTTGGCGAACGCGAGGGTCACTATCACGGTCAGGATCGCCATTTGGGTTAGAATTCGTCACGTCAATCAGTAATAAACCTGTACCTCTATTGATAAAATCACTCATTTCTTTTCCTCCTGTGCATTATTCTGCATCTTTCTCATCCTTACCTTCTATTTTTGCCAGATAGCCCAGTAGAACCTGCGCCTTTTCTTCCGGCGTAAAGCGTTCCGGTAAATTTCCTTCTGCAATACTTGCAGACACTTCTTCCAGCCTTTTCAGCGCCCATTTGGCACAACCGCTTTTTTCTGTCGGCATAAGCCTCGCCCATCCGATATAGATTTTCATTCTTTCTTCAAGCCGATTCATACCTTCAATTGGGTTTTCTGCGGCGACTAAGAACACATCGTTTCCCATCAATGTTGATGGTAAAGGGTTCTTTCTATTTCCGCCATTCCTCTCGTGGATGTGATACTCCTTGTGTAAAATATCTGCCAGTTGAAGAAACTGACCAACATTATACGCCACACTTTTCATATAATTCTCCTTTCTGATGTCCTTCAGATATAGCAAGATTGACAGCATCGAGATGAACAGCGATGCCTGCCTAGCCCGAGTTTTTGACCTGTTCCCCGATGGTAAAGCGTAGGTCGCATTAAGGACACATCCGATATCACTTAAAAACTGACCGCTTTTCTGCACTGTAATTTCCATTATTCTATCCAGCAATTGGTTCCAGTTTTCTGTACCTCGATTTCTTGGCATATACAGCCCATATATTTCTGAGATGGAAACAGCACTATGCTTGAGCATCTCCGAAACACCATTCCTTGTGTAATTATATTTGAACAGCCTGCACATTTCGTCAGGACCAGGGCAGATTTTCCCATAAACGGTTGCCGTGCCTTTTTGTTCTCCTGCTTTCTTTTTCTGCCAGAGCCTCAGTTCAACAGGCGGCCAATTTTTGAAGGCTGCGTCCCAAAGCTTTAAATTATCAACAAACAATTTCGCACTCAAGCGCTCTTCATAAGAAATCTGTTTACGACCTGCATCAAGGCTTTCTAGGATCAGTAGTTCCACCTGTGTGTTGGGATTTCCTTTCAGCACCTGCTCTATTCCACCGATTACTTGCCCACACAGGACCTCATAGTATGAAGTTTTTTCTTCTCGATATTCATCGTTAGTCTCGTATTCTGACAGCGCACTCAACACACTCGCCAAAAGTGCGTCATTTTTAGGATCGTCTTCCAAATATGCGATAAGCAGCTGCGGTTTATCACTGATGCAGCTTCCCATCAGCCTCCATGTTTTCCCTTCCCTATCCGCTGATGTCAAAAACGCCAACGTATCGTTCAACTTGATAACTTCGTCCTGTCCCGCAGGAAAAGCATCCACACTGGTTAAGCCATACCGTGCTAGGCAAGGTATGTCGGCTTTCTTTGAATACAGGTAGGTCAACCCCAGGATTGGCAGGTTTGGGTTGGGATACTTGCTTTCAATCCCTTTGGTCTTCCTTCCAGTCAAAGCGGACACTAGCAATGCTTCATCTCCTGCATCATCGCTATCTTCGGACTCATTGAGCAAAGCAATCAGGCTGCTTTGTGTTTCCTTTGCACTGACCAGATTATCGAAACGGCTGACCTCGTAGACGTCATAATAGGTCATGCAGTTTGCAATATACTGTCCATTTTTTTCATTTCCAACAAGTAGCGCTTTTATGTAATTCAAGATGCCATCGTCATTGCATCCAAGCAGCATTTGACATGTATGCTCCAAAATTCCGCGAATGAAATCTCCTTGTCCGCCCTGCCTGGGGAATACATGAATCAGTTGTTTCAGCGCCTCCAGAGATGACTCCTCGGTATTGGAAACAGCTTCTAATTTTTTTAGCGACCAATCCGAGATCACTATCTCCTCGCATTTCTCATTTACAGCCGAAAAATTCAGCCGTAGGAGCGCCTCTCGCTTGTCCGAAATATTTGCCTTTTTCCACTCCGCATCATCAATCTTCTTGCTTTCTGTGCTTGCCAACAAAGGATGTTGTACGCGTATCGCTGGAAAGCTATTATGATTGCCCTTTGAATGTTTCCATAGCGCTGCCGTTTCTTTCTTTGTCAAAAATCGGAACCCATGGGCTTTGCCATTTTGATCAATCTCTATCACGAGGCATTCTGCCTTACCGACATTTTTGATGTCAGGATGTGTGGTAGATTGCAGCAGGCCGTGATGCGCTAAGTCTCTACTCGCTTCCAGTACCTCATTCAGCAAAGTACATCACCCCTTCCTTGATTTCTACGGCCTGGATAAATTTTGGTTTTCTCTGCCCATCTGTAGGTCTGGTATACATCGTAGACAGTATGGATGAAATCACCAGGTTTATCGACTGCTCTGCCGAGGTACAGTCCCTCAGCGGACCAAAATAAGACGGCGTGAATTCTTTCCAGCCCAGAAACGGTGTAGAAAACAGATATCCTTGCTCCAGTCTCCGCAAAAAGACCTCTTGCAGCTGGTGCTGTGGGTTTTCACCCTGTCTGGGCATCTGGTATGCCAAAACAACACCGTACACCTTATAGCAGACGTTTTCGAGAATAGTTGCGAATAACTGGAAGTTAGACGTTCCCGATTTTTTCAGCGGTCCACTGTAGTTAGTGGAATACTTCCTGTAGACGACAGGATTGCAAATTTCCACCCTCTGCGGCTCAAAGTAGGCCTGCTTGGACATCGTTACACACTCGAACATACTCTTAACAGCCGATTTAGTGGGAGCCGGATAAGATATCGGCGATGACCCCGTATCCGGTCTGGTGAACATGGCTGCCGGTCCTTCAATTTCAAAGGAAACCGGGTAGACCTTCTCAATCATACAATCACCTCGCTTTCTTGATTAATCTTAAGTTATTTGTTCCCCCTATTGTACACGATAAAAGACAATTCGTCAAGTATTGTACCAATTCAATTAATGAAGTCTAACTATTCATTTAATAAATTTTAAGAAAATTATTTATAATTAACACTATATATAATACTTAGTATGATTTAATTTCATCAATTGTGCTTGATTTTCTTGTTTTAGAATTTTTTCTATGATATAATTTTAAAGGTTTTTACCAAGTGGATTGAAATATTAATTGAATGGGACTTGTAAAACAGCATTGTTTATTTATAATAAACTGCTGTTTTTCTTTTTTGTAATCCCTATACCTTATTAATATATTCTTCAAAGAAAGCGAGGTAATTTATAACTGATAAACAACAAAACGATTTTTTCTACGTATGCTCTCTCATCGAGTACACAGCACGTAAAACGAATAACTGAAGAGATGCGATCATAGATGCTCTTGGAAAAGACGGCGTGCCGAAGCAGTTGAAGGACGCAGAGGTTAGCCACTGCCTATCCTTCGAACAGGTCAGCGATAAAATTTTAGAAATCTACAGCATCAAACCTGGTGATTTTGATACCATAACAAATTGCAAATATACGATTCCGGCGTTCATGGATATTGGCAGACTCTACTCCATTATGATCGAGCACTGCGCAAAACCTGGTGAAAACGTCAATGAAATGATCAAAATCTTCAAATCCTTTATCAGTGACGAGATTTCAAATTTTAAGACCGGTGTTTATTACCAGAATCCGGATTATCTAGAATGGTCTTACAGAGAAGGGCGATTACTAAATTAATATAAACGAACAGCTGGCAGGTATCTCCTGCCAGCTGTATTTTTTCTTAAGTCACTTAAGCCACTTCGCCAAAGTCTGGCTCAGCACTTCCATGTCGATTGGTTTTGATAGGTGCTCATCCATTCCCACCGCCTTTGTCTTCTCGACATCGTCAGAAAAAGCATTGGCGGTCATAGCGATGATAGGCATCCGCTTCACATCTTTGCGGTTCAGCTCTCTAATCTTTCTCACGGCTTCGCAGCCATCCATCACTGGCATCTGCATGTCCATGAAGATCAAATCGTAGTAATCTTCCGGTTTTTCTTGTACCATATCTACCGCGATCTGGCCGTTTTCCGCTGCCTCCACTTCCAGATTGACAGCAGAGAGCAGTTCTATGGCGATTTCGCGATTCAGAGCATTGTCTTCTGCCAGAAGGATTCGCTTCCCGCCATACTCGCCTTTCGGCAAAGTTCCGTATTCCTTTGGCACTGGCTCTGTTTGCTTGCAAACGAGCTGATTCAACTTGTAAACCAGCCGGGACTGAAACAAAGGCTTGACAATAAAGTCATTGACCCCGGCTTTGATGGCCTCATCCTCAAATTCGGACCAATCATAGGCCGAAATCATGATAATCGGAACTTCGCTGCCAACTGCCGCACGTATCCGTCTCGTAGTTTCAATGCCGTCCATACCGGGCATTTTCAAATCTAAGATCACTGCAAAATAGTCGCTGCCCCGGTCATGAGCGGTCACGACCTTCTCCACGGCTTCTTCCCCGCAAAGCGTATATTCTCCATCCATACCCATATTTTCCAGTCTTTCGCACACGTCTACGCAAACAATTTCATCATCGTCTACTACCAAAATCGGCAGCCCTGCCAGAGATTCTGTATTCCATTCCGGCTGATCCTGCAGCCTGAGGCAGAAAGTCGCTGTGAATTTTGACCCCTGCCCGTAAGTGCTTTCCACCTGAATCGTTCCATCCAGCATTTCAACGATGTTTTTACTAATTGCCATGCCCAGACCTGTTCCTGGAATCCCCCGTATCGCTTTATCATCGGCTCTTTCGAAAGGTTCAAATATTTTCTCTAAAAAATCCGCTTTTATACCGATGCCATCGTCAGATACGGAAAATTCGTAACAACCTACCCCTCTCTGCATAGAAGGCTTTTCTTTAATTTCAAAGAGAATATGACCGCCTTCGGGGGTATACTTTGTCGCATTGGAGAGCAGATTGAGAAGCACCTGCTGCAATCGCTGTAAGTCCCCAATCACCATTTCATCTTTTACATCTTCAATATGGGCTTCGAAAAATTGCTTTTTTCTGTCAATCATCGGCTGAATCATGTTGATAATATCCTGCGTCATGGAAGCCATATCAATCTTCTCTTCTGCCAAAACAATATTGCCGCTTTCTACCTTAGCCATGTCGAGAACTTCATTAATCAAACCGAGCAGGAGTTTTGACGAAGTAGTGATCTTGCCAAGACAGTCGCAAACCCTGTCCTGGTCCTCGATATGTGCACCGGCAATGGCTGTCATCCCAATGATAGCATTCATCGGTGTCCTGATATCGTGACTCATCCGTGACAGGAATTCTGACTTTGCCTTGTTGGCCGCAGAAGCAGCATTCAGCGCATCCTGAAGCAACTGTTTTTGGCGTTTCTCCTCTTTAACCTCCGTGATGTCCGTCCGCGTCATCAGCAAAAGGTTCTTTTCGCGGTCAAAATAGCTGTAGCGCATTTTCTTGTCTTTCAGTACCCCGTCTTCAAACATGTTACCGTATATGATGCATTCTCCCTTTTCCTCAATCACCGGCAAAATATTGGCAAGTCTCATTTTCTCAGTCAATTCTTCCTGTTGCTCCTCAGGAACATATATACGGTTATAGGTCTGAACTTCCCTCTCGTAATCGTTACTCATAATCGGAGGCATCGGCGTCCCAGACTGCTTATTGGAGGCGTACATCACATAACTGTTCGAATCTGCATCTATGTAATTGACATAATCGTACTCTGTTTCTACAGCCTTCGCGATGATTTCGCCTCTTTTTAGTTCATTGATATACCTGCTTGAAAGTAATATGCGATTTGGGTCTCCGTTTTCGTCTTCAAACACATGCAGAAAAGCCTGATGCCATTCAAATCCAAAAGATTGATTGCGAAACCGCATTTCGAACGTTTTTTCACTGCATGCTGACTGACACATCTCTTTTAAGGCCGATATGGACATATACTCCTGCCATTTTTTCTTGTCTGCCGGGTAGACATATTCCTGCAGATAAGCAGCGTTCAACTCCTTATAATCCATTACCCGGCCAGTCAATTCTGGTATCATGAAATTCTGTATTATTTCAACCTCCTGGCTTTCTAATGTAATCAGCCATAAAGATCCCATCGTACTTTTCAAAACATTTAATAGCTCTGCCCCTTGCAGATTTATCACACTCATCCTAACCTCCGTACTTTTCATTTCAACCCTCTTATTTTACCATACTTGTCAAGCCTTTTATGAACATCTCTATGAAATTCTTTTTTTCTAAATTTATTCAACCAAAAAGGAGCTGCCTGCAGGCAGGCGCTCCTATATTATCTCTTCACTCTTCCAGTTTCCAAATCTCCTTATCTCTCCTGAACACCAGGCAGGTCATGACGCCGAGCAGACCGATGATCATAAAGAACATGGCTGCCCCAGACCCTTTTCCGCTGCCAAAAAACGTAATCCAGAGGCTGTCTTCTGCCTGCAGCGCCATAAACGGTTCAAAGACTTTGTCAACCAGGATGCCTCCCAGAAAGTACCCTATGGGAATGGTAAAAAACTGCAGTGTATTGCGGGCAGAGTAAACTCTTCCCTGCATCGTCACTGGGATATAGCTGCGAAAAAGGGTATCCATGTTGGCGTTCATTATGGGAACCCAAATCCACCCCAAAATTGCGCCCAGACACCAGACAGGCACCGAATTGCCAAAAGCGAGGATGAAGTTCTCGGTACTCATAGACAAAAACAAGGTGTTGCAGATAACCCGAACTCTGCTCTTCGGTGCAGGCAGGACAGATGCTGCCAGACTCCCAGCTAGCATGGCAATTCCCACCGAGGCGTTGACGATGGCCAGCGCACCTTCTCCTCCGCCGCTCCTGGAAAGAAGCATTGCCGGAAAGGCAGCGTTGTACATGGATGCTGTCAGATTGATTCCCGCAAGAAGGAGAATTAAATCTAAAATGCCCCGGTGCTCTTTCAGATACTGCAATCCGCTCTTTGCCGACTGCAACAAAGATTCCCCTTTATCCTTCAATTCATGTACTATGGGGATTTCCACGAAAAAACAGAGCGCCAAAAAAGCAGCCAAAAAGGTAGACAGATCAAAATAGATGATGGCATCCAACCCAAAAGCTGCGAAAATCGTCGTAGCAGCCACTGGGGACAGAATGTTGACCAGAGAATTAGAAAATGAACGCAGTCCGCTCACTTTTTGATAATGTTTTCGCGGTGTAATCAAACTGATTGCCACATCTCCTGCAGGTTGCTGCACCGTGCCCATCAATCCGTTCAAGGCATTGATGCAATAGAGATGCCAGATTTCCAACTGACCGCTTTTCAGCAGCAATAAAACCACTACCGTACAGAGAGCAGCAAAAGTGTCACTTGCCAGCATGGTTACTTTCTTATTCCACTTGTCGCTGAGTGCACCGGCGAAGATACTCATCATGATGTAAGGCGTGTAAGAACAGACTGACAAAAGCGCAGTCGTCAAAGCTGAGCCTTTTTCTTGATAAGTCCACATCACTAGCGCAAAATTAGTCATTGAACTGCCCAGCAGGGACAGCGATTGCGTCGACCATAAGATCAGAAAGCTGTGAAGCTCTTTCATTATTAAGTTGATATTTTTCATTTGACTTTGCTCCTTTTAATTTTTATATGATTTCCATTAAAATGCAAAGTCTTTGGGCAAATCTTCGATTCACTCCATGCAATTTTGCCCTAATAGACCTTGCATGGAGCTTGAGCAATTACCAGTTTCACTTCAGGCTCACCTCTTTTCATTCCATCTTAATATGTAAAAAAAGCTGCCACACTGAATCCAGCAGGCAGCCAAAGTTTGTTACGCGTTGAGCTTTTCTGCAGCTTCTGCGCCAGTCATGCCGACAGCGATGCCAAGAGCTTCTGCTTCAGGCGAAACGCTCTTTACTGGGTTAGCCAGAATTTCATCAAAAGTGCTTCCACCGACAACAGCCGCTGCATCTTTCACGGCTTCCGCTGTCCCCTGATTTAAGTAACCACACATGATATAGCCTTTTTTACAAAGAAGAACCAGCATATTTGGATGCCCCTCTCCACCAGGTGCTACAATGCGCACGCCCTGCACAGGCTGTCCTTTCACATTTAACATTTCAATCTGAATCATTTTATCTCTTCCTTTCACGTTTTCATGAATTCCTTCTTTGCGGCAACGCCGTAAGATCTTGGAACCATTATACCACATTCTTTCGAAGCTGTGATATCAATTTCTGTTCGTCCTTATTTATGATATCTCAAATGGCAGATGTCATCTCCGCCTGCAATGGTCTTCGTCAACTCCAATTCACAACCGTAAGCCTCGCCGATGCCACGATCCCCGCACATGGCGATATCACAGAGCATAGCAATGTCCTCGTCAGAACAGCCACATTTCTGCCAGGCCTTTACCAGCGGACAGTAATGAAAATGCAGTTCCAATTCATCATCAGTGCTTTTGATCACATCCATTTCAAAGACTTTTCGTGCTGGCAGAGAGAACAAAGTCTTGCGCAGCCCTTTCAGGCTATCCGTCTTGCCCTTCTCGATCAAAAACTTTCCTTCGCCAATTCCGCAACGGCGTATCGCTTCTGGTGCGAAATCCATCGGCGGCAGCCCTTTCTTTCGCGCCTCGTCACAGAGAAGATAAAGCCAAGCTGCTCTCTGCTCCAACTGTTCACGAATAGCCGCAATCAGTGCAAACTTAATCTTTGGTTCATTTTTTACAATGCTCATGTTGTTCCTCCTCAAGATCTTCGCAATAGTTCCATCAGTTCTTCTCGGTTGAAATCGACGCTTTCCACGGCTCTGCCCGTGAGAATTTGATCGGCCAGGTCCTTTTTACGCTCCTGTAGTTCTAGAATTTTATCTTCGATAGTATCCTGCGCTATCAACTTATAGACTGTCACCACATTTTTCTGACCGATGCGGTGTGCTCTGTCCGTCGCCTGATTCTGCACCGCCAGATTCCACCAAGGGTCGAAGTGAATGACCATATCTGCTGCCGTCAGGTTCAAACCGGTGCCTCCTGCTTTCAGTGAAATCAAGAAGACGGAGGTATCGTCCTCATTGAAGGCTTTGACCATTCGGTTCCGTTTTTCTTTGCTGGTGGCGCCTGTTAAAATATAGTAGGAAATCTCCTCCTGCTCAAGTCTGGCTTCTAAATCGCTGAGCATGGTAGTAAACTGAGAGAACAGCAAAATCTTATGCCCTGCACTGACTGCATTGCTGATCAGCTCGATACACATCTGGGTTTTTGCCGATACCCCTTGATAGTTTTCATAGACGAGAGCCGGGTCGCAACAGATTTGGCGCAGCCTGGTCAGCTGTGAAAGAATTTGAATCTTCGAGGTTGAAAGCTCCTCATCGCTGGCTCCGTCTAAGAACAATTGCAGCTGCTTCACGTGGGCATCGTACAGCCTCTGCTGTTCTCCATCCAAGCGGGTAAACATGTTCTTTTCAATCTTATCCGGCAGATCTTTCAGCACATCTTTTTTCAGACGCCGCAAGATGAACGGATGCGTCATTTTGCGCAATCTCTCCATCGCCTCCTCGTCCTGCCCCTGGACAATCGGATTTTCCATTTCTTTGCGGAATCGATCGTAGGAATGCAGGAAACCGGACATCAGAAAGTCAAAGATGCTCCAAAGCTCGCTGAGTCTGTTTTCAACGGGCGTTCCTGTCAATGCTGCTCGAAAACCGGCGTTAATTGATTTGACAGACTTTGCCGCCTGGGTATTGTGGTTTTTGATATACTGTGCTTCGTCGATGACCTGGCAGCCAAAGGCGACCTCTTTATAAAGCTTGATATCCCGCTTCAGCAGCTCGTAAGACGTGATGCATACCTCCCCAGGTTCTATCGTCTCAATCAAAGTCTGACGTCCCGCGGCCGTTCCGATGATCAGCCGCGTTCTGAGCGCGGGCGCAAAGCGATGAATTTCGCTCTCCCAGTTGTACACCAGGGATGCAGGACAGACAATCAGAGAGGGACGACTGTCCGCGCTACCCTTCTCTTCCTGTTCCGACAGCAGAAAAGCGATGACCTGCAGCGTCTTTCCCAGCCCCATATCGTCAGCCAGAATTCCTCCAAAACCGTTGTGTGCCAACGTTTTCAGCCACAGAAAACCTTTCTTCTGATATTCTCTCAAGGTCTTCGCCAAGGTAGCCGGTACCTCAAAATCGTTATCGTCCACGGTCTTCATATCGCGGATCAAGGCGCGGAAATCTCTGCTGCGCTCAACGGAAAGAGAAGTCTTTGCCTGTAATTCACTGTCCAGATAAAGGGCGCGATACTTTGGCAGCAGCACAGTATCCTGCCGAAGTTCCTTGGCAGTCAGATTCAAGCCCTCCCGCAGTTCTGCCAACGTCGTAATCCCGTCGTCTTCAATCTGAACAAAATCCCCGTTCTTCAAGCGGTAGAACTTCTTTTTTTTGTTGTATTTGCCCAAAATATCAATCAAATCTTCCCGCGACATATCTCCAGCCGTCAAAGTCAGCTCTAGTAAATCGCCGGATAACGAGATTCCGATTGACACCGTCGGCGTCGGTCTGATATTCACGCCCTTAAGGCTCTCTGATACATAGACCTGACCCAGCTCCTGCATTTCGTCGATACCCATGGTCAGCAGTTCATAGAGGGTGTCTTCGTCCCTGCTGATGACCAGCTCCTGTTTGTTTTCATCTATCCGTTCAAAGTAAGGCACGATTAATGCGGCAGTCTCAATTTCCTTTACAAAATCCCGGCTTTCGTAGTCTTTCTGCCGATCATAGACATTGTATTTTCTGTCTCCGTAGACGGCTTCAATCTTTCCTGTCACTATGTTTTTCTCCGGTGCGTCCAAGTAAATCTTAAATTCTGCTTCTGCGATGCCATAATCCTCTTCAACAAAATTTTCTATATGGCAGATGAACTGCTGCTTCAGTGTCGGATACAGTTCCCGGCAAAAAATCGGTATATCGTCTTCTGCCACGAAAAAAGGATTGTTTATTTTTCGCTCCATACAGAAAAGTAAACCGTCAATCGCTTTCACATCTTTAATCGGCAGTTTAAAGATTTCTCCATCGGCAAAATAGAGATAATGCTCCTGTCCCCTTATCAGAGGGTTCGCATCCGTAGCCACTTCGATGCCGCCTTCTTTGCCTGTGATATACAAATCCATTTCCGGCATTCTCTCACTGATCTGCCATTCCTTGACAGCTGAATCGCTCAATTCTATCTCAAAAGGCCGCTCTCCCATAATATCGAGAAGCATTTCAAACTCTCCCCCGCTGAGGGGAAGTTCCCTTACTTTAGGAATCGTCCTCGTAAAATAAAAAGCGGAATCACTCGCTTCTTTTTTCTCTCTGTCCTTAATCCATTTCACTAAAAACTCCGCCAGTGGCTGAGAATCCTGATCAAAACTTTCGATTGAATGGATAAACTGCAACCGCTTCCCATAAGCGAAATTGGCGGCTGCTTCCATATTCTTGGCAAATTCAGAAACGTCTTTCAGAACATACATGTGATCAATGCCGATTTTGAAAGCAGCGGAAATCTTCGTTTCCAGGTTATCTCGTTCTACTTTAAAGGACGGCAAAAGACAGACGCGGCCAAAGGCGTCTTTTTGTAAAATCGGTGCAGTCTTTTTCTGAATCTGCCTATTGAGAAGGTTTTTGATGGCGTAAGTGGTCTGAGGCTTATAGGCTGCATAATTACTGCGGCCTCCGTCCCAGGAGGTCTGTCTGACCTTCGAAGCTAGACGAGTAGTCCCCTGCTGATGATTCATGTATTCTCTGAGAACCGCTACGCAGTGTTTGCAAATGCCGTCATAGTTAGAAAAGGCCGGACATTCGCAAAACGTTTCCTCCAGCTGGTCGGTTCTTTCGTTATAGCTTAAACTGACATCATAGTACCGCCTGTCTGATCCTCTGACCAGTGCGTCGATGTGTTTGCGGTCTGTGTCATTCTCATCTTCTTCTGCTTTGAACTCCAAAATCCTGTCTTTCTCAAGAAAAATCTGCATTCCCTTTCGATAGGTTTTATCTATAGTTAAAGAACGAATAAATGAATCCGTAATCATAAATCCTCCCCTGATATCCAAGTCTACTTCTATTATACGTGTCTATTTCGCTCAAGTAAAGGCAGACTTTTGATACAATAGCAAAGGCGGCGCACACGCACCGCCCTTTCTCATTCAGTATTGGTCTTTTCAGAGCAATTTATCCAGCTCCTGGTCTATATATTCAATTCTCTTGATCTTCGGTTCCCTGAGCAGATGGCCGCGGGCCATGACCATGGTCACATCCTTCAGGCTGGACAAGTCTTTCAGAGGATTCTCTTCTAAAACGATCAAATCCGCACACTTTCCATCCTCTATGGAACCTGTAATATCAGAGAGTCCTAGAATTTCAGCATTTCCAAGGGTCACGGTGTGCAAAGCAAAAGCATTCGATACGCCGCAGAGCTTGGCAAAATAGTAAACCTCTCGCCACAAGGCATAATGGGTGATGTACGGACAGGATGCGTCAGTACCCAGACCTACTGGAATATCATTTGCAAGGGCCTGTTTAGCGCTTTCGATGATGTTCTCCATGACCACTTCTGCATTATACTGGTTCACCTCTGTCATCTTAGTCATCTCTCCCGGCAGTCGCGCAATAGCCAGCGCCGGAATGATAGTACAAATCACCGCGGAGCCGTTTTCCTTATAAAGACTGATGATTTCCTCATCCATCCGCGCACCGTGTTCGATAGTATCCACACCTGCCTTCAGTGCGAGGCGCACTCCCTCTGTACTTTCTGTATGAGACGCTACTTTGAAGCCCAATCTGTGGGCTTCGTCACAGGAAGCCCTGGCCAGTTCATAGGACATCCTGACCACGCCTGGCTCTCCTTTTACGGCTGCATCAAAGACGCCGCCGGTGACAAAGATTTTGATCCAGTCCGCCCCCTTTGCAGCATTGTCTCCGATGACCTTGATGCATTCTTCTGGCGTTTTGCAGGGAATCCCCATCAGTCCATCTGTGTGGCCGCCGGGAACTGTCACGCCGTAGCCGCAGGCCAGAAGACGAGGTCCGACGTATTTCCCGATGTTGATCATATCTCTGTTGGCCAAATCTCGATAACTGACTTCACCCACGGAGCGGATGGTCGTAATCCCCGCATTGAGAGAGGTGAGGATATTCTTCTTTACGACAGAGCTGAGCACCTTTTGCATCAGCTTAGACTTATCCACCTTGGCCGCCAAATCAGAGGCTTCACTAGCGTTGGTCGGTTTACCGGTGCCTGGCAGATGGACGTGGGCATTAATCAAACCCGGCAGCAGATACTTGTCGTGTAGATCAATTTCTTCAAAGCCCTCCGGCACACTGCCCCTTTCTTTCAAGGATACGATTTTGTCGTTTTCCACTAAGACCGTCATACAGGGCTGTACCTCCATGTCCCGGCTTCCATCCAGCACGTTAGCATGGGTAAATGCGTATTTCATAGGAACATCTCCTTCCTTAATTTGTTCGCTTGTCTTAATTTTAACAATATTCCAATGAAATAGCAATTATTCTTCTGTAAATTTAAGATTTTGTTCTCTGTACCACAGACCGCTTGGCAATCTGATAGATTGCGACGAAATATAGAGTGTAGAGAATTGTGATGATCAGAGCGATGAGCCCTGTTGTAAGGTACATCTCCTGAACTTGTCCTGCGCAGCCGTGCAGCTGCAGCAGCTTGCCAAACAGCCATCCCATGGGAACGCTGGACAAAACTGGGAGTATCAGCGGTTGGAAGAAGAAACCTGCCATCTGGCAGAGCAGCGTCTGCTCCTGTTCGCCTTCACTGACTCCCAGGCAGGACAACGTCAGGTATCTGCGCCTGTCCTCGCTTAACCCAGACATAATCTTCAGCGCCAGAATCGCCATGACCATGAGCAGAAATACAGTAGTGATATAGATGGCGCCGATTATGAAGATGGCAATTTCACTGTCCCTTACCTGCCGGTCCATTTCCTTCAGCCAGTAGTCGCAAGCATTGGATGTGTTTTCTCCATCTGCATACGTATAATGATAGGTCAAATCTCTTTGAAGGCTCTCTGCATCGTACTGTTTTTGTTCTAATACATAGACGACTTTTTTCTCCTGCACCCTCAAATACTTTACTGCCTCATCAGGCACTACAGTATAAATGTAGTCAGGCAGAGGCGACTGACCTTCCCTTCTGCCGCCGTAGAGGTAACTTTTGCCGCTGAGATGTAAGGTGACAGAAGAGTAATCCGTACCAGCGGCGATCGTCGAATTTGTCACCACCAGAAATCGCCCGTCCAGATTCACTGTCTGATAGCCACGTGCTCTGCAGAGTGCGTTGAAGTCAGACTCCGAGATATTCGTACACAGATAGAGGACGTTTTTCTCATACCAGGTGGTCAAAGGCTCCGTCACCTCATCCGTTTCATTTCTATAGGTGGTATAGGCGCACTTCTTTTCTATTTTTGAATAGTTCTCGATGATGGTCTCTGCCTCCTCCGGCAGGATAGCCTCATCAGGCTCTCTGCCTGGATCATTATTTTCGACATAAGTCACGTCAAAGGGATTGGATCTTTCATGCTCGGTCCTTTCTAGTATTTTCAGGAAAAATGCGCCGTTAGACACAAAGATTGCTGCGGTCAGAAGAAAAGCCATCAATCCGACCATGACAGAATTGACGCTGAGGGTGCCGCTGAGCTGTCTCAGGGTAAAGGTGTTCGTGCCTCTGCTGCAGAAGGTTTTCTTTTCAGATAGAAACGGGATCAGACTCTTGGCAACTCCTATATGGAGGAAAATGAACGCCATGGCCATGATAAACAGATCCAGCATGATTGCAGTCTCCAGGTTCCCCTTACTGGCAGAATAGCGAATTTCAATTAGTCTGATGAAATCAATAGCCGCTTCAATCAGTACCAAAATGGAGGTGGCCATGATGAAAACCCAAACCCTTGGATGGCAGCTTTTCTTTTCGCTCTTTTGCGCTCCATGCAATAAGTCGTAAATATCGACTATTTTCAAGTATAGAAAAGAGGAAAACGCCGAAAGCAGGAAAATCGCGATGACCAGTCCGATGGTGATCCAAAGGCCTTTCACCGAATAGGCCGCAAATGTGAGTTCCAGCTGCATCAGCTTCATCATAATCGCCACCATACCCTGATAGAAAAATAATCCCAGCAGGATGCCCAGCCCCAAAGCGACGAAACCCATGATCAAAGTCTCTGTCAGAAAAATCAAGAGGACATGATTTCTCGTCATGCCAAGGGTCAGATACATGCCGAATTCCCGCTTTCGAAACCGAAGCATGAAGGAGGCGGCATATCCCAGTACAAAGGTTATGATGACGAAAATAAAGGCAATCAGCCCCATCAGACCGTTCTTCATGCCGCTGTTACTCTCCGCATCCAGGTTCAGCTGCGGACTGAAAATCATGTTGCACAATGCGAACAGCAAGGCCACAGTCAGTATCACCGTCATAAAGTAAATCAAGTAATTGCTCATCTGTCTTCTTACATTACGCAGAGCCAGTTTTGCTAACATCTCAATCACCTCCCCGATTGGTTTTTGAATATAACCGCCCGCTTTGCAATTTGATATGTCGCGGTAAAATACAATACATAAATCAGTATCATGACAAGGGCGATGACAGCCGCAATGAAATACACTTCTGTCTGCTGTGCCGCAAAACCGGTCAGCTTCATGATTCTTCCGCAAATCCATCCGGTAGGAATGCTCAATAGCATGGGTATCGCAAAAGGCAGGAAAAAGAAGCTGAAGGTCTGCTGAAACAGTGCTTTGCTCTGCTCCTGTTCATCTGCCCCCAGACGGTACAAAATGCTGTATCTTTTTTTGTCTTCAGAAAGGGTGGATAAAATTTTCAAGGCCAGAATCGCCATGGCCATAAACAGGAATATAGCAGCAATATACAGAGCACCAACGACAAAGACGGCAAGAATACTATTACTCCTGATTCGGTTATACTCCTTTAATACATAGTTGCACATCTCATAGGGGCCGCCATTTTCATCGTCACCCGGCACTGTATAGCTCAAATCCTCTTTTAGACGATTGCCATCATACTTTCCGTCTGCCAGATCGTAGGCGATGCAGCTCGTAGCCGTTTCCATATGCCTTACTGCCTTATCTGGTATAACTGCGTAAAAATAGGTATAGGCAAAATGAGGGTAATCCTGGCTGATGCCGCCGTAACGATAAGTTCTGCCACCTGCCCCAATCTTCGTCTGGGAAAAATCAAATTGCAGTGTATATGCGTCATTTGTTATCACCAGGTATTCCTGCTCCAGCTGAACTGGCTCGAATCCTAAGAACTTGCATATTTTGTTAAAATCGCTTTCTGCTATGAACAAATCGTCTTCCCCAGACCATTCCGTACAGCTGTATAAGTCATCTCTGCCATTTGTATAAAAGGCAAATGGAAGTTTCCCCTCAATCTTTGCGTATTTTTTTATAATCGTTTCACCTTTGTCCGCAGTGATTGGACTATATTTGCTGTCGGTATCAGATTGCTCTTCGATATAGAGGGCGTCAAAAGGGATGTCTCTGTCCAGAACTGCGCGCGTGTTCACTCGTAAAACAAAGGATGCGTTGGCGCCGATGACTGCAAATGCCATCAAAAAAGCGATAATCCCGATCATCGTGGAATTTGCACGCAGGGACGCGCTGAGCTGCCGCAATACAAAGGTATGACTGCCGCTATTGCAGAACTTCTTTCTTTTTAAAAGCAGGTTCACGATGCTTCTGGAAACTGCCGCATGAAATAAAATCAGACCGCCTGCCAGCACAAATAGACTGATGAAAACAGATTCCAGACTCGAAGAGCCTTCCAGAAGCAGGATGTCTACCTGCCTACAAAAAATAACGCAGCTTCCTATGACGATGCTCAGAGAAACCAGGGTCAGGAACAGCCAAAAGTTTGGATGTTTTACCTTTTTTTCTACCATTTGGTCGCCATGGATTAACTCATAGATGCTGACTTTTCTCAGATAACGAGCTGAAGCCATTGACGATAGAGCAAACATAGCCGCCACCAACACGATGGTGAGAAACAGACCCTTAGCAGAATAATCGGCGAAGGTGAATTCTATTTCCATCAGATTGGTCATAATCATAATCAGACCCTGATAAATAAACAATCCCAGCAGAATTCCCAGCCCCAGCGCCGTAAAACACATGATCATCGTTTCAGAGACAAAGATGGAGAGAATATTTTTTCTTGTCATGCCCAATGTCAGGTAAGTACCGAACTCCCGCTTACGTAATTTCAGCATAAAAGCAGTTGCATACCCCAGCACAAAAGCGACGATCAAAGCGATAAATATGGTAAGTCCCATTAAGGCGACTTTCATAGAACTTGCTTCTTCCACCCACTGCAAAAGCTGCGGACTATAAATCACATTGTTTATGGCGAATATAAAAGAAACAGTCAGGGAAACGGTCATGAAATAAATCAGATAATTCCCCAACTGTCGCTTAACATTGCGCACCGCAAGCTTAGTGAACATCAAGCTCACCTCCCAGCGCCGCTGTAACAGTTACAATCGCCTGGTAAAATTCCTGCCTTGTCCGCTGCCCCCGGTCCATCTCATTCCATATTTGACCGTCTTTTAAAAACAAAACTCGATTTGCGTAAGAGCCGATGACCGGATCATGGGTTACCATGAGAATTGTAGAACCGAGTGACTGATTCATCATCTGAAAAGTTTCCATCAGCAGTTTTGAATTCTTCGAATCCAAAGCACCAGTCGGTTCATCTGCCAAAACCAACGCTGGTTTCGTAATCATCGCCCTGGCACATGCCGCCCTCTGGCGCTGTCCGCCAGACAGTTCATAAGGAAACTTGGACAACTGATCGCAGACACCCAGGGCCTCGGACACTCTCATCAGTTCTCTGTCAGCATCCGCGTGAGGTTTCTTCTGCAGATTTAACGGCAGCAATATATTCTCGCCAATGGTCAGGGTATCGAGCAGGTTGTATTCTTGAAAGATGAACCCCAATTGATCTCTGCGAAAATTGGCAAGCTGCTTTTCTTCCATCTCCGTCAGGTGGACACCTTCGATGAAAATTTCACCGCTGCTGACTCGATCGATGGTTGAAATCACATTGAGCAAGGTGCTCTTACCAGAGCCGGACGCTCCCATAATTGCCGTAAATTCCCCTTTCTCTACGGAAAAAGAGATACCGTCCAGTGCCTTCGTCACTACACTCCCCTTGCCGTAATACTTCGTTACATTTTTAATCTCTAAAATCTCATTCATGTGATCGTCTCCTCCTTTTCACTCTAATATTAGCATGAAAAAGCCATATCTTATCTAACACGGACGGGGTACCAATCTTACAATTTTGTTAGATTTCTGAAAAGCAGTGTAATCCGCGTATATTTTTCTTCTTCTGATTCCACTTGCAGTTCAACGTCCAATCTCTTACATAGTTCATTTGCAATGTACAATCCCATGCCAGTGCTGCGGCCAAAATGCCTGCCGTTGCTTCCCGTAAATCCCCTCTCCGTGACACGTCTGATTTCGTGGGAAGGAATCCCGATACCATCGTCCTCAAAAATAATCTTCCCGTCTACTGCGATGATATTTACATGACAGCCCGGACAGTATTTGGCGCTGTTTATCAGCAGCTGTTTTAAAATAAAACAAAGGGATTTGTCGTCTGTACAGACTGTGAAACTCCCCTCTGTCTCCACACTAATCTTTGATGCAATCAACAACTCCATCTGACTTTTCACCGCTTCCTCGATAACAGCTGCCGCTTGCAGGATTTTGATCTTGGTATCCTTCTCGGCGCTGCGAAGTCTAGCATAATAGAGTATGTTTTCTGTCAGATTATCTGCTCGCTTTAATTCTCTTCTCAACTTTCTGACATCGCCATCGTTGTCCAGAATCAAGGAACAGGCGGTCAATGGGGTTTTGATCTCGTGAATCCAGCTTTCCACATAGTCACAGTATTCTTCTTTTTCCCGTCTCGTCTCTTCCACAAGACCTACCGCGGATCGTGAAATTGTTTTAAACATGCGGTAATACTGCTGTTCAAGATATCCCGTCGGCGGCGGCAAAATTTCTCCCAGCAGGTACTTGTCGTCTAATTCTTTCTCGAGTTTTTGCAGGCCGCGGATATTTCTTCGCTCCATAACAAAGCTGACCAACAGCCAGCTGCCGGTCAAAAACAGAAAAAATAACTCCATGACAGCAATCAGGGAGATACTCACTTCTGCGAACGCTAAAAAAACACCTGCCAGCAAAGCGCCGATGCATAAAAAACTCAGTGTAATCGTTTTTGCGGATAAGTAGTCTCTGAATTTCATAAACGATACCCCACGCCCCGAACGGTACGAATAAATTCCTCTGCCCCCATCTTTTTCAGCTTATCTCGCAGGCGATTGACATTGACATAGAGGGTGTTCTCATCGATGTACAAGCTGTTGCTCCACAGGTCTTCAATAATCTCATCTCTTGTGCAGAGTTCCTTCTGCATCAGACAGGCTAGAATTCGCGTCTCATTTTTGGTCAGTTCCTGGGAGCACTCACGAAAATGGACGGTCATGTCAGCGAGATTCAGGGTCAGATTGCGCACAGTGAGGACAGAACTGCTCTTACGCTTCAGCAGTCTGCCAATCCTCGCTAAAAGCACAGAGGAATTGTAAGGCTTGCGAATGTAGTCGTCAGCGCCCACACCAAAACCCAGCAGTTCGTCATCAGCTGAATCTCTGGCTGTGAGGAAAATCACTGGCATATCAGAATGCAGACGCAGTTTCCGACATACTTCAAATCCGCTTTCACCCGGCAGATTGATATCCAAAAGAGCCAAATCACAAGGAGGCTCACTGACTGGCATGTAGCCGTTAGCTCGAAGCAATGCACATAGTTCTTCGTGAATGCTATGATCGTCTTCTATTACTAATATCTTTTCCATTTTCCCCTCCTGCTATTTTAAAATGCTACAGTCAGTATATCACAAAAAAACACTCTGCAAAATACCCGGTTCGTAGGTTTGGGACACAGAGTACGTAACTAGGTTGCCTGGGTTGCCTGGCGCGAGGCTCCGTTACGCATTCTGCCTGCTCAGCCTTAACTTTCTGTAACCGATTTGGCGTTTTCGACTCATTCTGCGTAACCGGGGCGCCCGGCGGCATAAGTTGAAATTACCGCGCTTTATCAAAAAAATGAGACTGCCGCCAGCGAATCTCTTATTCGCTGGCGGCAGTCTGGATAAACGCCTACTCGTGCCATCCGTGCCCGCCTCCGTGAGAGGAACCATGGTGATTTTGACCATTACTATGATAGCCGTAATTTTGGTGGTTCGCATGAGTTCCGTCGCAGTCAGGATACTGACAGTTTCCATAAGTTGAAGCCGTAGATGTGCCTGCCGCAGGTGTTGTTGACGGAGCAGCAGAGCGATTCTGCTCTGTATGATGAACCCCTCTTTTGAGGCAGTCCTGATTGATCGTGCAGATGGGCTGCTTTTTCTGCATCTGGCTTTCGGAAATCGTCCCTTGCTCATCCGCACCAAAAGCAGTCAATGATACCGCACCTGCAACAACGATTGTGAGCGCAAGTGCCAGTACAATCCATTTCTTCTTCATTACTTTTTTCAATTTCATTCCCTCCAGGTCAGTCATGCTTTGTTGTTTGTTCACAGTATAACCACCTACTATAAACACTTTCGAGGTTATTTCTAAACAAATTATAAACTTTTCCTCTCACTAAAGATTCAACCGATACCCGGCTCCCCAAACAGTCTCGATAATCTGTGGATTTTTCGGATCTTCTTCGATTTTTTCTCGTATGCGGTTGATATGCACCGTCACTGTAGCGCTGTCTCCCACATAATCATAACCCCAGATTTTCTCAAAGAGATGCTCTTTAGAAAACACGATGTTAGGATTCATCGCCATGTATTTGAGCAGTTCAAATTCTCTATTAGGGAAATGAATCTCCTCTCCATTTTTAATAACCTTCCAACTCTTGGCGAGAATTTTCAGTCCACCGACTTGAATCAAGTAATCCTCTGCCATATCTCCATGTACAGTTCTGCCTGCCATCAGCCGTTCATATCTTGCCAAGTGAGACTTGACTCTGGCCACCAGTTCCGCCGGGTCAAAAGGTTTAACGATGTAGTCGTCCGCACCGAGACCCAGTCCCCTGATTTTGTCAATGGACTCCTGCTTCGCTGTCACCATGAGAATCGGAATGTCAATTTTATCTCTGACCTCTCGGCAGATATCGTAGCCATCTTTTCCTGGCAGCATGATATCCAATAGCAGCAGATCAAAATTTTCTGACAAAATCCGTTTCATTACATCATCGCCATCCGAAACGATTGTCACATGGAAGCCGTCGATTTCCAAATAGTCTTTTTCCAGCAAGGCGATTCGTTTATCATCCTCTGCGATCAAAATATGTGCCATCACACTTCCCCCTCATTATTTCCAAAATACATCATCAGATGCAGTCCGCCCTGGTTCTCTGCTCTGATGATGCCGCCGTGTTCTTTGACGATATATTGACAGACGTAGAGACCAAGACCGCTGCCCTCGCCATCGCTGCGGGCTTCATCTCCTCGATAAAACTGGTCGAATAAATATGGCAGTTTCTCCCTTTCCACCCCATTACCATTATCAGAAAAAGTAATGACTACACTGTCATCAGATCTTTTTTCCAACAAGATTCTCATAATCAGCGGCCTTGTCCCAGCGTATTTGATACTGTTTTCCACAAAGTTATCGAAAACTCGTTTCATCTGCTCCTGATCGATATCCAGGAAGCAGTCCTCTTGACAAGTGCTATGGAACTCCAAAAAAGCAGGTTGGACAGTCAGGTCTTTTTTTCTGCCCTCAACATAGTGCTGTAGGTATTCCTTTACATCTGTGCTCTGCTTGTAAAACGGCATATTTCCTGTCTCCAGCTTTGAATAATAGAACAGTTTTGACAGCAGTTCTTCCATATCACAAGCACAGCTATAGGCAATATCCAAATACTGCTGGCGCTTTTCCTCTGTAACCGCAACTCCATCCTTTAAGCCTTTGATATAACCTTTTACAGAAGTGAGTGGAGTTCTCAGGTCATGGGAAATGCCGCTGATCATTTCGGTGCGCGCCTTTTCGTATGCTGCATTTTTTTCCATGCCCTCTTTGAGGTGCTCCTGCATCTGGTTAAAACTGTCGCAGACGTTGCGAAACTCATCATCTTGTCGATATACGACTGGCTGGGTCAGGTCACCGCCTTCAATGCGCTCAGCAGCCGCAGCCAGCTGATCCACAGGTTCCATAATCTGCATGACCAGCTTTTTTGTGAACATGCGGCTGCAGAATAAAATTGCCAGTATCACAACCGCTCCAATGGCGATGAACAGCAGAAGAAATAACTGAAAAACATGTTTATCTGTACTGAAAAAAGTATCTCCGCTCCCGCCGCTGGCTGCATAGAAGTGATACAGGGTGTCGTCAGCCGGAAAACCTGCTGAAAGCACAGTCACATTGTTGATAAAGAAAGTGCTCACAGTGATTTCTGAAGCATGTCCATGGTCATGGTGTCCCGATTCAGTATTGTTATCGCCTTGTTCACCGATAGAAGCTACACTTTCTGTCTCATTCTCGTTCAAATTGGAGTAGACGGTTTCTCCATCTGTATCAAAGACTGCCAAATGAAAGTCATAATCGCCCAAAGCATCGGCCCACTGCTGCCAGTCTGTACCGTACCCTTCTTCTTTCAACATTTGCTGCACCTGCGTTGTATAAGTTGAAAGCTCGGAATTTTCGCTTTGATGAGTCAGAAAGGTATGTTGGAAAATCGTCAGCAAAAGACTTCCTACTCCCAGCAACACCAAAAGGGCAACTAATATCATGATAGTATTCGTAATAAATATTTTTCTTTTGATGGTCATTGGATTCCCACTCTCTGCATATCCCTTTGCAAAAACCTCCACGGCTCGTCCCAGCCGTCAAACCCTGCCGCATGACACAGATCACGATTTACTTCTAGACTCCAAAGGCTTTGATACAGCTGTTCTTCGGCAGGTATCGGTATGTAAAAAAGCCTTTCAATGGCACGGTTCAGGCCGGCAACAGGTCTTCTGCCGTGGGTTTTGGTCATTATGGGAATTCCCGCTATGGCAAAATACCGTGCAATCTGTTCTTCAGTATAACCTTCGCTGGCAAAACCCTTGCGAATCGCCTCTTCTGCCCGCTGCGCAATGGCATTCCAGTCTTTTGCCATCATACCCGCCATAATACAGCAAAATCGATTGCTGGCGTTAACCACAATCAGCAGGTTTTTCTTTTGAAAGCGAATAATGTGAAGCTCCCAGCAGAAAAAAAGATCTGTGATGCCGCCGTAACTCAGCTCCTTTATTTTTAGATGTTTCTGTAGTGGAATCGTAATACCTAGTTCCATAATACTCCATTTCTCTATTATCCTTTACAGATTACAATTCTGATAAAGAGGGATAAACTTCTTTAAATAGTTCCTTAAATTTTTGTCGCACGCATAAACATATGTCCCTTTGATGCCCCGTGTGAGCAGAGTTAAATAGATGTTGATGATATAGTTTTTTAATGCGCCCTCATCTTCCAAAGATGTTTTCCCTTGGAGATCGAAGTAATTTTTCTTATCGATAAAAATACTTTTTGTCTGTGGGTCATATTTTATCTCGTTTCCAAAGATAACGCCTGCATAATTGAGATCATACCCTTGCACTGTGTGAATGCATCCTATCTCATTAATCGCATTTTCTGAGTTGACCCAATCCTTATTTACGCTATTCCACCTATACTCATAACCATCTATAAAAATATCGTTTCTGTTTTTCGTTTTTTTGGACAGCCATTTCCAGGAATAACCTGCTACCACCCGGCAAAGGCCATGTTCTTTATCTTTTGAACGGATCACTTTTACCATGTAATCTACATCTTCAAACAATCTGAACTCGTAGTTCTCAATAGATCTTGCTGTTCTTGGCGGATGGTCACTCAATAATTCTTTGATGTATTTAATGTAGCTGTTTCCGCCCCTGCATCTAAACTGAGACATAAGACAATACACATTGGTATTTTCCTGTTCTTTCATCTGGTAAAAGCGCTGTCGTTTTACATCGGAAGGCTTGACCGACTGCATGCTGTCGTAAAAGAAAATCTGATTCTTGCTGCATTTCAATATCCAGTCTAATTGGGTACCGCTTTGATCAAAGCCCAGCTTCTCGTTATTTTTGTCAAAGGTCGTATAATTGGATAGCGCCTTTCTCTGTTGCAGTCTATGGGCTTCATCTACAATAAGCAGGTCATAAGGTTCCTCTGTTTTTACAACATCATATGGACTGAGAACCATATTTCTCTTCAAACCTTTTATGCTGCCAAATACCTTTTTAACCGTGAATCGCAGCGATTGCATCGGCACAACCAAGCCAATTTTCATCGGTTTTAATTTGCTGAGATTGTGTGCGATGTAATGAAGGCCGGGATCAATTTCGGTATCCATAACGACAATATCATCTCCTGCTTCTGACAGCAGTTTCATTAAATATATCGCCAAAACGGTTTTTCCCGTACCTGCTCCGCCATCAATTATGGAGGTAAACTGTTTGTTCGTATTCTTGATATCGACCAAATCTTGAATAATAGCGTCCACGACCCGATATTGATCTAAATTTAAAGCTTTGTATGGAGAATACTTAAAAGTATCTGTATTTTCAATATAATGGATGCTATTGGCGATAAGCTGCCGTTCTCTGAGCTGACGCCAAATACCGTCAAAGGTCTTTTCGTATTTATCTCTCTCGTAATAGTCGTGTAAATGCACGCCCATATTGCTGTTCTGTAATTTATATTTTCCATCGGCGGACATATAATTGATTAAAAACGCCTCCAAATCCAATATAACTGATCTGTTAAAATCATCATCACTAATCAAATTAAGATGTTTCAGCTTCTTTCGTTCTTTTGTTTTCAGATGTTGAGATGATCTGACGACTGCATTGATAGTTTCACCGATATAGGCTTCTCTGTCGTTATTTAGTATATAGACGACTGGCCAATTCTTTCCATATTTCAATTCATTCAATCTATCCGGTGTGCGGTCATCGAATTTTATACTTTCTATTACAGCCATTATTCGTCTCCTAATTTGTCGTATTTTTTACTGCTCCCTTTACATTTTTCGATAGGATATTTTTTCTTATTGGCTTCTAATTTTCTGAGAATTTCTTGTTTTAGATCGATATTGATTTTATCCGCTAACATGATACAATACATCATTACATCTGCGACTTCATCGCAGACTGCTCTCTGGTCATAGTCGCTGTTCCACTGAAAACATTCCAAGAGTTCTCCTGCCTCTATGGCGACTGATTTCGCCAAATTCTCAGGTGAATGGAACTGATCCCAATCCCGCTCCTCGTTAAAAATTCTCAATTGTTCTTTGATTTCGTTCATAATTAATCTCCTGTTTCTTTTATAAATAAATCTTCTTCATGTGTTCCTGTTAATATTGAATACGCTATAGTTTCTAAATGTAAAATTCTATTCTCCTGCTTTTAAATAATTATTATCGATAACGCCTGCCACTGGTGCAGATAGTCGACAAAGTTTAACCTACTTGCTCCGCAAGGAGCAAGACCATAATTAACGTCTGCTGAACACGTTGAAATCACTATTTCAATCCACTTGCTCCGCAAGGGAGCAAGACACTGTGCAAGTTGGTGTAAGATTGCCACATACGGAATTTTAATCCACTTGCTCCGCAAGGGAGCAAGACCACTGCGGACGAGACACATCCGCTCGAGGTATCAATTTCAATCCACTTGCTCCGCAAGGGAGCAAGACAAGATCAAGGTGGTAAAGACCAACTCCGAAACCGGATTTCAATTCACTTGCTCCGCAAGGGAGCAAGACGCTGAATTCGGATTTCTTAATTGATCTTGATGAAATTTCAATCCACTTGCTCCATGCGGAGCAAGACTTATTCTGTTTGTACTTAATCCTCTACTGTATCCCATTTCAATCCACTTGCTCCATGCGGAGCAAGACGACTCACCTGTTCATTACCTGCATGTACTTCATTATTTCAATCCACTTGCTCCATGCGGAGCAAGACGGGAAGGCCGCACACTCCTCCACAAAGTCATGCGTATTTCAATCCACTTGCTCCATGCGGAGCAAGACACTTATAATCTTTGCTTTCCTCGACTTCGATATCCATTTCAATCCACTTGCTCCATGCGGAGCAAGACTAAAACTTTCGCTATCGGTTCTAGCACGGATATGGATTTCAATCCACTTGCTCCATGCGGAGCAAGACGGAAAGAATTAAGTTTTGGCTAAAAACCGAACTAATTTCAATCCACTTGCTCCATGCGGAGCAAGACCAGAGAGAATGTGCAGGTGGAATTTGATGACTTATTTCAATCCACTTGCTCCATGCGGAGCAAGACAACTGACCCGACTACCGTTGGAGTGGGTGACAGTAATTTCAATCCACTTGCTCCATGCGGAGCAAGACAAAATTACGGATTTTGAGACTAAACTAGAGGACATATTTCAATCCACTTGCTCCATGCGGAGCAAGACTAAATGCTCTAAAGTCCTTGCCTAGCAAAGTGCTTATTTCAATCCACTTGCTCCATGCGGAGCAAGACGATGGAGGAACCTCCAGAACCGCCGAAAGAGGAAAAATTTCAATCCACTTGCTCCATGCGGAGCAAGACTGCAAAATATCTCCAATTTTCTAGAAATATTCATATTTTTTAGCACTTTTTTCCTTTTTTCAGCAAACTATCTCCCATTATTACCCATCTATGTCATTTTACGCTCAAAGATTTTGGTGCGAAACACCCAGGGAATTCATGTTCACTTGCCTTTCGCACCAGCAGAAAACGGAACAGTTTGGTATTTTCTTTGTGTTACCTGAGTGCCTTGAAGTAGTTCTCCAAGATATCCTTAATATGATTATACCTCCTCGCGTAGGAATTTTCCACCCGAATCAGTTCCATTTGGTGCGCCCGGCAGATTTCCTTCTTTTGCGCATCGCGGCGTTTTACCACTTCATCCTCAAAATGCTCCCGTCCGTCCAGCTCAATCACCAAAACCGGCAGTTTGTGATTCTCATCGATTTTTTCATAGACCACAAAATCGAATCTGCCGGAATAGAACAAGTCGCTGCAGGTGGTATTGTCCTGAAATACATGGGCGATGCCCACCTCTTTCTCCACCACAAAACGATTGTGAGAAAGCCAGATGTTTTCCAGCGCATGATGCATATTTTGCAAAAAAGCCTCTTCTGTGGCTGTGCTGAACGGTTTTACTCCCAGCGCCCTGGAAGCGGCAGATTTTGGTGTCACCTCAGACCTTCCATTGGTCCTCACATATTCCACCAGCTCATAAAGATCATCCTCTTCATTCCTTTGATGCAGGCGATGTAAATTCTGCAGGCTGCCCAGAACGATCAGCTTATCCTTCGCCCTGGAGGTTGCGACGTTGAGCAGTTCTTTGTTGTTCTTCAGCCACTGGTAGGTCGTCTCATGAGTGGCGCCCGTAATGGCAGTGGAAAACAGCACCACATCCTTCTCGTCACCTTGGAAGGAGTGGACAGTCCCACAGACAGCATTCTGAATTCCTGCCGCTTCCAGGCTTTGCTCAATCATTTTCCTTTAATTGACAAAAGGGGTGATGACGCCGATGGATTTCTCTGGATGAGACGCTGCATAACTGACGATTTCCTCTGCCTCACCCGGCGCAGTGTTCTTACTGCAGCACATTTGATCCTCCACATCGATAAATACCAAAGGTTCTTTTTCTTCACTCTTTGAGAGAATCGCCAATTTGTCATGATAGTATTTTTTGTTGTTAAACTCAATAATCTGTTTATTGCAGCGATAATGATTGTGGAGCAAAATTTCATCACTGACAGAATCACAGGTCAAAAACGTCTTGTAAATAGAATTTTGCAGGTAGTCATATTCCTCTGACACCCGATATTTCCTTCGCAGCTTTTTGTTAGTCAATTCATCCAGCAAAATCACAGGATTCAGCTGCTGCGGATCCCCTACCAGCATCAGGTTTTCGCCCCGCAGAATCGGGATCAAAGACACCGCTACATTGCACTGACTGGCTTCATCCATGATGGTCATATCATAATAGCAGTCAGGTTCTCCTAATTTGTGGGCTGAAATACAGGTGGTCGCTACGATAGGAAAGATGCGCAGAAACTTCTTTAAGTTTTCCCCCTCGCTGAGGTAGTGATTCATCGCCTCCCTCTGTTCTTTTCCGGTGAATTCCAAAATGATTTCTTTCAAGTCTGCATACTTCGGCTCATCCAGTCTTTTGATATATTTTGCTGATGTATAATAGAGGTATTTCTTAAAGTCCTCTATATCATCGGTCAAAAGCGAAAAAGCGTCCGCATCACTGATTTCGCCTCGCTTTTCGATTTCTTCTTGAACCCAACGGTGCTGCCGCTTGCGGATATCCATCTGGAAGGGAATGAGGTGCATATTCGACTCCTGTTTCCCTTCAAAATCCAGCAGCCGATCAATGGTCTCGCTGCGCTCTTTCAGCTCCAATACGTCTTCGTATCTCTTCAGCAGCTTTGCCAGTTCCCTAGCTCTCTGGGTACGGTCTCCCTTGTTCCTGTCCAAAGTCCTATCGAAGATTTTGATGTCTCTGGTCTCAAGGTAAAGCCGCTTGATGGTCATTGCCGCCTCTTCCACCTTGTCGTTGTTTCCCAGGCGAACCATGGGGAAAGGAATCTCCTTTCCGTTGTACTTGAGATGGGACAGCTTCTCATAAACGCCATCGATGGGATGATTGTTATTTGACGCAAACAAGACGGTTCGTTCATTGAAGAAGGCCGTCACAATAGTATTGATGATCGTATTGGTTTTGCCCGTTCCAGGCGGACCCTGGATGTATGCGAGAGGATATTTCATAGCATTGTTGATGGCAAGAAGCTGATCCAGATTGACCCTTCGATTGAGCAACGTAATGGGGTAAGCTTTTCTCCTGATGGGTCTGTTCAGCAGTCCGCCAAAGAAAGCCTGCAGCGGTACCGAAATATTCTCCTCGTGATACATGTCGATGATGGCACCGTATTCCTCGTGCAAATCCAGTACGAGGTCCATTCCCAAACCAATCACATAAGGCATGTCATCTACCCCGTTAATCTGGCGATTATTCTCCGTAATCCGGTCTTTGATGCGTTCCTGATTTGCCTCAAAATCTTCCAAAAGTAAAAAGTCTTCGGCATCCAGGAATTGGCGGATGCTTTCTTTTTCCCCATTAATCGTAAATTCAGTGCAAATGGTAATATCCTCATCGGGGCGGAGCCTTTTGTTTTTGACATCCAAATCCAGCTTGCGATAGGCGAGCACGTAAAGTCCTTTTGGCGTATGCACACTGAGCACGTTCATTGCCAGCCTTTTGATCTGAAATCTCTGCGTTGTTTTCTTGTCATCCTCTGCCTTTCGCTGAAAATTCCTGACGATCTGACGAAATTGTTCTTCACTGAGTATGTAGTCTGCGCCAGCGATACGGTCTCGATCCAGAAATCTGATCAGCGCAAAATCCGTCTCATAAGGCGTCCTGTCCATGCGGCTGCATTCTTCCAAATAGCTCAAGATTTTCAAGTTTGCTGCATGGTCAAAGAGATTTTGATATTTATGGGGATTCTCTGCAATGTCCCTGACGAGACGTTCATTGACCGGGTAATAGGAACCGTCTATCACCTGGGATGACATAATAGAGTCTATGTAGATATAAGGAAATTTCTCAATGGTATACTGACCGATGTGAAGGCCTTCTACCGACAAAGTCTTCGTCCGCGGATCCAGATCCTTGATAGCGATCCAGTATTTTGTGAGTTGTCCCGTCTTGTTGCGGTACTCAATGTTAATCCACCTGCCCTCATGGATGGCGCGGAAAATATCACGATAAATGCTGGTCATAGACTCCCTCCCTTGCTTTGATAGGTCTATTTTAGTATGGATAGGTTGCTTTGTCCAGAGATGGGATAGAAAACCCCGCTATCTGCGCACAAAAGGCACTCAAAGCGGGGCTTTGCTTTTACTTGTATTCAATTCCATTTTCCTCGCACCAGCGGATTGCAATCTTGCGAAACTCCTCGTCTTTGCATTCGTACCATTGCTTTTCAATCCCTAGATCGTAGAGAGTATCTTTAAAATACCGGAAAGCACCACTTCCCCTGATTGCACGTTCTAACCGCTTCTGCACCTTGCCAGGCGGAAGACTTCTGATGAATGCTCTCATCAGTTGATATTCATTGATTTCATATTTTGAGGGCAGCCGAATGTATTTCTCTCCATTTTCCTCCAGATCATCGAGTAGTTCCTGATCATCGCAGCCGAAAATCGGGTCCATGACAAAAACCAATGCCTCTGTTTCTTTGTTGTAATAGTATGCCGATTCATCACTGGAAATCGCCAGCGCTTCCGCAACATCATTCAGTTTTACTTTCATCTTGCACCTCCTATACCTTATCCAATTCTCCCATCATTGCTCTTCTGTTTCGATATAAAGTCTTCCATTCATGCACCAAATCCGCTGTGACCGCAGTACCACCAGAATATTTTTTCAACGTCGTATCTTTCACTGCCCAAAACCTCCGCAGTTACCTTTCCGTTTCCTTCGTTCAAATTTTCCACTGCATCATCGCAGTGATACTCGTATCCCTGGTCGAGGATGTGTGGTTTGAATAAGTATTCCCAGTCCATCGTTTTTCTCCCAAATTCGACGTTAACTTCTATAAAGTAAAATATTTTTTAGTCGAAAACGTTTCATTTCTGTTAAAATCCGCCTTCATTATATCCTCTAGCAATCACATAAGAAGGCTCATAATACGCACTGGCATTGTAATTATCTATCGTTTCACAAATAGAATGATTATATACTCTGATCAGCCCTTCAACAAAGTTCTTATCTGGCGGCAGCGTATCAATAATCAAACGCATATATACTTTGCCTATCTGTGTCTCTGTGGGGATTTGTTGAACTAAATCTTTATTCACGTTTTTGATGTCAAAGTTACCTTCCTGCAAGTTGTACTTTTGAATCCATTGGTCTTCGATTTTTAACGGATTTTCACAATGCAATACGTTAGCCAAGCTGATTAATCAGATAAACTGGTCTTTTCCAATGGCGTTAACCACATAGGAATTCTTTTGATGTAGTCGTCTTGCAACTCGTTCAATCATATAGCATAGGAAGTATAAATCATCTCTTCTGATTTCCTCATCAAGGAAAAATATATTTGTCATATCTCATAACTCCTTACAAAATTCAGGGTTGATAGTGCTTTATCTGTGCAGAATACAATCTGATGGGTTGGATATTTGAATTTCACCAGTTCCCAAAATGCAGATTTAGAAATAGCTCCGGCTGTATAATCTTCAATATAATCCCATATCGTATCATCTGCCATTGGTCCCTCAACGATATCATAATGATGTTCAATTCCTTTGCGGCAATTCACTACAAACTCCAGCCATGCCTGCTTTTCCATATTCGTAAATAAAAGCCACAACCGAAATCTTTGTAATACCCATTTATCATTACCTTCGGGTTCTGTACAACCACGCTGCTTCCATGAAATATTTTCAGATCGTCCACCATAATTATCTATTGTCAATCTCAAGCTTTCTCTTCGCATTATCCATAAACGCATTTGATAACTCCATGATCTCAGGAAAATCACTATTACCTCCAAATAAGATAATTCGAGATAAGAACATTTCTTTTAGCGAAATTGCCCCTCTTCTGCTGTCTTCAACACTTTCCTCCCATTTTCGCATCAAATCGTCCGGAAGTTCAAAATAGTATGATTTGTCTCGATTACAGAGAAGCCAAGATTTTTTGTCATCCGCCCAATGCAATGTATAACCGTCTCCGTAGTCCATCCAGTCATCAGTAATTAAGTGCGGATTATTTTTCTCATTCTCGACTAAAAATAGAATAAGGCCGTTTTCCAATAAACCAATTTTAACCTTCTGTGCCAAATTATCAACTTCCTGGATAAAAGCATCCGCTAATTCCCATATTCTATCATCGTAATATTCATTTTTTGACGTTCTGAAAAACCTTTCTAATATTTTAATATCTTCTTTATTTTTCATCCGATCCAAGTTTTCTATTCTATTTCTAATATCTTCGAAAATTTGACTATCTGCAAAAGAGATTAAGGGTATCTTATGTGTGGCTGCGAATGAAATAGTGGTCTTCTTGAACCCGCTAAGGGACGCTAATGCAACCTGATACAAATATCTTTCCATCGGGAATTTTCTTTGTTTTGTACTTCGTCCACTTTTACGATTATTCAATATATCTTCAGTCACTATGTCAAAGTTGTTAATATCTTCTCTCAAGCCCAAAACATTGCGTACTACTCCAATCCCTAATTTATCAGAATAGCATTTACACTCTACTACTAGTCTTGTTTGAAAATAAAAAGGAGTTTGAATTGGTGGCGAAACTAAAACATCTGCATTATGACACTCCCCCAAGCCCTGTATCATTTGTCCCGCCGATCCATCAAAAACAAGCAAGCCGTCGGACGGCACAGCTTTAAAACCACAATGATACAATAGCGTCCTTACAAAATACTCTAATGCATGACCCTTTAACGAACTATTCGCCATAGTAAACCTCCGTTATCTGTATGTTTTTACGATATGGCATACAATTATGAATCAAACAATTAGTTAGCTATATCTTATATCAATCTTCTCCACATATTTATCCTTCAGAATGAATACTTTTAATATATTTTATCACAAATTTCAAACGATTTACAGCCTGCGATTACGCTTCCACTCTGATCTCCGCCCGACTGCCTCCTGCTCTATTCTTTTTCACCACGATCTGCTTCTCAATCTTTTCTTTCAGTTCGCCCACATGGGAAATGATGCCTACCAGCTTGTTTCCTTCGGACAAGCCTGCCAGTACCTGGATGGCCTGCTGCAGAGATTCATCGTCCAGAGAGCCGAAGCCCTCGTCTACGAACATGGTGTCCAGGCGGATACCCCCTGCCGAGGACTGGATTTCGTCAGAAAGGCCCAGAGCTAGGCAGAGGGAGGCTTTGAAGGACTCGCCGCCGGACAGGGTACGCACGCTGCGCTGTGACCCATTATAGTGGTCGATGACATCCAGTTCCAGGCCGCTCTGACTGCGATTGTTCTCCGCCTCATTTCGCCGTTTCAGCTCATACTGTCCACTGCTCATAACCATCAGCCGCCTGTTGGCGCGCTGAATGACCAAATCGAAGTACCGCATCTGCACGTAGGTTTCCAGCATAATTTTCTCTTTGCCGCCGAGATTGCCGTTTGCCGTATTGGAAAGAACCTTGACCCAGCCCCATTTTTCCGAGATTTCTGCCAAATTCTCCGCCTGCCTGCGGATTTTCTCAAGGGCTGCGCTGTTGGACCCAATCCGCGCCGAAATCCCTGTAAATGACTCGCTCAAGGCTTTCTTCTCTTCCGTCAGTTCAGCTTGCCTGCGCCGCATAACACCGACATCATATTCCGGTGCCTTTGCCAGTTGGTCAGAAAGGCTGTCCACTCGTCCCTGCAGAGCGCTCACTTCCTCTTTGCAGATAGAGAATTGGTTCCTGGCCCGCTCTATGGATTTCTGAATTGCATCCGCTTCAGACTGCAGTTTCTTAACTTGCTTTTCTGCCTGGACCTTGCTTTCATATTTCAGTCTGCCTGCTATAGAATCCAGCCTCTTCTCGCTCTCCTTGATTTCACCTTCTAAAGCTGCGGACTGTTGAACCAGCCTTGCCAGCGTCTCCTGGCGTTTTTGAAGATCTGTTTCCAGTCTTGGAATCTGCTCCTCCAGCCGTGCTTTTTGCTGCAGTTTTTCCTGCTCCAGTCGCAGAAACTCGTTTAATTCGCCAATCTGCGATTTACTTTCATCCATTTCCCCAGCGATTTTCTTGTCGAGTCCCGCAAAGACCACCTCGTCAAAGAGCTCCGCTCCTTTCTTCTTGATTTCTTCTTCCTTCGCAGTAACCTTGCCCCCAAGGGTGCTGGCCTCGGCACTGCAAGAAGCAGCATCTGCCTGTGCCGCTTCACTCTTCTTTTTTGCCTTTTCCAGATCAGTTTCCGAAGGGGCATCGGCTGTCTTCGCCGCTGGCGACGGATGCTCCGTCGCACCGCACACCGGGCATGGCATGTCTGCCTCCAAAGTCGATGCTAGAATGCCAGCCTGTTCGTCGAGGAATGCCCTGTTCATCTGCTGATACTTCTGCTGTAATGTTTCCGCCTTTTCAGCGACGGCGAGATACTTTTTCTGTGCCTCTGCGAGACCTGTTGCGAGCAGCTCCCATTCCGTCAAAGCCTCTGAAAATCCCTCCACGGCTTTCAGCCTGCTTTCTGCCTGCTGCAGTCTGCCTTTCAAGACCACTTCTTCTCTGCCGGCATCCTTGACCACTTCCAGCTTCTTCTTCGCATCGTTTAACGACAATTCACACTTTCCATGCTGATTCCTCTGCTCTTCCCTTTGATTCAATGTCGTCTCAAGAGCCTTTCGCTTGGCATCCAACTCCTTCTGCACCTGCTCCAACTGATCATATTGAGGCAGTTCGTTTTCTGCTAAGGCGCCCTGCTGGCGCAAAGCGGCTTGCTCTGGCTCCCGCTTCTGCTCTGTTTCGTACTTTGCCAAAAGCTGCTGCAGTTTTTCAGTCTTTTCCTGCAAAGCGGAACTTGCCTCCTTCAAGGCGGCCTCAGTCCGTTCCACATCTACTGCCTTGCCCAGATCTACATTGACTTGCGTGAGCCATTTTTCGTTTTTAGAGATTTCGCCCTCGATTTTGTCTTTCTCTGCCTGGTCACAAGCGATTATATCGTCAACTTTTTCAATTAATTCAGCTAACAATACATCGGATTCTTTTGCGTTTTCCAATAGTCCTTCGTTTTCATCAATGGTCAGTCCGTCAAGATACTGACTGATGCTGTTTTTGATTTCTTCATACCTGTGGGACAGCTTGCCTGACTCCGATTTGAGGCGCTCCTGTAGCTCTTGGAACAGCTCTGTCTTGAAAATCTTGCGAAAAATCTTCTTCCGATCTTCTGTGGGCGCCAGAAGCAGTTTCAAAAATTCCCCCTGGGCAATCATGGCAATCTGGGTGAACTGATTTCGGTTTACACCCAGTATCGACTCCACTGCAGTTGTCACATCTTTGGTCTTAGTCACGATATTTCCATCGGGATACGTTAACTGGGCATCTGCTTTCTGGGTGACCATACCCCCTCCCCTTTTGGCCGGACGCTGGTATTCCGGATTTCTGCACACGGTATACTCTTTGCTGCCATAGATAAAGGAAAGTTCCACCTCCGTCGGCACATCGTCTGCAGCGTATTTTGATCGGAGCATGTCGCTCCTGCGGGTGTCTCCGCTAGTTTCCCCATAGAGAGCAAAGGTAATGGCATCAAAAATGGTGGTCTTTCCCGCTCCAGTATCCCCTGTAACCAGATAGATTCCCTTTGTCCCCAGCTTGTCCAGGTCCAGAACCTGCCTGCCGGCATAAGGCCCAAAGGCCGAAATCGTCAATTTTATCGGTCTCATCGCTCCTCCTCCCAAATCGTTTCAATCAGTTCCGCCAAAAAACACTCCTGCACCTGGCTCATGGGCTGGTTGTTCTGTTTCTCATAGAGTTCTGCAAACAACTCTATGGGGAATTTCTGCTGCACGGAATCCGTCCCCTCAGTTTCTCCATTAGCGCAGTTTCGTTCATTATCAAAATCCAGTTTCATGAGATTGGGATAGATTGCCCGCAGTTTTCCTATCACATCTAGGATATCCTCTTCATCGGTCAAAGTGATATGCATATAAGATTCCTGATAGTCCGTTCCCTCATAAAAACGCTTCAAAGTGACCTCTTCATAGGTGCCTTTGATCTGGTGCATGTCCCTAAGCGGTACAAGGGGTAGCGTATCCACCGATACCTGGCCCTTTGCAGCAAGATTCACTATGGTCACTGACTTCTCATGACTTGCTTCTGAAAGAGAATATTTCAGCGGCGTTCCGCAATAACGGATTGTCTCGCGGGTCACGCTCTGCGCCTTGTGAAGGTGACCCAGAGCCACATAATCAAAGGCATCAAAGACAGAGGCATCTACATTGTCAGCCCCGCCTACAGAAATTTCTTCTGATTCACTGCGCACTGCACCTGTTACGAATTGATGGGTGATCAAAACGTTCCGTCTGTCCGGATTCAAGTTTAAATGTTCAATCGCCACTCTCATGGCATCCGTATAGCTGTCAATTACCTCTTCAGGGAAAAAGCGCCGCACGTGAGCCGGCTTCAGAAACGGCAGCAGATAGATATCGATTTTGCCATATTTGTCTTCCAAAGTCACAGATTTTACAGATCCATCGTAAACTGGTGATAGATAGATGCTACTTTCAGTCATGAGCCTGCTGCCAAAAGCAACACGTTCCGCGCTGTCGTGGTTTCCGCTGATGATGAACACTGGCAGGCTTTGTTCTGCCAAGCGGACGAGAAAATCGTCAAAGAGCTGCACCGCCTCTGTGGGCGGCACGGATTTGTCGTAGACGTCCCCTGCGATGAATACCCCGTTTGGTTTCTCCCTGGCTGCAATTTCAACAATCTGATTTAAAATATATTGCTGATCTTCGATCATAGAAAACTCGTTGACGCGTTTTCCCAGGTGAAGATCAGATAAATGTATAAATTTCATCGTAACTCCTTCTGTATTTAAACAATCTCTTCCTTTCATCTTACCACAGATTGAGGGATTTTAGCAGAAAAAAGACAGCAACCTGCTGCCTGATTTTTTACCCATTTTTTAATTCCAGGTGGCAGGCTTTGACGCCTCCCAATAATAATCCAAAACCGGAATATGATTGATGATGATATTCATATTGTCGCTATCTCCAAATGTGTAGTCCGGTGCTGTGAAAAGTGCGACAAAACGCCGGATATTGTTATCATCCATGACTCTGTCGAAAATGTAGTTCCAGGTGTCTTCCGTCAGACGAAGATGTCTTGCGTTTTGTATAAACCAATTTTCCCTTTCGATTCTGCTCAGACTGACAAAGGCCTTTGCTTCTTCTATCCCTTCCCTGCGGACTTTCATAAAATTTTTCTTGATATGTGCTTCCAGGTCAGGATCTATTCTGCATCCAGATGTAAATTTACACAGATCCTCATAATACACGATGTCATACTTCTCATATTGCAAGCGCTGCTCTTCATGTATCTCTCGGCCAGTCTGCCTGGCTCTTCCATAGAAATCGTAATAACTGTACTGCGTCGATTCACCGTGCTCCCGCGCCTTCAATTCATTTTTCAACAGTGTCCTGGCAAGGTCAGAAGCTCCCTCCTCAGCAATGATATCGCAGAGATCGCCAAAGTCAAAGCCCATATAGAGATACTCAAAGAAAGCGTCGTCCGCACAGCCTTCAATCGCAAGTCGCTCTTGATAGTATTGCCGTATTTCTTCCTCTGAGAACTCCCTCAGAATATACTGCCCCATCTGCGGATCCTTCTCTTCAATGGTCAGCTGAAAAAATGCATTGAGCAGCTGCTGCCGCGGAACCCCTGCCAGGACAAGCCGCTTCATCAGTTTTTCCCTCACCGCCGTGTCAGGCACGTCGATGGGCCTGTCCAAATACATATTCGCCCAGTTCACAGCCTTCCTGCACAATGCGGCATTCACATCGTAAGAAACCTTTGCCGCATTCGGAAAGCGGGAAATGATCAGACATGCCACTGCGATCAGATACTTCCAGGAATCCCTCCCGCATGTCTTAGAAAACCATATCGATGAACCGGTAGATGGCCTGGTCACATCGATGTCACGGTTCAAGTCCCCCAGCCACACATCAGCACCGTTGTCCTTTGCCCGTTTTGAAGACTTACGATATGCCTCCAAATCTGAAAGTACCGTAAAACATTCTGTTCCGGCGAAGGTACGAAGATCCCCCACTGACAGCCAGCCGTCATAACCGCCCTCAATGTTGCTACGATGCTGTGCCGGCCTGACAAATGAATACGTTAATCCGTTCCGCTCTCCGTCGACTATGTCCATAAAGGGATATTGGGCGGTTAGTTTCAGCGTCTCTTGATATACCGCCGCCCATTCTTCGTCGGCAATCCTTTCTGGTATGATACTTAATCCAAGATATACTCCCATGGTTGTACTCCTTTCGGCAATAAAATTACATTATTTAACTGTTATTATTATACAGTAAAATAAATCCAATTTCAACTGTTTTTGTCTAAAAAGAGTTATCAATACGAAAGCATCCTCCCCCTTCCCCGTCATATCACAAAAAAGACAAAAGCACCTGACAATTTTGGACAGCAAAGGGAATGCCGTTGCCAGATTGATAGATGCTTTCGCGCAAAATGGATGCAATGACGGGTAACCCAGGGATCACTGCCGTCCAGTTTTTTATTTTTTCTTCACAATCTCCCCGTTTTCTCCTTCAAATTCTCTCCCCCAGCCGGTGAACATGGTGACGAAGAATACCAGCGGGAACATCATGCAGTAGAACATGCCGCCCGGCAGTGACATTGGGCTGACCGGGTCAATGAAGCTGTATTGCTCGACCACGCCGCTTACACCGCCCAGAGTGAGAATGACAAATACGCTGGAAAATGGATTCATAGCTGGCAAAGTCGATGAGAAGCAGGCTAGCAGATTTGCACGCCTATAGGGATGCAGGCCCGCCCCTTTCCCTACTTCGTTGGCAATGGGACCATACATCAGGCAGGAAGGTCCGTTCATGGAGCCCAGCATCAAACTGGTTATCGCTGTGCCCAATGAAATCATCAAATCTGCGCCCAGCGGGTTTTTGCCGGCTTTGCTGTTTGTCAGCTTTGTGACGATGGAGTCCATCATACCACAGCTCTTGAGGATGCCGATCATAGCCACAATCATATATACTGCCAGAACCGTTCCAATCATGTTGTTGATGCCATCGATGATAAAGCCGCTCATACCGCCGTCCTCTACCATCAGAATATCCGACGGATGCATGATGCCGGAAACCAGACCTACGATGGTGCCGACGACGATTCCGACGGTAGCCGCCAGGAATATGCTTTTCGTCTTAAATGCCACCAGCAGCAAAACGACCATCGGTATGAGCATCAGCAGGCCCTTAGGATCGGAGTATTGTGTCAGCAGGGCTTTGCTCTCCGCCGTCATCTCACCGCCGCCTCCAAATATGAAAAACAATACGATGGACAGCGCTGCGGCAGTCAGCGAATATTTTATCCTGGCTTTTACAACGCCCCCGATATCCGGTCTGGCGCCGTCTCTGAACTCCTGAGTCTGTGATGATGCGATGGTTACGTCGGAAACCGGACCGATGGAATCCCCAAACAGAGCGCCGCTCATAATAGCGCCGATCAAAATGTTCATGTTGGCCCCCATAATGGAAGCAACAGGCATTAAAATCGGTACCATAGTCAAAATCGTGCCGATAGACGTTCCTGTGGACGTAGCAATGATGGCAGTAACGATAAAGGCAAACACGCAGATGGTGCTGCCGCTCACGTTGAGGGAATCACCGATCCAGACAAATCCTTCTGCAATGTGCCCTCTCGTCATCATCTTGCCAAAGATGCCAACTACCAGCAAAATCAGTGCAAGGACGTTTCCCAGTTCATCAGCCATGCCGCCGATGGCTGCGTCCCAAAAGGACAAAATATTTTTGGCAAAGAAACTGCCGATAATCAAAGCGACCAGTCCCCCAAGGGCCAGAGCCAAAGTGTCATAAACGCCTGCAAAACCAAAGAAGTAGACTGCAAAAGCGATCATTACAACCAGGGGAATCAGGCTCATTGCCTTACTCCCTCTAAATACGAGAGGATATTTTTTCTCTTCCATTTTTTCCTCCTTTCCCATCCGCTAGCCGCGGATTTTGTTCACGAAAGACCTGTATGCCTCCGTGATGATTACCGAATCGATACTGTTTGCTACAGCGTCAAAACCTGCCTCCAGGTATCTCCTGGATTCCTCGGCGTTGTTTGTAAAGATAAAGCACGGCTTTCCGACAGCCTTGCAGGCTTTCAAAATACGATCCACGGCCGCCTTGAATTCCGGTTTATCAAATTTCGCCGGAATCCCCATGGTTATAGACAGGTCAAATGGACCAATAAAGATGCCGTCCACGCCGTCGATGGCGACGACTTTCTCGATGGATTCCAGGCATTCCACGGTTTCACACTGGGGCAGCACCAATACCTTTTCATTGCTGTTCGCCATGTACTCTTCCAAAGTTCCCATTGCCCAGGGTTCGTTACCAAACCCGCAGCCGCGGCTTTTGATGAAACCTCTGTTTCCGATCGGCGCAAATTTTGCCAGATCAACCAGTTTCCTGATATCTTCGATATCCCGAAGGCATGGCACGATCAGGCCTCCAGCACCATTGTCCACAGCTCTTTGGATTTCTTTGTGTGTCACGTCTGCAATACGGACCAGAGGTGTGATGCCGCCGTGTTCGGCAGCTTTGATCAGGTCACTCATAGGCTGGGTGTCAAAGACTCCGTGTTCCGTGTCGATGATGACGTAATCGAGCCCTGTATACCCCAGGCATTCCATCACTGCCACGTTGCTCATACAGAAAAATGTACCGATGGCTTGCTCGCCCTTTTCAAACTTTTTTCTCAAAGAATTTAACATGATGCACCTCCTTGCTGCAGTTTCACTTTAAAGAAGTTGCCTAACTTTTCCAGATTTTCTGTGATAGATTCCTCTGTCTGCCCGCTGAAGTTCATTCTCATGCAGTTGCTGCCAGCGCCTTCCGGATTTCCTTCACTGAAGAAGATGGAGCCGTCTCCGTAGCAGATATTCAGCTTTTCTGCCACTTCCGGCGCTAGTTTTCCTGTATCCAGTTCCTTCGGCAATTCCACCCATACATAGTAGCCGCCATCTGGATAGGTATGTTTTGTTCCTTCCGGGAAGTAAGCATCCAGAGCTTTTACCATAGCATCTCTTCTGCTTCTGTACAAATTCTTCAGATTTTCCAGGTGCCGCGGATAATACCCCTGCTTGAAGAATTCGCCGGCGATGGTCTGGGTCATGGTATTGGTGCAGGTGTCCGTGCCCAGCTTGATGTTGCAGAGTTTATCCATAAATTCGTCACTGGCCACCATGAAGCCCAGACGACTGCCTGGAGCAAAGATCTTAGAAAAGCTGCCGGCAAAGACAGTATTCCCTGTCTGGTCAAAGGCTTTGATCGGAATCAGTTCCTCCCCGCTGTACCTGATTTCTCTGTACGGGTCGTCTTCTAAAATAATGACATTGTATTTGCTTCCCAGCTCAGCCAGCTGTTTTCTTCTCTCCTGGGTCAGGGTAACACCTGTCGGGTTCTGGAAGGTCGGCACGGTGTAGATCATCTTCGGATGATATTTCTTGATTTTCGCTTCTATGTCTGCAATGACCAGTCCATCGTCATCCATTTCACAAGGTACCAGATTTGCCTGAAACATCTTGTAGATCATGCTGGTGTGCACAAAGGTCGGCGTTTCCACCAGGATGGTGTCGCCAGGATCGATAAACAACTGGCAGAGCATATTGATGGGCTGAATCCCCCCTGCTGTAATCATGATATTGTCGATGTCCACACTGAGCCCGCGCGGCGCCAGCAAAACATCTCTCACAGCCTCTCTGAGAGAGGCCACACCCATGGTCGTGCCGTAGACCACGGAGCCGAACCCCCTGGCATCCGGCCGAAACACTTCTTTGGCAATGTCGCCGATGACTTCAAAAGGATAGGCTTCTTTTGCCGGTGCACCTCCAGCAAAAGAAATGATGTCAGGCGATACCAAGGACTCCGTTAAAACCTTCAGGTTCTTTACTTCCTCTGCCATCACTGAAACTCTCTTCGCAAATTCACTCATAATGATTACCTCCTTGTGTTTTTAGTCCAATTATCTGAATCTTCTGTTGTTATAATCATTATAAGCGCACTCCCGGTTGTAGAAAAGCGCATTTATAACCATGTAAACATGAGTAATTACTCAACTATCAGAGCAATCAATGTACCCCAGCGTGAGGCTGTTACGCATTTGCAGGCGTCCAGCCACAGGTTGCTTAACAGAACTCCGCAAACCAGCCCAATCTTGCGTAACTGTCACTAGCACAGTCTGGGCCTGTTACGCATTTGCGGGCGTCCAGCCACGAACTGCTTAACGAAACTCCGCAAACCAACCGAATCTGCGTAACGCACCCTTGCCCAGGCGACTGCAGTTACGCAAAACCGCCTTTGACCGGGCCGCCTGCGTAACCAAAAGAGCGATTTTTGCCAATCCTGCATAACGCACCCTTGCAAATCCCATCGCATCCACCCGTCAGATACATCAGAAAATCATACTAAGTTGAGCAAATTCTCATGTATCTGCCTTTTGGGGACAAAAAAACTGCCTCAGCGGCTTTCACTGAAGCAGTTTATTGTAATAAAACTCTATACATTCATCAGCTGTGAGTCTGACATATATCTGATAATGTGATCTCTAAACAGACTGGCGGCGGGAGAAATAAAATCGGGAAAGACAGTTACCAAACCGATGATACGCATATAGGCAGGCTCAATGGGCCACACGCTCACATCCCTCGGATTACAGTGAAAGGTCATCAGCGGTGCAATGCAGAAGCCGAAGCCCTTTTCCACATAGGCGTGGCAAGTTGCATCCACTTCAATTCGAAAATCCGCTTCAACCGGTAGTTTATTTTGCCGTAAGAATTTAATCATTTCCGTATCGTATCCCTCTGACTGCAGAATCAAAGGCTTTCCTCTCAAATCCTCTGCTGTAATGCTCTTGCCATTGATCGGCGTATAATCCTTCGGCGTCAGGCAGACGAGCGGTGTCTTGTGCAGCGGAAAAAAAAGAGTATTGCTGTCTATCATGTCTTTGGAGACGAAGGCCAGGTCCACTTCCCCCGCCTGAATCATGCGCTGGATATTCTTATCCCCAGCTTGTCTTACAATCACTCTGATGCCTGGATACTCTTGTTGGAATTCTTTCAATATCTCCGGAATCCAGGACAGCGTCGCACTGTTAAAGGCTGCAACCTTGACCTGACCTTTGCTGATATTGCCCAAGTTGGCAATCTCCTGATCCAAAGATTCCATACAGGCTAGTAAATTGCGTACATAGGGCATCATCAGTTTGCCGTTTGTGGTCAGCTCCACGTTATTTCGGTTTCTAACAAAAAGAAAATAGCCGTACTCCGCTTCCAGCTTAGCGATGGTGTGGCTGACAGCTGATTGTGTGACGTTCAATATGCGAGCAGCTTTTACAAAGCTTTTCTGCTCTGCTACCGTAATAAATACATACCATGGATAAAGCGTCATAGCCGGCTCCTTTCATGATTATCAGCCATATATTTTTCCCAGCAGGTACAGCATTAGATTCGTCGGCAATATACGACACAAAAATCCGAGAAATTCGTTGGACATGCCCACAATCTTATGGGAGGGCAGATGTCTTCTCTTCAGCAGCTTACACGCCGTCTCTGCAACTTGATCAGGCGACATACCGCTACGTTCTGACTGTTCCATCTTCTCAACAGAAGCGCCGATTCTTCCCTCGTAGACATCGTCGCCCGTTGCGGTTTTTCGGCGGTTATCGGTGAATTCTGTCTTCACATCGTTGAGCATCAAGGTGCTGGTCTCCACCCCAAAGGGACGCAGTTCCAGTCCCAAAGCATCGCTGAAAGCATTGATTGCTGCTTTGCTGGCCGAATAAAAGCTCTGAAAAGGCAGGGGGAAAATTGCCGCGAGAGAGGAAATGAAGAGAATCCTGCCACTTCTCTGCTCTCGCATCAAAGGTACAGCCTGCAAAGCACAGCAGACGGCACCCATAAAGTTGACCTCCATCTGACGGGCGTAATCTTCTGCCGAAGTGAATTCCGCGGCTCCCGAAATACCGATTCCTGCATTGCAGACCAAGAGATTAATCCTGCCCGCATCTTTCACAATCTTTGCAAAGACTTGCTTCACATCTTCTTTATCTGTCACATCGCAAGTCATCCATCTTACTTCCTCCAGACTGCCCGGCTTTCGTGAAAGCCCAAAGACTGTATATCCTTCTGTCAGCAAAGCCTTAGCAAGGGAAAAGCCAATTCCCTTTGAAGCCCCGGTCACGATTGCATTTTTTTCGTTCATCTCATCACCCCTGTTTCTATTTTACTATCATTTTTGACGCATTTGCTGCTTTAGCACTGCCTGGAGCAAATCCGGCTCAATTGGCTTTGAAAGATGCGCATTCATCCCCGCTGCCATAGAATTCTCGATATCCTGATCAAAGGCATTGGCAGTCATGGCTACAATAGGAATCGATGCAGCATCTTTCGTCTTCATTTGACGAATCGTTTTTGCTGCTGTCAAACCGTCCATCTCCGGCATGCGAATATCCATCAAAATCAAGTCATAGTATCCCGCTCCGCGGCTTTGGAACAAATCAATACATGCTATTCCATTCTCTGCCAATTCTACTTGATAGCCTTCTTTTTTTAGCAGCTTTGCGATAATTTCTCTATTAAGCGGATGATCCTCGGCCACTAAAATTCGTCCGCCAACAGTTTCCTCTGTTTCAGCAGATTCTCTTCTAGCTGCAATTTGCTTCTCCGCCAATGGAAACCCTATATCCAGGATAATTTCCGTGCCCGTTCCTGGCTGGCTGTGTAGCTCTAGGCTGCATCCGAGAAAATCGGCCAGTTCTTTTACAATAGTCATCCCCAGACCTGTCCCTGTGTAGTTTGTCACATATTCTCTTTTTTCCTGTGTGAAGGGTTCAAAGATATGGCTGACAAACTCCTCACTCATGCCGATGCCTGTGTCTGCAATAGATATGTGATACGGAACAACAGCTCCTCCGTCATCGATTTTTTCAACAGACAAAGTCACTCGCCCTCCTTTTGGCGTAAACTTCACGGCGTTAGAGAGCAGATTTGTAAGGATCTTCATGATTTTGACAGTATCTACGCAGACAAGGTCGTCTGTGAATTTCTTTTTTTCCAATAGAAACGTGACACCTTTTTCTTCAGCCACAGTCTGACTGGAAATAGCACACTGCTGAAGCAAGTCAGAGAGCATGATTGATTCCCGATGGATCTCCAACTTCCCATTTTCAATGCGATTTACATCCAAAACATCGTTGATCAGACTCAGCAGTTGTTTTCCCGACGTATGAATCTTTGTCATATAGTCTTTCAGCTCTGATACATCCTCTGTGTCTGATGCCAGATTGGATAACCCGATGATGGCATTCATCGGTGTTCGCATGTCGTGACTCATCTTTGCCAAAAAGTCGGACTTTGCCATATTTGCAATCTCTGCTTTTTTCACTGCATCTTCCAGAGACTGATTCTGTCTGTTAATCTGCTCATAGAGGAGATCTCTCCGCTGTTCTTCTATCGTCATGTCGCAAAAAACATATACCACGGCATAGGCCGCGTTGATAATTAACCAACCCGGATTCGCTAACTGCACCCAGATTGATATTGCCGATACCGCAAAAAAGGATATCAGCAGAAGGATGTTGGATTTCGGTTCTATCCGCTCTCTGTTCCACAAGACAAGTACAATTCCCACGATAGAATAGACCATAATCAAACCGACACCCACCGAGATAAACAATGGTCCGCGTGAGTATTCAATATCTTTTGTCAAGTGAAAGAACCAGCCCGTTACTGGATTGGAAAGTGCCAATATCATATAAATTAAAAATGGAGTCATTACAGCTGCTATGATATATTTCACTTTCTTTATGTTGTCGTGGTAAATCAATGCCACAGTATAGCATACCCAAATGGCCGCCAACATCGGTATGGTGATGACATAAGTCGTCATGGTCAGTTGATAAATCCACCAATTGGTAACGTCGTTCATTGCTGTTGAGGCGATGATATCCACCGTCACACTGATGATGCTCAGAATCAATACCATTGAAAATACATTGTCCTGAAAGTTGATATCCTTCTTGATGCGACGCTTTTTAATCAGCATGATGAGGAACACCGCCAGGGCGAAGTAATCTGTTTCCACGTGCCACATAGCCGAACCTTCTTTCTCTCTAAATGCAGGGTTTCCATTATTTCAACCTTGCGGGCAATTTCGTTAGATCGATGCGTTCATTATACCATGACGATACCTCTGAAAATGGAATCGAACGTCATGATTCAATGAACGCCTCCTTGCGGCAACGCCGTTAGGTTATGCGTTCATTATACCACTTCTTGCAGCTCTGGGACCATTATTTGTGCCATCGGCATCAAAAAAATAGAACAGCCGCTTTTGCTCTGCGGCTGCTCTATACACTTCATTGCGAACTTACAGCGCCATCAGCCTCAGACGCGCGGCGCTTAATACTGAAACATTGTTCTCCTCAAAGCTTTCTTTCCACTCTATTTCGATAGGTTTTTCCTTCTTTTCTCAGACATTTTAACAAGGACCAACAGCATACCAGCATGATAAATAAAAATGGGAAGGCAATACCAAGCGATATGGTCTGCACCGATGAAAGGCCGCCGGTTACTAGAAATCCAACCGCAAGCAGGGAAATGACAACACACCAAGTGACTTTTCTCTTAGTAGATGGATTCTCATCGCCGTCCGACGTAAACATACCGAGGACAAAGGATCCAGAATCTGCCGAGGTAATCAGGAATGTAAACAGCAAAACGACTGCTATCACCGACAGCACCACCCCAACTGGATATTCATTCAGAATGGTAAACAAAGCTGTTTCTGGTGTTGCAACCATCTCTGATAATGCATCCAGAGAAAATACGCGTTTTATTGCCAGACTGATTCCCAGGTTTCCGAAAATTGCAAACCAGATACAGGAGAATACGGTAGGCACCAGCAAAACGCCAATCATGAATTGTCGAATGGTCCTGCCTCTGGAGATTCTAGCGATGAAACTTCCTGTAAAAGGTCCCCAGGAAATCCACCAGGCCCAGTAGAATACGCGCCAGTTGATAATCCAGCTGTTGTCACCATAGAGATGAAATTTGAAGCTTTCTTCTAAAATTCCCGAAAGATACGAACCCACGCCGCTGACAAAGCTGTTGACGATTTCGACCCTCGGTCCTATTAAAAACGCTGCTGCTGCAAGGAAAACAGCCAATAGCAGATTGCCATTGGATAACATTTTGATTCCCTTGTCTACGCCGCTGACAGATGAGATAGTAAACGCTATCGTTACGGCAACGATAATCACGATTTGAACCCTCAGGCTGTATTCCACATCTGACAAATAAGACAAGCCTCCGTTAATCTGCAGAGCACCGAGGCCTAGAGAAGATGAAACGCCCATGACCGTAAGGAATACCACATAGATATCAATCGTTTTTCCCATCCATCCTCTCACCCGCTCTCTGCCGATGATAGGAATAAAAGAGCAGCTGAGTAAATTCTTTTCCCCTTTTCGATAGCTAAAGTATGCTATAGCCAGACCGCAGATTGCGTAAATGGTCCAAGGATGGATGCCCCAATGCATAAATGTAGCCTGCATGGCGAAATCCGCCGCTTCTCCAGTGCCTCCTTCTATGCCGTCTGGGGATAAAAAATGGGCTAAAGGTTCAGAAACGCTCCAGAATACCAGCCCGACTCCCATGCCAGCGCAAAATAACATGGCGAACCAAGATACAGCCCCATATTCCGGTTCTTCATCATCCGCCCCCAGCTTAATATTTCCATATCTGCTGAAAGCCAGAAACAAACAGAACAGGACAAAACCGCCGATAAGCAACAGATACAGCCAACCCATATCTTTACTCAAAAATCCGTACAAAGCAGACGCAAAGTTCATAAAGCTGTAGCTGCCGCAAATAGCCCAGGCCGCCGTCAGCAGCGTTACTAACAGGGAAACTGCAAATACTGCATTCCCTTTTCCTGATTTTGATGTCTTCAATAGTTTTTCCTCTCTTTTTATGTGCCGTTCCAATTCCAGATACACGAGTTACCAGCGATGTCTCATCTGCAGGCAGAAAAGGCAAAGGCATCAATCGCTGACGATTGGTGCCTTGTTTGTGGTTCGTCTTATTTAAGGAGCAGGTCCTTCTTTTCCAAAATTTCTCCTACAGCTGCACAAGCGGGGCAATCACAATATGCTCCTCCTGCAGCTTTGATTTCTTTCGCATGAGCCGCTACACCTGGTGCATCTGTACCGAATACCTGCGCCCCTGCATCAGATTCTGCAAAGGCGATCAAAGTGTCAATAGGCATGATGTCTTCTTCCAGTTCTGCTACATATTTTTTTGTTTCCTCAGCCTCTGTTTCCGTGCCTATTGCAGCAAGCCAGCTTTGGGCGGCTGCCTTTGTTTCGCTGCTGCATGTTGCAGCGTCAATCAGTTCATTGGTTTTCCCAACAACAAAATCTAAAACTTTTTTATCTATCATCGCTACGCCTTCCTTCTTTATAAATTTATCTATATTTTACCATAACCATGCAGTCTTTGCAATTGATGTTACACAGCAGTTCATCTGTAAAAATCATCTCGCTTTCATAGCTCAGTCCGCGGGAAAATAGAAGAGTTGACAAATCAATCCATTCAAGGTAAAATAACATTGTTATTTACCAGGAGGTGAACAGATGTCAAGAAAAGCCGGGACGGTCTCCGAGGATACGCAAAAAAACCTCATCAATGCAGCAATTTCAGAGTTTACAGAATACGGATTTCAAAAATCCTCCCTGCGCAGAATCTGTGCAAAAGCTGGCGTCACCACAGGCGCACTCTATTTTTTCTTTAAGGATAAAGAGGATTTGTTCGCTAACGTCATCGCGCCTGTAACAGACGGCATCCTCACGTTGATGAAGGAGCATTATGAGACAGAACTTGCCAGTCCTGCGCAGGAACTCATCACCGATGAAAACGAAGATGTGCGTGCCGGAGAAGAATTCCTCGAATTCTACTACCAAAACAAGGTGCTCTGCCGTATTCTGTTAGACAATCAGGACCATCCAGTCGTGCAAGTATTTTTTAACCAGCTTGCAGAGATGATGGATCGCCAAACCATATTGTTGTTAAAGGTCCTCGCACCAGGTGCCATCACTGATCATACCTTTAATGAATGTACTGTTCACTGGTTTTCTTACCTGCTCATCGATTCCGTCATTCACATTCTTTCCCACGACTTTGACAAAGATCGAGCAAAGGAACAGCTGAAAATCGTCACTCGTTTTCTGCGGGGCGGTATGCTATCCCTAGTAGCAGGAATTACCATTTAAAAAACGTATAAATGACGAACTGAAAGATTCCTATTTCCACATGACGCCCGTAAGGGGCGACGCTTCGCAAGGTATATTCTTTGATATTTCTTACATAATTACAAAAGGCCTCATGGGTCTTTTTAAATAACATTAACATAACACCGTTATTTTAAAAACTGCACAGGGGTCACTAAGGAGGAAGGCAATATGTTTATAGAAATTCAAAATATCAAAAAAAGCTACGGAGAAGGCAGCAGCTGCGTTCAGGTTCTGGACGGTATCTCGACGCAAATAGAAAGAGGCGCAATGTGTGTCATTTTGGGACCTTCTGGCTCCGGAAAGTCCACTTTGCTTAATATCATCGGCGGTCTGGATACGGTGGACAGCGGTTCTATCCGCATTGACAGCAGGGAAATCACCTCGCTATCACCAGAAATCCTTTCTGATTATCGCCGAGATACCCTGGGCTTTGTGTTTCAGTTCTATAACCTGATTCCCAACCTGACTGTCAAAGAAAATATCGAGGTCTGCCGTTACCTATCGCCTTCACCGCTGGATGTCTATGAACTCCTGGAAATTCTCGGGCTGACCGAACATCAGGATAAATTTCCAGCCCAGCTTTCTGGTGGTCAGCAGCAACGCTGCTCCCTGGCTCGCGCTCTGATAAAAAATCCAAAACTCTTACTCTGCGACGAACCTACCGGGGCGCTGGACTCCAAGGCCGCAAAGGATATGCTCAAACTCTTGGAAGAAATTAATGAAAGATATGGCACTACCATGTTAATTGTTACTCATAACGACGCAATCAGCGCCATGGTACATAAGGTGATAAAAATCAGAGACGGTCAGATTGTCGAAGCGTATGAGAACGAAAAACGGATTTCCGCTGAAGCATTGGAATGGTAAGGAGGCAGAGATGCAGAAAATATTACTCAGACGAACAGTTCGGGATTTCAAAGCAAACACCTTTCGCTATCTGACTCTGTTCTTGCTCATCGTCCTAGCGATGTTCATGGTCGTCAGCACTGTCGCTTCTGCCGAAAGCGTCATTAAGACCGTAGATCGCAAAGCGGAAGCGCATCACCTGGAGGACGGGCAATTTGGAATGTTTCTTCCTCTGACAGACAGACAGATGGACGAAATCAAAGAGATGAACGTATCCCTGGAACCTTGTTTTTATCTTGATTTTCAGATGTCAGACGATGCGACCCTTCGCCTGATGAAAAATCGTCAGCGTATCAATCTCTTGGAGTTAGAAAAAGGCCGCCTGGCCAAAGCTGAAAAGGAGGTCGTCATCGAGCGCATCTATGCTGATGCGCACAACCTGGTACCCGGAAACACGCTGCTTATAGCCGGAGAGGCGTACACAGTCACCGGTATCGCCACATCACCAGACTACGATCAATGCCTGCAGAATCTGTCCGACATGTCCTCCGACGGCAAACTCTTCGGCACGGCCTTCGTCACCTCCTCAGCCTATGACCAGCTGCGTGAGAGCGGCAAGGCGATTCATAGTCAAGAATACCGCTACAGTTACCGTCTTGGTAAAGGAACCTCCAGTGATGACTTAAAACACTATCTGCTACAGATCGAAGTCGATACAGATCAGGTGAAGGATCCCTATTTTCAACAAATGATCAAAGATTCCTCTGCCGATCGTGATGAGATGAGAGAAAGCGTCAAAGAGTTATCTGATGGTGCGTCCAGCATCAGCAAGACGCTGGACGATCTCGCTGACGGCTCCAGTCAGCTCGATATAGGGATCGCTGCCATTTATTCCGGCCTCGCTGCCTTAGACGACAAATCCGGCGATCTGGTCAAAGGTTCCGCAAAAGTTCTCTTTACCTTAAGGGAACTAGAATCAGCAACGGCTAAACTCTCATCCTCGTCTGCTTCCATAACGAATTTACGAGAGGCTTCAGCTCTTTTGCTGATCGGTACGCGGGATCTCAACGCAAACCTGCAGAAGCTGTCAGCGCAAGTGACCTATGAAAGGTTTCACTCTGCGGCAGAAGCCGCGCTGAGGAAGGCAGATATGAATCCATCTGATCTGTCTCCTGATGCACAGGTAATCCTCGGCACAGCAAAAGGTTATCTGACTGAGGTTAATGGTTACCTTACAGAAGCGGCAAAAGGCTCTGCCTCGCTCAATAAAAACTTTTCAGAATTTGATCATGCCATGGATACTCTGCCCGATGCCATCCTGCAGCTGAATTCGAGTCTGAAAGCTTTGACAGATGCGGTCACAGTTCTGCGCACGGAATACGAGAGTCTCGACAGCAGCGTCACCGCTTACACAGATGGCGTCGCAAAGATTTTCAATGGTTATGAACAAATCGCAGCAGGATCTAAAAGCATGGCTGTAGGCTCTAAACAGCTGTCGGAAAAAGGTGAAGACTTTTATGCAGGAGTCAGCTCGCTGCAAGAAGAGACAAATCGACTGATGGATAAGCATTTTCCCTTTAAGATTCAAGGCTTGACAGATTTTCTCAAGGCGGCTGACAACCCTCGAATCAAAGCGGCTAACGATGATGTGTCAATCAGTATTAATGTCGGACTGATGGCGGGAGCCATTGTTTTGATCCTGCTCACCTATGTGATTTCCGTCTTTGTCATTCATTCTATTGACCGTGAAAGTGCCATGATCGGTGCCCTCTATGCTTTAGGGATAAAAAGGAAGCAGCTGATGCTCCATTACACCATGCTGCCAGTGGTACTTTGCCTATTGGGTGGTATCGTCGGAACGGCTTTGGGCTACTCAGACTGGGGCATCACTGTGATGTCAGGAGCCTCCCGCTCTTACTATTCGACGCCTATCATTGAAACTTTCTATAGTCCTTATCTGCTGATTTATGGGTTGATACTTCCGCCTCTGATTGCATTGATTGTCAATAGGCTGATCATAGGCAGACGGCTTTCACGCACAGCTTTGTCCTTACTGCGGAAAGAACAGCCGGCAAAAAAGTTCAATCATGCAGTTTTGAAGGGACTGGGGTTCATTCAGGCATTCCAGATCAGACAATTTCTCAGAGAAAAGCGAAGCTGCTTTGCCGTACTGGCCGGTATCTTCGTGTCCCTGTTGATTTTGATACTGGGACTCAACTGCTACGCACTCTGCCGCAACGTGCAGGTTCAGAATGCAGAAGATACGAAATACACCTATATGTATCAATACAAGTATCCTGCTAAGTCTGCCCCTGCCGGCGGTCATGCCGCCTATATCGAAGGATTAAAAAAGGAGGCCCTGGGATACAACATGGAGGTCAGCTTCGTCGGCATCGAGGATGGTAATCCGTTTTTTCCATTCATCAAAAGCGAGAAGCAGAATGAAATCAGTATTTCTACTTCCGTAGCGGAAAAATATGGACTTTCTGCCGGTGATAAAGTCCTCTTCAGCGATGAAATCAGTGAAAAAAATTACGGCTTTGTCGTAAAGGAGGTCGTCCCCTATTCTGTGGGACTCACCTGCTTTATGAATGCTGACAGCATGCGCGCCCTCTTTGACCGGGAAGAGGACTACTACAACGTAATCTACGCAGATCACGCCCTGGACGTAGACACCGGCAGACTCTATTCTGTTTCTACCAAAGAGGACGTAGAAAAAAGTTCAGAAATCTTTATGGAGATCATGATACCTCTGATATCTATGATGACTGGCGCTGCCGCTTTGATTTTCCTGATTGTCTTATATCAGATGATGAAGGTGATGATAGACCGCTCGGCCTCCAGCATCTCTCTGATGAAGATCTTCGGCTATCGAAACAACGAAATCCGCAGACTCTACTTGGATGGCAGTTTCCTACTAATCGCGGTCGGCTCTTTGGTTCTGCTCCCTCTGGCCAAAGTGCTCATGGATTTGGTCTATCCTATGTTCATTGCCAATGTGGCCTGCGGCATTGATCTGACCTGGCCGCCTGTGTTATATGCAATCGTGTACGTCAGTATCCTGCTGGGGTATCTGTTAATTAGAATGGTGCTCGTCGGAAAGCTAAAGAAAGTGGCACCCGCTGAGGTGCTGACAAATCGGGAATAAGAAAAAGTATCTAAACATTAGAACCCCTCCCATGTAGCAGAGCTGCAAGTGAGTACTTGAGAACTTTATTGTCTTTGATATTAAAAGAGATATCATTCTTGTTTAGATTTGATATCTCTTTATCTTATTTAATATCTTTTAAATATATGTCCTTTACAGTCTTGCTAATTTGCTCAAAAGCTATTGGTTCAACTCCAAGCCTTTTTAATCCCGCTAGACTTAAGCTTTTCTGATTGGGATATTTCTCATTTAACACCTTTGTAGAGACTACATAAAAATCCCACTGAGAAAAGTCCATAGGGTTGGCATTCCTCTGATCTTTGCATTTAAAGAGACTGAAGATATATACATCAGCCTGTCTTTTTTTATCTGGAGAATAGGTATTTGTATTTGCATCCCAACCGTTTGTTGTTTTTATGCCAAATTGTATTTTTGAGTAGTTTCGCTGTTCCCAAACTTGTAAATACGCTGCAGATTTAACTTCTATTTTGATGCCTTCATTTGTTAATACGTCATATGCATCCCATTCAGTTCTGCACTTGTCTGTCGCATGAAGCGCCATTGCCACAATAAATTCTGCCAGAATGCCTCTTTCTGCATTTCCTAATATATCAGAATGAGCCCATGACCAAAATTCTAGCATGCTAACTCCATTGGAAAAGCTTTCCGAACCAATTTTTTTTACTGTTTCAATTTTTTCTAACATAGCTTCTCCCATACATAATTTATTTAAGACAATCATTCCCTTACCTCCACAGGAAAGTGATCCATAATATACTGATACCTGAAGCAAGTCTCTTCATGATCGTTGATGATGCCGCAGGCCTGCAGATGGGAGTAAACAGTGATAGCGCCCAGATACTTGAATCCGCGCCGCTTCAGTTCTTTACTGACCTGTTCTGAAAGATCGTTGCTTGCCACATGGGTTTTCTGGTGGCTTTTGTAGACAATAGTTTTGTGCCCGCTGTAGTCCCACAGAAACTTGTCAAAAGTTCCAAACTCATTGATGATTTGCTTGTATAAAATGGCATTGTTGATGATAGCGCGAATCTTTCTTTCAGACTTGATCATATTGTCGGTCTGCAAAATATCTACAATTTTTTTATCATCATATAGAGCAATTTTATCATAATCAAAATCATCGAAGCATTTGCGAAAAGTCTCCCGCTTTTTCAGCATCAAAGTCCAGCTGAGACCGCATTGCATGACTTCCATCATCAGATATTCGAAGTGTTTGTGGTCATCATGGAGAGGAATTCCCCATTCTTCATCGTGATAGGTTTCTGATAAAGTGTCAGATTGACACCATGCACATTTGGTCATAATGATATTCCTTTCTTCATTTAACATAAGCGTTACAAAATATATTCCACTGTTCCATTTCTTTCTAAAATGGCAAGCAAAGTCATATAGCTATCAATTTTTTCAAAAGTACCCTCCCAACAGATTATAAATTTAAAAGAATTTACATATTCATTGTACCATTCTATTATTCGTCATTCAAATAAAATGCTGTGAATGAGTTCCATTATTTCTAACAGAATTCATTCACAGCATTGCACCTAAAACAGATCTTGTAATCTAATACTGTCTCAGTTCATATAACTTAGGATTTTCAACGACATCCCTTCGATTTAATCTCTCAAACATAAGATTAAAAGACTTTTCTGCATCCGCGAGGACTTTCTTTTGGTCCACTTTGGTTAAGACTCTGTGCTCCATGACTACTTCGCCCTCAATGATCACGTTGTCCACATCCTGACCCATTGCATGATAAACGAGTTTTTGCACTGGCATAACGCCAAAAGGTGCAAGATGAGGCTGCATGACATCCACAGAGATGATATCAGCCCTCTTTCCAACTTCCAAAGAACCAGTGATCTTATCGATGCCCAGTGCTTTTGCAGGTTCCATGGTCACTAAGCGAAGTACCTTGCCGCAAGGTAACAGTCCTCCGTCCCGGAAGCGGAACCGCTGAATCAACTGCACATTTTTCATATCCCTCCACAAGTCGTAGCTTCGATCCGGGGCGGTCCCATCGGTGACCACAGCAAGATTCACCTTTCGCTCCAGCATTTCCATTACCTTACAATGTCCGACTGCATTGGAATAAGTGGTCGGACCATGAAATACATAGGCTCCCGTATCTGCCAAAATGTCCAATTCCTCGTCGCTGTAGCCTGTGCTGTGAGTAAGGGATGTGGATGGATTCAAAACCTCCGGGCTGGTTTCATACATGAATTTCACATCGCCGCCAAAGGCATGGGTGTGAAGGGGCACGTCGTACTCCTTGGCGATTCTGAGCATCTCCTTATTTTGTAAAATATTCATTTCCCTACTCACGTTTGGTCTTGCTCCCATGCGCCCTGGAGCAACGATGCAAGTCCCTCTTTTATACTTATCCCTGAGCAGCCTTACGGACTTCTCCGTATTGACTGCAGCCAGTTCAGGGGTGATGGTCAGTTCTTCAAAACTTCCATCCTTCTTATATTTCCTCGATTTTTTTGGCCACTTTCCATCGGGAAAACCGATACCAGAAAACTGTCTGATCCCCGTGGAAACCGACCCGGCGAGATTTGCTTCTAATGGCTCGATGCTATCAATTCTCGGCGTGCTTCCAATCATCGATACGCCTGTCGTTGTGCCGAATTTAATTCTCTCCGCAGCGGCCAGAACCCCTTCATGATACCAAAATTCCTCATCGGCACAGGAATAGTATATGTATTCAGCAATGTCATCCCACTCTTCGATATGCTCTGCCAAAGTCCTGGTCAGACAGTGTCCGCCGTGGCCGTGAGCATCAATCAGCCCTGGCAAAACAGCATGCCCGTCCATATCCATAACTTTCTTTGCCTCTGGTAATTCCCCCAGCTTGTCCATAGAACCCATCTCTACAATGTCGCCGCCCCTGACTGCGATATATCCTTTAGGAATGATGGTATTTTCCTCATCAACCGTAATGAGCATTCCGTTTATCAATAATAAATCCAGCATAATTCTCTCCTTCTCTTAAAATGGTCCAAGCTCGATGGATTGAGCAATGATTACAAATATTGCGCCGATCAAATACTGTATTCCGATCAGCGGCAGAAGCCATTTTGCAAATTTTTCCCATGGAATCTTTGCCAGTGCAAGACTGGCCATCAAAACACCTGAAACTGGTGTCAAAATATTGGAAAGGCCGTTACCAACTGAAAATGCAACTACAGCGGTTTGTCTCGTGACATCGACTAGGTCGGCAAGGGGTGCCATAATCGGCATGGAGACCGCTGCCTGTCCTGATCCTGATACTACGACAAAGTTTAAGAGGCACTGGAAGATATACATGCCTACTGCCGATAAAGCTGACGGTAAAGCTTCTAGCATTCCTGCTGCCGAATGCAAAATGACGTGCAAAATATTTCCTTCTTCTAAGATAATGACTATAGCTCTTGCAAAGCCCACGACCAGCGCTCCTGATGCAATGTCAGCCATACCTTTACCGAGTTCCTCGGCAAATTTGTTAAATCCAACTCTGCCGATCACTGCACAGATCACCGCACATGCGATAAATGCTGCTGAGATTTCATCCATGTACCATTCATATTTGAGAACACCTACTACCATGACCACAATAGTGAGTCCAAATACTAACAAAATGCCTTGTTCCCGCTTTCCAAAAGGCGGCAGCTGGCTAAGGTTCAGCAAGTCTTCCCTCGTTCGGTCGAAGTCATGCATCGAAGATAGGCTTGGATTTTTTCTAACCTTTAAGGCATATCGCATCACCCATGCCACGGTGATAATGAGGAAAACAGTAAACATAATGGCTCTGAACCACAGTCCAGATAAGCTTGGAAGACCGGCAATGCTCTGGGCTACCTGTAATGCAAATGGATTCATCATTTCGCCGGCAAAGCCGATTGCACCTCCGCAAAGCACCAGTGCGGCTCCAGTTATGGAGTCATATCCCATGGCCAGGCACAGGGATACGAAGATCGGTACCAATGGTATGCATTCTTCACCCATTCCAAATAGGGCTCCGCCTAAAGCGAACAGTCCCATTGCAATGGGAACAATCAAAATATCTTTCCCTCGCAGCAAGGTGGCAACTCTGCCTATGCCTGCCTCCAGTGCGCCTGTCGACTGGATAACCGCAATCGCACCTCCCACGATGAAAATGAAAAATATGATTTGTGCGCTTCCCTGTAAGCCTCGTGTGATGGAGGTCAGCATTTGCATCAGTGTGATCGGTGTCTTCTCAATGGCATGATAGGTGGAAGCATCTACAACCTGGCGGCCATCGACATCCATCATATCATACTGCCCGGCAGGAATGATATACGAAAGTATACTACAAATCACCACTAAAGCCAATAATAGAATGTACACGTGTGGTACAGCAAATTTTTTCCTTTTGTTCATGATCTTGTCTCCTATTAAATATTATAGCATTTTCATTACCCTTAAATTTTTGCTTTTCTGGATATCCTATAGTCAGTATAGTACATCTGCTTTTAGAATTCATTATCCACAATTGCTAATCAGTTATCGCAATATTGCCAAAAAAGGATAAATTCACAACTTGTCTAAAATCCGAGTTCCTCTCCAACGATAATCACATGGAAATCGGAGTCAAACGGCTTTCTGTGCAAGATCGTCATGATGTTGCAGATGCGTTCGGGTCCGCTGCAATCATGGCAAATGCCCGTCTTTACACATGCACATTCATCTCCGTACTTAATTTTATTCATCGGGGCCGCGGTAAAATGGATTCTCTCTTTTGCTGCATTTTCATCAGGTACCAGTTTGTTGATGCCTGCCACAACGATGATCCGATCTGCACCATAAAGGCTTCCCGCTATGCGGTTTCCCACACCGTCCATATTGACGATTTCACCTTTCATGGTGATGGCATTTGCACCTAGGAGAAACACGTTGCTGGTCAAAAAATCAGCCAGCTGCGCTCTCGCCTCTTCTCTTGTCGGTGCTTTGATATACCCCTTCTCTTCCGTACTGTTGTATCGGTGCAAATTCAGCGCTTCTTTGTTAAACACCAAAGTGCATCCCTTTTCTTCTAGTGCATCATCCACATCCAGTGCAAAAACGGTGTGAGAATCTCCGACGCCGATTAAAGACTGATCTGGAATTATAGAGATGAGAAGTTTGGCTGCATCCCGCCTGTTGTCTGTATAATAGGCTTCAAAACCATTCTTTTTCAGTTGCTTTACCGCATTTCTACCTTTTGTAGAATAAAATGTATTTCTGATCGCTTTAACATCATGTGCCATATCTCTCATCCTTATTTTCTTATTTGATTTTTTATCCATTCTATATTCCTCTCATTACACGCAACTTAAATGTTCAGGAGCACCAGGGCGATGGCAATCATGCCAGTAGAAACCAGCTCCCGCCTGGTCAGCTTCTCTTTTAGCAAAAGGGCGCCGATCCCATTTACCAGCAATATCACTGCGCCACTATACACTGGAAACACAATATACGCGTCCAGCTTTGCTGCTGCGCTGACCACTCCGAAGGTAATCAGTATGTTGGGTATGCCGATCATGGCTCCATAGCAGATGTCCTGTCTGGTCATCTTGGATTTCTTCACCAGGGTAATGATTCCCATGATGCAGGCGCCGAAGAAAAAGGTAGAAAAGATATAGATTTCTCTCATGTCATCTCCTGCAAAAGCGCCTAACAGTTTCGAATCAAAGTCAATCAAACCTCCACTGACCAGGATCACCCCTAGAAGAGCATAATTTTTCTTCAGACCCCTTTCATTTTTCTCGTAAGAGTATAAAATTGCCCCTATGGATATGGCAATTCCAATTATTTTTAGTATCGTAGGGTACTCTTTAAACAAAAAAATAGAAAGGATTGTGGGAATTAAAACCCCCAGCCTGTTATATGTGGTTGAAATACCCGCCCCGTTGGCACTGATACTGACCTGCTGGGTCAACATACACGATACCATCAAGAAAGCGTTGAAAACAGCCAGACAGAGTGGAAATACAAGTTCCTTTCTGAAAAACAGTCCGCTCTCAATTCCTCCGCTTAAAATGACCGCCAGAAGGCTTCCGAAAACATAGTTCCAGAAAATCACGCTATTTCGGTTGGTGCCCGCATTTTCTGCATACTTCATTGCAAAAATCATCATCGTATTTGCAGCAATTGCTACTATCAAACTTACCATATATTTTTCCTCAAACAACGTCTCCTTAAATATCTATTTCGATTTTGTTGGATATCCATGAGTTCAAGTATATTACATATGTGCTGCAGTATCATTATCCACAATAGATAAAATATCGTCTGATTATCAGCAAAAAAGGATATGTTGCGTATCAACATATCCTTTAAAATCGAATCTATTTACTTTTGCTTGATGTCCAGCAACTGGATGCCAAGTTCAACGAGCAGCCTTGAATTAGAATCCTCCAGGTCTATTTCAAAGGTGTTTTTAATTTTCTCAATCCTGTACAGCATGGTCTTATAATGGACAAAAATCTTCTCTGCCGCTTTCTTTGCGTTGCAGTTGCAATTCAGATAGGCCTTTAAGGTCTGGTAAAATTCGGTGTGATTTTTCAGGTCATACTGGCAGATCTTTCTCAGATTCTCAGGAATCATCTCTTCCAGACACCCGATTTCATTCAATCTTCCAAAGAGTTTCAAGAGGCTGTCATCAGCATAACAGGCGATAAAGCTTTGTTTTTTCCCATTGAGAATTTCTCCATAGGATATGGTAGCCCATGCCTGGTGAAAACTATTGGAGACGTTGACCAATCCGCCCACTATCTCACCAATGCCGATTTGAAAGGGTATTTTCACAAATAGCTCCTCAAGCATCTTCATAATTTTTTCGCAGTGATTTTTGATATGGTCGTAACTTTCCTCTTCCTGGTGCTGTTTTACCTTATGTAAAATATAGATGGACGTATTGAATTTCGTCACGATATCCTGCTCAAAATACTCTTTGTTGTAATTTTGCACGCTGCTCATGATGCGATCGTTCATGAACTCGGATTCCGCTTTTTTCTGGTCATCTGCCCACAAGGGATTAATTGCGATCATCACATACTCGGCATCTTTTGCTACATGGAGCCTTTTGGCGCGCCTGTCTATCTCGTCTCTGTCCTCTTTTCGATAGATCACGTCATAGACAAAGTCACTGATAAATTTTTTCTCCACATTGAGCAGATCCAGTCTTCTGCGCATCTCCGTCAGCGCAGAGTTAGCGAAAATTTCCAGAATCATCATGTCCATGTCCTCATATGGCGTCTCCATATCAAAGATGGCCAGATAGCCTTTCCACATTCCTTCTGAAATGACTGGAAACAGAAGTCTGTTGCAGCTTTTCTTTGGGCAGTCCTCACTCTGAAAGATCACGCGCTGCTTATAATAGAAGAGGTTGCGCATTTCGTGCCTCTGGATATCCGTCTCGTCTTCGTCGTACTCCCTCAAATATTCATGGGTGATTGCTGAAATGTTGAAAAACTCGTCATAGATGATCACGGGGTTTTGCATCAGCTGATTGAAATACTTGATCATGGTGATGATATCCGGTGCTTTTAACGTGATATCGTTGAATCGCAAATTTGTCTCGATCACCTTCTCGTACCACAGTTTCTCGCTGTCATACAAGACGGACATCATTTGGTAGGCCGCCTTATGCATCTCTGCCTCGCCATCAAAATAGATCACGTTCCCTTGGTGGTGCCCATCACTGACATTTTGGCAGCAAAAATACAAGGTATCTGGCTCAGTAAAATTTTCTGTTGCAATCTCGGCGTTACTAACTTTCCTCAAGGTCAACTGCGGCATGGCGTATTCCAATACAGCAGAAAGCTCCTCATATCCCCTCTCCTTTGACATATCCAAAATCGTATTCAGGGTTCGCAGCATTTGTATGTTCTCCATTCTTTGGTCGTCAGATTTTGAAACAGGTCTATTGGGTAATTTCCTGCATTGCCGGTGGCAGCGGACGGCGTTTGGCAGTATAGTCACTGACCTGGATTTTGATTACGTTGACCACGGAAACCATCTTGTCCTGGAACTCAAAGTCCCTGCTCGTCTGGGATTTCATGAAGATGGAAAGCGCTTTTTTCTTTTCCTCTACATCGTCTAAAATCTCTGCTCGCCCTTCTCCCATAATCGACTGGTAGGACGTGCCGTACTGGCAGGCAGCTTTTCCATCAAAAGGCGTTACATCGCATTCCATCTCAAAGAAAACATTGGGATTGGTTCTGATCAGGTCAGTCTTGCGGCCCTTCGTCGCTCCGTGCATGTACAGGGTCAGCTGGCCCTCTTCCATGGTATAGCCGTAGTTCATCGGCACCACATAGGGCATATCCTCGTCGATAAGACCTAGATGTACAATTTTGCACTTGTCCAAAATTTCGATGATTTCGTTTCTGTCCGTCACTTCACGCTCGCGGCGGGTAATTCCTCTGTTCATGTTCGCTCTCCTCTTTCTTGTAATAATCTATATACATCTTATCATCTGTGCCAGCTTTTCACCATAGATATTTAAAATATCTGTACAAAGGCTGCCAATATTATTTAGAGTGGACATAAAAAAACTGACCTCTGGAAAATAAACTCTTTTCGGTCAGTTTCTTTCTTTGATATATTTTGGTAAACCTGCTCTTTGTCAATCCGTTTTACTTGTCGATTTTTTCGAATCGTTGTCCGAAAGTTCCCTCACGTACTTTACTGCACTGCCAATCATTTCTGTCAAAACAGCGGTATCAATGTCTGTAAGTTTGTTTATATAGACACAGCTCTTACCCGAAGTAGTTTTGCCCAGGCGCTGTAAGTAATCTTGAAGCTCTGGTTCATCCAGATAGATATGCAGCGTTATTTGTTTCTTTGTGACAGAGAACCCTGTTGCGTAGATTTCACCGCTGTATCCGGAAGTACAGGTATATCTGTAGGTTCCATACCCGATAAATTTTTCTCCCCACACTACGGGCGACTCACCCGTACTTTTCTCAAATATATCAAGTAAAATTTTTGCATCCGCTTGCTTTTTTTCGCTTAGGATCATTGAAATTACTTGCAAAGGACTGCGATCCGTGGGCTGCGTTTTTAGCTTGTACTTGCTGCTCATATATAACTCCTAATTTTTTATTTTATGTAACGGTTATCTTTACGGAGAAATGTGCTGCATTTCATTAATATGAGTAGCTTCCATGCGAATTTCAGTTTAAAATCCATACTTCCTCGTGATAACAGATATTGAAATAGTTTGTACTACTTATAAAAAAATTAATGCTCTATTTTAAGAACTTCTGTGAAGTGTCAAAATAATAAATCTTTATTGTGTATCTTATACATGATATAATTATTATGAGAGGTGAGTCTTATGGAAGATAAAAGAAAGAGTTATACAGACAATGAAAAATTATTACTTTTCAATGAAGTAGACGGTTATTGTCCTTTGTGTAATGAAAAACTAACTTACTTTAAAAATGGTAAGATATACAAGTTATTTGAAATTGCACATATATACCCCTTGAATCCTACCAGTGAGCAAAAAGAAGAATTAAAAGAATCACCAAGGCTTGATAGTGATGTAAATAGTTTGAACAATGTTCTTGCAGTATGTCCGAAATGCCATACGAAGTTTGATAATCCAAGGACTAAAGAGGAATACATGTTGTGGTATGAATTAAAGAAAAAATTGATTTTAGAAGAAAATCTAAGAGATAATTATTTTTTCTTTAATTTGGAAGAAGAAATTAAAGAAATATTATCAAAGCTGGATAATGACCAACTCGAACTACAGGAAACACCTTTAAGTTACAACTCTTTAAAAATTGAAGAGAAAACTAATGATACATTACCATCACATGTTAAAAGAACAATTAAACATGATGTTGTTGACTATTTTGATTATATCAAAGAGATTTTATATTAAATAAAATATATATTAGTCAAAAAATCTATTTCACAAGTCAGCATTTGTATAGCATCCTTAAATTACCGTCTTTTCGAATAGCATTATTTGCTAATACAGCACTTGTATTGTCGATAGCACTCACCTTTTTGATAGTACTCTATTAATATAGTATTACGATTAAAATTAATCTCATAATATATTCCTAAATCATACCCGCATACATATTCCGGTAATGTTTTTCCGTCATAACTCCAAACCTCTTGATCAGGGCTTTTAGTAAGACATTCTAATCTTATTCTATCATTTTCTTTATCGCATTTTCTTCCTGTTGATTTCTTCATTTCTAATGCAATTAGATTATCATGGCACATATTCAATCCTCTACTATGTACAATTAAATCGCAATTAATCGTGACTATCTGTTGATCTAATCCTTTAATAGTCTTTTTTATTGTTTTAACCTTACCGCCGATGTTACGATTATATTCAACATCTACATAATAATCCGAAAATTTCGTAGAAGCAATAATATTCTTTAGTTCCATCATTAGTGCGCCGCAAAATGTTCTTTCTGATACTCTAGTTTCAAAAAGCATTGTATTATTTATTAAAAATCGCTCATTAGCCGCTTCAAAAATTTTTTCTAATTCTTCTATTCGTTCCTTCATGTATTTCTCTTTCCCTCAAATAGACCTATCTATTAGCAACTCTTTAATTTCATCTGACATAGAATTCTGAGCTGTTATGTTCTGCGTTGATTTTTCTTTTGTATTTTCTTACTAATCGCTTTCTTCTGTTGTTTATATCTTTGTTTACAGTTATGATACTTAGGACTTTGAGAATATCTTTCAACCCCTACGCTAATATTAGAAGCGCATTTTCCAATGATAACATTGCTATTCTATTTTTTGAAGCTTTCTTCATTCCAAAAATAAAGAATCCAATTCCAATAAAAATTATTGTTACAGCTAATGAAAGAAAAAAAATAAGTGATATTTCTTTCGTATCATTAGCCTTACCATACATTCCTCCTAAAAATGCACTTACTAATGCAATTAATACAGTAATGCATGGTTGTGTGGCCAAATATACATCTGATTCAGCAGTTCGCATATCATGTACACTTGATAAAATCAGTCTATAATCGTCTTTGTCACTTATCTTATATTCTTTACCTAGATATTCCTTCAATACCAGCGCATAACTATATGTTCGCTCATATTGATGATCTGTAATTTGCTGCGCCCTTACCTTATTACTAATGATAATAGTTAACAATAAATAACTAATCACAGCCAATTGAAGTATACTATAGGCGTTGATTCTACTCAAAATAAGCAAAGCTAATGCGATTACTTCAAAAATAATCATTATAATGCCAAGTACTGTATATTCTGGCATAAACATCGCATTATGTTTAAAAGTCTGCCATTTTGTTTCTTCTTTATCTGATTCATTTAATTCGTTCCAAAAAATATTTTTTTTATACTCTAATAGGATTCTGTCAATCATTAATTCTACCTCCTATCAATATCCTAGCCTATTTTATATATTCACGATATATTTTATCTAAATTTAAATAATTTTTCAATAGACATATTTCATACTCTACACCTTAATAACATATTAAGCAGTATCAGTCGTTCATTATTTTCTATTTTAGAATCTGAATTAGCTTTGCATCTTTCCACAGTCGACATATGGCCTTGCAAATTACTCTCATAAGCAATATCCCGCTATCTATCACAGAGAAATCAAATAAAATAATGTAATGACAATGCAATTTTGAAAAAAAGCTGTAAAACCCTTTATCTAAGGGCTCTACAGCTTAGGTGTAACTATTCAAACTCGCTCTTAACAGATGTTTCTTAAACAATTCTGTTAGGACGATTTAGCACAAATTATTTTAGTTCTTTCCATTCCCCATAAATGATGGGCTATCCAATTTTCTGTTGCCATTTTGTTGCCGCAGTTTTACCGGAAAGCTGTCTGGTGTGTAGCTTGATTATAGCATGAGTGCCGAGGTTTGGCAATCACATCAAAGTCTGTTTCAAGTGCAAAATATGTTGTTCAATGCTTTGAATAACCGCTATAAATTCAGTGTCACTTTTGCCTGTTGGGTCGTCCAGACCCCAGTCCTCCCGGCGCTTGCAGGGCAGATAAGGACACTCTACATTACACCCCATCGTTATCACTATATCCACAGGGGGAATGTCGGCCAGCAGTTTGCTGTGTTGTGTTTGTCCCATGTCAACGCTATAAAGCTGTTTCATCAACCGTACTGCATCTTGATTGATCTGCGGCTTTGTCTCCGTCCCCGCCGAGTAGCTGTCAAACACATCGGAGGCCAGCAGCTTGCCAAGAGCCTCCGCAATCTGACTACGGCAGGAATTGTGAACACAGACAAATGCCACTTTGGTTTTTTGTCCCATATGTTACCCCCTGGCCTTTTGGATAAGGGCCTTTGCCTCGTCCTTTTTCAGCACCTTGCCATAGGACACCACCTTGCCGTCCACCACCAGAGCCGGGGTGGTCATCACCCCATAGGCGGCAATCTGTGTGAAGTCCGTCACATGGTCGATAGTGGTATCCATGCCCAACTCCACAAGGGCGGCGCGGGTGGCCTCCTCCAGCGCGTTACACTTGGCACAGCCGGAACCCAGCACCTTGATTCCTGTGGCGGCCTTGGCCGCCTCTGCCTTGGCCATAGTTTCCGGGGTGCAGTTGCCCCCGCAGCAGCAAGACGCAGTTTCTTCTTTCTTCTTTCCGAACAGTCCCATAATCAAATCCTCCTAAAAATTATATCAACATGAATTGGAACGCATTAAACAGGTAGCCCACGATAATGATTCCTACCGTACAAATGCCAATGAACAGGGCCAGCAGTTTGGGCTTGACGGCCTTTCGGAGCATAATCATGGACGGCAGGGACAGGGTAGTGACCGCCATCATAAAGGACAGGATTGTGCCAAGCTGCGCTCCTTTGGATAGCAGAGCCTCCGCCACTGGGATTGTGCCAAAAATGTCCGCATACATGGGAACGCCTACCAGTGTAGCCAGAATAACGCCAAATGGGTTGTTGCTGCCTAAAACAGCCTCAATCCAGCTTTCGGGAATCCAGTTGTGAATGAGCGCCCCAATGCCGACGCCGACGAGGATATAAGGAAACACCTTTTTGAATGTCCCTAGCATTTGTTCTTTCGCATATATCACACGCTCCCGCCGGGTCAGATCGGGCGATTCAATATCTACCCCGCCCGCCGACATGATAAAACTTTCAACGTGTTTTTCCATATGCAACTTTTCAATGATTGTACCGCCTATTACGGCGATGATAAGTCCGACCACCACATAGATAATTGCGACTTTTGCCCCAAAGATACTCATAAGCAGAACAAGACTTCCCAAGTCTACCATCGGAGAAGAAATCAAAAAAGAGAACGTCACGCCCAAGGGCAGCCCCGCACTGGTAAAGCCAATAAACAGGGGGATAGACGAGCAGGAACAGAAAGGCGTCACCGTCCCCAGCAGGGCGGACACGATATTGGCCCAAATCCCGTGGAACCGTCCCAAAATACGCTTGCTCCGCTCCGGCGGAAAATAACTTTGAATGTAGGAAATGGCAAAAATCAAAAAGCAGAGTAGCACCGTGATTTTCAGCACATCGTAAATAAAAAATTGAACGCTGCCGCCTACACGACCAGCTATATCCACCCCCAGCATAGAGAGGACGTTGCCAATCAACTCATTCAACCACTTCATGCCCAAAACTTGGTCTTGGATAAACTCCCATACGCCCATAAAGAAACCTCACTTTCATTTTGTTGGACAACATATCAAAAAATTTTGATGTTTTGTGTTTAGATAAACGCCATCTCTTCTGATGGCGTTTATCTGCCGCTGGAAAGACAACCGTCCGCTTGCTCCGTGGTCGGCGTGGTAAGGGCCAGCAGTAGCTTTACAGCCCTTTCCCTCCCAGCCTCGTTCAATCGGTAATGTGTCCATTTGCCCTCTTGACGGCTTGCCACAAGGCCGGAATCGCAAAGTATCTTCATGTGATAGGAAAGGCCCGACTGCGTTAAGTCCATCGGTTCTTGCAGAACGCAGGCGCATTTTTCTCCACTGCGTAGCTGTTCCAAAATGGCAAGGCGCTTGGGGTCACACAGTGCCTTAAACACTTTTGCATTCTCTTGATATGTTTCCATGCTATTACCTCAAATCAAAATCTTTTGATATGATTAGTATATGCAGAAACATCTAAATTGTCAACCCCCATTTGCAAAAAAATGCCCAGGAGAGGGTGGAATGTTCCTTTCCTCTCCTGGGCCAATGCTGGTTTGTGGACAGTTAGGGGCTGAAAAAGTCTCTATCCATGCGGCTTTTCGGTTACTTTCCAGAGGGGACCTATATACTTTCCCTCTGACCCCTCAAACGAGCCTCTAAGCGTCTACAAGGCGGTTAGCGCACCTCCTTTGATTGCCGCTGGTCTTTTCGTTTCCCGAACAAGTGGGATAGGCCATGCTGCTCCATGATGGATTGATACTGCTTGACTCGCTGGCGCAAGTCCCTGTTTTCTTTTTCCAGCGCCCCCATACTCAAAAAACCTCGGACAGAACGCAGCTCGTCACGCTCCCGCATGACCTCCGACAACTTTGTCTTTAGGTCGGCTATGGTCTTTTCAGCGGCCTTGAGCAGCCGTTCCAGCCTGCCGGTCTTTTTCTCTTGTACAACATACTTTTGCGCCGCTGTCATCAGATTTTGGTAGTCCTCTCGGTCAATCATTACTTTGCTGGAAAGAGGGACATTTTTTGCCTCGATTTGCTCCACCGCCGCTATATCCAACTGTTTCTTTTTCAGTCTGGATATAGATTGTTCCAGTTCCTTGACCTCCGCTTGTCGCTCCTGTTTCTTAAAGTCCAGTACCGATAGATGCTCTTTGTGGGAGCCAAGCTGCTCCCATTCGATACCATGCCGCTCCATGACCTGGGCCAGCACTTTCTTTTCGGCGTTTATCCACTCATTCAACTCCGTGGCCCCTCTGGTGCCACCCTCGAAGCCTTGGGCCGCCAGCGCCTTTTTCATGGACACCCTGGTGTCAAGCCCCCGCTTGCTCTCGGTGATAAAAGGGACGAAATCAATATGTAGGTGGGGGGTGGCCTCGTCCATGTGGAGGTGAGCGGAGAACACCCGCAGTTGTGGGTTGCGCTCCCCAAACCCTTTCATAAACTCGTCCAGCACCGTCTTGGCCTGTTTTGCCTCGTCTGTCCCAACGGCGGTATCTTTGACATTCCCAATCTGGAATATGACCTCATAGAACAACTTTTCCTGTTTCCCGGTACGGATATGCTCGTAGTAGTCAGTAATCTTTCTGTCGCTCCGTTTCTGCTTGTCGTTGTATCGCTCCAGTGCCGCCCCAAACAGTTCTTGATAGACCTGTTTCAAGTCCTCATGGCAATAGGTAATGTTGTCCCCCGTCCTGGTGCGGTCGATGTTTTCTGCGATAAAGTTCCGGTTGTTGTGGGTCAGCGACCCTCTGCCCACCATGCCGCTGATAGTCCTACGCAAAGGCTTTTCACGCTCCTTTCCAATCCGTTCCTCTCGCCGCTTTATCGGCGGCCTTTGTTACTTTCTGCGAAAGTAACGCAAAAGCACTTTTGACACTTCGTATCAAAAGCGCCCTTGCGCCCTACGGGGTGGAGGGGGCTTTGCCCCGGCAACTGCGGTTGCCTCCCCAGCAGGGCCGCCCTTTGAAAAGGGCACCCTGCACCCCGCCTAAACTTTATCACTCGCCGTTGGGCAGGAGGGAAAGGCCACAGCCTTTCCCTCCACCCGGTAAGTGTGTTCCGTAGGCCGGAAGTCAAGGGGTTCGGGTTGTATTGCCTTGCGGCAATCTCCACCCGCAGGTATGCCCCCTTGACTACCGACCTCGCTCCCTGTGACGGTTGTGACGATGGTGACGGTCTTTTCAGTACCGCACCCACACTCAAAATCATCGTCACAACCGTCACCATCGTCACGCCTCCTTTGGAATGAGGGACAGCTTGACCTGCCGCCCGGTACGGTTGCGGCTGCTCTCATACTGGAGATTGTATTCCTCCAGGAGCCGCCCAGCGTTCACATTCAGCCGCATGGTGAGCGTGTTGGGCTTTATATCCAGTTGGAGGGCCTGGACAAGTTCGGTGGCCGTCCCTGTCCACGTTGACCTGTCCGCTGTCACCAGAGCCGCCACAGCCTCCAGTACCGGGTCGGGCGGCGCTTTCCAAAGTTCCGTTTCGGCCCGTTCCAGTTCCCACACCAGCCGCTCCATGTCCCGGTTCAGATGGAGCCGTTGGTCTTGTTGGTCGCGCCCGGACAGTTCCAAGGTAGCACCCCTGTCCGTCCGCTTTTCCTTTTGGAGCAGAAATGCCCCATCTGCCGCCCCTAACAGGCCGTTGGTGCCGGAAATCATGTCAAACTTATCATCGGCTTGTTGTTTGCGTGTATGATGTACCAGCAGGAGGCAAATGCCCATCTGGTCGGCAAACTGTTTCAGTTTCCCGATGATGTCATAGTCGTTTCCATAGCTGTACTTGTCGCCGCCAGCCTCCCGGATTTTTTGCAGAGTATCAATGATGATAAGCCGGGTGTCCGGGTGTTCCTGGACAAACCTCTTTAACTGTTCCTCCAGGCCCCCACCAAGCTGTTTGGCATAAATGGAAAAATAAAGGTTATCGGTGCCGTCTGTCCCGAACATTCGGTAAAGCCGTTCCTGTAAGCGCCGATGGTCGTCCTCCAGCGCCAGATAGAGGACAGTCCCTTGATGGACCGGGTAGCCCCACAGGGGGAGGCCAGCGCCGACATGGTAGGCAAGCTGGGCCATGAGAAAGGACTTGCCCACCTTGGGCGCTCCTACAAACAGATAGGCCCCAGGGTAGAGCAAGCCGTCGATGACCGGCGGCCTGCTCTGGTACACGTTCTCGTAAAGGTCGTTCATGGAAATGGTGGGCAGATACGCCGGGTCGCTGAATCTCTGCATTTGCCGCAGCACTTCGTCCAAATCTTTCTCCTGGGGATTGTTTTCGGCACAATCCTCTGTTATACTCGGTGTAGGTTTTTGTATGAGCGGCTGTCCCCCATCTGCGCCAACAGATGGAACCGGGGCAGTCGTTTTCATTTTCTTATCTTCCATCAATCTATCAGTCCTCCCCCATACCGCCCATGATGGCGGCGATCAGTTCGATGGTGTCCATCAGTTCATCATCCACACCGCCCCCGGCCTCAATGCGCCGCAGTTCCTCCAGGACGGCGGCCATCTCGTTCCGCAGGGCCTTATATACCCTGGGATTGCCCTGTACCACCACATCCCGGCACAGGAGCCGCCGGGTGATGTAGTCCTGCTTGGTCAGCCCGGAGAGCCGCACCGCAGCTTCAATCTGTTCATCTTCCTCCGGCGACACCCGGAACGCAACCGTTTTGTTGCGCCAGCGGTTTTTGTTGTCCCTGTTTTTGAGTGACATGGTTATTCTCCTTCCTCTGTCCGTAGACAGTCTAATTTTTCCGCCATCTCCGTCTGCCGGGTCGGGAACAGGTGGGCGTAGTTATATGTGATGTCGATACTCTCATGGCCTACCCGGTCGGCTATGGCGATAGCCGAAAAGCCCATATCTATCAGCAAAGAAATGTGGCTGTGACGTAAGTCGTGTATTCTGATACGCTTTAGCCCGGTTTCCTTTGCGCCCCTGTCCATCTCCCTGTGAAGATAAGATTTCGTCACTGGGAAGATACGGTCAGTCGGTTCGGCTCCATAAATGCTCTTGATGAAGTCCTGCATTTCTTCACACAGGAAGTTGGGCATTTTGATGACCCGGTTGCTTTTGGGTGTCTTGGGGTCGGTGATAACGTCCCGGCCCTTTAGCCGCTGGTAGGATTTTGAGATGGAAACCGCACCCCGCTCAAAATCGAAGTCCGCCGGGGTGAGGGCCAGCAGTTCCCCCTCCCGGATACCGCACCAGTAGAGCATTTCAAAGGCGTAGTAGGACAGGGGCTTGTCCATCATCACATCGGAAAACTTTTGGTATTCGTCCTTTGTCCAGAACAGCATTTCCCGCCCCTTGGCCTTGCCCATGTTGCCCACCTTGGCGGCGGGGTTTGTCTTTAAGTTGTAATACTTGACAGCATGGTTGAAAATGGCGCTCAGCTGATTATGTAGGGTTTTGAGATAGACCGGGGAATAGGGCTTGCCGCTCTCGTCCCGGAAGTTTATCATCTCGTTCTGCCACGCCATGATTTCCTTGGACTGGATTTCCGCCATCTTCCGCTTGCCAAAGTAGGGGAGCAGCTTGGTACGGATAATATGCTCCTTGGTTCCCCAGGTGTTCTCCTTGACCCGGCTTTGCATATCCGTTGTGTAGAGCGCCACAAAGCTCTCAAAGGTCATATCCAGGTCGGCAGTGGCCCTATGCTCCTGTTCCCGCTCCCACGCCAGGGCCTCCCGCTTGGTGGTGAAGCCCCGCTTTTGGGATTGCTTGCGCTCCCCTTTCCAGTCGGTGTATCGGTAGATGACCCGCCATGTGTTGGTTTTTTCTTCCTTATAGACCGCCATTTGAATCACTTCCTTTCTGTTTTGTCCCGTCCGCCGTAGCAGACCTTTTCCATGAAATACCTTTTGTTGACCCGGCCTGCTACGGTTAGATAGCCCATGCCTTTCAGTTCTGCGTTCAGTTTTTGGACGATTTTGTAAGCGTAGGACTTGGACACGCCCAACTCTGCCGCCACGTCGTCTACTCGCATAAAGGTGTCGCTCATGTTAGACCTCCTTTCCGAAGTTAATCATATTTGTTTAACTTCTTATTCGCATTATACTAAACCTATTTGTTTTAGTCAAGGGGTTTGCAGGAAAATATTTATCTTTTTTGTTTAAGTTCTGCTTGACTATCCTTAAACAGATATGCTATACTGATTTCGACAAGAAAACAGATGGGAGTTGGCTGGTATGGCGATTGGTGAGAGGATACGGTTCCTCCGCAACCTGCGGGGCATGACACAGAAATATCTTGGTATGACGGTGGGCTTTCCAGAAAAGACCGCCGATGTCCGCATGGCGCAGTATGAATCCGGCACCCGGACACCCAAGGCCGACTTGACCTCCGCCCTGGCCCACACGCTGGACGTATCGCCCCAGGCGCTTGACGTTCCTGACATAGACAGCGACATCGGGCTTATGCACACACTTTTTGCCCTTGAAGATTTGCGGGGCCTCAAAGTCAGCGAGGCAGACGGTGAAATCTGTCTGCGGCTGGACAAGTCCAGGGGACGCACCTATGACGACATGATGAAAATGCTGACCGCCTGGAGAGAACAGGCCGCCAAGCTGGAGGCCGGGGAAATCACCAAGGAGGAATACGACCAGTGGCGCTATCACTACCCCGAATTTGACACCACACAGCGGTGGGCCAAGGTTCCCTCACAGGCTTTGGGTGATATGCTGATAGAGGGCCTAAAGTCTGATAAATAACAAAAAATGGACTATCTGATTTTCAAAATCAGATAGTCCATTTTTGATGGAATCATGAAAAGTGTTGCCAAATCGTTGCCACAGCGGGGGTTAGGCGCTGAAAAAGCCCGGTATTACTGGCTTTTTTCAGCCTCCGACATTATTCCCACTCTATAGTTCCTGGTGGTTTTCCTGTGCAATCATAGAACACTCTATTGACATGATCCACTTCGTTAATGATCCTAGTGGTCACCTTTTCGATCAGTTCCCACGGAAGCTTTGCTGCTTCTGCGGTCATGAAATCATTAGTGGTCACTGCTCTTAGCGCCACAGCATAATCATAGGTTCTAAAATCGCCCATAACGCCCACGGAACGCATGTTGGTCAGCGCTGCAAAGTACTGATTGACTTCCTTATCAAGACCAGCGGCTGCGATTTCTTCACGATAGATGAAATCTGCATCCTGCACGATTTTGACCTTTTCTTCAGTAACTTCACCGATAATACGGATGCCAAGACCAGGACCCGGAAATGGCTGGCGGAATACCAGATACTCCGGAATACCAAGCTCCAAACCGGCTTTACGCACTTCGTCCTTGAACAACATGCGAAGCGGCTCAATGATCTCCTTGAAATCCACATAGTCAGGAAGACCACCCACATTGTGGTGGGATTTGATTACAGAAGAATCGCCCAGTCCGCTCTCAATGACGTCGGGATAGATCGTACCCTGAACCAGGTAATCCACCGCACCGATTTTCTGCGCTTCCTCCTCAAAGACGCGGATAAATTCCTCGCCAATGATTTTTCTCTTTTCTTCAGGCTCCGTAACGCCTGCCAGCTTATCGTAAAAACGCTGTTGTGCATTGACGCGGATGAAGTTCAAGTCATAAGCGCCCTCAGGGCCGAAGACAGCTTCCACTTCATCTCCCTCGTTTTTACGCAGGAGACCGTGATCGACAAACACGCAGGTTAACTGCTTGCCAACGGCTTTTGACAAAAGCACAGCTGCAACAGAAGAATCCACACCGCCCGAAAGGGCGCACAAAACCTTGCCGTCGCCCACTTTGTCGCGGATTTCTTTGATCGTTGCCTCGACAAAAGAATCCATCTGCCAGTCACCCTTGCACCCACACGGGCCATAGACAAAGGCCGACAGGATTTCCTTTCCCTGACGAGAATGCTCCACTTCAGGGTGGAACTGCGTAGCATAGAGTTTCAACTCATCGCACTCAAAAGCCGCCACTGGACACACTGGTGTGTGTGCCGTGATTTCAAAGCCTTCAGGAACTTTTTCGATGTAGTCTGTGTGACTCATCCAGGCGATGGTCGTGTCAGGGACATCCTTCATCAAAGTCTTCCTGCTGGCAACGGTTACTTCCGTTTTGCCGTACTCACTCACTGGTGCAGTCTTTACCTGACCGCCCAAACTCCAGGCCATCAGCTGCGCACCATAACAAATACCCAGAATTGGAATCCCGCACTGGAACAACGCTTTGTCATAATGCGGTGATGCCATATCGTAGACACTGTTCGGTCCACCAGTTAAAATGATCCCTTTCGGGTTCTTTTTCTTTATATCGTCAATCGACATTGTATAAGGCTGAACTTCACAGTAAACGCCGCATTCGCGCACACGGCGCGCAATCAGCTGATTATACTGACCTCCAAAGTCCAAAACAATAATCAATTCTTTATTCATACACACTCCCTATGTTAAATTAGTTTCTATATATACGGATAGTGCCCACAAATTGTTTGTAACAAGACGGCAAAGCTGTGCGCCCCAGAGCGTACTTGTACGCACGTGGGGAGTGCACAGCTGAAGCCAAACACCGTTACAGGCAATTTTGGGTGCTATCTGATTGCGTTCTGACTGCTGTCACGAAGAATAACATCATGTGCTCCGCCCTCTACGATAGAAGTTGCAGATACCAACGTCAGCTTGGCGTCTTTCTGCAGTTCCTGAATAGAGAGAACGCCGCAGTTGCACATGGTTGCTTTCACTTTGTTCAGAGAGAGGTTTACATTGTCGTGAAGTGAACCGGCGTACGGAACGTAGGAATCGACACCCTCTTCAAATTTCATCTTGGCGTCACCGCCCAGGTCGTATCTCTGCCAGTTGCGAGCACGGTTGGAACCTTCGCCCCAGTACTCTTTGACGTAATTTCCGTTGATGTTCAATTTGTTTGTAGGTGATTCATCAAATCTGGCGAAATATCTGCCCAGCATGATAAAGTCCGCCCCCATGGCCAGCGCCAGGGTCATATGGTAATCGTAAACGATGCCGCCGTCAGAACAGATTGGCACGTAAACGCCCGTTTTCTTGAAATATTCGTCTCTCGCTTCTGCCACTTCGATCACTGCGGAAGCCTGACCGCGGCCGATGCCTTTCTGCTCCCTCGTGATGCAGATGGAACCGCCGCCGATACCGATTTTAACAAAGTCAGCGCCTGCTTCTGCAAGGAAATTAAAGCCGTCTTTATCTACGACGTTACCTGCTCCGATTTTGACAGTGTCGCCGTATCTTTCTCTCACCCATTTGATTGTATCCAGCTGCCACTCAGAATATCCTTCAGAAGAGTCGATACAGAGTACGTCGGCACCTGCCTCAACGAGAGCCGGGATTCTCTCTTCGTAGTCGCGAGTATTGACACCTGCGCCTACCACATATCTCTTGTGAGAATCGAGAAGTTCATTAGGATTTGATTTGTGATTGTCGTAGTCTTTTCTGAATACAAAATGAGTCAGTCTCTGGTTATCATCGATGACAGGTACTGCATTAAGCTTATTATCCCAAAGGATATCGTTGGCTTCGCTCAGGGTGCAGCCTTCCTTTGCGTAAATCAACTTCTCAAAAGGCGTCATAAATTCACTGATCTTCGTGTCTGGATCCATTCTGCTGACACGATAGTCCCTGCTGGTTACCAGACCGAGGATTCGGCCTTCTGCTGTTCCATCCTCTGTTACCGCAATGGTGGAATGGCCTGTCCTGGCTTTCAGTTCTAATACATCCGTCAAAGTCTGATCCGGTCTCAGGTTGGTGTCGCTCTTAACAAATCCAGCCTTGTAGGACTTTACGCGTTTCACCATCTCGACCTGGTTTTCCACGCTCTGTGAACCGAATATAAAAGAAATTCCACCTTCTTTTGCAAGTGCTACTGCCATCTTATCGTCTGATACGGCCTGCATCACTGCTGAAACCAGTGGAATATTTGCTGTAATCTTGGGTTCTTCACCCTTCTTATATTTTACAATAGGGGTTTTCAGGCTGACATTCTCAATTCTGCAGTCTTTTGATGAATAGCCTGGTACTAACAGATACTCGTTGAAAGTTCTTGATGGTTCATTAAAATAGTGGGCCATGTGTTGTTCTCCTCTCCTAAAAATAATATTGAAATACAAATTACTTATGAAAATAGACGGCTTTTTATAGCGCGTGCCGTCTCATGTTTCCAATTATTTTATACTATTTTATTGTCATTTGCAAGGGTAAATTTACCCTTTCTCGCAGCAAAGATAAAATCTTTCAAGCCGGTGCAAAGAGCCCGGCCTGAAAGACTAAAAATTTAGTTATAATTTGAGATCTACCCAGTTGGTATTGCCTATGCTCTCGTCACCGTAAAACTCCATATAGTCCATGACAATCTCGTCCACATCTTCGTCTACAAGGAACACGATATCCCCTGTCAAAGTCTTGCCCGCTGCCAGGTCGGTTTCATCTGGGTACATATCGTCGTAAAAGCTGTCAGCTGTGTCCAAATGTCCGTCTTCTGATGCTTCCATGTATCCAATGAAGTCATAGTTGCCTGTTACAAAAGACTCTTTCGTGGTGTTTTTCACCGAAATATTGACAACTACGTATTTCTTGCCTGCACCAGCAGACTTTCCACTCAGTTCTGTCTCTGTCTTGACGGAATTCACTTTCCATTCGAAGAAGGAATTCTTCATCGTATCACCAACCATCCCGGTGGTAAGTTCCCCTTGATAAAACTCTGCTTCTTTCAGTTCATTTAAAAGCGGCCCGGGTTCTTTATCGTCGCTTCCACATGCCGTAAATGTCAAAGCCAACATGATTCCAAGCAAGACTGCCAGCAATTTTTTGTGTTTCATATCTTTCTCCTATCACTGTTATCTTTAATTACAATATCATTATAACTTGAAGATTCCATCGAATGCAAATGAGATTTTTGTGAAGATATGCAAAGTGGCCGCTCCCTTGGAGCAGCCACGTTACTTGTTTTGTTATGAAATTTGTAGCAAGTTATTTTGCTTTGATCTTTTTATTGGCGGACCAATTACCAACTAAGGTATCCCCATTATCCAACACTTTGATAGCGCGAACTTTGACATAGTATGTCTTTCCAGACGTGCGGTTTTTCAAAGTTGTTGAAGTCTTCGTATACTTGCTGTCGATATGTTTAACGTATTTAGAATAATACTTACCGTTTCTGCCGTATCTAACTTCATATTTTGTTGCACCTTTTACTTTTGTAATCTGTACTTTGATCTGCTTCTTGGCAGGCTTTGAAAGGGCTACGCCCGGTTTTACAGGTTTCACCTTCACAGTTACTACCTTTGATGCCGGATCAGAAGTCTTTGTTCCCACAGTTTCAACAGTAATCTTTGCAACACCTGTATTTTCAATGGTCACATATCCATCTTCATCAACAGTTGCAACCTCAGGATCAGCTGAAGTGTACTTGAAAGTAACGCCTGCTTCTGCAGTTGAAATTCTAGCATTGAGGTTGAATGAAACACTGTTCGTGTATCTTGTATAAGTAGTATATCCAGTAATCACTTTGCTGTCTGCACCTTTGATCTTGAACTCCAAAGTCTTTTCGCCAGCATATGTGCCAATCCCCTTCACAATCGCCTTGCCAGTACCTGCGTTTACATTGTTCTCATAGGTAACCGTGTAATCTGTACCCTGAACAAGGGTCTTAGCTCCATCTTTTACAGCAACCGCTGGTGTTTTTGCCGTTCCGTCATACTTCAGATTGTCAGCGCCAGTTAAAGCGATGTCTAATGTTGAAACGTCTTTACCTGCAATTGTAAATGTGCCGCTGATTGCCCCAGTGAAGTTGCCTGCTTCAGTTGCAGTCAAAGTCAATGTCGCAGTACCCGTATTTACATTATTTGTTGCATTTGCTGTATAGTCTGTCGCCTTTAGGTCATAGCCTCCAAGTTTTACTGTATAAGTAGGCATGATAGGCTGTCCTGTAGTGCCATAGGAATCTGGGCTAATCGTCAAAATAGCATCTGCTAATTTTGCCTTATTAATAGTAAAAGAAACACCTTTTGTTCCCGCATAGGAGCCCGCTCCTGTTACAACAATATTCGCAGTTCCAGCGTTCACATTGTTCATGTATTCTACAGTATAATCCGTATTCTCTACAAGGGTTTTGCCGCCAAGTTCTACTCTGATTGCAGGTTTCTGCTCAGTTCCATCAAAAGTGTATGTCTGGTTGATCTGCTCAAAATATACAGCAGCTTTGCTGAAATCATTGGTTACTACATTGAACTGGTGCGTAATTGTTCCTGCATAATTTCCTTTGAATGAAATTGCTGCAGTTTCTGTCCCTGCTGTAAGTTTTTCTGCAGGCTGCTCAATCGTAAAGTCAGTGCCTTCTGCAAGGGTATTACCATTCCAAGTAATCTTTACGCCTTTAATTTCCTCTGCGCCTGTCAGCTGTGTAGGAATCGTGATCGTCGGCTTATTTGCGTTGCTGAAAGCTTTTTCTACAATGTTGAAGTTCTTTGTTGCGCTGCCGGTATAAGCGGGAGCTTTTCCCGTTATAGTTACCTTCGCTGCACCAACATTTGTGTTGCTTTCGTATGCAACATCATAGTTTGTTGCTGCTACCTCTTTTCCGTCCAATGTCACTTTCACTTCTGGTGTAATTTCTTTACCAGTATAAGTAACGTCTGCAATAGCGGCAATCGTCGCTGTGCTTAAGTCAGTTGCAGTTGCTGCCGTATCGTCGGCAAAAATTGTCGCTGGCAATGCACAAATCACCATTGCAACTGATAATACTAACGCCATTAGTTTTTTCATATTTTCTTTCCTTTCTAGTTTCTATCAATAGATTTATTCTAACATAAATCTTTTACATTGTCACCAATACAATTCTTCCCATATCGATGTAGTTAAACGTAAACAAAATGTTCCGTTTTTAATCATTAGCTTACTTTTTTTTGATTTTTCTGTATAATGTAATAGTGGATTGCAGACATTAAACTGGTCTCACAATCTACAATTTGCTTTGTTCAAAGCAAAACACCAAAATTCTATTAAAATGCAACCTAGAGTTATGCGGTTTTAATGGCGAGAAAAGGTCAAGGATACCCACTTGGCCTTTTTCTTGTTTTTGCACTAACCATCATCAAAACAATTTAAAATTTAATTTCTTGATGTAAATCCACCCCCGACCCCTAAGATCATTGTAAATTTCAATCCACGCATCCATGAGGATGCGACCGCAAAATATGGTAGTCATGGGAGAATCATACACTAAATACAGAAACCATATATATAACCAAGTCTTTAAAGTGACGATTCATTCCTACATTTTAAGCATATTCTACCATATTGAGGTGCGAAAGACCCGGGGATTCCATGTTCACTTATCTTTCGCACCTGGGCGTTTTCATTTACTACACGCTTGTTATATACCTCCATTTTACCATAAATCTTCTGGAAATAGCACCTAATTTGAACATTCTCTAAAGCCATGGCCCCATTCCCTCCAGGTTCCCTTTACAATTAAAATCCCCTAAATCCACATCAGAAACATCAAAACCCCAACACCTCTATGCCTTTCCCCTAAGATCATTGTGAACTATCATTTCATTTGTAAGTTTTGTGCAAAAAAGCGCATAACTATAATCTTACAAAACGAACAAAAAAGAGGGAGGAATTCTTAAAATGAAGAAATT
>NZ_DBFWLQ010000001.1:0-122123 GCF_048465375.1 Emergencia sp. | reverse complement strand
TTTGCGGACTGACAAGGCGGGTTTTCGGGTTATGGCAGTCCGCAGTTGATCACGCCGGAAAAAATGTACGGGACATTTTTCTCTTGCATTTGCCTTTGCGGACTGACAAGGCGGGTTTTCGGGGCAAAGCAGTCCGCAATTGATCACGCCAGATAAAATGTGCGGGACATTTTTCTCTCGCCTTTGCCTTTGCGGACTGACAAGGCGGGTTTTCGGGTTATGGCAGTCCGCAGTTGATCACGCCGGAAAAAATGTACGGGACATTTTTCTCTTGCCTTTGCCTTTGCGGACTGACAAGGCGAGTTTTCGGGGCAAAGCAGTCCGCAGTTGCTCACGCCGGATAAAATGTGCGGAACATTTTTCTCTTGCCTTTGCGGACTGCAAAAATCTGTGCACAGCAATACATCAGTTTCTCTTTAGACTGCGAGAATTCTAAGACATTTTCATGGTATAATAAACGCAGACGATTTTGCGGTGTTGCCGTAAGGAAGCGTTCATTGAATCATGACACTCGAAAGGTATCGTCATGGTATAATAAACGCAGACGATTTTGTAGCGTTGCCGTAAGGAAGTGTTCATTGAATCATGACGCTCGATTCTATTTTCAAAGGTATCGTCATGGTATCATAAATTCAGAGGATCTTGCGGCTTCGCTGCAATGGTGTGTTCATTTGAATCATGTGTCCTGATTCTATTTTTAGCTGAATGCGCATGATACTATCCCTTAAAGGAGATTTTGACATGAAAAGAATTTTATTGGTCGAAGATGACCTGATTTTAAATAAAACCCTCTGCTACAACCTGACGAATTGCAATTATCAGGTCCACTCTGTAACCACTGCAAGAGAAGCGGCAAGCAAAATTGCCAGTATTCAATTTGACCTGGCGATTCTGGACGTCAATCTGCCTGACGGAAGCGGTTTTGACCTCTGTAGACAGATCAAAGACCTAACTTCTACACCTGCTGTCATCTTTCTGACGGCTCGGGACATGGAGGAGGACATGCTCTGCGGCTTCGAGCAGGGCGCCGATGATTATGTGACGAAACCTTTCCCTATCAGTGTTCTACTGAAAAAAATCGAGATCCTGCTGTGCCGCAGCTCCCACCGCTCTACTGATGAAATCTATGACGACGGCGTACTGCGCATCAACTTTTCTGAAATGAATACTACATTGACAGGCACTTCCATCGCTTTCACCGCTACGGAATATCGCATACTCAAACTGATGATTTCCAATACAGGCATCGTGCTGACCAGACAGATCCTACTGGAAAAATTGTGGGACATCAACGAAAACTTTGTTGACGAGCACGCATTGACCTCTGCGATCAGTCGTATCCGCAGCAAAATTGAAAAGAATGGCGCTCAATATATCAAAACAGTATATGGGATGGGCTATATGTGGATTGGAGGTCTCAAAAAATGAGTTACTTATTTGCAGCAATCATATACCTTCTGACTAGCGGTTTGACGATTTTTCTGCTGCGCAAGCGTTTTGTTCAGTTTGCCGACGATATGATTCGGCAGATGGACGATATAATCGCTGGCCGCTTGGTAGCTATTGAAATCAAAAATCAGGATACACTATCCGATAAGATCCATTACCGCATGGTAAAGTTATACAAAATTATGACCAACAGCCAGGCCCGCATAGCAGAAGAGCGTGCAGAGCTGCAGGCGTTGATATCCGATATCTCTCATCAAGTTAAAACCCCTATTGCGAACCTAAAGATGATCAACTCCACCCTGATCTGTAACGAAATGGCCGACAGCCAGCGAAGAGAATTTTTGAAAACCGCAGACGGCCAACTGGATAAACTGGACTTCCTGATGCAGTCCATGATCAAAACCTCCAGGTTGGAAACTGGTGTAATTACCTTGAACAAAACAGAGCAGCCCCTCTACGACACCTTGGCTTCAGCCCTGGGCGGCATCCTTTTGCCTGCGGAAAAGAAAAAAATTGACGTAGCGGTGGATTGTCCTGAAGACTTGTCCGTCTCACACGATCGAAAATGGACCGCTGAAGCTCTTTTTAATATCTTGGATAATGCCGTCAAATATACGAACAACGGCGGCCACATTGCAGTGAAGGTTTTAGACCAGGAAATGTACGTTAAAATAGAAATCTCAGATACAGGCAGGGGCATTCCTGAGCGTCATCAAGCAGATATTTGGAAGCGATTTTATCGCGAAGAAGATGTCCACGATACAGAAGGTGTCGGCATCGGGCTTTATCTGTGCAGAAAGATTATCACATTGCAATCCGGCTATACCGTCGTCAGTTCACAGCCCGGGAAAGGCTCCACCTTCTCCGTCTATCTGCCAAAGAAATTAAAAGAGTCTTAAGAATTGCGTGATATTTCTGCGAGATTTCTCTTTTATAATGAAGCCATCAAAAGAAAGGCGGTATTGATTATGAATATCTTACAGACAAAAGATTTAAAAAAGTATTATGGCAGTGAGCCAAATATCACAAAGGCTCTGAATGGGGTGACTCTTTCTGTAGCTGAAGGCGAATTCGTGGCCGTCGTTGGCACTTCTGGATCTGGAAAGTCCACTCTGCTGCACATGTGCGGCGGTTTGGATATACCAACTTCCGGCGAGGTAATCATCAGTGAACAGAATTTGTCGCAGATGAATGATGAGGAACTGACCATATTCAGGAGACGCAACATCGGATTCGTGTTTCAAAACTATAACTTAATCCCTATTCTCAATGTCTACGAAAATATCGTCGTACCAGTAGATCTAGACGGTGGTACCGTAGACAAAGATTATTGCGAGGAAGTCATCAATCTACTGGGATTGACTGATAAACTGACTGAAATGCCCGCTAATTTGTCTGGCGGTCAGCAGCAGCGCGTGGCCATCGCCAGAGCTTTGATTACAAAGCCTTCCCTGATTTTGGCCGATGAGCCTACAGGAAACCTGGACAGCAAGACCAGCGCAGACGTACTCGGTCTCCTGCAGAACACCAGCAAACGTTTCAACCAGACCATTGTCATGATTACTCACAACAACGAAATCGCCCAACTAGCCGATCGCATTGTCCGTATCGAAGACGGCACAATCGTACAGTAAGGGAGGCGATCAGGATGAAAGACGTATTTAACAAAAACAATAACAGCAATCTGGTCAAAAAAATGGCAGCCAGAAGTCTCAAGAGCGCCAAGATGCGCAACACCTTTACGTTGCTGACCATTATTCTTTCCGTAGCACTGATCAGTGGCCTCTCCCTCTTCGTCTTCGGTGTCAGACAAGCCGATAAAAACCAACTGGCTCAAATGCAACATGTTCTCTATGAGAATTTGAGCCACTCTCAAGTCGAGAAGCTGCAATCCGATGAGCGAATTACGGATTCCTTAACAGTGAAATCCGGGATCCGTGTGGAAGCAGGCGATTACACTATCCAGCCGCTCTATGTCGAGCAGGTCAAAAGCACTATCTACGCTGAGAAGGTATCCGAGGGCCGCTATCCTGAAAAAATCAATGAAGTCGCTGTCGATAAAGCCTATATGAAGCACCTCGGCAAAGCTGCCCAAATTGGCACCAGCCTGGAACTTCGGAACTTTGACGGTACCACAGAGACTTTCCGCATCAGCGGATTCAGCGATAACGGTTCTTCTTCCACCATGTATCCTGTTATGTTCTCAAAGGCTTACGCCGAAAAAGGACCTTGGCTGAAAAATCAGCCCTATACCCTCGCTGCCAAAATCGATGGCGCCACGAGGATGAGCGAAGACGACTTTCTGCAAACGATCACTGCCATTGGCGCAGACTATGGAGTCGAGAGACCTGATATCAACGAGAATGACAAATTTACTACTTCACTAGTAAAGAATATCCAGGAAATTTTGACCGTCGTGTTGATAGCTCTCTTTATTCTCTTCGTCAGCATCGTAGTCATCTACAGCATCTTCTATATTTCGGTCATGAGCCGCATCCGCCAGTTCGGACAGCTCCGTACCCTTGGTGCTACGCCGAAGCAGATTAGGAAGATTGTCCACAGAGAAGGCATGACCATGTTTCTCATCGGCGCGCCAGGCGGGCTGCTCCTGGGAACTTTATTCGGCTACTTCATAGCGCCGCACGGCTGGCTTTGGAGCAATACCATTGCTGTAGCCATCGTAACCCTGGCAGCTGATTTCCTGACCATTATGGTTTCTGTCAAAAAGCCGGCGAAGATTGCCGCTGCCATCTCGCCCATCGAAGCAGCCAAGGCCAGCAGCTATGAGCCCCCGCTCAAAGGGCGGGCAGCAGTGCTTCATCGCAAAATCACACCTTTCAGCCTTGCAAAGATGGGAATTAAACGAGACCGCAGAAAGTTCATTATGACGGTGTTATCCCTGTGCATCAGCGGCATCGTCTTTATGGCAGGTGCAACGTTTCTCTCCTCTTTTGATAAGCTGGACTTTTCCAAGCAGAGCTACAACAGATATAGCGAATATCAGGTTTGGATTTCCGATAACGCCATCAATGCCAATGCCGAAGGACTGACTGGCGTGCAGAAAGAGAATCCTCTAAATGCTGATCTGATTCATGACATAAAAGCCATCGACGGAGTGAAGAAAGTCATGGCACAGGAAAAAATTAACATCGATTACCGATATGGCAGCAATCAGCGCAGCGACGGCTTCGTACCCTTTACCAAAAAAGAAACAAAATACATCAACAAGTATCTTACTGACGATCAGAAGATAAGTTACGACCAGGCGGTAAAAGAGAAAAAAATCTATGTGTTGTCCAACAATACCGCTGAAAAAGTTTTAGGAAAGCCTTTTCAAGTTGGTGATCCCATCGACATCACATGGTTTGATGGAAGGAAAGAGCATACTGACACCTTTACCATCGCAGGAGAATTGGACAACGATATTTACAATGACGACGAAGCCTATCGCATCGTCAGTCTGGCTGGCTTCTTTGTCGTTCCCGATGATACTATAAAGAATATGGTCAATAAAGGCTTCAATTACAACCGCGTACTGCTGATTTCCACCGATTGGCCCGCTACAGAAAAACACGTCACGGCTCAGCTTAATCAATTAGTTAAGGGGAACGATAAACTTGTTCTCGACACCCTGCGCCAGCAAATGAAGGAAGATGCACAGATTACAGAGCAGTTATCCACAGTCTTTCTGGGGCTCAGCGCCTTTATCATCCTCTTCAGCGTCATCAACCTGATCAATACCATTATCACCAGCGTCATATCCAGACGGCAGGAATTCGCTATGCTGCAGTCCATCGGCATGGGTAAGGGACAATTGATCAAGATGATCCAGGGGGAAGGGCTGACCTTGGCCATTTATAACATCTTCTTTTCGCTGACCCTAGGAGGCGGACTGGGTTGGCTGATCATCTACGCCATTAGGCAGACTGGTGTGAAGTATCTTCATTGGAATTTTCCGCTTCTCTACGGAGCAGGCTATTCTTTGTTTGTAATCATTCTTCCACTAGTCGTCTCTGCCGTGGCTATCAAAATGGCTCAGAACAAGTCCATCGTAGAGCGGCTTCACGAAGTAGAGTAAAGAAGAACGCGGGCAATGCATAGAATAACAAAACCGAGTGACTGGGACAATTGTCCAAACCACTCGGTTTTCTGCAATTCTGCGTGTTCTTGACTTCATATGCACAATCTGCTCATCACAAACCTTTCCAGACGATTCAAGCCCGCTTCTAGCACTGCTGGGCTGTAGCAGCAAGAAATTCTCACATAACCTTCTCCATCAAAACAACTGCCTGGGGTAAGCGCAAGCCCCTCTTCTTCAATCAGTCTGCGGCAAAAAGCGTCCGACGACATGCCGAAATCAGCAATGGAAGGAAAGACGTAAAAGCCCCCGTCCGGCGGTCTCACCGCAAGGCCCATCTCTTCCAGCCTGTCACAGACATATTGGGTGCGGAGTCGATAAGAAGCTCTCATATCCGCCGAGTCAAAGGACAAGGCTTCTTCACAGGCGGCCTGCACAAAAGAAGGAATGGAAACCACATTATACTGATGTACTTTTTCCAGTATCTCTACTACTGGCCTGTCTGCCAGCAGATAGCCGGCTCGGAAGCCAGTCATCGCGTAAGGCTTTGAAAAACTCTGCACAACGATGAGCCGATCTTTCAAATCTTCATAAGAAGTAAAGGACCTGTAGTCTTCAAAAGCCAGCTGTCCATACACCTCATCACAGAGGATAAACAGAGGCTTATCTTTCAGAAAATCATGGAGGCAGTCCAGAGTTTCTTCTGTATAAACAGCACCAGTGGGGTTATTGGGAGAGTTGAGGATGATCGCTTTTGTACGTGGGGAATAAGCAGCCTGCAGCTGGTCTAAGTCAATTTGAAACCCACTGTCCCTCGTATCCAGCCGTACTGTTTTTCCACCGCACATAGTTATAATGGACTCATATAAGCTAAAGGCCGGCACCGGCACGATGACCTCGTCGCCTGGCGCAAGAATGGAAAACAGACCTGTAAAGAGTGCTTCTGTCGCTCCAATGGTGACGATGACCTCCTCCGGTTTATAAAAAATCCCCTTTTGTTGTTCAAAATCGGCGATGGCCTTCCGTAAACTGTCATATCCGGCATTAGGCGCATAATGAGTCAAGTTGTCGTCAAGGGCGTTCTTCAGTGCCCCCTTGATGTTGGCCGGCGTGTTGAAGTCCGGTTCTCCTAGGGTCAGACTGATACAGCCCTCTTTTTCTTGTGCTAAACGTGCAAATTCTCTGATGCCGCTACCGCTTAAATGCTGCAGCGGTTTTTTGAGCAAAGTCGTCATGTCCATAAGATACTACAGCTTTCTCAGAGCATCGACAGTCTCAGTCTTTCCTACTGTGCTCTCGTCCTTCATTTTCAGCACCTTAGCCGGCACCCCCGCAACAACCGCGCCTTCCGGAACGTCGCGGGTGACCACTGAACCTGCCGCCACCACGCTGCCTTTTGCCACCCGTACCCCTTCAATGACCACGGCATTGGCACCGATCATCACGTCGTCCTCGATGATGACAGGTACTGCACTGGCCGGCTCTATGACTCCTGCCAATACGCTGCCTGCACCGATGTGGCAGTTTTTCCCCACAGTCGCTCTGCCGCCCAGGATAGCACCCATATCAATCATCGTGTTATCGCCAATGGAAGCCCCGATGTTAATCAGCGCCCCCATCATGATGACCGCATTCTTTCCGATATGAACCCTCTCTCTGATGACCGCCCCCGGCTCGATACGAGCAGGTATCTCCTTCATGTCCAGCAGCGGAATCGCGCTGTTCCGGCAATCGTTCTCCACGACTAGATCGGCAATCTTATCCTCTGCCGCCGCAAGAACTGGAGCCGCATCCTTCCAGTCGCCGAAGATGATTTCGTCCCCTGCGCCAAAGCGCCTGCAGCCTGGAAATGCTACTCTAGATGCCCCCTCTTTCCATTTTACATACACCCTAACCGGCGTCTTTTTCTCAGATTCACTGATATATTTTATAATTTCACTTGCGTTCATGTGCTCCTCCTTTATATGAGTTGATCAAAGGTGTAAAGACCTTTGTCCTGCCTGACCAGTTTTTCTGCTCCCAGAAGCGCCCCTCGCGCGAAGATCTCCCGACTTTCTGCACTGTGGGCAATCTCAATCTGCTCATCTTTACCAAAAAAAATCACCTTGTGGCGTCCCGCTTCTGTTCCGCCTCGCAGAGAATGAATACCAATTTCTTGTCGCCCTCTGGTGCCCTGCTGCCGCCTGCCGATCACCCTCTGCAGTCTTCTCTCTGGGTCAATTTCCGAAAGCAGCGTCTTTGCAGTGCCGCTAGGGACGTCTTGTTTCTGACTGTGGTGTGCCTCAATCAGTTCCGCTTCAAAGCCATTATCTAATAGATATGCAGAAAACTCCCTTAAAATCCTTCTTATTATGATGATTCCGGCAGAAAAATTGGTACTGTAGAGTACCGGCGCACAGGTTGCCAGAAAAGCAAGCTGCTGTCTTGCGTCCTCATCATATCCTGTGGTGCCGCAGACCAGAGGTGTTTTGGTCCTCTGTATGTAATCTGCGATGGCAGGCAGTGCCTGTGGCGAAGAAAAGTCAATCAAAACGTCTGCCGGTTGATCAAAGTCTTTTAGTCGGTCTATCGTTTCTGTGTGGAAACTGTCCGCAACCACCATCCCCCGATCTAACGCAAGCTTTCGTATCAGGGTTCCCATCTGTCCATTTCCAATTAAGAGAATTTTCATAACAGCTGCGCCTTTCTCATTGAAACCGCCAGTGTTTTTCTGGCAGATTCACTCATATCATATAGAGGCAGCCGCATATGAGATTCACATTTTCCCATCAGGGAGAGGGCTGTTTTCACAGGAATCGGGTTGACCTCAGAAAACAGATTGTGAATCAATTCTAAATATCCAAGCTGTATCGATGCTGCACCGGCAGGATTCCCTTCTAAATACCTCATGACCATACGATGGGTTTCTGTCGGCAGAATATTGGCCAGCACAGAGATAACCCCTGAAGCGCCGATAGAAAGCAACGGCACCGTCATATCGTCATTGCCACTGTACATGACAAAGTCGTCAGATAAAAGCCTGGCGACTTCCATAGCATAACCCAAATTTCCTGAAGCCTCTTTGATACCGCAGATGCGCGGATGTCTGGCAAGCCGTTCGACGACTTCGACGGGGATACTGCAGCCCGTTCTGCCTGGTACGTTGTATAAAATACAGGGAATTTCCACCTGATCAGCAATGGTCAGAAAATGGCGCGCCATGCCCTCTTCATTGGTTTTGTTGTAATAAGGCGCTATGAGGAGCAGACCATCAGCACCCAGTTCCTGAAATTTCAGGCTTCGTTCCAACATAGACTGGGTACAGTTGGAACCGCTGCCCGCGATAACCGGAATCCTCCCCGAAACCCGCTCTACGGTAAACTTGCAGACTGCATCATCCTCTTCCTGTGTCATGGTGGAACTCTCTCCCGTGGTACCAAGGATGACGATACCATCTGTTCCAGCTGTAAGGTGCCAGTCGATCAGCTGGCCCAGACAGTGAAAGTCCGGGTTCCCCTCCTGATCAAAGGGTGTGACGAGAGCGACAAGGGACCCTCTTAAATTACTTAAATTCATCTTTCTTTCCTACCTTTTCTCTGATTAGATAGGGAGTGCAAGATTCTGCCAGCAAAAGAAAAAGCAGACCCGAAGGCCTGCTATGGATAACTCGATATCAATGCATTCTTCAAAAGCGCTTAAAACAGAATGCAGCAAATCAAATTTTCCGACAGCACTCCTGCGAACAACTCATTTCTGAAAAGCAGTTCGCAGACAGTGTTATGGATATTCTCCATAACCCCACCCTGCAGGCATACCTGTCTGCAGAGTTCGGCGAGATTGCTGCGCTCTGTGATCGTTGCCCGTCGGCTCCCACAGAGGCATCGTTCCCGCGACCTCTATCTTGAAAACTAGATTAACACGAGATTTCTTCCCTGTCAAGATTTTTTTGTTGTTACAAAACAATTATTTGCTTTTTCGTTTGTGTTAGTTTATAATTTTTAACAAATATTCGAAAGGAGCACCGTTATGCTCGATCTACTGAGACAATACAGGCGCGATCTTCACAGAATTCCCGAGCTGGACTTCGATTTGCCTGAAACCACCCACTACATCAAAGGGGTGCTTGCAAAATACAGCTGCCGCCTCTTACAGCCATCTCCTTCCGCCGTCTGTGCCTGGTTTGACCTGGGAAGGATGGAAACCGTCGCCTTCCGTGCAGACATGGACGCTCTGCCGATTTCAGAGTGTTCATCAAAGACTTACGCCTCGCGCCATCCGGGAAAGATGCACGCCTGCGGCCACGATGGCCACATGGCCATGGTTTTGACATTGGCAGAAGTCGTGGAAAATCGCATGAAAAATGGTGAGACACTGCCTTATAATGTGATGCTGATTTTCCAGCCTGCTGAGGAGACAGAAGGCGGTGCAGAGTCCATATTAAAAAGTGAGATCCTCACTGCCTATCACGTCGTCCGCATCTTCGGCTGCCATCTGTGGCCAGACCTGCCAGCGGGAATCATTGGCGCTCGTTCAGGGGCAATGATGGCAAGGAGCAGCGAAGTCGAGGTCAAAATTCAAGGCCGCTCCGCCCATATTGCCAAAGCCCGTCAAGGGCAGGACGCGCTCTATGCCGCAGCTGCATTCCTGACGGCATCCTATAAAATGGAGCGAGAGGAAATTCCCGCAGGGGTTTACAGACTGCTGAAATTCGGCATTTTGCAGAGCGGTACGGTCTGTAACGCCATCAGCGCCTCTGCCTACCTCAAAGGCAGCCTGCGCGTCTTCGATGAGGAAACCTTTGATCGTATGAAAAAGCGCATGGAGGAAATCGCCGGACATATTGAAAAAACAACGGGCTGTACCTTTGAGATTGGTCTTTCAAAAGGGCACCCCCCTCTCTTAAATACACCCAGCCTTTTTGAATTAGTCATGAACCACTGTGCGGAAGAAGTGCAGCTTCTGGCAGAGCCCTCCATGACCAGTGAAGATTTTTCCTATTATGCCCGCCACTGCCCCGTATTCTTCTTTTTCCTTGGCCTGGGCGTGGATACGGCGCTCCACACCGACAACTTCGATTTTGGCGAGGCGGTTCTGCTGTCGGGGCTGGAATTTTACGAAAAACTGCTGCTGCTGCCCTAAGCAAAGGCAAAAGCGGGCGCTTCCTGGAATTGCGCCCGCTTTTTGTCACTATACTATATAATTAAGATTTCTAAGCATTTTTCTTTGCTTTGCCTTCGACCTGATGTTTCTTGGCAAGCAGATCAGCGTATTTTTCTTTTACAATATCAGTCCAGAGATCTGCATTTCTGATGCCGCAGTCTGACGGCTCAAATACTGGATCCAGACCTAAGTGTTTTTGTCTCTCGTAGTCTTTGAGCAGCTTCACTGCCTTTGTAGAGAGAATCAACAGTGCGATGAAATTGATCCAGCACATGATGCCGATTCCGATGTCTGCCGTGTTCCAGGCAGCATCTGAAGATCTGGTGGCTCCGATTAGAACGATGACGACGATGATCGCCCTGAATACGTTGGTCATGATTTTTCTTGCACCTTCGCTCTTGTTTTTCATCACATAAGAGATGTTCACATCCGTGTAGAGCACGAAGGATAAGAGCGTAGTGAATGCGAAGAAGAATACCGCTATGGCGATGAATACAGAGCCTACGCCTGGGAAGACAGAATCGATAGCCGCTTGCGTATAGCCCACACCTGCCTTTACCCCCGGAAGTCCTTCTGTAATCATTGCACCAGTTTCCTCGTTGCTTACGTTGAACATTCCGGTGGACAGAATCATGATCGCTGTAGCTGTGCAGACGAACAGGGTGTCTACATATACAGAGAAAGACTGTGCCAATCCCTGTTTTGCAGGGTGGGAAACTTCCGCAGATGCTGCAGCGTGAGCGCCTGAGCCGTAGCCGGCCTCGTTGGAATAGATACCTCTCTTGACGCCCCACATGACAGTGCTGCCCCAGATGGCTCCATAAAGAGCGTTCATCTTAAATGCACAGCCAAAGATCAGTCCGAACATCTCCGGAATCTGTTTGAAGTTGATTCCCAGGATAACCAGTGCTAATAAGATATAGATGATCGCCATGACAGGCACGATCAGTTCTGACACTCTGCCCAGTCTCTTTGCGCCGCCGAAGGCGACAAATGCAACGCAGACTGCCATCACAGCGCCGCCGATCCATGGGTTCAGGTTGAACGCATTGTGCGCCGCGTCAGCAAAATTGAAGGCCTGGATGGTCGGTCCTGTAATACCGTTGGCCAAAATTGCCGCCAGTGCAAAGACAATGGCGAAGATCTTTGCAACTTTGTTTCCGCCCATTCCTCTTTCTATGTAGTAGGCAGGGCCGCCCTTATATTCGCCGTCAATTCTGGTCTTGTAAACCTGCGCCAGAGCGGACTCAGAAAATGCAGTTCCTGCACCGATGAAGGCGATAACCCACATCCAAAATACCGCTCCCGGTCCGCCAAAGCAGATGGCTGTTGCTACGCCGGCAATATTACCGACGCCGACACGGCCGCCCAGCGCAAGGGCGAATGCCTGGAAGGAAGACATTCCCTCTTTACTGGTCCTGTCCTCTCTCTTCCTATCTCTTCCCAGCAGATAATGTACCATGTCTTTAAAAAGCCTGACCTGAGGAAATTTCATACGAAGTGAAAAATAAAGTCCGGTTCCCAGCGCAAGGATGGTCAGTGGCAGCGCCCAGATCACGTTGTAAATATCAGCCGTAAGATTGTCTAAAAACGTCATGTTGCTCTCCTTTCATAACTAAAATCCTAAAATAATAACATATCGAGTAAAACTATCTTGATATAAGATTAACAAACCTTTTCAAAAAAACTCAAAAATACTCAAAAAGAAACGGAGAAATATTCTGAATATTCCTCCGTAGTTACTTTTCGGTTACTATTCTGTTATAACAGCGACTTTCGATAGAGCAGAAGCCCCTCGATGAACTTTGAGATATTCACCCTGCCGCCTCCGCTGCTGCTGCCTTTGATAAAATCCATCTCGTCTTTGATGTTCTTAAAGTCAAAGACATAGTTGGCATAGACTTGAAACACTTCGTTACTGTAATCGTCGATTCCCAGATTAGCTACATTCGTGAGGCCTTTTTTGATGGCGCGGCGCATTCTCTGCTCCAAATTCTTAGAAGTTTCCAATTTCTCTGCTGCAATGTGAGTCAATACGTTTTTGCTGTACTCCTCGTTGTGTCCAATCAGATATTGGCAGACGCTGAGAATATCTGAAGTTCCCTTCTCGCCCAGCATGCCCAAAAGTCCCAGAAAGACGTTGATTTCCCGAAGAACGTCGTCCTTTCGTTCCAACGGTGCACTCTGCTCTTCTGTTTCTGCAAACATTCCCTTGATGCCCGCCACAAGGCTGTTCATTTTGATCTTGTCAGATACGTGGTTAAGCACTTTCTCCACTTCGATAATGTTGATTGGCTTGTTGATGAAAAACTCCACTCCGGCATTGTAGGCCTGCTCAATCATGCCTTTATCCGCAACCTGTGAGATCATCACAAAGCTGATCTGCGGGCGGACGCCTTTAATCTGATCCACTAAGGCGATGCCATCCATTTTGCTCATCAAGAGATCCACTAAAACGATCTCCGGGTTCAGCGCCAGTATCTCACCCACCGCCTTTTCGGGATCTGTGGCATAGCCGATGACGTCACCCAGCCCGCGGATTTCTACGATATTCTCCAAAGTCTTTACCGTACCGATTTCATCATCAATGATGTAATACTTCATCTGTCTCCTCCTCAAAACTCGTCTTCGGGATGGTTATCACAAACTCGGTTCGTCTGCCCTTTTCACTGTGCACTTCAATCGTTCCATGAAAGATATTTTCCACATAATCTTTGACCAAAGTCAAACCGAGACCTCTCTGCACGTTGCCAGTCTCCAGGTTGAACTTCGTGGAATAGCCGTCAAAGAAAACAGTTTCCAGGTCATCCCGATCAATGCCCGGGCCGTTATCTTTGACTTCCAAAACATAATTTTCTCCATCCTCCCGCAGAGATAAAGCGATTTTACCGCCTGTCTGTCCAATGGCCTCTGCCGAATTGAGGGTCAGATTGCGGATAATAGACATCATTTTGAAATACTGACGCACATAAAAATTAGCCTTTACTCTGGTAATCAGTTCCACATGATAGCCTCGATTTTTGATGGTGCTCTGCAGGTTGGCTTTCTCTATGGAGATGATGTCTTTCATGGCCAAACGGCCTTCGTCGATATCGTCGAGGAAGGTATCCTTGAGCACATTGATGATATTCAAATAATCACCTTTAATCTCGTGGGCGTTTTTTGAGATGTCCAGAGAGCAGTCTTTCAGTTCTTTCGGTGCGTTGATGCCTTCCATGGATTTGTAAAGAGCAAAGGCCTGCCTCATGATGTCTTCAATTTCGGCCGCGTTCTTCTCCATCACATGTAATTCACTTTCAAAGATAGAGGCCTGCACGATCAACTTCCTGTATTCCTTGTCGTGTTCCTCTTTAATCAGCAGGTTAGAATAGGTCTCCAGCGCCAGCAAGATCACCTGAATCAGCACAGTTCTGCAGAAAGCGACGATGACGAGGGAAATCACTGTGTGGGCTGCGATGACCAAATAGCCCTGAATCAGGCTCCTGGTAAAAAGTTCCGCTATGTTAGACAAGAAATCACAGAGAAATATGACATAGGGAAAATTTCGGATGTCCTTCGGCGCCCTGATGATGTATTTGTAAACCAAGGTATAGAAAATCCCGTAGGTGAAAAAAAATGCCATATCCGGAATGACCAATATAGCTGTCAGACCAGGTTGTCCGCCTTCCAGCACCATGAAGAGCAGCCTGATCAGCGGGGAAAAAATGCCCGAGCAGAATGCCACATATCTAGGTGACAGATCTTCATAGCAGTAGATGAAAATAGCCATCACTGCGACAGACATGGCGATGATAAATCCATCGGTGATGAAATTGAATCTGATCTGTGACGCCAAAGATACGAAAATGGCGATGTATATCGTTTTCTTGATTTTTACCATGCGTAACTCTCCTTCTTACTATGATGATACCACAAGTAGGAAAAGAATTCCACGGCGGCGTAATGTTAATAAATCCTTTAAATGTAATAAAATGTATGATATTATGTAATTACTGCTGAACCTTCAGCTAGTTTGCGGGAAGGAGGTGGTGCTAATTGCTAGATTTTATTTTGACGCTAGTAGTCTCTGTCATAGGCGGTGTAGCAGCCAGTTACATAGTCCGGTGGCTGGACAGAGAAAAATAGCCAGCAGTCAGCCAAAAGAAAAACCAGGTCGTCCACAGCGACCTGGTTTTTTGGTGATGCTAATTGTTTGCTAGATTTTTATTAGCTATGTCTATATATTATCTCACTTCTATGGGGAAGTCAATTACTAAAATTAATTTATTAAACACGAGTCATGTATTTTGACAGTCACTCTGCTCGGTACACGATTTTTCCGCCAACCATGGTCAGCACAGGGTTTGCCCCCAAAATCTCTTCGGACTTGCATGTGAAGATATCCCTGTCCAGCACGACCAGGTCAGCATAATATCCTGTTTTGAGTCTGCCTTTGACGTCTTCCCGGAATTCGTGATATGCGCTTTCCAAGGTATAGGCGTCAACCGCAGTTTCTACATCTACGCATTCTTCGGCGTAAAAGCCGTCTTCCGGCTGTCCCTTCAAGTCCTTGCGAGTGACAGCGCAGTAAATGCAGGCCAGCGGATCCAAATCTTCCACAGGACAGTCTGTCCCATAAGAGGCGTGGATTCCCAGCTCCGCCGCTGTTCGAAAGGCGTAAGAAGTTTTCATCATTTCATCGCCGCAGCGGCTGGGCACAATATACATGTCGCTCTGCAGGAAAATGGGCTGATAGGCGACAAGTAAGCCGGAAGCTTTGATGTGCGCCAGCAAAGTGTCGTCGGTAATCTGGCAGTGAATCAGACTGTGACGCAGAGGGTTTTCCCCATTGCTGCCGCCGTTTGCCTCGTCATACATGCGGATGACCCGTCTGATTGCCTCGTCGCCGATGGCGTGAACCACCACTTGCATCCCATGGTCATGGGCGCAGTCTATCATTTTCTGCATATATGCATCAGAATTGACCTCCACTCCGCGGTTGCCCGGATCGTCAAGATAGTCAAACCCCAGCATCGCAGTTCTGGCGCCCAGGGAACCGTCTTTCAACAGCTTGAGCGGACCTCTCCGAAACCAGTCGTCTGCATAGCTTTCGCCAAATTGCGGGCTTTCACAATACCCTTTAAGGCTCTCTACATCATCATAAAACATCTGCCCCGTATAGCGCAGCAGTCCCTTTCCCTCGTCGTAGACTTCTTTCATGAGGGAGCAGCAGGCTTCCTGGTCTTTGATCACGTAACCGATATCGTTGGACTGCACCGTGGTGAGTCCTCTGGAGACAGCATATTTCATAGCACCTGTCAGAGCCAGTTTCAGTTCTTCTCTGGTCAGGTTCGGCACCAGGTCCAGCGCCGCATGAAAAGCCTTTTCCGTCAAAATGCCAGTCGGCTCGCCTCCTTCATCCACTTCGATCCCCGCACCATCAAAGACGGCATGTTCACGGTCAATTCCCAGCCTTTGCAAGACATAGCTGTTTACACAGCAGGCGTGAGCGCAAATCCGCGTGAGAACGATGGGAACCTCCTCGGAGACCTTGTCCAGATCCCTTTTGTCCGGTTTTCGCCTGTACTCCGGAGCCCAAGTCTCCTCATTCCAACCCGCGGCAGAAAAGCCTTTGCTTTCAGGATTCTTCTGCAGATATTCCTGGCAAAGCCTCGTCAGATCCTCGGCGCACTGCGCCTTTGTCAGATCAGGAAAGAACATGGCTCTGCCCATGTAAAACAGGTGCTGGTGACTGTCGTTGAAGCCGGGAATGACTGTTTTTCCCTGACAGTCGATTCTCTCTGCGTCTCCTGCGGCTGCAAGGACTTCTTTATTACTACCCACTTGCAGGATGATGCCATCCTCTTGGAGAATCGCCTGGGCATAACAGCCTCTCTCCACATATACTTTTCCATTGTACAATACTGTCCTCGACATTTTTGCCCCGCCCTCTCTATTTATCGGTGTCATACGCACCTGTGACGATGTAGTCGTCGGGATATTTTTTTCTCGCACCATCTGCGTGAGGATCCCAGGCGTAGATATCAAAACCCAAGTCCTGGCTGGTGGCAAACCAGCGTCCTCTTTCATCAATACGTGGAAAATAAGCGGACATGTGCTCTTCTACTTTCTGTTCCCTCGCCACGTCATAGAAGTGCGGTTTCGTGCGCATGATCACGTGGTGGATAAAGGGCCTGCCGATTGCCTGTAAGTCCTGATAAAACGCTGATTCAGGGTCTCTCGGTTCAAAGAGTTCGATGGTGATTTCCCCATAATCGCACATGCAGATGCGGGCATCGATTCCCTCTGCCGGCTGACCGTTTTTCACCACCTGCTGTACGTTTTCAGAGTCAGTGTAGAACTCTCTCCAAGGACCGACGATGCCGTAGGCCTTAAATGTCTCAAGTGATTCTTCTATATCAGGCGTCAAAATGACAAATCCGCCTACTCTTTCAAACGATTGTTTCATATTATTTTCCTCCTTTTTTCTCAGCGATATCCTTCAGATAATATTTCCCCGGCGTGTTAAAAAACTCTTTGATCAATTGTACGACATCGCCGTGAAGCAGGAAAACACCGATCATATTGCTGATAATCAAAAGGGCAAAGAAGAAGTCCAGGAAACGGTAGACGAATTCCAATCCTCCGATAATACCGAGGAACATGCCGATAAAATAAACATATCGGAAAATCTGCCCAAATCTATAACCAAAGCAATACTCTGCAGATTTCGTACCCACCTGCACCAAAACGATCAGAGTAGATACGACGAAGATCAAAATCAGCACGGTCAGAAAAATCGGTCCGGCAGAACCAAATACGGAAGAGAAGGCAATGCCCGGCATGGTAGCCGCATTGCTTCCGTCAATTTTCATCCATGCGCCGCTGACAACACAGATCAGACCGGTAAAGGTGCAGACGATCATAGTATCTACGAATACTTCAAAGACGCCGAAGAATCCCTGTCTGACAGGATGATCGACAGTGGCAGCCGAGTGGATAAAAGGCGCTGCACCGTCACCAGCTTCGTTAGAATATGCTCCGCGGGCTGCACCCCACTGAATCGCGGCGGCGATGGAAGAACCAGCAAATCCGCCCACAGGTGCCATCGGTGTAAAGGCACTCTTGACGATGACGCCCAAAGCTTCTGGCAGTGCTGTAACATTAGCGCCCAGAACAATCACGCCACCGATTACGTAGGCGATGACCATGATTGGAACCATCTTGTCCGTAACCGCCGTGATTCTTTTGATTCCGCCCAGAGCGACCATGGCAACAACGACGATAATGGCGATACCGGTACCCATGGCCGGAAGACCGATCGAGGTCGCATTCTGAATGGCGGAAACCATCTGCGCTGCTGCGGAAGGAACATTTTCAAACATCATGACCAGAGCAAAGATGAATGCCAGCGCTGCACCCAGCTTCTTGTTTTTGATACCTTTCTTCATATAATACATCGGTCCGCCGACCCATTCACCGACCTCGTTCTTCTCCCTGTATTTGATACCCAGAGCGATTTCACAGAATTTGGTGGCACAGCCCATAAAGGCAAGAATCCACATCCAGACCAAAGCGCCGGGACCGCCAAAGGCGATAGCGACAGGTACGCCAGCGATATTCGAAGCGCCCACACAGGCGGCTAAAGAAGCAGTACAGGCTTGGAACGGCGAGATGCCATCTTCTGTTTTCTTGAACATCTTGCCAAAGGTCTGTGAAAAAATATATCCGATATGGCGAAATTGCAGGAATCCGAAACGTACGGTGAGAAACAATCCTCCACATCCCAAAAGAATCAATAGGGGCGGTCCCCAAAGCCAATTGGACATGGCGACAATGGCATCGCCAATCTTTGTCATAGTATTCATATTACACCTCCTGTGTCATCGTCTGAATCACGTTGTTGTATTCAGGGTTTTGTTCGAAAAGAATATTGTAGACGCCACGGCCGTATTTTGCAAGGTACTTGGCATAACCGCTTTCATCATCCAGCGGCTGGATGATTTCGAAGACCACGTCGCTGCCGTCGCTGTTCTGCGTAAAGCAGGCTTTTCGATACTGCCCTTCCTTCTCTTCTATTTCTGTAAATGGTCCGAACCCATAAGCCTCGTAAGCCGCCATCGTTTCTGTCAAATTCTCCACTACGATGAGAATCTTTTCCAGACGCAGATACATCGGCTTTTGCAGATGGGGTTCTGTCCCGTCCTCTAACTGCACGTAAGCGCCTGTAGCCATGTGGTCTCTCGGATAGACGCGCTTCTTCGCTTCTTCTGTCTGATCCCAGGTAAAGATATTGAAGCCTAAATCTTTTCTGGTATCGTGCATTCGCATCACCTGTGTAAAAATATCGTCCTCAGAGAACTTGTGGTTATATAAAGTGAACTTCATGATTTCCTCTATGCCCCGTTCTTTAAGAACTTCATAATATCTTTCTGTCGGGGTAAACATGATGTCACAGACCCCTTCACCCTGATTCTTGATGAATTCGCTCCAAACGGTGTTTTCAAGGGGCTGCAGAAGTTCAAAGGTCACGCCGTCTATCTCGTACATCAAAGTGCCAAATCGAATGCTGTCCACTTTTTTCCCGTAGAGTTCGCCGTTCTGCACAGACTTCTCGGTGGAAATGAAGGACCGCATGGGACCCATACCGTATTTTTTACATACCGTCCCTGCCCGGTCAATATCCCTAACCGCAATTCCGATCTGTCCCATTCTGGTAAAACATTTTTCTGTCATTTGTCGCCTCCATGATCTTTTATATTCGCAGCTGCCGTCTTTCTTCTTCATGTACATAACTATATTTTATTGACTTTTTCCCCTTTTTTCTGTGCTTATTTTTCGTATCTTTTCGGACAAAATTACGTTATCTAAAGATTCTGTGAGATTCCAGAACAGAAAAGAGCAAAAAAATCGCAACAAAAGGGCAAAAAAGTCCAAGAGGCTGTTTCATCTGCACACAAAAAGAAGGCTGTTCAGCCTTCCCTGTCATTTTTTCGTGATGGATAAGATTCCTGCTTTTCCCGGTCCAATTTTGAACGGATGTCCTTCTTCACCCCGCCTCAGCATCGCAGCGCTTAGAGCCGGGCGCAAAATGTGCGTCATCGCTTTCATGGACTTCGCCGGAACCTGAGAAAGAACTCCCAGAACGGAATTAGAAAACTCATATTCCAAGACAAGGTATTCCTGCTCTGTTTTGCCGAAGTCGATTTGAAATTCAATACTCTGTTCCAAAGAACCGTTCCAAGTCAGCAGAAGCATCGCGCCGTCCCCTTCGCGGTTCCGGCAGGCTGCCCAATTGTTGCCGTATTCCCAGCATCCATCTGCGTAGTCTGCAGCCTGAAGCATGTAATAGAGCGGCGTTTGGATGCCGCCCATGGCATAAAGCCCGTTCCATCCGCCTGGAGAAGACTGAAGTGCGACAGACCTGTCCTTCAATGCCTGCATCAGTTCTACCGGCCACATCTTTGCATCTCCAAAGGAAAGCTTTCGTGAATCAGAATCCGCAATTTCAATTCTGATATCTGCAAAGTCCCGCTCCAGCGCCTGCATCAGCTGCCCAGGATTCGCCAGTTGATGCAGTTCTTCCTTTGTCACCAGGACAGTGAGACTGTCCGGCGGGTTAATGCCTGACCGACTGCTCTCTTCTGCTGCAAATGAAAGATGCGTCGCTTTGCTCTTATAGAGGCCATCGTCTTTCCAGTATTGTCCTAACCGTTCTCTCAGGGCATCATCATAGGTGATTTCTCTTTGACGACTGTCTGCCAAAGCGTCAATCTCCTTCTGATTCTTGTGGTTTCTGCGAAATTCCGCTGGATTGGCGTAAAAGAACTTCTCAAAATACTTGTGAAAGTATTTTGGGTCAGAGAATCCACTGTCATAAGCGATGGTCGTAATGCTCTTATCTGTTTCCAGCAAAAGACGGAGAGCCTCTTCACAGCGGACGTAATTCAAAATTTCCGTAAAGCTCATGCCAGTCAGCTGTTTGATACTGCGTGAAAGGTAGGTCTGGCTGACATGGATATGATCTGCAAGGTCAGCCAAAGTCACCCGCTCTGCATAATGTTGATACACAAAATCGTAGACGCCAAAAAGCCGGTCGAAAGTATGCTGATCTTTATAATCGATATAAGTCGTACCGAGAAAGTTAAAGTGGTTTCGAATCAAGAGGAGCAGCTGGGTAGCAATCTCGATGACCTGCTGCGACCCCGCATCGCCCTGATACTCCCTCACCATCTGCGCCAGGAGCACCCGCATTTTTTTCAAGTGGGGGATCTGTTCCTGCGTCCTGTACCCCGGATTCACATAAAGTCCCACGTTGAGAATATCTTTGATGTATCTCTGAAAGTAAGGCAGGTCGATATAAAAGGACAGATAACGCAGCTGCTCGCTGATCTTACGCACCTTGTGAAAATCGGCATCGACGATCAGCATCAGGTCGTCCTCCGCACTGAGAAAATACTCTTTGTTGTTAAATGTAATCCCTGCTTCTCCCTCCAGAAGCCAGATCAGTTCCTGCGCATTTTTATGCATGTGGTAGGGCTGCGAATTGCAGCTCTCCATGATTACAATCGGACCGCTCTCAAAATTGATATCACTGTTCATATGATGCCTCCTCTTTTATTTCTGGCAGTTTCAGTATAGCACAGGAAAAAAAGAGGGACAAGGTTAAAGGATCCTTGCGGGAAGGAGATGGTATAAATGCAAGATATCTTGGTGGCACTCGCCGTCTCTGTTGCAGGAAGTGTAACAGCCAGTTACATATTTCAATGACTGAACATAGATAAATAGCCAGCAGTCAGCCAAAAGAAAAACCAGGTCGACTCCACCGACCTGGTTTTTCTGTGGCACAAATTTTGTGCAAAATATCTTGGTTATCTCTGACTTACATTCTACCCACATTCTATGGGGAAGTCAATTACTAAAAATATATTTATTAAACGCTACCGCACCATTACAATAACGTTATGCTTTTTGAGCGTTTCCAGCCATGCTCGCGTAACTGAATACTCATCTAATGCAAGTTGCCAGGGGGTATCTACGATTTCGGTTACTTTTCACTGGAATCTCAAGGCTAAAAGCAGAGATTTAAACTATGAAAAGTAACCTCCCACAACACTTTTATACATTTCGCAAGCAGCAAGACCGTTTTCAAACAAAATAACCTTGAATCCTGCTTTCGAGTTACGCAAAACTTACGGAACGGCATCAAAAAACCTAACCGCATCGTAAAAAACGTTCTGAATATACTCCTCTCCCCTATATACCGGCAGGTCTGTGAAATCGCGTCTAGTTTTACAGCACATTGTATTCCAGCTCGGTGTCTTTCTGCTTCAATCCAATTGCGATGGCAAAGATTCTTGCCGTATCCATACAGGTATGTACCGGCAGACCACGCTCGATAGCAGCCCTTCTGATGGGGAAGGTATCCGCGCCCACTTTGTTGATGGTCTTTGGCGTGTTGATGACAATCTGAATTTCCTCGCCGATCAAAGGTTTTACGTCAGCATAGTCGATGATTTCTGTCGCTACACCATGCGCTTTGAGGAAGGTTCCCGTCCCTTCTGAGGCGTACAGCTTGAAACCCAGTTCCGCGTAGTTTTCCAGAATCTCGGCGCTCTCCTTTGTCTTATCGTGATCTTTCAGCGAGACAAAGAGGCCTCCTTCTGTGGGGATCTTCGTTCCTGCGCCGAGGAATCCCTTATAAATCGCCTTGTCAAAGTCTTTGTCGATGCCCAGGACTTCGCCAGTAGACTTCATCTCCGGTCCCACAGCCACATCTACATCCGTCAGCTTGGCATCAGAGAAAACCGGAATTTTCACCGCATAGTAATCCTGCTTCTTATATAAGCCTGTGCCCCATTCCATGTCAGCCAATTTTTTACCAGTCATCGCCGCCACGGCAATTTTCACCATCGGTACTTTCGTCACTTTGCTGAGAATCGGCACTGTCCGGGACGCTCTCGGATTGACCTCGATGACGTAGATAGTGTCTCCGTCCCAGGCATACTGGATATTTACAAGGCCCACGATATGCAGCGCTTTGACGATTTTCTTGGTATTCTCGATCAGCTTGTCGATCACCTCCTGGGGAAGGCTGTAAGTCGGATAGACGGTGCAGCTGTCGCCGGAATGGACACCGGTTCTCTCAATGTGCTCCATGATACCTGGAATCAACACGTCGTCTCCATCGGCAATAGCGTCAACTTCTATCTCTTTGCCTTCTACGTATTTATCAATCAAAACAGGGTGCTCGTGAGAAAGTTTTACGGCTTCCTTTAGGTATTTCAACAGTTCATCGTCGGAGTAAACCACCTGCATCGCCCTGCCGCCGATGACGAATGACGGGCGCACGACCAGAGGATATCCCAGACGCTCCACGGCTTCAAAGGCTTCCTCTCTGGTTCTGACCGCGCAGCCCTTTGGTGTGGCGATGTCCAGAATATCCAACAGATCAGAGAACTTCTCTCTATCTTCTGCCAGGTCAATATACTTGTTCTGGGTGCCAAGAATTTTGATGCTTCTGGCTGCCAGCTTTGATGCCAGATTGAGAGACGTCTGACCGCCAAACTGCAGAATGACACCTTCCGGACGTTCCTGTTTGATGACGTTCATCACATCATCGGTATGCAGTGGCTCAAAGTAAAGCTTGTCGGAAGTATCAAAGTCAGTGCTGACCGTCTCTGGATTGTTGTTGATGATGATGGACTCATAGCCGAGGTCTTTCAAGGCCCACACCCCTTGGACACAGCAGTAGTCAAACTCGATGCCCTGGCCGATTCGAATCGGTCCCGAACCGACGACGAGAATTTTGTCGTGCGGTGTTTTGACACTTTCATTTTCACCGCCGTAGCTGGAATAGTAATATGGCGTCAGCGCCTCGAATTCTCCGGCACAGGTGTCTACGACTTTATATACTGGATAGATATCGTGATAGAGCCTGATATCCTGCAGCACATCTCTCGCCATGCCCGTCAGATCCAGGATTTCGTCGTCGGTAAAACCGCGATATTCCGCCTCGCGAATCAATTCCGCCGTGACCTCGCTGGTCTGTAGAATTTTTTCCATTTCGATGATTCCATAGATTTTATGGAGGAACCAGCGGTCGATCTTTGTCCGCTCGAATATTTCCTCTACGTCTGCAAGTCCGCGGCGGAAAGCCTCTGCAATGCAGAAGATGCGCTCGTCGTCCTGGGCCATCAGCTTGTTCATCAGCTTCTCATTGTCAAGACCCGTGACGTAAGGGACTCTCAGTCCCGTACCCTCTACTTCTAAGGAGGCGATAGCTTTCAGCAAAGCACTTTCAAAAGTTCTGTCGATAGCCATAATCTCGCCGGTGGCTTTCATCTGGGTGCCCAGTTTCCTGGATGCCGTGCGGAACTTGTCAAAAGGCCATTTGGGGAATTTGACCACGCAGTAGTCCAGTGCCGGTTCAAAGCAGGCGCTGGAGCCTTCTGTCACGTAGTTCTTCAATTCGTCCAGGCTGTATCCGATTGAGATTTTTGCCGCAATCTTGGCGATGGGGTAACCTGCCGCTTTGGATGCCAGAGCGGAAGAACGGCTTACACGCGGGTTGACCTCGATGACGATATATTCGTCTTTGTCCGGATTGAGGGCAAACTGCACGTTGCAGCCACCTTCGATCTCCAGGCTTCTGATAATCTTCAGGGAAGAATCGCGCAGCATCTGGTACTGGCTGTCGTTCAGCGTCTGGGTCGGCGCTACGACGATGCTGTCTCCTGTATGGACGCCCACTGGGTCCAGGTTCTCCATGCTGCAGATGATGATACAGTTGTCCTTGCCATCGCGGATGACCTCATACTCCACTTCCTTCCAGCCGGCTACCGACTTTTCCAGCAAAATCTGCCCGATGGCGCTTTTCTCCATGCCCATCTTGCAGAAATGCTCCAGTTCTTCCTGATTATGGGCGATGCCGCCTCCCGTGCCGCCAAGGGTGTAAGCCGGTCTAATGATGACAGGATAGCCGATTTTCTCGACAAAGGCCTGGCACTCTTCCATGGTCGTTGCAATGGTGCTAGGCGGAATCGGCTCGCCGATTTTTAGCATCAAATCCTTGAAAGCCTCCCTGTCTTCGGCTTTGTGGATGCTCTCTTTGTTCACACCCAGTAGCTTGGCGCCATATTTCTCGAATATGCCCTTTTCGTCTAAGGCCATAGCCAGGTTCAGGCCGGTCTGTCCGCCAAACCCTGCCAGGACGCCTTCCGGACGTTCTTTCGCCAAAATCTGCTCCACTGCATCCTCTGTGATTGGCTCCAGATAAACTTTGTCGGCGATGCCGTTGTCTGTCATGATGGTGGCAGGGTTGCTGTTGATCAAAATCGTCTCAATGCCTTCCTCGGAAATAGCCTTGCAGGCCTGAGTACCGGCATAGTCGAACTCTGCGGCCTGTCCGATGACAATGGGACCGGAACCGATGATCAAAACTTTATTTAGGGTAAAATCTCTAGGCATTACAGTCTTCCTCCTTCCATCAGGTTGATAAATTTGTCGAACAGGTATCCCGTATCATTGGGTCCGGGACTGGACTCTGGGTGAAACTGGACGGAAAAGACCGGTTTTGTCAGGTGCTGCATCCCCTCTACGGTTCCATCGTTGAGGTTGAGGTGGGTCACTTCCAGCCCTTTGAGCACGATGCTCTCAGCTTTGACCGCATAGCCGTGGTTCTGACTTGTGATATAACTTCTGCCGCTGTTCTTATCAAAGACGCCGTGGTTGCAGCCACGATGGCCGTATTTCAGCTTGTATGTATGTCCTCCCTGGGCAAGGGCGATGAGCTGGTGTCCCATGCAGATGCCAAAGATGGGCATCTGATCCGGTCCGTAGCTGCTGTTGGTGATCAGCTTTTCTATGACGGTAATCGCTTCTTTGGCGCTTTCCGGGTCTCCCGGCCCGTTGGTCAGAAACACGCCGTCGGGCTTTGATGCCAAAATGGTCTTCGCTTTGGTGCCGTAAGGGTAAATGGTCAGATTACATCCTCTTTTGTATAATTCATTTAGGATGCTTTTTTTGACGCCGAAGTCCAAGACAGCTACATGATATTTGTTATCGGGGTCCTCCCATTTCTCCACTGCAGTGACGCCGGCATCTTTCATCTGGTCGCCTCGCAAAAAAGCATCCTGGCAGATCTTCTCAATGGTCTCTATAGAGAAATCTTCTGTAGTGATGACGCATTTCTGATTTCCTGTATTTCGAAGCTTCCTGGTAATTTCTCTCGTGTCCACATCGTAGACGCCGGGGACCTTTTGTTCTGCCAGCCACTGGTCGATATTCATGACGGACTTCCAGTTGGACGGTTTAAAACATACGTCAGCCGCCACCACGCCGAAAGCGTGAATCTGCTCCGACTCGTAATCCGTCTCGTTGATTCCATAGTTGCCCAGCAGGGGATAAGTCATAGTGATAATCTGTTCTTTATAGGACGGGTCGGTCAGGGTTTTCTGATAGCCAGTCATTGCCGTGTTGAAAACCAGTTCGCCAATTCTGGTTCCCTCAAAGCCAAATCCCTTTCCTTTATATATACTCCCGTCTTCCAAGTAAATCGTTCCTTTCATCAAGAAGCCTCCAATCAATATTTCTAAGGAGAGAGTATACTATAGGAATTATAAATATGCAAGTATAAATTTATATTTTTGCATATTTTATTATTTTTATTAAAATTTACTCTTGATTCCACCGTTTATTTGTGGTATATTACATACATTAATTAATTTTTATTCAGATATTTAAATATTTATATAATTTTGGAGGAAAGAAAAATGGCAAAAGAGAAAATCGTCCTGGCCTACTCAGGCGGCCTGGACACATCGATTATTATCGCTTGGTTAAAGGAAAATTACGATTGTGAAGTCATCGCAGTGTGCTGCGATACCGGTCAGAAGGAAGACTTTGAGGCGATAGAAAAGAAAGCTTATGCGACTGGCGCAGATAAAGCATACATCCTGAATATCCAGGAAGAATTCATCACCGACTTCGTCTATCCGACCCTCAAGGCGGACGCAATCTATGAAAACGACTATCTGCTGGGCACTTCCATGGCAAGACCGCTGCAGGCCAAGAAGATTGTAGAAATCGCCGAGCAGGAAGGCGCCTTTATCATCTGTCATGGCTGCACCGGCAAAGGAAACGATCAGGTGCGTTTTGAATCCACTATTCACGCACTGAACCCGGCCATCAAAATCATCGCCCCTTGGAGAATCTGGGATCTGAAATCCCGTGAGGAATGTATCGACTATGCAAAGGCGCACAACATTCCAATCGCCCAGACCGTCGAGAAGATTTACTCCAGAGACGAGAACATCTGGCACATCAGCCACGAAGGCGGCAACCTGGAGAATCCTTGGAACGAACACAAGCCTGACATCCACGTCCTCTCCAAAACACCCGAAGATGCGCCAGATCAGCCTACATATGTGGAAATCTCTTTTGAGCAGGGCGTTCCTGTGGCCATCAATGACGAAGAGATGGGACCCGTGGAACTTTTGACCGCCCTCAACAAGCTGGGCAGCGAAAACGGCATCGGCACCATCGACATCATCGAAAACCGTTTGGTGGGCATGAAGTCCAGAGGCGTATACGAGACGCCGGGCGGCACTATTTTGTTCGCGGCACACAAGGATCTGGAAAAGCTGATTCTGGACAGAGACACCCTCCAGTACCGGAACATCGTCTCCCAGAAGTTCGCGCAGCTGGTCTACGACGGCCTCTGGTTCACACCGCTGCGGGAAGCCATCTCTGCTTTCGTGGACGAAACCCAGAAGCAGGTTACGGGCAAAGTGAAGATGAAGCTGTACAAAGGCACCGCATGGCCAGTGGCAAGCCAGTCCCCTTACTCCTTATATAATGAAGAGTTCGCTACCTTCAGCGAGGACGAAGTCTACGACCAGAGCGACGCAGAAGGATTCATCAACCTGTTCTCATTGCCATTAAAAATCAGAGCTATCCAGAAGCAGAACCTGGAAGGCATCCCAGAAGCACAGAAAGCCCTGCCGAAGAAAGTATTCAAAGGCGGAGAGTTTGTGGAATAGGAGATATAACTTAGAAACCCCTAGAACATTTCGTTCTAGGGGTTTTGTTTGTATGGTTCCTCTCTCGTAATGGGCATCACTTATAATTTCTTTACTATTTTTTCATATTCTTCAAAGTCGATCCCAGCAGCCTTACAGGCTTCAGATAGTGTTAAACCATCATATGTCATCAGTCTCTCTACAGCTACAAGAGTGCCTCTGATTTCCTCTAACGGAACCTTGGAGTTAGACTCTCGCAAAAGCAATCCTTTATAATCATCATAAGACATCCCGATTGCTTCGCATGCTTTCTCTATAGTCGTATCCTTATCCTTGGCAATATTTGCAACAGACATCAGGACCCCTCTGACTTCATCATCCGATATATATGCAGTCGGCTGGTTGTTTTTCACATCAGCTCTGTCTAATATCTGCTGATCTGTGTAATTGATATTTCCCAGATAAGTGGATCCATCTTCATGAACTACCATCACATTGTCAAAAGTATCTATGAAGGTTCTCCCATTTTGGGTATACTTGTAGCCTACAACTTTTACAAATTCCACTTTTTCATCATAGGCATATTCGAATTTATGGCTTTCTTTTCCAGGAGTGAGTTTTTCTGGCTTGTTTTTAGCAGTTGCTTCAATGTAACTCAAATTTTTGTCGCACGCATAAACTAATATTCCTTCTAGTGTAAATGGATCATCTGACACATTTTTTGCTTTGTAAGATACTTTTTTTATTCCTGAAGAATCATCTTCAACGCCGGTAAAAGATAGAATAATCTTATCCGTAACTGAATTCAATACTGCTTCACTCTTATTATCACCTGGCTCTGAAGAACAAGCCACGAAACAGAAACATATTACAGCAGCCATGCATACCGTACATATTATTTTTTTCATACGCTTTACCTCTATTATCTCCTTTTGTACTATGTTTATTTCAATTATTTTTAAAAGCACGCATCCTTTCCAATTACGTTCTTTATATACTAAACAAATTTTAGCGCCGAAATTGAACAAAATTTATAATGTTTTTTCAAAAAACATTTTGTTGACCTAAAGCATTTACAAAAATGTCGGAAGTTCATATTTGAAAATTTGCTCACAACTCTTAATCAGATTCCTCTTCAGCATGATGTATATATTTGCTGTACTTTGACTTTTCCAGTTTTATATAAATTTCGTTTGGATTCTCTTCGCTGGTAAAAATCTCTGTGCCTGCATCTAGCATATTGGCTGCGAAATTTCTCTCCACCATGGGTTCCAAACTCGACACCTTCTCTTTTACTGTCCCTGCCAGTTTGAACCCTTCAGGCGGAGATTTTGTAACAACACCAATCTCGCCATAAACTCGATCATTGATATAGACCAGCGGTTTATATCCGTATATTTCCTTTGCCGGGAAAGGATCGCCAGACAGAAACACCCCAAAGATTACACATATGCATACAGCCAGTAATAGAGGCAAAAGAGGGTTTTTCAAAATTCTTTTCATACTATTTCTCCGATTTCATTTTGCTGTAAAGATAGAACTGAAAAAGCACAAACGCTGCCACTGTCAGGAATGCCGACAGCCAAAATGTTATCATTGCACTGGATAAGCCGAAATGTAAATCCATGGCGGTATCAGGTTCATAGATGGTCCATAAGTACCTTTTGAAATAGAGGATGGAATAAACGTATATCCCTAGGGCTCCTGCAAAGGCGGCTTCTCCCAAGATAGCATACCACCGCTTCGGCTTGTCACCCCACGCCCAAATGAACAGGATTAGGACAACAAAGGGTATCCACAAGTAATGCTCCATCACAACCTCAAATCCCCAGAAAAGAGGCGCATTCGCCCCTCGGTCGAACCACGGCAGAAGGCTGGAACAAAGCATCAAAATAAATACGATTTTGAAAGTACGCGCAATCACTTTTTCTTTGTCAATGCCAAGATTCACTACCATACGCTCTCCTCCGTATCTTCTACACTCTTCCCCGAAGTAACTGATAAATCTTGTACAGCAAAATCGGTGTTGCGATAATAGCAAACCCAATTGCTGCCTTAATCAAATACGAAATTATCATCAATAAAGCTGGTAAAATAGTCATAATGTTATCTTTTCCTTTCAGTCCTTAAATAGGCGCGAGATGGCAATAAAGCATCCACTGCTAAGTATTGACAGCGGCAGAAGTCTTGCGAGCAACTCATCTGCTATATAATTGCTAAACAAATACAAATAACCTATTGCCAAGACGTTAATAATTAACGTAGCAAAAGTTAGAACAGCAAAAACCTTCTTTATCATCATGTTTTCTCCTCCCCTCTAACTCCTTCTGTCTACATTTTATCTTATAATTTCATTCAGTCAATATATAGGCAACATATTTAAGAATTCTTAAGAATTACTTGTACGTCTCCGGCCGCAATTCCACCTATAAAAAAACGGAGTGAAAATTGAATAAGATCAATTTCCCTCCGCTCCACGTTTTTTATTTCGTCAATGCTGCCTGGTGCAGTTCCCGCAGCCCTTCCACCTCGTCGCAGACTGGCTTCAAGTTGCAGGCAGAACAATCCATGACCAGGTTATTAAAAATGTGGTTCATCGACTTGGTAATTTGCTCTCCCTGGTGTGCCAGCTTCGCAAGCTGCTCATAGGGGAAATCCGCCGCCGTCACAAAAATCAACTTCACCGCCTCTACCTTTAGATGACTGCGATAGCCTTTGATGAAAGACCGCCCCGCTTTTTCAAAGGAAAGTCCCTGATTCAGCGCCTTGCGGCTGATGCGCACCGGCTCCCGCTCACTTGCCGTAGAAATCCGCATCATGTAGCCCTCCGGGTTGACATGGTATCGCGTGTACTCCATTTTTCGCAGGTCAGAATAGGCTTCCGCCTCGCCAGAAAAACAACCCTCTGCCACACGGATCAGCGTCAGCCTGGCATAGGGCACATTTTCCCTGATTTCAGAGAGATCCGGTCCCAAACGCCAGATTTCATCCTCCGGTACAAAGCTTTGATCCGAGGTGAAGAAGAGACCGCTGACTGCCGGAAGGCTCCCTCCGCCCAGCTCATAGGCCATATCAGATTTCAAAATCAGATCGAATTCTCCGCTGTCGCGGCGGGCCTCCCCCCGGCACTGGCCGCGCATTAGCTGGTCCCCGCCACTGGAGGCGATCAGCTGCAACGCCTGTGCAATCAATTTGTCATATAACCGCATCGCAATCAGACCATCCTGTCTCGTTTAACCTTATCATAATGGGGCGCCAGCAGGTCTCCCAGCTTTGCCGCCATCTTCATGTCCAGATTGAAAAAAAATGCCAGCACGCTGAGCAGAAACAATGCAACAACCACGCAGACGATAATCAATACTACCTTTAATATCATAACGCCATTCCTTTCTGCCGCGCAAACTCAGCGGCTCCTAGCGCTCCCATCAGCTGCGGATCCACAGACAAATCCACTACTCTGACCTTGAGAACTTTTTCAATTGCCTGCTTCAAACCGCCGTTTTTGGCACAGCCTCCCGTCAAAGTCACGCTATCCGTGACTCCTGCTTTCTTCGCCATGACAAAACAGCGCTTTGCAACAGATACCTGAATGCCTGCGGCGATTTCCTCCATGGGTTTGCCTTCCCCGGCCAGGGAGATGACTTCACTTTCGGCAAAGACCGCACACTGGGCAGTGATGGGAATCACGTTTTTCGCCTGCAGAGACAGCGCCGAAAACTCGTCCAGAGACATTTCAAAGGCTCTAGCCATGGTTTCAAAAAAGCGTCCGGTTCCTGCGGCGCATTTGTCGTTCATGGCAAAGTTCAACACTGTTCCGTCCGTGTCGATGGCAATCCCTTTGACATCCTGGCCGCCGATGTCGATGATGGATTTAACCTCCGGGTTGACCACGTGTACGCCCATGGCATGACAGCTGATTTCCGAAATGTTTTCATCTGCAAAAGGCACTTTGTTGCGCCCATAGCCCGTTCCCACAAGGTACGTCAAATCCTCCGCACTCTTTAGGTCATCTACCTGAGAAATCGCAGTGTCCAAAGCCTCACGGGCGCTGAGCACCGGATTGATCCGGCTCTTGTTGATTACCGAGGCTTTGATCGCTCCGGTTTCATCTATAATCACACTCTTTGTATAGGTACTTCCGGCGTCACAACCGCCAAAATAGTTCATTCTCATTCTCCTTAATGGTCCTCACTTTAATTTGTAATGCAAATAGTTTTTTCTGGGGAGATCTTATGATTTAACGCCCCAAAATGTAGTCAGCGGCTAAGCGCTGGTCAGATAATCAAATTGATCAAACATCTGGTTACGCTATTTCGTCGATTTCTTCCAATTCCTTACACAAATTACCGCCGTTCATCCTCTCCTGCGTAACTGACAGGGGATATAGCTGACCCGGTTACGCAATTGGGCTGATTTTTTTCCAATTCCTTACGCAAATTACCGCTGTTCATCTCCTCCTGCTTAACTGACAGGGGATATGGCTAGCCCGGTTACGCAGTTGGGCTGATTTTTTTCCAATACCTTACGCAAATTACCGCCGTTCATCTCCTCCTGCCTAACTGACAGGGGATATGGCTAGCCCAGTTACGCAATTCTGGAAGCAGCGCTAAAGCGCTGCACTCCTGACCGGGGTCCTACCCTACAATTTGTTCTACAAATTGGGTTAGGACTCCATTATACGACTAAATCCCTCCAATCAAACTTCACCTTCGGTTCGTTTTCTTGGGGATTTAAAGCATACGACAAACTCCAAGCCAGCCAAAGGCTGGGGAGTTTCAGCATAAATTCTGCCAGACAAATCGCCTATGGCTCTTTGGGCAGAATGTCATAAGGACTGTCCAGCAATTTGCTGCGCAAATTGGGACCAGTCCATTACCAGCACTTGGCGTCGTCGAAGTCCTCCAGTGACGGATCCAGCGGCTCTTCTCTGAGCACGGTGCGCATGTAACGATTGACTTCCATACGCATATCCCTTCTTGACGCGTCTTCCGGCTTCATCAGATTGTGCGTCACCCAGATCAGGTGAATGCCGTGTTTCCTTGCTTCCTCTTCAAAGATACCGTGATAGCCGCTCATGGCCTTGCATCCCATATGGGTGTACATGACCACCATATCCACGTTGAAGTATTCGCAGTAGCGCCAAAGGGCTTCCACACCCACTTCGTATCCGCCGTTGGAGCGGTTTCTCATAATCATATTCTCGTAGAGGTGTGCCAGATCGTAAATAGCCTGCTCTTTGTCCTCCGTGTTGATTTCCTCCATGGAAACCAGACTCAGCATATCGGCAATGGGCACGATGCCCCAGCAGTTCTGCATCCAGATTGGGAAGGCCGTATAGTAGGCAGCCTGCACACCCCAGGTGATGGCCCGATGGCGGGCTTCTTTCACCACCGGCGCTTTGCGCTCAAAGGCCTGCATAGCCAGAGCCGTCAATTTTTCGTCCACCTTTAGGAAATCGTCATTCCTGCCGCCTGCCGCCTGATAAACACCGTAACGATACAGGGCCAGATTATCGCCGATGACTTGGGGATAAGGGGTACGGGAAATCTCCAGCCATTCCTTTGCATGCTGAGACTCCACATTAAACCGCTTCATAGAAGTAAAAAAGGCATCCCAGTCAAAAGTCTCTCCAGTCTGTTCTTCAATAAAGTGGATCGCATTCTTGATCTCGTCAGCGGCATATTCCTGCACGCTTTCCTGCGTATGACGAATCGGCACCGCCAGCTGAAAGGTGGGAATCTTGAAACGCCTGGCTTCGATGCCGTTTCCCATGGCACTGCCGTCGCAGGTAGTGTTGCACTGCACCGCACATTTTCCAATCAAAGGGAAATCGTCGTCAATGGCCAGCCCCAGTTCCGCCGCCGGCATCGGGCACACATCGCCCGGCACGCCGTATTCACTGGTCACGTCGATATAATGAGATACACCGGTCTGATTCATCATGGCACTGGTATAGATGGCAGGCACCTCTACCGATACCCACTGCAGGTTGGGGAATCCATTCATGATCTCACTCATCATATTTTCATCAAAGAGCACGATTCGGTCGTTGAGTTCCTTGTCGTTGCCGATGCGGGGGTCTGCCTTGAATACCGTGTTGACCATCTCGCACATGTCGGCTACGATAAGCCCCAGACCTGTATGCGCCATGCGCAGCTGCTCTCCCCGCATTCCTTCCGTATGGCGATCAAAAAAGTCCGGTACCGCCAGGTAGTTGAGCATCCATCGATAGCGGAAAAAGCCTTTGATGTTCCTCGGTTTTGCCATGAATTTAATCAAGACCTTCCAGATCTTCAGCCACTGGGTGTAAGCATACCAGGTATCCCTGACGCCACGCCACTCCCGGCGTTTCCTTGCTTTCTTCCCGTTATACAGCCGGCCCAGGCGGCCGCTTCCTAGTTCTTTTCCCATTACTTCGCCCCCTTCTGCAATTTCTTGATTTCGATGCTTTCCACAAAGGCCTGGATTCTGGTGCGAATCTGGCCCGAGCTCCCTACCGAATAAGGGTGGTCGATGGAAAGGACTGGATAATCGTACTCCTGCCGCATGATGTGGGTAGAGGCGGCCTGCTCATAGCCCCAGTAATCACAGAACTTCAGATATTGATAAATGATGCCGTCGACCTTGTACTCCCTGGCCAGGCTGTCTATGTAAGCCTTTCGCTCCTCAATTTTTTTCGTATTCATATAGCGTGGGCACTGGCCACGCATCATATACTGCCTGCAGATCTGCGTCAGGACATCTTCATCCTCCGTCAGGAGCAAAGGCTGACGGTCAGGAAACGCACCAAAGCAATAGCGGTCTGCCGCCACAAACGCGCCTGCATCCTCAGCCAGCTTGACCAGTTCCGGGCTGTCCAGCTCCGAGCCTGCCAGCAGAACACGGGCACGAAAAGATTTTTTCTCATCGGGTTTTCGTTCCTGCACTTCCGCCAAAGTCTCTTCCAGCTTCTCTATCAGAAGATCGTGGGGACAGCTGTAGGTTGCCAGACATAAAACTGCAAATTCATATCCCGTAATCGGCGGATTTTCTTCCTTGCGGAATGCTCCGATTTCCATCATCAGACGGTTGACCTCATTGAGGTTCTTCACCGCCTGCCGCAAAGCCTCATCAGACACATCGATACCGTACACTTCTGCCAAAGGGGAGAGCACCCGCAGGCGCATCTGTCTGACATAGTGGGCTAGAGCCGTCTCGTCGGCCTTCATAGGCGCGTCGGCATAAGATACGAAAAATTTCTCCTTATTGCATAATTGCAGCTTCTCGATATTCTCTACGCAGCGATTCATCTGAGCACAGGCGTCCGGTGCCAGGATACAGTCCAAAAATTCATATCCTCCCTCTAGGGCTCGCTCCAGATAGGCGCGGCAGCCTTCGCAAAGAAGGCTGGTCATATAATAAGTTCCCATTTCGATAGAACCGGTCCGCGGTGCCCGCAGACGCACAGCAAAGGTCCCTGGCAGGTTGAGCAGTACCTCTGGAATCAAAGAACAGACGCTGCCGATGGCGATATCGCCCCGCTGCGTCCCCTCCCTGACCAAATCGTTGTTGACCTCTTCTAATAAACTTTCGAAGTAATACAAATGCTTTAAATCTTTCACTGTTTCTCTCCTGTTTCCGTAATTCCCAAAGCATCCAAAGCCTCCGCCGCACCCCGGACAATTTCCGCCTCATCGGGCAGGAAAAAGACATTTTCGCCTAATAGATCAAACTTCGCCAGCTGATCATCACTCATAATATGGGATAAGACAGGCATTGCTCCTGTATCGACCAGTTGTTTGGCTTCTGGTCCAGGAATGCGGTTGACGATAACACCCATCTTGTCGTACATGACCAGGCGGTCTGCCACACCTTTAATGGTTTGAATCACCTGTATGCCTTTGCGGCTGGTATCTGTCACCAAAACCAAATGAGTGACCTTTTCCATCACCCTGCGGTTGATCTGTTCGATGCCGGCTTCTCCGTCGATGACCACATAGTCAAAATTCTGCGACAGCATTTGAATCACGTCTTTTAAGTAGGAATTGATTTTACAATAGCAGCCTGCCGATTCCGGTCTGCCGATGGCGATAAATGCAAAACCGTCCTGTTCTGTCATAGCCTCATAGATCTGATATTTCGCTTCGCCCAGAAGCTCGATTGCGGCCTTCGTCTGTCCATCCTCCACTGTCTCCACGACTTCCATGCGGATATCATCGATGGTCTTTCCCTCTTCAATTCCCAGAGCAGTAGCAAGCCCTACAGCCGGATCGGCGTCAATGGCGAGAATCTTCTTGCCGGGAAACTGCTTTGTCAATATCTTTACCATAGCAGCTGCGATGGAAGTCTTGCCGACTCCCCCTTTTCCCGCCACCGCTATCATCGTTGTTTTTTGTTCTTCCTTCATTTTTTACACCTCTGTCTCGATCAACGCGTTCATTATACCATGACGATACCTTTGTATATAGAATCGAGCGTCATGATTCAATGAACGCTTCCTTACGGCAACGCCGCAAGATCGTCTGCGTTTATTATACCATGACGATACCTTTGAATATAGAATCGAGTGTCATGATTCAATGAACGCTTCCTTACGGCAACGTATGCTTCGCATACTCCTCCGCTCACGTTGTTCGCTGCGCTGTCCGTTTTGCCTAGCCGCTCGCTACGCTTGCGGGGGGCAAAAAGGCAACGCCGCAAAATCGATGCGTTCATTATACCACGATTCCCTTTTTTTGTGCAAAAAGAATATAAATTACTGATTATTATATCAAAATTTCCAAAATTACGACTTCATAACCAACAACAAATATGATATGATAAAGGTACAGTATTTAATTAGGGAGATAGAAAAAAATGCAGATGCAGAAGCTGGCGGAGCGGAAAAAAGCATTAGTCTTTGCCGCCGTATTTTTAATTGTTAATGTCGTAGGAATTTTTTTTATCAGCATACATGAGTCTAAGATGATTGACAAATACCTGATAGAAGAGGCCAGTGATACGCGTCACGACTTCAATGACGTATTAAAGGACTACAAACATTCATTTCAAATTTTCTCGGAGATGCTCTCACGAGAAATTGAAAATAACCCTGATCCCAACCAGATCTGGGACTACCTGAAAACCATAGACGCTACCATGTTGGACATCGAAGGCGATACCTTCGACGGTCTGTATATGTATTATAAAGGCCGTTATCTATATAGTTGGGACACGCCTTATTCTGAATATGAGAAAACCGGCTATGTGGCGACAGAACGGCCCTGGTATAAAGACGCGGCCGCTGGCGATGGCGAAATCGTCTTTACACCGCCCTATATGAGTTATGCCAATCATTATATCCTATCGACGATTTCACAGCTTCAGCCCGATAAAGAGACGGTCTTTGCCTATGATATCAAGATGGGCAATATCCAGGCTCTGATCAATTCCATGAACCATTTCGAGGGTGAGCAGGTCATTCTTTACAATCAAAACGGCACGATTATCGGCAGTACCGATGACGACTATCTGGGCAGCAGTTTTCACGACTCTATTCCTGAGGCAAAGCAAAGAATTGAGGAAGCAAAAGAAGAGCTGTCAGCTATCGACCAGGAGGATGCCGACGAGATAGCAAAGGCGAAAGAAAAAATTGCTTCGGCTACTTCTTTTTATAAATTCCGAGAGTCATTTCAAGATAATCTGACTCTGCTCTCAAAGAATGAAAAAGAAGCGCGCTCTATTTCCATCGGAGGAAGCCGCTATTACGGGTATCTGCTGCAAGAGGAAGAATATAGTTTTCTAGTGCTTATTCCTTTCTTTTCCGTCCTAAAAGCAACTCTGAGCAGTTGGCTGGTACCGCTGCTTCTAGTTGAACTGCTTCTAATTTACGTTCTCAGCCAGGTGAACAGAGGGCTCAAGAATCGCGAGCTGAAAGAGGCTTATGTGGAACTGGGGCAGACGCAGAGACGTCTCGAAATGGCATTGCAGGTGGCACAAAAAGAAGCAGCTATTGATGAACTGACTGGCATGATGAATTTCAGTTCATTTAGGAAAAACATGACTAAGATTCTAACCGAAATGGAGCCTGAAGACGGCGGAATCTTCATCATGATTGACGGAGACCATTTTAAACAAGTCAATGACAACTACGGGCACAATATCGGTGATGAAGTCATCAAATTGACGGCTCAGATGATTGTCGGCCGTATCCGAACCATCGATATCGCTTCCCGTCTCCACGGCGATGAATTTGCTATTTTTGTCGCCGATACCGAAGATTACTCTGTTGCACAGAGAATCATGGAAGATATCAATCAAACCCTGGCAAAAGAAGCCGCGAAGCGAAAGATGCCCGCCATCACCTTATCTGCCGGGGCAGTATTGGCAAAACAGGGCGATACCTATGTGGCTTTATCAAAAGCTGCCGATGTTGCACTATACCGAGCAAAAGAAACCCACGACGGTGGATTCGCTCATGAATAGATTACAAAGGGGACTGCCAAAAATGACAGCCCCCTTCTCTATAATACTCGTTTCTTAAACCTGTAACAAATCTTTTTGTTCTATTCTTTCTCCCATTTTGCATAAAGCGTATAATCTCGATCTGCGCCCTTGTCAATGTAGGTAATTTTTCTTGTACGGCTTCGGTCCGTGTACCAGCCCTTGAACGCATAGCCCTTTTTTACCGGGTCCTTGAGAGTGACTCTTTCGTTATAATAGACACGCGGGCTTCTTCTGGCAAGTCTGCCGCCCTTCGTGTGGTATTTGATCGTATAACCCACTGTAACCTTGCAAATAGCCCTGACACTGGGATTTGAGCGCTGAGATACGATGATATTAGTCCTGCCTGGACTGATGCCTTTCACAATACCATCAGATGTTACCTTGGCCACCTTTCGATTGGTCGATACCCAGCGAAAGTTCTTTCCCTTCTGGGTTGGCGGATAGTAAAAGGCCTTAAGTCTCAGCTTTTCCCCTTTGCCGATTTTTGCACCTTTTCTGTTGATTTTAAGCTTGGGAAATGACGAGGCATTCTCCACGCCCGGAAAGCGATTTCCCGTATCCATCCCTTGCATTTTCAGCTCTTTAGAAGAACTATCTCCTACATTCCCCTGATGTACTGCGTCTATTGTCTGCCCAAATGCACAGATAGCCGTCGCTGAAACAATCATACTGGCCGACAACAAAATGCAGATGAGTCTTTTTATACTCTTCATAACCTTCTTCCCTTCTGTAATGATGCTGCTATTGCTGAAAATATTAATCTCTACAAACCATAGTAACACATTTTCCGGTAGAAAGTATACTATTTTAAGAATTTTTAAGAATTAAAAGATTCTTCCAGCGCCACGCTCGCCGGCCTTGTCTAAGGGAACGGGATGAAACTTCCCAGCCTGTCGTGTATGACCTGTTTATGATCCAAGGCCACGCATCCGCCAATGAGCACAAGATCAATCCCCTCCGGCTGCTGATATAAGTCATCGTATGACGCACAATCCAAAATCGTCTGCGGGTCAAAGACGGTCAAATCCGCGTCAGCGCCAATGGCAATACGTCCCTTCGAGGTCAAAGACAACCTTTCTGCCGGATACAGCGTCATCTTTCTCAATGCGTCCAGCAGGGACAGACACTTTTCTTCCCTTACATATCTTCCCAAAACTCGCGGAAAAGTTCCCGCCGCTCTCGGATGTCCCTTTCCCCTGTTCAAAATGCCATCGCTGGCAATCATACCACCTTTTCTGCTCACAGCCTGTGTGATTTCTTCTTCATCCATGATAAAGCCCACTGCCAGCATATCGGGATACTCTGATCTGGCCTTCTGGAGCAAGTCCTCTGTACAATAAGCATTTTTATATGGTTCCTGGGTCAACATGATGGTTCCGATGTCTTTACACCACTGTTCCAGGCTCTCCTTCTCGAACACCTCGCTGCCGATCAATGTAGAAAAGGCGTTATAAGGATAAATATCATAATCGATCCAGGCATGCTTCCTTCTTGCCTCGTCAATGAGTTCCAAAGACTCCGCCATCTGTCCCGTAGCCGCGCAGCTGCCCAGGTGAGAAATCTGAAATTTTGTCGCCGAAACTTCAGACAGTGCAATCATCTCTTTGATTGAATCAAGTGCTCCGTCCGCCGACTGGCGAAAGTGTGCCGCCGCCAGATACCTTTGATTGCCATGAAGCAGCGTCAGAGCCTCTGCCATCTCCTCAAAAGTGATAGCGGGGTCGTATTCTATGCCAAAAGAAATGCCCCTGGCACCTTCCGCCAGTTCTTCACACAGCAAACGCAGCACCTGCTGTTGCTGCCTTGGTGAGATGCGCTCACTATGTCCGATTCCCAGAAGATAGCGCATCTGGTTGTACCCTGCCAGCATGACATAATTAACAGGAGCGCCGCCCAGGTGCTCTATCATCCTTTTAAATTGTGACAGCCTTTGATTCTGCATACCGCAATTGCCGCCGCAGACAGTGGTGACGCCCATTTTCAGCATCAGTTCTCCGATGATATAGCCTGGCCCATCCTCTTGAAAGTTTTCTTCGTGCATGTGGATATCTATGAAACCGGGGGACACGACTCGCTCCGCCGCATCGATATGCCTTCGTGCAGACGGCCTTTGGTCACCGATATAACTGATCTTTCCATTTTTAATCCCGATATTCGCTTCTATCATTCTATCTCTTTCAAAATCAGGATAGCAGCCGTTTATAATCAACGTATCTAGCATTCTGCATCACGCTCTTTTCTTCTTTTCACAGCGAGATAGATTGAGATTGCCAGGTACGTCAGGGCAAAGGCCACCGCTACCCCGTTGACACAGGCGGGCAGCGGCAGCATGTCTTTGACCAGAAGAAACACAGACATGGCCGCTACCACTGCAATCACCAAGGCGCTTTTTTCCCGTCCATAGGCGAGAGAAACGGCCAGTGCCACTGCTGAGCAGATGGCAGGAAGGAACATCCATACATATACCATGATCTTTACCTCTCAAAATCCTCTTTCAGTTTCTCCATATTTTCTGGTTCACTGAGCAGTTTTGCAACTTGTCTGCAGATAATTCGCGCCCCTGTCTGCAGCGCCTGATGCGCCCGCTCTGACTTCATTGCCTCGGCAAACTCCCGCGTGTGAACTGCTACGCCCCGATCCACTACCTGCAGGGTCGGATGAAATACCGGGCAGATCATACTCACATTGCCTGTATCCGATGAACCGAAGATTTCTTCCGCATCGCCATTTAAGGGCAGATTGAGTTCCTCATAAACCTGCCTTAGATTTTCAATGCCAAAGGCGTTCTGCTTCATATTGTCGTAGACCTCTGCCGTTGCCTTCTTTTCCCATGTGGTCTGGGTTGCAATGGCTGCGCCTCTGGCACAGTCGTCAATTTTCCGAACCACCTCATTGAGATTTTCCCGCTCCAGTGCGCGAATATACATCTCCAATGCGTTCTCCTCTGGCACGATGTTCGGTGCCTCTCCCGCATACCTGATAATTCCGTGAATTCTCACGTCAGGGGTCACATGCTGCCGCAGCATATCCACCGCATGGAACATCAGCTGGCTGGCGTTGAAGGCGTTGCGCCCTTCCCACGGGCAGGCTGATGCATGTGCCGCCTGTCCATGAAAATAATAAGTATAGGTATCCATGGCCTGCAGTTTGGTATAAACCAAATTAGAGTCATACAGGTGTACCATCATTGCCATGTCATATCCGTCAAAAGCACCTGCTCTGAGCATTTTTACCTTGCCTCCATCGTACTCCTCGTCTGGCGTTCCTATAATATCGATATCTGCATCCAACTGATCCTGCAGGTCTTTCAGCGCAAGCCCCGCAAGTAAGCTGATGCTGCCGCTCAGACAATGCCCGCAGGCGTGGCCTAATTCGGGCAGTGCGTCGTATTCTGCCAGAATCGCCACTTTATATCTATGTCCGCCGCCCATATGGGCTTTGAATGCGGTTTCAAGGCCGGCGAAGGGATAAATGATCTGAAACCCCTCTTGGGCCAGCAGCGCTGTCATTTTCCTCGAGGTTTCATATTCCTTGGTCGAAACCTCGGGATGATCAGCAATGTCATCGTTGAGTTCTGCAAGGTTTTTGTGGTAGCGGCGGATTGTTTCCTCCGCCGCATCTACTATCTTCTCATAATTATTCATCATAACCTCTTAACTTAAAATGGTCCCCAATTCATCAGATGTGCAATAACAATCAGAACCGCGCCCAACAGGTATTGCAGACCGATCAAAGGCAGAATCCATTTTGCCCATTTTTCCCATGGAATCTTTGCCAGCGCAAGTGCCGCCATAAAGTATCCCGACGTCGGCGTAAAGATGTTGGAAATGCCGTCGCCCAATTGGAATGCCAACGTAGCGGTCTGCCTTGTGACACCAACCAGGTCTGACAGCGGCGCCATGATTGGCATAGATACTGCCGCTTGTCCGCTTCCTGACGGAACGACAAAGTTGAGCAGACACTGGAAAATATACATACCGACAGCGGATATGACGGATGGGAGTTTCATGAGCACATTTGCCGTCGCATGGAGAATGGTATGAATGATGTTGCCGTCAGTCAGCACTACCATAATGCCTCTCGCAAAACCGCAGACCAGCGCACCTGTTGCGATATCGGCCATTCCTTTTCCCATCGCATTGGCAAACTGGTTCACGGACAATCCGCCCAAAATGGCTGACACGATGCCCAGTCCGAAGAACAGACCTGCAATCTGCTCAAAATACCATCCCCATTGAATGGTTCCATAGGCCAAGAGGCCGACAGTGATTGCCAGAGCGATCAAAATCAGTTTCTCTCTGATACCGAAAGGATGCGTCTTCTCGTCCAGTTCCAGTTTATCCTCTCTTGCCTGGTCAATCTGGTACATCGGTGAAAGCTGTGGGTTTTTTTTGACTCTTCTGGCATAGATAAATACAAAGGTGATGGTCAGAAGTACCAGGCATCCGTAAACCACCAATCTGTATCCCAGCCCCGAAAACATCGGCAGTCCTGCAATACTCTGTGCCACCCCTTCAGTATAAGGGTTCAGAAACGCGCCAGCAAAGCCTGCGGCTCCTCCACACAATACGATGGCAGTTCCCGTAATAGAGTCAAAGCCAAGTGCCAGACACAGGCTCACGCAGATCGGAATGTAGGGGAGCAAGTCCTCCGCCGAACCGATGATGGCACCCATTACTGAAAAAATGACCATTAATACTGGAATAATTACTACTTCTTTGCCAGAAAGAGCCTTTGATGCCTTGACCAGACCCGCTTCAATCGCTCCGGTTTCTCCGATAACGCCAAAACAAGCGCCAAAGATAAAAATCAGAAATACGATTTCCGCCGCTTCCAGCATGCCGCGGAATACAGCGGACATGGTTCCCATAAGGCCTACCGGCGTCTGCTCGATATAGTGGAAGGTATCGGGATCCACGACCTCACGGCCATCCTCCAGGGTCATCATATCATAGGCGCCTGCCGGGATAATATAGGTTAAAATAGCGCAAAGGATGATCAATCCTACCAGCAGCGCATAGACATGTGGTACTTGAAACTTTCTTTTTTTCTTTTCCATTTTCTTCTCCTCTCTATTGTTTATATTACAACTTATAGTTATTGTAATATAAACTATAAGAGGGTGTTTATTATTTACTTTGGATTTTCTGGTAAAGACTACGTGTTTTCCGATTATTCTAACGATTTCATCGTCTCCTGGCATTTTACCGAAATGCACCTCCCCATAGCCATTCGATATGAAATTATTTATATTTTATTAAGAAAGGATAATCCTTGATATGGAAAATAACAGCATTCAGTTTCCTCTGAAAAATGGTCTGATCTTTGGGTTAGTTATGTAGTACGCTACACTTTGCAAAGAACTGCTCGAGCGAATTATGCCGGGCAGAAAAATTCGGGAACTGCGGCTCTGCGACGGTTCCAATACGGAGCTTCAAAAGACAATCATCACCATAAACGTCCGTCTCGATGTTCTTTTCGAAGACGACAGCACCTGGTTCGATATCGACTAGATCAAGCAAGGCATCAATACAGACAGCTGAAACACAGCTACATCATCTTCATCTGTACCTTTGACCACTATATGTTAAATCAGACTGTGCATTTCTTCCAAAATTATGATTGTAAAAATCGTTGGTGAGAAAATGAACATCCTTTTTGCTGAGGGCGAAGCAAAGAAGAATTTAAAAAACACTAAGAAAATGAAAGACAAAGATTTCAACACTGATCTGATTTCCAGAATCACCGATCTGAGCAAAGAAGAAATCGAAGCGCTTTGAATGGCGCGCAGCATACATCAAATCAAAGTCACCAGTTGAACTGTAGTTTTATCAAGCCTATTCGGCGCCAACAGAAAAGCTGCCCGCGAGGGATATCCCCACAAAGCAGCTCTTCTACTGACGTTATTATATTTTAAGCAAAAGTGATGACAGTACCAGTCTTTCCTTCCAAAGCGTCGATGGCTTTGTCCAGGGAAGTGATGATCGCCTTCTTGTTTGGATTTGCTCTTACGAACTTCATGGCAGCTTCTACCTTTGGAAGCATGCTGCCTGGAGCAAACTGTCCTTCGTCGATGTATTTTACTGCATCTTCCAGGTTCAGCTTGTCTAAGTCTTTCTGATCTGGCTTATTGAAGTTTACTGCAACCTTTTCAACCTCTGTCAGAATCATCAACACGTCTGCGCCTACCTGCTCTGCAAGCAGTTCTGCAGCAAAGTCTTTGTCGATAACAGCAGCAACGCCTTCCATAGTACCGTCCATGTTTTCAACGACTGGAATTCCGCCGCCTCCGCAGGAGATGACGATGGAAGAATCCCACAGTTTCTTCACTGCGCCGATTTCTACGATCTTTCTCGGCAGCGGGGAAGCTACGACTCTTCTCCATCCTCTGCCAGCGTCCTCTTTCATAGTGTATCCCTTTTCAGTTTCTAAAGCTTTTGCTTCTTCTTCTGAATAGAAAGGTCCGATCGGTTTTGTCGGGTTCTGGAACGCAGGGTCCTTCTTCTCAACGATCATCTGCGTTGCAACAGTCAGAACCGGAATGTTCTTATCTCTCTTGTTCAGCGCATATTTCAAAGCCTGCTGCAGGTGATATCCGATATATCCCTGTGACATCGCGCCGCATACGTCAAACGGCATGGAAGGTGTAACATCTTTTGCAGTTTCAGATGCAAGAAGAATTCTGCCTACCTGTGGTCCATTTCCGTGAACTAGTCCGATTTCGTATCCTTTGCAGCTGATGTCTGCGATATATTCACATGTCTTTTTAACTACTTCTAACTGCGCTTCTGCAGTAGCTTCGCTCTTACCTGACTGAAGAGCGTTTCCGCCTAAGGCGATAACAATTTTTTCTGCCATGTTTTTTCTCTCCTATTTTACAAACAAATTTAGTAAGCGAACCTAAATAAATGCGCAACACTTCAGCTGAAATACAACTGCACGCCAGGCGCCCTGTGTACACAAGGCACACGAGGCACGCAGCGAAAGTTGTTTACAATGCTGTGAGTGAAATAACAAGCATTTTTTATAGGTCGTCTCTATTAACAGGGCAAGACATACATCTTGGGCCCCCTCTTCCTCTTGAAAGCTCAGCACTTGGAATGGTCAGCACTTTTACGCCCTTCTTGTCTAGCAGGTCGTTGGTCACGTAGTTTCTCTCATAGGTAACTACAGTTCCCGGAGCGATACAAAGAGTGTTGGAACCATCGTTCCACTGTTCTCTCTGTGCAGCCATCAAGTCAGTTCCTCCGCAGCGGATTAACTCAACTGCTGGTAAATTGAGAACTTTCTTCAGGATATTTGGTAAGGAATCTGTCACTGATTCGAAATGCGCTTTTCCATCTTTTTCAAGAGTGATTTCGAACAGCTGCAGAGGTCCTTCAATTTCTGGATGGATTGTGAACTTGTCAAAGTCAACCATTGTGAATACGGTATCCAGATGCATGAATGCACGAGTCTTAGGGATGTCGAATACCAATACCCTCTTGAATGTGGACTTGTTCAACATGTTTTCTGCAAATCTTTCGATGGCAGCGGCTGTCGTTCTCTGGCTCAGTCCGATTGCAACAGTCTCAGCGTTGAGAACTAAAACGTCTCCGCCTTCGATTGAATATTCATGGTCATAGTCATACCAGATCTGTGAACCTTCTGGTGCAAAATCTCTGTTGTGAAGGAACATATACTTCAGAAGCAATGCTTCTCTTCTTCTTGTCGCTGTGCTCATATGGTGAATGTTGATACCATTCCCTACGCATGCACCAGGGTCTCTTGTGAAGTAAAGGTTCGGCATTGGATCCATATAGAACGGATAGGATGATGAAATAAAATCTGCTAAGGATTTACTTTCAACGCCCTGAATTTCCTCTCTCTTTACTCCTGCGATGATTTTCTCTACCATCTGCTTCTCAGGCAGTTTGATCAGATAGTCAAAGATCGCTTCTCTGATGCCTTCTGAATTGAGATGGCTTTCGTCTAACATCTTGTTTAAAAACTCTTTTTTTATAGTCGGATCAGCTAAAGCCTTTGCAGTTTCGTCTACGTAGTAAACGACTTCGACGCCGTTTTCTCTCAGTACTTCAGCAAATCTATCGTGTTCCTGCTGGGCAACTTTCAGGAAAGGGATGTCGTCGAACAACAGTCTTTCAAAGTTGTCTGGAACCAGACCTTCTACTTCTTCACCGATTCTGTGAAGAAGCACTTTATTTAATTTACCAATTTCAGAATAATTATGAATTCCAGGATGCATAATTTATCTCCTTTTCATCTTTCGTGCGAGGCTTCACGCCAAGCACTTCTTTTGCGGACCAGGTCCGCGTTATTTTTTACTTAGAAATCTTAAAAAGGACCGCCGCCTGCGCGGCAGCCCTTGGGTTTATTAGGTTTATATAGTTCAAGTCTAAATGCGCAGGAATTTTCGTGCACAGCTAGGAAACAACTGAGTGCTCGCGCGGAACGTACATGAGGTACGTGAGCACGAAACGAAGGCAGTTGACAACGCTGTGGGTGAAAATAACAAGCATAACGTTCAGCAAGCTGAACTCCTCCGTTCATCAGCCTACAACCGGCTGATTTCACTTCGCTGTCCGTTTCGCCTATCCAAGCAAGCTTGGGGCGAAAAGGCTAGCCGATTGTTGCTACGATAACAGCCTTGATAGTGTGCATTCTGTTCTCAGCTTCGTCAAATACAACGGAGTTCTTGCTTCTGAATACTTCGTCAGTAACTTCGCGGATGTCATAACCTTCTTCCTTCTGTGTTTTAGCCATCTTTGTTTCAAAGTCATGGAAGGAAGGCAGGCAGTGCATGAAGATGCAATCTGGGTTTTCAGTTGCTGCCATTAATTCTTCAGTAACTTTGAATGGAGTCAGAAGTCTAACTCTTTCAGGAATTTCTGCTTCTTCACCCATGGAAGCCCAAACGTCAGCATAGATAACGTCTGCACCTTTCAGGCAAGCTGGATCTGAGGATACTTCGATTGTTGCGCCAGTCTCTTTTGCAACTTCCTGAACCTTTGCGATAACATCCTGCTTTAATTCAGCTTTCATTTCGTCTGGTCCATATGCAACATAGTGCATTCCCATCTTAGCGCATCCATACATCCAAGCATAGCTCATGTTGTTTCTGATGTCTCCGCTGAATACAACTTTTACTTTGTTCAGTGGTTTTGCAACGTGTTCTTCGATTGTCAGCAGGTCAGCTAAGATCTGAGTAGGATGGTCAACGTCAGTCAGACCGTTCCATACTGGTACTCCAGCATATTTTGCCAGACCCTCTACGACTTCCTGATCGAATCCTCTGTATTCGATACCATCGTAGAATCTACCCAATACTTTAGCAGTATCTTCCATAGTTTCCTTCTTGCCCATCTGGGAGCTTCCGGAGTCTAAGAATGTAACGCCAGCGCCTTCGTCCATAGCTGCTACTTCAAATGCACATCTTGTTCTAGTTGAAGTCTTCTCGAACAGAAGAACGATATTCTTTCCTTTCAGAACCTGGTTGCAGATTCCTGCTCTCTTTTTTGCTTTGAGATCGTGTGCCAGATCAAGCATATATCTGATTTCTTCCGGTGTGAAATCCATAAGTGTTAAAAAGCTTCTTCCCTTTAAATTTACTGCCATTGGTGTAATCTCCTTTTCTCTTTGAATAATTTTAAATTTCGTTCATAAGATAGTTTAACTCTCGATAAAAAAATCATACTATATTTGTCAAAAAATTAAAGTACCAGCGCTTTGCTTTTTTTGTGTACCAGTTTTATCCTTTCTTTACCAAATTTGTCCTATTTTTGCTCTTATACCAACTCCCTAATAATGTCAATCAGATTTTCCATGCCCAGCTTGATTCTGCTAATCGTCTCGTAGGAATAATTCAGGCGGATATTATTTTGACCGCCGTTTCTCATGGGGTAAAAAATTTCTCCAGGAATGATGGAAATACCCCGCTTCAAGCTTTCGGATACGACCGCTTTGCTGTCCACTGTCTTTGGCAGCTGACACCAGATATAGACACCGCCGCGAGGCTTCTGATAGCTGACGCCGATATCAGACATCCGATCTAGATAAGAACACATCAGATCCCTCTTTGTCTTGTTAAGAGCAGCGATTTTCTGGACGTTTTCGTAGTATTTGCCGTCAGTTATGTATTTCGCCAAAAGTTTCTGCGTCATCCAATCCAGGGTCATAATTCGAATGGAAACCAGGTAACTGAGGCTTTTGATCAATTTTTCCGGTGCGGCTACAAATGCCATGGACATGCCCGGTATAAAAGTCAAAGCAAACGAATAGATATAAATGACATTCTCGCTGCGATCCATGGATTTGATGGTAGGTAAAAATTTTTCCTCGAAGGATAACTCTGAAGCCGCATCCTCCTCGATGATTGGCAGTCGATAGCGGTTGGAAAGTTCAAGAAGTTTTCGCCTGCGTTCCACTGACAAGATATTGCCGGTAGGGTCGTGATAGCTGGAATTGACATAAATAAATTTGGGATGATGGGTTTCTATGAGGGCTTCCAGATTGTCACAGATCATACCATTCTCATCCACCGGTACTGTGACGGGCTTGCCCCCAGCTAGCTCGATAACGCGGTAAACATCAGGGGAAACCGGCTCTTCAGTAATCACTCTGTCTCCCGGCCTCAAAAGGGACGTGACGATAAAGTCGAGAGCTTGATTCGTTTCGGAAAGAATTTGTACCTGGTTCAGCCCCGCTTTGATGCCCTTTGTTCTTAAATAGGCAATGATTTTGTGACGTAACGTCAAATCCCCCTGATAAGGAGATAGATAAAACGGTCGTCTCCCCTCTTCCCTGAGGATTGCGGCGAGATCAGCCGCAAGATCTTCTTCGTTATAGATGGCAGGCGGCATGCCCGTAGAAAAGGAAATATTGTTTTCTTCCGTGAAACGAAGGAAAATATCATCAAAAGTGCGTTCCATGTCCTGATATTCATCCTTTATAATCGTACTCCAATTGACCTTTTTCCTCACATCCGGCTCATAAAAACTTTTGCTCTTGTAGGTCACTCGATAGCCGATGCCCTGCAGCGAATCAATCAGTTCCTGGTCCTTGAGGTGAGAATAGGCTTTGATAATGGTGTTCCTGTGCACGCCCAGCATTTGAGCCAATGATCGTTCCGACGGCAAAATCGATCCGTCCGCCATCTGCCCTTCAATAATCATCGACTTAATCTGATCTGCAATCTGCCAATATAGAGGAGTTCTGATACTTTTATCTACGGTAATGTCCACGAGAATTTACTCCTTCTTTCCATGAAACTGATAATAGCATACTTCCAATCTTCCATTGTAGAGTTTCCGTCTTCTGTCTGCCGGCCTTCCCATGATTTTTCCTTCTACAGTCTTGTCCGTCGTAATAAGGAAAAGTGACCAGGTCGGATTTTCCGCCATGAATGTTCTGTACTTCTTATATATCGTTTCAATTTGCTTCTCTTCACCGATACGTTCACCATATGGCGGATTGGTGATAATGATGCCGCTGTTCTCCCTGGCGGAAAGTTTTGCCATATCCATCGTCTTGAAGATGATGCAGTCATCCACACCAGCTTCAATGGCGTTTTCTTTGGCGGCCTCAATGGCTTTGCCATCGATATCAAAAGCATAGATTTTCAGTTCTGCGTCATAATCCACCGCTTCAAAAGCGCTGCGCCGCTCCTCTTTCCACATCTCCTCTGGTATCATCTCCCATTCTTCAGATGCAAATTTACGGTTGAGTCCAGGAGCGATATTTCTGCCAATCATAGCTGCCTCAATTGGAATGGTTCCAGACCCACAGCAAGGATCAATCAGCAGTCTGCCCACCCGCCAAAAAGACAACTGAACCATAGCTGCCGCCAGAGTTTCTTTGATTGGCGCCGCCACATCGCGAACCCTATAGCCTCTCTTGTGTAGTCCTGTGCCGCTGGTATCGATCGTCAGCGTGACTTTGTCCTTCAAAATGGTCGTTTTAATAGTATAGTCTGCACCTATTTCCTCAAAACGATCGATACAATAGTATTCCCTGAGGCGCTCCACAACAGCTTTTTTAACGATGCTCTGACAGGACGGCACACTGTGCAGCTTCGACTTTACGGATGTGCCCGTCACTGTGAATTTTCCATCGATGGGAATCAGTTCCTCCCAAGGAATCGCCTTCGTCTGCTGAAACAGCTCCTCAAAGGTCAGTGCAGTAAACTCTCCCATTTTCAGCAGCACTCGGTCTACTGATCGAAGCCATAAGTTACTTCTGACGATGGCCCGCTCATCTCCCAAAAAAGTAATCTTGGCGTCCTCCGATTTGACCACTTTGTATCCCAGATTCTGTATTTCTCTCTTGACAACTGCTTCCAAACCAAAAGTGGCAGTTGCGATTAACTCTAATTTCATAGGTTCTCCTATTCTTATCTACTTCAGTTTCTAATACTATTATGATACCCGCTTTTTGCGAGAGTGTAAAGGAAAGTTTAAACTCTCACTAGCTAATCCATCCACGGTAGTCGTGGTTCTAAGCGTCAAGTCTATCCACAGCAGTCGCGGCTCTGACAGTCCGCAATCGACTACGTTCTCAAGAAATGTCCCGCACTTTTTTTCTGGCACGCTCGGCTGCGGACTGCAACGGCCTGGTTTGCAGCTCTGACAGTCCGCAATCGACTGGGTTCGCAAAAAATGTCCCGCACTTTTTTTCTGGCGCGCTCGGCTGCGGACTGCAACAGCCTGTTTTGCAGTTCTGACAGTCCGCAATTGACCGGGTTCGCAAGAAATGTCCCGCACTTTTTTTCTGGCGCGCTCGGCTGCGGACTGCAACAGCCTGTTTTGCGGCTCTGACAGTCCGCAATCGACTGGGTTCGCAAAAAATGTCCCGCACTTTTTTTCTGGCGCGCTCGGCTGCGGACTGCAACGGCCTGGTTTGCGGCTCTGACAGTCCGCAATCGACCGGGTTCGCAAAAAATGTCCCAGACTTTTTTTCTGGCGCGCTCGGCTGCGGACTGCAACGGCCTGTCTTGCCCCTCTGACAGTCCGCAATCGGCTAAGTTCTCAAGAAATGTTCCAGACTTTTTTTCTGGCGCGCTCGGCTGCGGACTGCAACGGCCTGTCTTGCGGCTCTAACAGTCCGCAATTGACCGGGTTCTCAAGAAATGTCCCGCACTTTTTTTCTGGCGCGCTCGGCTGCGGACTGCAACGGCCTGTCTTGCGGCTCTAACAGTCCGCAATTGGCTGGGTTCGCAAAAAATGTCCCGCACTTTTTTTCTGGCGCGCTCGGCTGCGGACTGCAACAGCCCGTTTTGCAGTTCTGACAGTCCGCAATCGACTACGTTCTCAAGAAATGTCCCACACTTTTTTTCTGGCGCGCTCGGCTGCGGACTGCAACGGCCTGTTTTGCCCCTCTAAGAGTCCGCAATCGACTACGTTCTCAAAAAATGTCTCGCACTTTTTTTCTGGCGCGCTCGGCCGCGGACTGCAACGGCCCGTTTTGCCCCTCTAACAGCCCGCGATCGGCTTCAGCCGTTCAATCAGCGTTGACATTCTCGGAGCAAATCCTTACAATAGATATAATAGATTAATACAAAACGTTGGGTATCGCTCGCCAGGCGGCAGACTCCACTTTAACTTCATTATAACTAGGAAGGTGAACACTATGATTTCTCGTTATGGAATTTTCTGCAAAGTCATAGAGACAGGCAGTTTTACAAAGACAGCTGACATCATCGGTTACTCTCAAAGTGCAGTCAGCCAGACCATCAAATCTTTAGAACAGGAACTCTCGACTACTCTGGTCAATCGTGGGAAAGATGGGATCACACTCACTCGGGATGGTGAGCAATACTTTCCTTATCTGCATTCTATTTACAGCGCCGAACTAAATTTAAATCGCAAGCATTCAGAGATGCAGGGACTAAAGAACAGCACGATTCGCATCGGTACTTTTATTACAGTCAGCCGGTTTCTACTGCCTGAACCAATGATGGAGTTCAAGAAAAAATATCCCGAAGTTAAATTTGAACTGCAGCAAGGCAGCTACGACAGTATCGAAAGAGGGATCCTTGATGGCAACATTGATTTTGGCTTTGTCAATCCAGATGCGGTCACAAAATTAGAAACAAGACCGCTGGTACGCCAACGGCTGCAGGCCGTTCTGCCAAAAAACCATCCGCTGGCAAATGAAAAAGAAGTCACTTTAGCACAATTGGCACAGGGACCAATCATCCTTCCCGATGAAGGGGAATACAATCTGCTTCTCCGCGCCTTTCAGCAGGAACAGTTGACCCCTAATATAGAATATAAAGTTTATGATGATTACTCCATCATCTCTATGGTAGAGCAAGGTCTAGGCATATCAGCCTTTTATGATATTTTGCTCGCAAAAGTCAAACCAGACTTAGAAATCCGTGAAATCAGGGAAAGACCTGAACGTACACTATCCTTGGCATGGCATAACTGGGATACAATGCCGTTAGCTGCCCGAAAATTTATCGACTATATCGGCAACAGCATAATATCATCATAATTACATTAATACAAAAATCCACACAGAAATAGGGGCTGCCATCAGCCCCTACCTGTTTTATTGCACGGTTTCTGTGGTTCCTGTAATCATCACCGGGCAAGTGGTGAACACCACCGCTGCAACTACATCAACCGTCATCAAAATTTTCTCCATTGCCCAGTTAATTTCTGCTAGGCAGATTATAAAAGTCACCAGCACCACCACCGCTAAACTCATCAACATGATCAAAGTCCAAATTTTACTGTTATTTCTCATGATATTGACCTCCTTCTCATACATTCGCTTTTCTTGTCTTTATTCTATAGCGCCACTCAATATAATTAAAACGAATTGTACTTATCTAAGAATAAGATTTACTTATGTTTACTAGAAAAACGTGATAAAGTTTCCCTCCTTAGCACCCAAGGGCTTTTCAGCCTCTAATGGGATGGGCGGTTATCTTGATGTGATATTGTAAGCTAATGTAACCAAAAAGACGCATCGGCTAGTGCTGCGGAGTCTGCCGCATAGCCAATGCGTCTTTGGATAATTTGTTTTATAAATAAGGTGCTCTTCTATTCAGTGAATTGCTTTCCAGCGACTCTAACTCATTGAGCGCCTTTCCTGTACCGATTGCTACACAAGACGTCGGGTCATCAGCGATTCTCACCTGGATGCCTGTCCTATCTTGAATCCTTCTATCGATGCCGTAAAGCAATGCACCTCCGCCGGTGATGACAATACCAGAATTACTGATATCCGCTGCCAGTTCAGGCGGGGTTTGTTCAAGAACGCTATGGGCTGCTTCACAAATAGTGTGAAGTGGTTCTTCCAGCGCTTCCATGATTTCCTCGGAACTGACCTCCACGGTCTTTGGAAGCCCCGTAACCAAATCTCTGCCCCGGCATTCCATGACCATGTTTTCTTCTCTTGGATATGCAGTACCAATCGTTTTCTTGATTTCTTCGCCAGTTCTTTCACCGATATACAGCTTGTGTACTTTTCTCATATATTTAATGATGGAATCATCGAATTTATCTCCGGCCATCTTTACGGATGTACTTGCAACAATACCGCCAAGGGAAATGACAGCGATATCTGTGGTTCCGCCTCCGATGTCGATAACCATGACACCATCTGGCTGGGCAATATCAATTCCAGCACCGATCGCTGCTGCAACTGGTTCTTCCATCAGATAAACGTCTTTTCCTCCTGCTTGTGTTGCCGCTTCCCTAACAGCTCTCTTCTCAACCTCAGTCACTCCGCTCGGGACACAAACCATGATTTTCGGTTTAAAGAATCTGCCGCTTCCGCATGTCTTTTTGATAAAATACTTCAGCATCCTCTCAGTAATATCATAATCTGAAATCACACCGTCACGAAGTGGACGCACGGCGATGATATTAGCAGGTGTTCTTCCCAGCATCTGTCTTGCTTCTTCACCCACAGCGAGAATATCATCCGTGTCTTTGTTAATTGCCACTACTGACGGCTCGTTCAGTACTATGCCCTTGTTTTTTATATATACTAAGACATTGGCTGTCCCTAAGTCAATTCCTACTTCACTTGCCATTTCCATACTCCTTTTCTCTAAAAAATAATATATTCTCAATTATATATAGCATTGCCATTTTTTGATACATTATACCATGACTTACCTCTGAATTCAGAATCGAATGTCATGATTCAATGAACACTTTCTACTATATGCCCACGTCATGGTAACGTCGTTTAGGATTACGGAACTATTATATACAATTTTTCATGTTTTTTCAACGAAATTGCTGATATTTTCAAAATATAGATTTATATGGCATATTTTTGTTTGTATTCTGTAAACATCTTTCTGAATTCAGGGTCGTCCATCGCTTTCAGCTTGTCCAGATATTCGTGGGTGTCAAAGGCTGATTTTGATAATTCAATCATAGCGACAGCGATATTTGAACAGTGGTCTGATACTCTTTCGTAGTTGGTTAAAATATCTGAGAGTACAAATCCCTGCTGAATGGTGCATTTACCCGCCTGCAGTCTATTTATGTGGTTCAGCTTAATGCCTTCGATAATCCCGTCTACAACCTGTTCCAGCGGCTCTACACGATAAGCCAGTTCCAAGTCGTTTTCGTCAAAAGCCTTGATGGCGATTTCCATGATCTCCCTGATTGCTGCAGTAGCTACTTTTATTTCCTCTACCCCTTCCGGTGACAGCGGAACTCTCTTTTCCTCAATTTCCCGCGCTGCTTCCATGACGTTTACAGCATGATCGCTGATACGTTCAAAGTCTCCAATGGTGTGCAGCAGCTTTGATATTTGTTTGCTGTCGGTATCTGAAAGATCGTAACCCGATAATTTTACCAGATAAGAACCGAGCCGGTCTTCATAAGTATCTACCTCTCCCTCCAATGCTTTGACACCAGTCGCTTTTTTCTCATTGTAGGCAAAGAGTAAATCCATAGCGTCCATCATGGACTGCTTTGACACATATGCCATCTCTGTCGTAATATGATTGCATTCCTGCAGTGCGATGGACGGCGTCTTCAACAGCCTTTCGTCCAGGAAAGCGATTTCTTTCTCTGGTTCTGTCTTGATGGTTCCTTCCGCCAGTTTTACCAGCTGTTTTGAGAACGGCAGCAGCAGGATCGTCGTCGTAATGTTGAAAATGCTGTGCACAATGGCGATTCCCACAGGATTAATTGCCGTTTCAATAAAGGTCAAATCCACGACAAAATGCAATATGAAATAGAGCAGCAGGCACACTGCTGTACCCAGAAGATTGAAAGCGATATGAATCACCGCAACGCGTTTGGCATTTTTATTTACACCAATACTGGAAATCAGCGCTGTGACACAAGTTCCGATATTTTGTCCCATGATGATCGGAATGGCCATTCCATAGGAGATTCCCCCAGTCAGGGATAGTGCCTGCAGAATTCCTACTGAAGCAGAGGAACTCTGAATTACCGCCGTCAGTACCAGGCCAGTGACAATACCCAGCAGCGGATTGGTAAACGCAGTCAGCATAGAGGTGAATTCAGGCATATCCGCTAGCGGACTCACCGAATCACTCATGAAATTCATGCCATACATCAGGATGGCAAAGCCGATCATGATGCTGCCGATGTCTTTCTTTTTACTGGTCTTGGATGACATCATCAAAATAATGCCGACCAAAGCCAGAATCGGCGAGAAGGACTCTGGTTTCAAAAGCTTTACCCATACGTTATCACTTTCGATGCCTACTAAACTGAGAATCCAGGCGGTCACTGTCGTTCCAATATTAGAACCCATGATGACGCCCACCGTGCCAGAAAGCTGCATGATTCCGGAGTTAACCAAACCTACCAGCATGACCGTGACAGCCGATGAACTTTGAATTACCGCCGTGATGCCGATTCCCAGAAACAGACTCTTCACCGGATTTGAGGTCATTTTCTTGAGAATCCCTTCCAATTTACCTCCAGCCAGTTTTTCAAGGCCTTGAGACATCAAGTTCATGCCATAAAGAAATAGCGCCAAGCCTCCAAACAGTGTAATAAATGAAAAAATATCCATGTACGTTTTCCTCTCTTTAATCAATGTCAATTTATTAAAAAATAATTGTAATACTTGTTCCGCAGTTCAGCTTGCTGTCGATTCTGATCTGTGCATTGTGATAAGCGGCTCCATGCTTTACGATAGACAGACCCAGCCCGGTACCGCCTATTTCTTTGGAGTGACTCTTGTTGACCCGGAAGAACCGTTCAAAGACTCGGTCCAAATCCTCCTCCGGGATTCCGATGCCGGTATCACGTACTGTCACAGCCGGCTTTCCTTCCTCTTCGTGGACGTTGACGGTAACGCTGCCGCCCTCCTTGTTATATTTTATCGCATTATCGCACAAGTTATAGATGATTTCGCCCAAAATCTGTCCCACGCCTTCCGCATAGAGGTGCTGCCCCGTAAGAGAAACCTCCACATGGCGCTCAAAGGCCGCCGGTTCCAAGGTGTCGATGACGTCCTGGCAAATCAAATAGAGATCCAACCGTTCTTTTTTCGCCGCAATCTGCTTCTCGTCCAGCTGCGACAATTTGATGATGTCTCCTACCAGGGTGATCAATCTTTGAGCTTCATCATAAATTCTTCCCGCAAACCGCGGTATATCTTCTTCTTTGACGATACCATTCTTGATGATCTCAGCAAAACCGGAAATGGAGGTCAAAGGTGTTTTCAACTCGTGAGAAACGTTAGCTGTGAACTCTTTTCTGAAGTCTGCTTCCTTGGTCTTCTCGTCAACGTCTACCTGCAGTTGATTGATCTGATAGTTCAGCGCCTTATTCTGCTCCGAAATCTTGTCCACCAGAGGTTTTACTTCTTCATAAATTTGCACCGCTTCAGGATGTTCCAAATCAATTTCATTGATCGGATTGACGATTTTCTTAGCAATCTGTGCTGCTAGCAGCAGTGATAAGAGAACCGTAAGAATCAATACGATCAAAATTGGCTGCAGCATACTGAGAATCAGCGTAAAAATCGAAAACTGCACTTGGGAAACGCGCATCACTGTTCCGTCTGTCAGCTTGACGGCGCTGTATATGGTTTTTTCTGCTAACGTCTTTGAATAACGGGTGTCCTCGCCGTATCCCGTTTCCATGGCCTCCAGCACTTCCGGCCTGCTGCCGTGATTCTCCAGTTTATCAGCATTGACGGAAGAATCATACTTTACAGTACCATCCTGGCCAATCCAGGTGATTCTATGATTTTCTGCCAGCTTCAAGTCAGCAAAATATTCCCCGCCGTTCTGTTCAACAGCATGGGCTACCAGATAGGCTTCGTTTTTCAGTTCCCGCACGTACTCTCCGTTGTACTGCATGTAAAGTGCTCCCATAATAAGAATCATGCATGCAATCCATACCAGAATAGCGACTAGAAAGATTCCTTTAAATATTCGGCTTTTCATATTTATCTTCTCCAATTTTATAACCGATACCTCGAACTGTTTCAATCAGTCCACCACATTCGCCCAGCTTCTGTCTCAAAGATCTGATATGAACGTCAACCGTCCTGCTTTCGCCGTCAAAGGCATAACCCCAGATTTTGGTGAGCAGCTGATCTCTCGTAAATACGATGCCCTGATTTTCTACCAGCAGAACTAACATCTCAAATTCTTTCAGAGTCAAAGTTACATCTTGGCCACAGGTGCGAACTACGTGTTTTGAAGGAGAAACGAAGAGTTTGCCGATAGTATAATCCCTGTCGGTATCGACGACTTCTGCTCTGCGCAGCAGTGCTTTCACCCTGGCAATCAGTTCCATCATGCCAAAAGGCTTAGGCACATAGTCATCCGCACCGTAGTCCAATCCGATGACTTTGTCGTATTCTGTCCCCTTCGCAGTCAGCATCATGATAGGTATTTTGCTGGTTGTCGAGGAGGCCCTCAGCCTCTTCAAAATTTGCAGTCCGTCTTCTTCCGGCAGCATGATATCCAGCAAAATCAGCCGCGGCGCTTCTTGTTTCAGTGCCTCCCAAAAGAGCGACGGTCTTTCAAACCCTCTGGCCTCATAACCTGCATTGTTAAGTGTATATAAAACAAGTTCCCTGATACTGTTGTCGTCTTCAACAAAATAAATCATCGCGAGTTCCTCCATTTTTCTACATTCAGTCTACTATATTAGCGATATGAATTCTATAGTTTTAATGTTAAATCTGTGTAAAACCATAGTCTTAAGACACTGATTTGTCAAAGGGTACCCGTCTTCTCTGCCGATTGTCATAAAGTTCGAAAGAACTTGGCTTGTGTCAAATGAAATTCTATGTGAAATCATCATTCCTTTGCATATCCCGTCAAACCGCTGCATATATTGGTTCTAACTTGAGTTTAAGGAGCGGTGTTTAATATGAAGGATTACATAGAAGAGAGAGTACTTGCGCTGGCTGAATACATAGTTTCAACTAATTCCACTGTCAGAGCCGCTGCAAAGAGATTCAAGGTCAGCAAGAGTACGGTGCACAAAGACGTCACAGAAAGACTGCAGGAAATAAGTCCTTCTCTTGCCGCACAGGTAAAGGCAGTACTTGATGTCAACAAAGCAGAGAGACATATACGCGGTGGTCTTGCGACCAGAGAAAAATATAATCATATTAAAGAAGACGAATAGAGAAAAAGAGGTAGCTGCGCTGACAAGTATTGTCGACGTAACCGCCTCTTTTAATTTGCAGCGATTATTCCTTTTCTAAACTGGCTTTGATAAACTCACGGAACAGCGGGTGGGCGTGATTTGGTCTTGATTTAAACTCCGGATGATATTGCACGGCTGCAAAAAAACGCTTACCGGGGATTTCAACAGCTTCCACCAGTCTGCCGTCAGGAGAGGTCCCTGCAATCACCAGTCCCGCAGCTTCCATAGACTCCCTATAATCATTGTTGAACTCGTAACGGTGTCTGTGCCGTTCCTGAATTTCTTCTTTTCCATATGCATGCGCCAAAATAGTGCCTGCTTTGATTTTGCACGGATAGGCTCCCAGTCTCATGGTTCCGCCTTTGGGCAGGTTGCCTTGCTGGTCAGCCATCAAATCGATGACCCGATGTTTGCTCTCTGGTACAAATTCTCCTGAATGCGCGTCCTCAAGACCTGCCACGTCTCTGGCAAATTCAATGACAGCAGTCTGCATGCCCAGGCAGATTCCCAGGTATGGAATATCCTGTTCCCTGGCAAACTTAGCCGCCAAAATCTTTCCTTCGATGCCCCTGTCGCCGAAGCCTCCGGGAACCAGAATTCCATCTACATCTCCCAGCAGGCTGTCTGCAGTATCCGCAGTCAGACCCTCTGCTTCAATCCACTTGATATCCACCTTGGCATCGTTTTCATAACCGCCGTGGCGAAGGGCTTCAGCCACAGAAAGGTAGGCATCGTGCAGCTTCACATATTTCCCTACCAGGCCGATCATCACTTTTTTCTCACGGCATGCGATCCGTTCCAGCATGGCTGTCCATTCTTCCATATCACAAGGTCCGGCGTTGAGGGAGAGTTCTCGGCAGACAATCCAGCTCAGATTGGACTTTTCCAGCATCATAGGCGCTTCATAAAGCACAGGCAGTGTGATATTTTCAATAACACAGTCCTTCTTGACATTGCAGAACAGTGAAATCTTATCGATGATTTCCTGGTCTACCGGTTGATCCACGCGCAAGACAATGATGTCAGGTGAAATGCCCACAGTACGCAGCTCCTTTACAGAATGCTGTACCGGTTTGGACTTATGTTCGCCTGAACTCTGCAGATACGGCACCAGGCAGACGTGGATGAAGATACAGTTTTCTTTCCCCACTTCCAGGGATACCTGCCTGATGGCTTCTAAGAAGGGCTGACTTTCGATATCGCCCACGGTGCCGCCGATTTCCGTAATGATAACATCTGCGTCAGATGTCTCGCCCACATTATAGATGAAAGATTTGATTTCATTGGTGATGTGCGGGATTACTTGTACTGTATTCCCAAGGTATTCCCCATTTCGCTCCTTGTTTAAAACATTCCAATAGACCTTCCCCGTTGTCAGGTTACTGAATTTGTTCAGATTTTCGTCGATAAATCTCTCGTAATGTCCCAAATCCAAATCTGTCTCCGCCCCATCCTCGGTGACAAAAACCTCTCCGTGCTGATAAGGACTCATGGTGCCTGGGTCGATGTTAATATACGGGTCCAGCTTCTGTGCGGCCACTTTCAGTCCTCTAGCTTTGAGCAGCCGTCCCAAAGATGCCGCAGTGATTCCCTTGCCGAGACCTGAGACCACGCCGCCTGTAACAAAGATATATTTTTTCATAATCCTGCTCCCTTCTATCTCGCTTGACAAAAAAACAAAAGCGCAAAAACCAAAAAGAAATAAGGTCTGCGGCGTTTTCAGTGAGTAGGATATCTAAGACCCCGAAACTCGCCATCTTTTCCTCATTTCTATATGTTTTGCGCATTTTTAAATAATATTACTGAAATATTATACGCTCTTTTTCATGACTTGTCTAGTGTTTTTTGCGCATGACCATTTGTCAATAATCATCCAATTCTTTCAGTAATATCGAGTGACTTCAATATATAATCCTTGCAGCTATTTACATTGTAAAAATTTCGTAAATATCTTCCAAAAATAGATGAATTGTTCTGAAAACTATTCTATAATAGAGGTATCTGACAGATTAGAGGAGGAAGATAACAATGATTTATTTTAGAAGTGATTATAGCCAGGGTGCACATCCTGATGTTCTGCAGGCATTGATTGATACCAATTTGGAACACACCGACGGATACGCCCTGGATCCACACAGTGAACACGCAGCACAGATGATCAAAGACTTGATTGGCAGGCAGGACTGCGAAGTATATATGATGGTCGGCGGTACGCCATCGAATATCATCACCATCACAGCTGCTCTGCGCTGTTACGAAGCAGCAGTGGCCCCTAAGTCAGCTCATATCTGCACGCACGAATGCGGCGGTGTAGAAGCCGCCGGACACAAAATCATGTATTACGATACCGAAGACGGCAAGCTGACTCCAGAACACATTGAAGCAGCATGGGACGAGTTTGAAGACGACCATACCGTCATTCCAAAGATGGCATGCATCTCTCATACTACCGAACTAGGTACGATTTATACCAAAGCAGAGTTAGAAGCGCTGAGCAAATGCTGCAAAGAACACGACATGTATCTCTACATGGACGGTGCACGCCTTGGAACTGCTTTGACGTGCGAGGACAGCGACTTAACCATCAAAGACATCGCTCAGCTGGTCGATGCCTTCTACATTGGCGGAACCAAGAACGGTGCGCTTCTAGGAGAAGCCATGATTATTTTCAACGACGCCATCAACGATCACTACAGATGGGTCATCAAACAGCACTGCGGTATGCTGGCAAAAGGACGTCTCATCGGCGTACAGTTTGAAGCCCTGCTCAAGGGCGGCGAAGACAGCATCTATTTCCAGATGGCTGCACACTCCAACGCAATGGCAAAAATGCTCCGTGAGGGTATCGAAAAGGCCGGTTACGGATTTCTGGGGAACTCCCATACCAACCAGATTTTCCCGCTTCTGCCTGCTGCCAAGGTCAAAGAACTCGAAGAGAATTTTTTCTTCTATGAGTGGGCTCCAGAAAAAGACGGCCTGATTGCCATCAGACTGGTGACTTCATGGGGAACTACGGAAGACGATGTGAAAGCATTCCTGGATGCTTTACATAAATAAAACCACTTATTTCTTTAATAAGGTCTGTCCTGCGATTTTCTTCGTAAATCGGGACCAGTACCATTTGCAGTCAGCCCTTTTCCAATCGAACTTCGCCCATCGGCTCGTTCTCTTGGAGGGTGGTTGCATAAGGTCTGTCCTGCGGTTTTCTTCGTAAATCGGGACCAGTACCATTATACGACTAGCGCCATTCCGCTCTCTTTGTTCGCGGGGCGCTAAAGCATAAGGTCTGTCCTGCGGTTTACTTCGTAAATCGGGACCAGTACCATTAAGGAGGCGAATTATGCGAAAGAACAAGAGATTATTAACGATTTTGCTGGCTGTCTGCCTAGTCGTTGCGATGATGCCATCTATGGTCTTTGCAGCAAACGCAAAATCAGACGACATCGTGGTGCTCTATACCAACGACGTCCACTGCGGAATCGACGACAGTATCGGTTATGCCGGTCTTGCCGCCTACAAAGCAGACAAGCTGAAAGAAACGAAGAATGTCGTCCTCGTGGACGCAGGCGATGCCATCCAGGGAGACCTGGCAGGCGCTCTTTCCAAGGGTGACTACATTGTCGACATCATGAACCAGGTCGGCTACGACGTGGCAGTGCCAGGAAATCATGAGTTCGACTTCGGCATGGAGCAATTTTTGGAGCTGACAAAAAAATCCAACGCTAAATATATCAGTTCCAACTTCATGGATACCAAAGCAGATAAGACCGTCTTTGATCCGTATGTCATCAAAGAAATCGGCGGCAAAAAGGTCGCATTCGTCGGCATCAGCACACCGGAATCCATCACCAAATCTACGCCGGCTTTCTTCCAGGACGAAAAAGGCAACTATATCTACGACTTCTGTAATGATAAGACAGGCAAGAAACTCTATGCAGCTGTTCAGAAAGCCATCGACGCTGCAAAGGCAGAAGGCGCTGACTATATCATCGCTCTCGGACACATGGGAATCGACGAGCAGAGCAGCCCATGGACATCCAGAGAAGTCATCGCCAACACCACTGGCTTAAACGCCTTTATCGACGGTCACTCCCACAGCACAGTAGCCAGTGAATCAGTAAAAGACAAAGCAGGCAAAGAAGTTACTCTATCTCAGACCGGAACAAAGCTGGCCGCTATTGGTGAATTAATCATTACAGCGGATGGAAAGATTTCCACCAGCCTAGTCACCGACTATGCAACAGAGGATGAAAAGACCGCAGCTCTAATTAAAGAAGTAAAAGACAAAATCGAGGCAGTCTCCTCCAAAAAAGTGGGTACTTCTGAAGTCCTCTTGACCACGCTGGATGCCGAAGGCAAACGCGCTGTCAGAAATCAGGAAACCAATATGGGTAATTTCTGCGCTGACGCTTACCGCATCATCGGAGGCGCAGATATCGGCATCGTCCAGGGCGGCGGTGTCCGTGCCGATATCAAGGCTGGCGACGTAACCTACGGTGATATTATCGCCCTCCATCCTTGGGGCAACATGTACGGCGTCATCGAAGCGACCGGACAGCAGGTTCTCGACGCTTTAGAACTTGGCGCCATAAATATACCTGATGAAGTCGCTGGATTCTTACAGGTATCCGGTATCACCTATGAAATTGACACCACCGTTCCTTCAACCGTTGTAATTGATGAAAATAAAATGTTCGTCAAAGTTGCCGGTGCAAGAAGAGTGGTCAATGTCAAGGTAAACGGTGTGCCAATCGATCCGAAAAAGACTTATACTGTCGCATCGACAACTTACATTCTGACCCAGCAGGGTGACGGCTATACCATGTTCGACGGCTGCAAGGAAGTCACTAAGGAGTCGCTGGTTGACACAGAGGTCATTCAGAAATACATCGAGAAGCTGGGCGGAACCATCGGTCAGCAATATGCGAAGACCGAAGGCAGGATCAAAGTGCTTACTGCAGCAGACAAAGCACCTATCAAAGAATACAAGGCTGCCCTCGCGCGCACGACGAAGCTCACTTCTGCAAAAGCTTCCGCCAAGACTAAGAAAATTACCGCTAAGATCAGCGGCAACAGCAAAGCTTATGGATTCTACTATAAGGTGACAAACTCTAAAGGCAAGATCGTATCTTCCTTATCAAAACCTGGTAAAACCTTTACCAGCAAGAAACTTGCCAAGGGAAAATATACTGTCAGCGTAAGGCCTTACACCTATGTAACTGGTGAAAAGGTATACGGCAAGACGGTCAGCAAAAAAGTAACGATTAAATAGCATTATAGTTTTAGGGACTCTGCCTGCGGCAGAGTTCCTTTTCTAAAGATACAAAACTGAAAAGGAGGAGGAAGTATTGAGTGACTTGCTAAAACGAGAGTTGATGAATAAAGCCATGGAGATGGGAGCCCAACAAGCGGCAATTTTCACCCTGGATCAAATTGTCTTCGACCAGAGAACCTTTCTAAAATGTCTCTTTGGATGTCCCGGTGGAATGCCCTACTGCCCATCCAAACAAGATGTCGCCAATTCCTTGGTATACGCCGATATTATAAAAAATTACAGTTGGGGGATTATACTGTGCACAGAGGACTTAAAACTAGGGCAAAAAATCACCCTGGAATTAGAAAGTCGCGCATTTCTATCAGGCTGCCACTTTGCCTTCGGTGCAACAGAATGCGAAAACTGTGATGCCTGTTCTTTCTCGGAAAAAGGAACCTGTATCAATCCCAAAAAAGTCAGACCCCCGCTATATGCCCTCGGCATAGACGTATACAGCACAGCAAAAAATTTAGGCTGGGGATTGCAGGTTGTCCAGCATAAAGGCGATCCCGCAAAAAATATCACTGCAGTATTCGTGGAATAATAAAGAAGGCAAATCATTAAAACCCCCGAGGCAAGACATCGTGTCAACACGCCGGGGGTTTTCAGTATTTTTCTAAAGCAGATCCACTCTGTTGCCGTCTTCATCATACTGGTATCGTCCAGAATTCTTGTATTTCTTAAGTAGTCTGTCCAGGCGCTCATTAGTGGCTCGCTGTTTTTCCAGAACTTTCTGCTCGTAAGGCGTCAGGCTGTCAATGTCTTTGATATGCTTTCTCACAGGCTTAGGCACCACAGCAAAATACAGCAGCGGCGAAATTAAGAAAATATCGGCCAGCAGCCAAACTGCGATAGCGATGATGCACCCTGCCGTAGAAAGATGATTGATTCCAACGGCAGCTACGATAGCCGCACCGATGGTAGCGATGAAGAATGTCAGGTATAAGCGTTCAATCTTTCGAATGGCCGCTGTCAACGCCTCGTCAAACCACTGGGTTTTTAACTTCCTAAAAATGAAGCCCGCCCCCCGAAACTGGATATTGGCCAAATACACACAGGCCTTAAAGTCATCAAAAGTCGGCTTTTCAGGCGGTATGATGGTAGGTCCCATCTCCTCCTGATGATAGTTAAAGAAAATCTGCGCTCTGATCAGATGTCCCTCGCCCATAACCGATATCGTCGGAATCTTACCATTCTCACTGTTGATAATCAGTTGCTGTCCCGCCGTCAACATCACAGTCTTGTGGTCTATGGTGATAGTCGCAAATCCGTCTCTGCAATAATACCCCTGCGTACACTGCTCAAATTCTGGATACTGCTCCATTGCCGGCGTCTGGCTGTTCTGATCTGGTATAATCACATCCAGAAAGCCTTTATTCCCCTTTGCGACCATCAAATTGTAATCTGTGATTTTGCCGAAGCTCTTCGTGTCATATCCTCCGTCAAAGCTGTCCTGCTCCAATTCTCCAAGTCTGGCCACTCTCACGTCCTGATGTGCCAGCACCACGTCGCCTTCCAGTACCATCAAAACACGATCAAAATCTGCCAGCTTCGTAAAAGCAGACTCCTCTTTTTCACAAGTGGCTGTACTTAAACGCCAGAGAAAGTTTCTCTCTATGTACGCTGCCGTCTCCGGGAAAATTGCCAATTGAGTTGTCTTTCCGCCCGTCCAATTGGAAATGCGAAAATCGTCCTGTTTATAAATTTTGTATTCCATACTCATCATCCTATATCGCTGCGTAATAATTAATATATTCTTAATTATAACGTCCATTTCTTGATTAAACAACCTTTTTATAGTATAATTGCAGGCAGATTAGCGATTGGAGATAGTAATGAATAGAACAGACGGATATAGACTGAAGAATTGCGATCCGATGTACGAAATCATACCGCATATCATGACAAAACGGTATGACGCGACTAACTACATCGATTTGGATCTCGATTTAGACGCAATACAGAGCTATATAAACAAGTGTCGCAGCAGGGGGATCAAAATGAATCATATGAGCGTGATGGTGGCAGCCTATCTCAGGCTGGTATCCCAGAACCCGAACCTGAATCGCTTTGTGGTAAACAAGAGGCTCTTTGCCCGAAACCATTTCTGTGTTTCCTTTGTAACCCTGAAGTCCAACGGAAGCGGCGGAGAAGAAACCATAGCAAAAGTGTATTTTAATTTGGATGACGACATCTTCGAAGTAAACAGGAAAGTGACAGAAGCGATACAGATCAACCGCGCTGACGGAAACACCAGTTCCATGGACCGCCTTCTTCGCAAAGTGATGAAGGTACCCTTTCTGATCCGCACAACGGTCAGTTTCCTGAAGTGGTGGGACAGACATTTTTCACTGCCCTTCCCAGTCATCGACGGCAGTCCTTTCCACACATCCCTCTTCATCACCAACCTGGCTTCGATCCGGCTCAACGCCGTGTACCATCACATATACGATTTTGGGACAACCGGCATCTTCATTGCCATGGGGCAGCCTCAGAAAAAACTGTTCAAAATCGGTGAGGTCGTAGAAGAGCGAAAAGTCATTCCTGTCAAGGTGACTACCGATGAGAGGATTGAAAGCGGTTATTACTTTGGGCGCTGCTTCAAAGAGTTCAAGAGATATCTGAGCAATCCTGACGTCCTTGAAATCAAACCAGAGACCATCATAAAGGACCCCAATGTATATGTAAAAAATCCAAAATTCATAGTGAAATAGAGGTGAAATAAATGAACAGAAAAGAACAAGCAATCGAACTCCACGGAAAAGGCTACAACTGTGCCCAGTCTGTAGTCTGCCCTTTCTGCGAAGAACTGGGCACCGACCTTGAGACAGCATTCAGACTCTCAGAAGCCTTCGGCGGCGGCATGGGTACGTTCAGTACCTGCGGAGCAGTATCCGGCATGGCCATGGTCATCGGCATGAAACAGTCTGACGGCAGTCTGGACAAACCGAAGTCCAAAAGCCAGTGTTATAAGCTGATGAAGGAAGCCACCAACAGATTTCTTGCCATGAACAAATCCACCATCTGCCGTGAAATCAAAGGCATGGACGGCGGCGAAGTCCTCAGAAGCTGCAACGGCTGCATCGAAGATGCTGTCGCCATCGTAGAAGAACTGCTTTTCGATAAAAAAGAAGACTAGACCGATACTAGAAAATCAAACGCTGAGAACGGCAATCGTGCCATCTCAGCGTTTTTAACGATTTAGGAACTGGTACCTGCTGTAATCGCCAAGGTTATAATTATCATTCAAAAACTCCCCTGCACTTCAAATCACAGTGGTAGTATTCCATGAAGCAGTCCGACCGATACGCGGCCAGCAGGGAGTTTTCTTTTAGATTCATCCCGCTGCACGGCAAAAAACTGCACGGCTTGATTCTGCCGTCCGTGCTGACGCTGCAATAATACTTACCGGCAATGCAGCCACCAGTCATCGCCTCGTCTTTGCAGAAGTTGATAGTGAGCAGAGGTTTCGATTCGCGATATTTTTTTGTCAGTTGGTAGACTTGGTCCTCAGACTCCGCCAGAGACGAGAAAAACCAGCAGAATTTTGCTCCCCGCTCAATGGCATCGTCAAAAAACGCCTCCCGGGCAAACCGTTCCGCATTCGATTTGTCATACATGCAGTATTCACCATAAGGCAGTTTTTTTGTCCTGAGAATAGCAAAGACGTCGTCCAGCTTTTTGTCGTCTGCCGCAGCATATACGCGGATAGCCGGAATGAAGTTCTTCACCCGCAGCGCCTGCTCTGCAAAATCTTCGTCAATTTGCAGGCCGTCTGTAAAGGCCATGAACTGGCAGTCTGTATGCTTGTTGCAGAGAGCGACAACCTCTTCCTTGCGTGCAAGCGGTTCTCTGCCGCTCAGTAAGAACATGAACGTCCCTAAATCCTTCGCCTGCTCTATGATGCCGTCCAGATCGTCGAAAGAAAGAATTTCTTCATCCCCTTCCTGTCCCATATCCAGGGCAATGACCCAGGGAATGTTGCACTGGTATTTTACTGCCGACTCCTTTGCCTGTATCGCGGCCAGAGCATTGGCGTTGATGACAAGATTTTCGAATAAAGCCTTTCGAACATCGTCGTCTATGTCCTGCCACAAACTAGCTAGCAGACGATACCAGTTGCTGTCTTTTTCCGCAATGATCTTTCTAAACACGTCTCTCTGCACGGTCAAAACGTCATCTCTGACAAATTTGTCCACCCATTCCATCAGCTTCGGCATATTCGTCTCAGGATCCCTATCAAGGTAATGGTAGGCAGCTTTCATCCCTAATTTTTTTAATTCACGTCCCACACTCATATCATCCTACTCCTCATTCTTCTCCTATTATTACCTCATCATATTAGCAAGTAAATCTTTCCTCAATAGACAAAGAAAAAGACGTGCAACATTTTGTGACACGCCTAGTTGATTGTATAAAATTCTTACAGATGCATAAATCCTATTTAGCGAACTTCTCCAGCGTTCCTTCCATCGTTCCGTCAATCACCAAAAAGAACTTATTAATGCTGCCTTTATATTCCTCGCTCATACCGTCAGAAACCCACTCTGTGATAATGCCTACCAGGCCAAAGGTAAATACGTTGACCACGAAATCCAAATCTTCCTTTTCGATGCACTTTCCCTCTGCAAAGGTCTGGGCAATGTCTGCAATAGCCGGTCTGGCAAGATTCTGCATGAATTTCTCAAGCTGCCTGCGGTTCACCGAATAAAAAGTATTCATAATAAAGGCTTTATCACTGAGCAGACGGTTCATCAGAGCTTCTATGCTCTCTTTCCAATCCCTGCCTTCCACGCAATCGTTCATGAACTTCTTTGCTTCTTCTGTAAAGATCCACTCCACCAGGTCGTAGACATCGTGAAAGTGATAATAAAAGGTCTGCCTGTTGACCCCGCAGTCGTCGGTGATATCCTTTACTGTAATCTTATCCAAAGTTTTCTTTTCCAGCAGCTTCTTAAGGGATGCTGCCAATGCTTTTTCTGTCAAAAGAGACATAATCGCTTCCTCCCATCTCTTACATCTAATTATACAGTATAAATTGATTCTTGTAAAATTCGATCAGCCCTTCGTCTTTCATCTTGGAAAGTTCTCTCGACAAAGCGCTTCGCTCCACCGACAGATAATCTGCCAGCTGCTGCCGATTAAAAGGAATGATGAGTTCCCGTTTCCCTTGTCGGCTGCTCTCATCTGAAAGGTAAGAAACCAGTTTCTCTCTGATAGACTTTCGGGACAAATGCGCCATCTTTCTAGTCAGCATCAGATTTTTCTGTGCCATGGCACGCAGCATATTCTTGATAATTATATTATGAAAATCACAATTTGATGAGCAAGTCGTCAGCATCTTCTCCATAGAAAAAAATGCAACTTCGGCCTGCTGTACCGCCACGACAGCGATGCTCTGATACTCCTCAGCCAATACTGCATAGACTTCGTCAAAGATATCGCCTGGTCCTACTTCCGTCAAAATCTCTCGATTTCCGAGAAAGTCTTCTCTAATGATGTGAAGCTGTCCACTGATCACCAGACCGACTCCCTTTGCCCGCTCTCCCTGGTGAACGACGAATTGATCCCTGTCGTAATGAGACAGCTTTACGTCAAAACAACTGATAACACGTTCGAGATCTTCTTCTTTGATACCCAAAAAAAGAACTGATTTTTTCATGGCATCACATATTTTTTTCATTTTTTCTCCTTTACGTTGCAGAAGCAACGGAAATATATTTTTCATTGTATTATAATCAGACTATAAAAGTCAAGAAAAACAGAGGTAAGTAAAATGATTAGAAGAATAATACACATAGACGAAGAGAAATGCAATGGCTGCGGCGCATGTGCCGCGGCCTGTCACGAGGGTGCCATCGGCATGTCGAACGGTAAAGCAACGCTGCTGCGGGACGACTATTGCGACGGCCTCGGTGACTGTCTGCCAACCTGCCCCACCGATGCCATCACTTTTGTAGAAAGAGAAGCTGCCGCCTACGACGAAGCTGCCGTCAAAGCCAACATGGCAGCGAGGGCATTGGCAGAGGAGAGCGCCTGCAGCTGTCCCGGCGCAGCAGCCAAAGTTCTGCATCCGCAGGCTGCTCAAGCCGCCAGTCAGGAAATACCGTCACAGCTGGCCAACTGGCCGGTACAGATCAAATTGGCACCAGTCAGAGCCGGATATTTTGACGGAGCAGACCTTCTCATCGCAGCAGACTGCACGGCTTACGCTTACGCCGCCTTTCACCAAGATTTTATCGCAGGGCGAATCACTTTGATCGGCTGTCCAAAACTAGACGATGTGGACTACACCGAGAAGTTAGCAGAGATCTTCCGGCAGAATGACATCCGCTCAGTCACGGTAACGCGCATGGAGGTGCCTTGCTGCGGCGGTCTGGAAATGGCCGTCAGACGCGCCGTTGATGCAAGCGGAAAAAAACTTGCCCTTCAGGTAGTGACTATTTCCACAGATGGTGGTAAAATTTAAGACAATCATTCTAAGAAAAGGTCGTACTTGTCAATGAAGAAAATTTTGCTCATCGGCTCTACCGTAGCCGACATCATCATCAATCTGGATCATCTGCCAACAACTTCCGGCGACGTCAACGTCATCTCACAGGAGATGTCTCTGGGAGGCTGCGCATACAACGTTTCCAATATGATCCACCTCTTTGACGTCCCTTACAGGCTCTTCTCACCTGTAGGTACAGGGCTTTACGGAGACTTTGTCAGAAATCAGCTGGCAGTAAAGGGACTGGCATCACCTATGCCTACCCCCGATCAAGCCAACGGCTGCTGCTACTGTTTTGTCGAAGAAGGCGGCGAACGGACTTTCGTCTGTGATCACGGAGCGGAATATCTTTTTTATAAAGAATGGTTCGACACCCTCAAGATGGAAAAGGTCAGCAGCATCTATATCTGCGGTCTAGAAATAGAGGACAAGACCGGCGGCACCATCGTGGACTTTCTGGAAGCCAACAGCACCATTCCGGTATTCTTCGCGCCTGGACCGCGCATCTGTTTCATCGACCGGTCTTTGATGGATAGAATCTTTGCCCTGCATCCCATCGTTCACCTCAACGAGGATGAACTCTGCGGATTTACCGGTGCAGCATCCCTGGAGGAGGGAACCAGAGCCCTCTACGCTCTGACCGGCAATACAGTCATTGTCACTCACGGTGCAGAAGGCGCCTATTATTATGATGGAGACGAGTTTATTCACGTTCCACCTGTCAGAGCAGAAAAAGTAGTCGACACCATCGGCGCCGGCGACTCCCATATCGGCACCGTTATGGCCTGCCTAGCCAAGGGCAGGTCAATCTATGAGGCCATCAAAACAGCCAATGCGGTTTCTTCCCTGGTGGTGGGCAAGAAAGGCGCCACCCTCAGCCGCGAAGAATTGGCCATTACAATATAAGATTGCCTGGGGTTTCAACTAGATCTACTAGTTGGAACCCCTTTTTCGTGGCATCATACTCGGATAAAAATTTCCAAGTAATCTCAAAAAAAAATAATATTATCAAATTTTTTTCATACAATGTCGGAAGGCAAAGTGCCAAAAATGGCTCATTTCTAATTTTCTGAAAATGGCACAACTCTTGCAATACTTTACCGTGTGAAAGGAGCGTGAAAAACTAACATGAGCGCAAACAAAAAAACGGTCTATGTAAATGGCAGACTATTTACATCTGACGATCACAATTTATATGCCGACGCGATGGCAGTAGAAAACGGTATTATTACATGGGTGGGCAAAGAATCCGAAATGCCTGCTGATTATTCTGAAAAAATTGATTTAAAGGGTAAACGCGTCTTACCTGGATTTGTCGATGCACACATGCATCCAATTATGCTTGCCGATTACAGTAAAAAGATTTCGGCCCTGCCTCCAAACGTAAATTCTCTCACCGATCTGGCGGACAGAATCCGCACAGTCAGAGAGACGCAGAGTGCAGACCAGTGGATTGAAGGCTGGGGTTACGACGAAGGCAAGCTGGCCGAGAAACGTTCTCCAAACAGATACGACCTGGACAAAGGCTGCAGCGATGCACCGGTTTCCATCATCCGTACCTGCGGTCACATCAGATGTGTCAACAGCAAAGCGCTGGAACTAGCCGGCATCACCAAAGATACGCCAGATCCACAGGGCGGCAAAATCGACCGCGATGAAAATGGCGAACCTACCGGCGTGCTGCGTGAGAACGCCAGAAATCTCGTAACGCCTTATATGCCTGATCTGACCTTTGACCAGACCATTGATCAGCTGCTGGATCTGGGTAACCTGTTATCCTCCCAGGGCGTCACATCCATCAGCGATATGGGACTCCTGGATAACAACGATCCTTATGACTACTACACAAGAGCTGCTGCAAAAGGTTTTAAACAGAAAGTCAGCATCTATTACATGTGGGACAATTTCATGAACGACGACAGTTTCAAAATCACCAAAGAACAGTTCAACAAGGATCAGCAGATCCAGGCTTCCGGTCTGAAAATCATCGGTGACGGAAGTGTTTCCGGCAGAACCGCCTGGATGAATCATCCTTATCTGGGAACCACCGACGACTACGGTATCTCTGTCTGCTCCGATGAAGTCATGGAAACAGCCATTGCTTTCTGTAAAGAAAACCGCTGTCAGCTTTCCATGCACGCCATGGGCGGCAAGACCATCGATAGAATTGTAGACAGAGCTTACATAGAAGATAAATGGACAGATGACGATACACCCCATCTGCGCCTTGAGCATGTAACGGAACCATCAGATGCGGCTATTGCCAAAACAGTAGAAAAAGGGTTCGGCTTTGCTACGCAGCCAATTTTCCTCTACTGCGAAATTGAAAGTTACCTGACGAACCTGGGACCTGAAAGAACCAAAACCACCTACCCAGTAAAGAAAATGCTGGATGCCGGGGTCAATCTCTGCTTTTCCACAGACGCCCCTGCTACTTCCTGGGCAGTGCCGTCCGATCCGTTCCCTTGCATCAAAGCGGCTGTCACCAGAAAGGCTTACGACGGCACAGACTGCGGTCAGGGTCAGAAGGTAGATATTGAAACAGCTATCAAGCTTTACACGAAGAGCAGCGCCAAAGTCTCCGGCCTCAAGGGTGTCGGCGAATTGAAACCAGGATATCGTGCAGACTTTATCGTGCTCAGCGATGACATCCTGTCCGTACCGGCAGACGACATCGACAAAGTGTGCGTAGACAAAACCTATATCTCAGGCGAAATGATTTATGAAAGGAACTAATTGTTTATGAATAATAAGAATGTCTTAAAAGACAGTTTAGTCATAGGGTTCGCCATGTTTGCCGTTTTCTTCGGCGCAGGCAACTTAGTATTCCCGCCTCAAATCGGACTGGTATCCGGTTCGGCCATCTTTCCAGCCATCATCGGTCTGACCCTTTCCGGTATTTTATTCCCGATGTTAGCGGTAGCTGCAGTGGGCAACGTGGGTACCAATCTGGAAGATATCTGCCGTCATGCTCATGCAAAACTGCATTTGGCTTTCATGGCTGTCGCAATCTTAGGCGTCGTCTTTGGAACCATTCCAAGGTGCGGCGGCGTGGCCTACGAAATCGGTCTCTGCGGCATCTTCCCGTCAATTCAGTCCACCGCAGTAAAGTGGGTGTTCCTCCTGGTGTTCTTTGGAATCTCTTTCCTGCTCGCCAGCAGTAAATCCAGCGTCATGGACAATATCGGAAAATTCATTACGCCTATTCTTTTAATCTGCCTGTTAATCATCGTCGTACTGACCATCGTCAATCCGATTGGCAGCCCAAAAGGCGGCATCGTTGAAAATTCCTTTAGCAATGCCTTCCTGACGGCCATCAACACCGGAGACGTGGGAACGGGTATCCTATGCGGCGGGATCTTCATCGCGACGCTCAACGCCAAAGGCTACAAACCTGGTAAAGAGCAGAAGAAGATTTTATTCAATGTCATCGTGGTAGCATTTATCATCCTGTTTGTTGTATATGCAGGTCTCTGTTACCTGGGTTCTACAGGAACAGACCTCTTTGCTCCTGACACAGACAACACCGTACTGCTGGTAGGTCTGATCAGAAAACTGGCCGGCTACACCGGTATCGTCGTACTGTCTCTTGCCATCATCTTTGCCTGCTTCACCACGGCAGCCGGCATGATTGCCACTGCTGCAGACTGGGTGGTTATGCTGTCAAAAGAGAAGGTTCCATATAAGTTGGCGGCTCTGATTCTAGCTATCGCCATCATGCTGGTCGCATCCACAGGTGTCAGCTTCGTCATCAAGTTATCTGGACCGCTGTTTATGCTATTGTTCCCGATGTGCATCGCCTTGACTGTTTTGGGTGTCTTCAAAAAATTCATCCCTAACGACGGCGCATGGAAGGGCGCAGTCCTGATGGCTATCATCGTCGGTTTCTACCAGGCATACAGCGTAGCCATCGCCAACGGACTGATTCCGGCAGGACCTGCTTTCATCGACAATCTCTTCAACGCCATCCCGCTGTCTCAGTACGGCCTCACTTGGCTGGTGCCTTGTCTAGTCGGCGGCATCGTCGGCGCCATCATCTGGAAAGTGCTCGGCAAAGAGAGCATCGTAGATGAAATCGACAAGATTATCGCAGAAGAAAACGCGGGAAGCGTTAGTGCGTAATCGGAGATCGCCTTGGTTGCGCGCTGCGAAGCTGCAAAGTTGCGCTCTGAGCTCCATTGATGCGCGCTGCGAAGCTGGTTAAGCTAACTAAGTAATCTAATAAACTCCTAGAAATTATAATAACGAATTAAAGGCGGAAGGGCCGGTGGAGAAATTCCACCAGCCCTTCCGCCAGTTTTTGTAAGAACGCACGAGCTACCTTTTGCTTGCACAAAGACATAAAAGTCATTCACGCTTGTTTTGTACTTTTTGCTGTGGTTTAGATTTCTCTGCACAAATATAGGTCAGACCTAGGGCAAACCTGTAGCAGAAAAGCTCTCTAAAAATAACCCAAAGAAAAATAGCCCTAAAACACCTTTCTAACGTAGATACAAAAAGGGGGGGCGTTTGTGCAGGCCACAGCCAAATTCCTCAAAAAGAACAAACCGACCGTGAAGCAAGAGTTAAATCAAGTTGCTTTAATACGCAAGCCATTTTTCTACGATATTTTTTTATAGATAAGCAGTCCGCCAGGGTCTTTTTGATCTCTTGTATTCTGTGCATTCAACATCAAATAGCCTTTTTTAATGGATAATATATATTTGTACCCCTCTTCATTAGTAAACGTCAATTTTCCTACTTCAGCCCGTATTTCCGCCTCATAGCTTTCATGCGAGTCCGTATACTTTACAGTACTCTTCCCTGCAATCTCCAAAAACGTGTCGCCAAACCCTTCCCCCACCTGTTCACCATTCTGCCATTGCTCTGTCAATTCCCATTTACCCGTATACCTGTCAACGTTATCGCCAGCGTAGTTGTTTCTGCTGTAAGCGAATAGTACTATCGCAATGGCCACTACCACTATCAGCACGCTGCCTAGCAGATACAAATTTCTTTTTTTCATGGTTCCTCACTTTCGTTTAAAAACCCCTTTCTAATTTGTTCTTTCACTATATACAACAAATCAAAAAGGGGGTTTGTGACATCATTTTTAGATTTTTTAAATTAATCCTTTAACTTAACATTCTTCGCTACTTTGACTGCTTCTTTTTGGCTTAGTCCTGTGAACAAATCCAGGGTATAATCGCCGACCTGCCAAATGATTACGCTATTCTTATCATCATAGAACAGCAATGCCTGATAACTGTTGACCATGATTTCTCTTTGCTTAAAGGTGTCATTGTCCACTGACATATTGTAGTCTTCGCTCCTGTTCACAGTAAAATGAATATACTGCTCCTTATCATTGCCATAGACAGTCTTCCAGCCGAAAATATCAGAACTGTGCTCCAGGTGTTCATACCCTTTTGGCACATATCCCAGTTCGAACTCAGGGATTTTGCTCTCATCATCCTCACCATCAAGGTAGGACAAATCCGTATGCCCCTCTTTCTCGTCAGCGAAGTAGTTGAACATCTTCTCCTTCACGCCTTCGGAGGATATGACCACCAGTCCCATGATCAGCACGAGCACGGCAACGAGAATCAACGCGCGGCGGAAGGGTCTTCTGGTCCTCATCTTCTTTCTCACTGGTTCTGCAAAGAACGGCGGATCTGGCACGGAGTCATCTTCCAAAGCGTCAAAATATGCTTTTCTGCTCTTGCACAGTTCTTTTCCATATGCAGAAAGGATGTCCTCAGCCAGCTTGTCGATATCCTGATTCTTATCAATCATCTTATTCCACCTCCCTGTCAATCAGTATTGCGCGCAATTTTATAGTTGCCCGCTCCAGCCTTTTCCTGACGGCTGCTTCGCTTTTGCCCACTGCCTTGGCAATCTCGGCATGGCTGTATCCACAGCCGAACCGCAGAAGGATGATATCCTTGTCAATATTGTTCAGTTCACCGAGCAGTTCCTGCAGCTCCGGGCCAAATCCATATTCATCATGAAAAGAACCTGTGTCAACCTGGTCCATCGTCAGTTCATTGATGACAAAGGGGTCCTGCACATCCGCTTTCTTCTTTTGGTTGTACAGGTTTATCGCCGTATTCTTCACTGCAGTGCAGAGATAATTTCGAAATTCTCCTTTGGGTAGATTCAGCTTGTCTGTATGCTTATAGATAATTTCCCATAAGGCTGTCTGAATCACATCCTCCACCTCGTGCTCATCATGCAAAATCTCATAGGCCAATTTTCGCGTCAATTTCCCATATTGGCCCTCTAGCTGCTCAATAATTGCATCTCTTACATCATTACTCATCAGATTCTATACCTCAAGTTTTATTATAATTAGTAATCCGATTATATCACAGATATAAGTTAGTTGGAATAATTAAAATGAGATATCAGCCCTTCTATATATAAAACAGTTCTGATACCCCACTTGTGACATAAAGCATAAATTATAGCGTTTTGAAAAATGCATAGATAGTGAAAATAAAAAGTGGTGTCCCAATAAAAACCCCGAAGTAATCAGAAAATTTCTGTATAGAATTTTCCCAACCTTTTCTTCGATATCCTGTAACTGCTGTGCTGAGAAGCATCACTTCCCCTGCCATACAAATAAGTATTGTAATACTTGTTTTATCCATTTCAACTTCCTCCCTACAAATGCTCGCCCAAAATGCGCTTATACCAAGGACATAATGACTTTAACAATTATGAAAATAGTAAAAGGGATCTTACCCTTTTCTCCCATCCTTATAGGCTCTCAGCTGGAAAGGCGTAATTGCCAAAGAAGCACCTAATGAAATGTAAATGCCGAGAACACTTTCATGAACAAAAATAAAAAATAGCAGAGCAGCAGCGATCATTAAATTGACAATATACCAAAAATCTTTTTCATTCTAATCTCCCCTCATCAAAAACCATCAAAATCAGGATCAGCTGTATCAGAAGGATACACCCCTGTATAATACTTGCTTTTCAAATAGGCCGTGCCTGCGTTGTAAGCCAAATCCGCACGCTTATAAATCCGCGTCTTTTTGTCTTTTGTAATCAGGTAGTAGTTCACTTCCCTTTTCCCCAGCCAATTCTCCTTGCCTGGCACAAACGTAATCCGCCCCAGCTCTTCATTGTTTTCATTCAATAGCAAAATGCTGCCCACGCCGTCATATTTACACAAGTACCACGTAGTTTCCAGTTTTCCGGTCTTCTCATCATACATGGTATCTTCCGGGTGCCTGATAAAATAGCAGTTGAAGTTTTCGTATATATGCTTTTCTGTATTTGTAAAAATCAAATTTTTTTCATCATAATTCAGGTTCTGATTGCTGACAGATATGCATATGTCGTCTCCCTTTATCAGCTTCAATTCATTCTTCCAGTCACGGACATCAGTAAAGGTGCCATTAAATAGCCCTTCCGGGTTTTTAATCTGCTGGTCAAAGGATTCTGCATTATCATCCCTGATATGTATCAGCAGCGACATCAAACCTATTGCTAGGACAAGAACAAAAATTATTACGCCTGTTGTTTTACTTTTTTTATCCGTCATATCATACTGCCTCTAAGTCAAACTCCGGTCTAGCTAAGGAAAGACAAACCCCTGCATAGCCCTCGTCAAATCTAATTCCTTTCCTCTCCAATTCGCTGTGTATTTCTCATCATAGTGGATCCAAAGGATTTTGTTGAAAGAATATTCAAAGGTGCTGATCACTTTGCCATCCTCATGAGCATGCAGCTTATTTCCCTCTTTTTCCGCCCTGAATATCTTGTTTTCATCAAAGCTGTAAACCCAACATCCCTATACAGCGATTACCATTATCATTGCCAAAATCATAATCAATACTTTTTTGTATTTTTGACTCATAGCAGTTACCTCCTATATGTCTCGCCTTGGCCAGCATGTCTCTCACTATATAAAACATATCTAAAAGGGGTTTTGTGACATCCTTTTAATATTTCCCAAATTTTTCGCGATTCTCTGTCCATCTCTTTAATCCGCATCAAATCCAGTGGATAGCAATATAACCATTATATCAGTTATCTATATCTTTAGTATACTTTTACCATAGTTCCTCGTCAACAAATACTCTGAAATTTAAGAATTCTTAAGAATTGATGCAAGCAAAAAGTGCCCGTCAGCAAGCACTCTGAATGAGGCGTTCTGCTGACCGACACTTCGTATTCTCTTATAATTCGTTTCTGATTTTTCTCAGCTGTCTGGACAACTTATTGATGTTGTTGATTCTTCTCACCACAGTATAGGCGTTTTCCTCCCGATAAAGCAGAATGCGATTCAGTGTATCGGTGAGGTTCTGGCAAAGAAGTTCCACTTGTCTCAGGAATTCTTCTTTGTCCATGGAGATCAACCCTGCCGGAAGCTGGGTAATCTCATAATGGTATTCCATACCGAAGAGTTCCAGGACTTTCTCTGACAGCTGCAGTTTCATCTCGTTGAGGTGGATCTCAAACCCGGCCTCGCAGCCAGCGGCCTTTGTTTTGATGTCCTCTATAGTCTTTGCTATAGCAGCAAAGCGCTCATCAAGCTCCTTGTATTCCATGTTCATCGCTTTCCAATAAAAGTCCAGCTGCGTCAAAGCGCTGGTGATGACATCTTTCAATTTCTTTTCTGTGGACTCCTCCAAAATTTCTCTGGCAGATTTCTTGCAGTCGTGAACGATGGCCTTTTTCAATTCCTCTACGCCGCGGCCGGTTTTGGCGCTGACGGGAAACATCGCAATCTCATTCATATCCATCATCTGGCACAGCAGTTTTTCGCAATAGTCCATGTAAGCAGACAGATCATTGTCATCTACGATATCTGCCTTGTTGACAGCAAAATAAAACTTTCCGGCAAACTCCTTGGTATTATGTAAAAAGTCAATTTCAATCTGGTTAATCGGGCTGTCCACGGACAGCAGAAAAATCACTGCATCACTTTCCTTCATGTAGTGATATGCCGTTTCTGTATTGTTCTTATGGAACGAACCGACACCTGGCGTATCGACAAAAGTCAGTCCGTTCTTCAGAAATTTTGACGGTGTGTGGAGGATGACGGATTCCACACCCAGCTTGTTTCCCATATTCTCCTGCTCACTGATGAATTCTGACAGCCGCGCAAATTCAACTGGTTCCACTACGCCATTCTGGTAGTGAACCTCGGCAGCTCTCTTACCATAAACCACCTTCGTCACGGCCGATGTAATCGGCACAATGCCCACGGGTAGGACACAATCCTCCAAGATCGCATTGGCCAAGGTGCTCTTGCCCCGCTTAAATTGCCCGATAATAGATACCGTGATATCTCTATTTTCCAATTTATCAATCAGCGTCTTCACATGATCCGCCTGCCCGCAGCAAGCTTCATCCCCCGAAAGAAGCTGGTATGTTTTCTTTGCTTGTTCTAATACATTGTTGTTCATTTATTCTCTCCTGCTCTGGATGATGTCATATGCCCACTGCCCAGATCCCCTGAGCGGTATAACTATTCTTTAGAATCCTCCTTGCGACGAAATCGCAAGATTGCGGAATTATTATGTTGCAGACATCCTTTTGAAAATTATCGTAGTCTGCAATGCAGTGAACGCTTCCTTGCAGCAACGCTGTAAAATAGTCGCGTTCATTATAACACAACGCTTCCTTTAAAAATAGAATCGAGCGTCATGTTTCAATGATTCCTTCCCTTCGGCAACGCCGCAAGATTGCGGAATCATTATAACACAATCTATATCTTGGAGCAAATCGTTCTTAATTAGTAATAGACTTTCAATTGTCATGAGGTTTGCGGCCTCTTCAGTCCGCAACTGACGCACCTAAAAAAAATGTCTGCAACATTTTCTACAAAGATTCTGACTGCGGACTAATAACGTTAATTTTGCTCCTAATTAGTCCGCAACTGCCTTTCGCCAAATAAATGTCTGCAACATTTTCTACATCCTATCCCATCTGCGGACTATTCTGTCCCTGAAATGGGTCTATGTAGTCCACAATCAGCCCGGCTAAAATAAATGTACTGTACTTTTTTGAAAAGCTCTACCATTTGCGGACTGCATTACCTGCTTGCACGATCTAAACAGTCCGCAGCCGAGTTCGTCCAAAAAAAAGTTCAGAACATTTTCTGAGCAGCATATCGTCTGCGGACTATTGCAAACACATCATTGGGCTCTAACAAATTTCCGTAACAAGCATTATGCCCATTGTTTCCCTACTAAACTAGTAGTATAATGGTTCTACCTTTTAACGGCGTTGCCGTAAGGAAAGAACCATTGAATCATGACGTTCAATTCTAATTTCAAAGGTATCGTCATGGTATAATGGTTCTACCCTTTAACGATGTCGCCGTAAGAAGGTACAACCATTGCATCATGCGAAAGTTCGTCCTTCAGACGATATTTCCTATGTCATAAAAAAGTCAGAAGAGGTAAACAATATGATGAAAATATCAACAAAAGGTCGTTACGCCATTCGAGTTATGATCGACCTTGCCGAAAATAATACTGGCAAATATATTCCCCTAAAAGACATCGCCGCCAGACAGGATATCTCAGAAAAATATTTAGAGAATATTATCTCCGCGTTGACTAAAGCTCATTTTCTAGAAGGGCTTCGAGGCAAAGGCGGCGGCTATAAGCTGACTCGTGAGCCTGATCAGTATACCATCGGCAGCATCCTCCGTCTGACCGAAGGCAGCCTCGCGCCGGTCGCCTGTCTTGAGGACAATCCTAATAAATGCTCTCGGATCGCATCCTGCAAGACCCTATCCATGTGGGAAAATTTCTACAAGATGATAGAGGATTACTTTGACGGCATCACCCTGGAGGATTTGCTGCAGTCAGGAACACCTGGCAATAACTATGTGATCTAACCATCAAAAATTTTGCACGATTTCCATTTCCCTATTGACATAATAGGTTTTTAGAAGTATAATTCCTATTAATCTAGTAGGAATATAGGAATCTATGACAGTTATAACAAATACAATACAGCAACGAAAGGAAGACAGAGCGATGACAAATACCACCTATCAATTCGAAACACTACAACTTCACGCAGGCCAGGAAAATCCTGATCCTGCAACTGACGCAAGAGCAGTGCCAATCTACGCGACTACGTCTTATGTCTTTAAAGATTCTGCCCAGGCAGCCGGCAGGTTTAACCTGACAGAAGGAGGCAACATCTACTCCAGACTGATGAACCCAACATCGGATGTCTTTGAACAGAGGATTGCCGCCCTCGAAGGTGGTACGGCGGCCTTAGCCGTCAGTTCCGGTGCGGCAGCCATTACCTATGCTGTACAGAACGTCACAAAGGCCGGCGACCATATCGTGTCTTCCGGCAGCCTATACGGCGGCACTTACAATCTGTTTGCCAATACACTGACAGACTGCGGCATCACGACCACCTTTGTAGACGGCAGCGACCCGGAGAACTTTGCCCGCGCCATCAAAGAAAACACCAAAGTCATTTACCTGGAATCCCTGGGCAATCCCAATTCCGATATCGTCGACCTGGGGGCTGTTTCAGAGATTGCACACAGAAACGGCATTCCCGTCATCGTAGACAATACCTTCGCCACGCCATATCTGTTCCGTCCCTTAGAACACGGAGCCGATATCGTCGTTCACTCAGCCACAAAGTTCATCGGCGGCCACGGTACCGTATTAGGCGGTGTCATTATCGATGGCGGAACCTTTGATTGGACAGCCACAGACAAATTCCCAGGTCTTTCCCAGCCAAACCCGTCTTACCATGGCGTCAAATTTACCGAGGCCTGTGGAAATCTGGCATATATCATGAAAATCCGCACCACTCTGCTGAGAGATACCGGAGCCTGCCTGTCACCGTTTAACTCCTTCCTGCTGCTGCAGGGACTGGAGACTTTGTCCCTGCGAGTGGAACGCCACGTCAGCAACGCCCTGCAGGTCGTGAAGTTTCTATCAAAACATCCCTTGGTAGAAAAGGTAAACCATCCTTCCCTGGCAACAGGCCAGGAGAAGGAACTTTACGATGCCTACTATCCAAAGGGCGGCGGCTCTATCTTTACCTTCGAACTGGCAGGCAGTGAGGAGAGGGCGAAAAAGTTTACAGAATCTCTGAAGCTATTTTCTCTTCTCGCCAATGTAGCCGACATGAAGTCCCTGGTGATTCACCCAGCTTCTACGACACATTCACAGCTTTCCAGCGAAGAACTGCTGGCAGCGGGAATCAAGCCGCAGACCGTCCGGCTCTCTGTCGGTACAGAACACATCGAGGACATCATCACTGACCTGGCACAGGCTTTTGATGCTGTCAAGTAACAAAGGAGATTATATAAAATGAAAAGAATTTATCAGTCAACAGATCAGCTGACAGGCGGCACACCGTTACTGCAGCTTTCCAAAATAGAAGAGAACTATGCGTTAAAGGCTTCCATCATCGCAAAACTGGAAATGTTCAATCCGGCCGGTTCCGTCAAAGACAGAATCGCCAAGGCCATGATTGAGGATGCGGAAAACAAAGGAATATTGAAGCCTGGCTCCACAATCATCGAGCCAACCAGCGGCAATACCGGTATCGGACTTTCCGCCATGGCCGCGGCCAAAGGCTACAAGACTATCATCGTGATGCCAGAAACCATGTCCGCCGAGCGGCGGGCTTTGATGAAAGCTTATGGTGCAGAACTGGTTTTGACCGACGGAACCAAGGGCATGAAAGGCGCTATCGCCAAGGCAGAGGAACTGGCTGCAGAAATTGCAGACTCTTTCATTCCCGGCCAATTTGATAACGCCGCTAATCCAAAGGTGCACAGAGAGAGCACTGGCCCGGAAATCTGGCAGGATACTGATGGAGAGATCGACATCTTTGTCGCTGGAATCGGAACCGGCGGCACCATTACAGGTGTCGGTGAATACCTCAAAGCAAAGAACCCGCAGATAAAAGTCATCGCCGTCGAACCCGCTGCTTCTCCCCTGCTGTCAAAGGGTACTGCCGGCGCTCACAAAATCCAAGGCATCGGCGCAGGTTTTGTTCCATCTGTTCTCAATACGGAAATTTACGACGAAGTGATTTTGGTTGAAAACGAAGAGGCCTTTGAGACGGGCAAAATGCTGGGTGAAGTGGAGGGATTGCTGGCTGGAATTTCTTCTGGCGCCGCCCTCTTTGCCGCATTGCAGCTGGCCCGCCGCCCGGAAAACGCAGGCAAAAACATCGTCGTTCTGTTACCAGACAGTGGGGACAGGTATCTTTCCACGCCTCTCTTTTCTGACAAATAATTTAAAGATTAGAGAATAGACCAAGCTCTTTCCTAATACATATTAACATATTGAAGAAGCATGGTGTTTATATGTTCTTAGGAAAAGTAAAGCAAAATATCATCGTTCTGGCCATATCCAATTTGATTATCGGCTTGATCGAGTTCATATTTAATATGTATCTGTCTCGAATTTTCGGTGCAGAAGGTTTGGGACTGCTCAGTCTGGTCTCACCGATCAACTGTCTGTTCCTCTCCTTCATGACCGAAGGACTGGTGGTCACCATATCAAAGATATCGGCAAAACACCAGCATTTCCGAAACTATGCAGAGATGGACATCAGCATCAAAATCTCCACCGCATTCAGTTTTTTGTGGTCCCTGTTCCTGGTGGGCGTCGTTTTTCTGACGGCAAAACCCATTGCGACCTGGTTCCTGGGAGATGCACAGCTGACCTATACAATTCTGGCGACTTGTCCGCTGATGATTCTCATGTCCATATCCAACATCGTCAAAGGGCATTTCCTCGGCCTGGCCAAAATCAAAGTCCCCTCTGCCATCAATATCAGCGAAAAGATACTCAGATTTCCCATCCTGTACTGTCTGATCAAATTCTGTCTCAATAAAACGTCTTTTCCTCCGGTTACGCTGATTTACCTCTGCTATGCCATCGGCGAGATGCAGAGCGTCTTGTTCCTGATGATTTACTATAAGAAAACAAAACCGAAAGTTCCTCCGCTAAAGATGAAGTTTGATTTAGTCGGCAGCACATTAAAGCCTTTGATCAAAGGCGCTACGCCAATTTGTCTGACGCAGTGCCTGATGGAATTTGTCAACGCCTTTTCTTCTGTTATTGTGAAATCGAGGCTTTGCTCCATCGGTTACACGGCTGCAGAGTCACTGACTCTGATGGGCAAGTACAAAGGCATGGTGTTTCCGCTGATGAACTATCCCATGATTCTAGTTGCGTCTACCTGTTCCATCGTCGTGCCAAAGATATCCACCATGATGGCCACAGGCAAATCCTATCAAGGGAACCGGCTGATTCACAGAGCATTGCTGACAGCCTTCACCATTGGTCTTGTCACAGGAGTCGTCTTCTGGTTTTTGGCCGACGAGATGGGCATGTTTTTTTACAAGAGAAATGACCTGACCTGGATGATCAGGCTGGCCGGTCTCTGCGCGCCTTTACTGTACGTCACCGGCACGACCACAAGCTTGATGATCAGCATCGGCCAGGAAGCGCAGTCCTTCCGCAATTCTCTGTTCCAGCAGCTGCTGCTTTTGATCTGTCTCATCATTTTTACGGGTATTCCATCCCTTAATATATATGGCTACATAGTAGCAATTGCGATTTCCAATATAGTACTCCTAATAAGAAATATGCATTCGCTTAATCTACACCGAAGCGCCCAAATTTCTTCTTAAAATCATCACACTTAGGCGCTATACTGATATTGTCAAAAGGAGATAGGTTACGCACAAACTTTTGAACGTTCTTTCTTAATTAAATACTAAATATCGCAGGCAAAATCCCCGTCCAAGTGGCGGGGATTTTGCTGTTTATATCAATATTTATTTTGCTATTCTATAAGCCTTGTTAGACCATTTGGTATAAATCGTCTGACCATCTATCACTCTGACACCTCTGATCTTATAATAATATCTGGTGCCCTTCTTCAATTGTTTCGTGTTGGTATACATGTTCTTTGTTCCGCTCTTCGTCGTAAAGAAAGGTTTTTTCCCAAATCCGCTGTTCTTTTTCGTCGATCTGAATATCTGGAAGCAATCGACCTTATATCCCCATGATTTTTTCCATCTGATTATCATTTTGCCTTTTTTGGCTTGAGATGAGGCTTTGATCGTCGTTGCCTCAACCCCTGCGATCAGCCTATCCGCTGGAGTTTCTTCCAGTTCAAAGGTCACATCGATTGTATGGGATTTTGTTATCGTTTTGAAGGTATAGGAGGAAATAGGTCCTACACTTTCTCCATCGATGACTACGTCTTTCACTTTATATCCGTCTTCTGGCACAAACTGAAAAGTCTTGTCACTTCCATAAGATACCCATACCATGCCATCTGGAGTAATCGTGCCATGTTCCCCTGCTGAGGCTGTGATGATGCGCCCTGAAGGTGATGGTGATGGTGATGGTTTTGGAGTAACGGTATACGGCTGCTGAACTGATCCCCCCATAAGACTCACGTTGTCTTTCTTTCCTACGGTCATGATTTGGTTAAGGGAATAAAACACCTTCCCGCTGGACGTTTGCGGAATATTCCATATCACCTCGCCGCTTGTTGGATTATAGGTGCCGCTGCTGAATGGATCACTAGGTGCTAAAGCCGTGCCTCCCATTGTCGGTGCTTTTACGGCAATCGTCCCACCATCAAAAGTAATTGGCGGCAAGTTGATCGTAAGAGAAAGGGATGATAGTTTAGGAAAATCACCACTTAAATTTTTAAAGGCTTCTAATTCATTTAACTCACCAGATGTTTCAATCGAATCTATGGTAATGTGACTTAATTTCGGCAAGGCGCCTAAAGCATCCAGACTCCCGGATACCCCTGTCAAGCTCAATTGGAGATTTTCTAAGCTCTGCAATTGGCTCAGATTATCAAAGCTTGCATTCAGACCTGTACACAATCCTATGTTAAGGATTTTCAGATTTTTCAATGCGCTAAACGCCTGTAAATCGCCGCCGAACCCCGTTGCTGCTATCTCCAGCCGTTCTAATGCTTTAAGCCCTTCCAAATTTTTCAGCTCACCCGATACCTTTGTACGAGTCAGATAGAGGTCTTTCACCTTCGTCCAGTTTAAACCGTTCAGCGTTCCACTTACCTGCGTACCACCCAGATTGAGATAATCCAATTTTGGATTATCCGAATCCAAATCACTGAGATCCGACAACGCTCCGGTCAGCTGTGTGTGATCCATAGTCAGTTTCTTTAAATTTTGATGGTTTTTTATATCTGACAGCTTCCCAGTTATCTGCTTACTTCCTATATTCAACTCCTCCAAGACCTTCATATTCTCCAAGTCGACTAAATCTCCTGTTAGATTATCATTAGCGGACAAGTTGAGTTTTTTCATTTTCGTCAAGTTGCTGAGACTGCTCAAGTCACCCGATACCTTTGTACTCCATAAGTCAAGTATCATCAAATCTGTTAAGCCGCTCAGCTGGGACAGATTCCCGGATACACCTGTCGAACTCAGATCAAGATTCTGCAGATTCGGCATCTTTTCACAGATGAAGTTAAAGTCTGTTTCATTTAATTTGCTAGAAGTTACTGTCAGTGAATGAATCCCACTATAATCGGGCACCCCCCGGGATTTTTGAGTTCTTGATCTACAAGACTTTGCAGGTTTCCTTCTGTAGCGCCACTGATACTTATATTCGGCACAGCTGCCGCACGCATGGTCTGGGAGCCTGGCTGTTCGGCGGCAAAGGTCATTCCCGATATTGAAAGCATGCAAATGGTTAAACAAAAGCACAATCCAAGGATCAGAAATCGATTCTTCTTTTTCATTTTTCATCTTCCTTTCTCTTTTTATATAATTTTTCTAATTTAATTACATTGTACAAACCTGTCAGAGAAATACAAGATGATTAGCACAAGCCGTCGATATACGACGCAAGCCGTTTCTGATTTAACATTAAAAAACGATTCCATGCGGCCGCATTACTACTGTGCACTCATGTCGCCCGCAAGGATCGATTTTACTTTTTCCGGTCGGCTCGGACCGCTCGCTGTTCACCCTTCCACTGGAAGGGTTCACTAACGCTCGCGCCCTTTCGGGTTCGAGCCCCCTTTTTTGTTTTCTTCACGCAAAAATGACACCCTAATGGGTGTCATTTTTAGTGGTGGAGCATAGGGGGCTCGAACCCCTGACCCCCACACTGCCAGTGTGGTGCGCTCCCAGCTGCGCTAATGCCCCGTATCAAATAAAACACTTACAAATCTGATTATATGATATTCATTTTCATAATGCAAGTCCTTTCTTTTATTTTTTCAAAAAACCGCGGTTTCTTTCAAAAACACCGGTACTAAAAACAGTACCGGTGTTTGTAATCTCAGACTTAAATTAGTTTTACTGTGCTCGCGATACCAATCTTATGCACGATCAATTGCGACGTGTTACCGCCAATAATAAACTGACCTGGCGAAAACGCCTGCACTGTCACCTGTAAATTATCGCCAACATTCAGCAGCACCACTGCTCTGCGGGATATCTCGTATAAATTATCAGGTGCCATGGTAATATGCGCGATGGAATTCAGAACCGGAGTTCCATTGACGGTTACAGCCGTATCATACTGACCGGCAACTGACGTAGACGCCCCACTGAAATCATAATAGATTTCGTAGTAACCTGCTTCATAAACTGTCAATGTTCCTGGTGTAACCTTATAGGGATCGAGATCAATGCTTCCTGCCTCAAAAGAGAAATTCCCCTGAGTCGGTGATTGCTGATCAAATAGAACAGGCACAATCTGTCCGGCTTCGGTTGTAAGAACCGGGTAACCGGTAATCGTGTGCATCCCGCTGAAAACGCCCATAGCACCAGTATTGGTGTTGCAAACACATGGAGAAATAGGGTCCATGGCAAAACCTCCTATTTGCTTTAAAAGCAATAACAGTATATGCCTTTACTACAAGTCCTGTGCGTATTTCATCCTATTTTATTCCCTAAAAAATTCTTCCGCCATCACAATCATATCCTCAGTATCTTTGACACCTGCCGTTTCCCAAGCCGAATGCATGGCAAGCTGGGGCAAGCCGATGTCTACACTTTTTATTGGAACCATCATATTTGAAAGATTCCCCAGGGTAGAACCGCCAGCAATGTCTGATCTGTTGGTAAAGGTCTGCGTCCGCAACCCCGCTTTCTTGCAAATCTGGCGAAAGAATCCGGCAGAGACGCCATCAGTGCAGTATTTCTGTGCAGCATTAAATTTGATGACAATACCGCCGCCCACGACAGGTCTGTTGACTGGATCAGCCTTATCCTGATGATTAGGATGCAGACCATGGGCATTATCTGCGGAGATCATAAAGCCTTCTGCCAAATCGACGAGATAATCTTCGTAAGATTTCCCCATCGCGCCATTGACCCTCTGCAGAGTGTCGTAAAGAAAGCTGGATGCGGCTCCCTGTTTCGTTCCACTGCCGGTCTCCTCATTATCAAAGACACAAAGGATTGATACATGCTTTTTCTCCTTTGCTGCCGTAAAGCCTTTTAATGAGGAAAAAGCACACTGCAAATCGTCCAGCTTCGGCGCAGACAAAAATTCCTCGTTTCCGCCTAATACCGTTCCCCGTCCTCTTTGGTAGAGGAATAAGTCATGACCCAAAATGGCATCGGCCTTTGTTCCTGCTGCCGCTGCCACTTCTTCCATAAATCGGCCTTTTGACCCAATCGTACCATAGAGAGGCTGCAAATCCTTTTGCGGATTATACTTATATCCTGTGTTGACTTCCCGATCCATATGAATGGCCAGGTTTGGTATGATTAAAAGATCTCTATCAATGTTGACCAGTCGCTCCGTAAGGCTGCCGCAGTCATCTTGGCAGACAATTCGGCCTGCAACAGACAGTGGTCTGTCATACCAGGAACTGTAAATCATGCCGCCATAGTTTTCTACATTTAGTTTCACATACTTGTCTTCCACTACGATCTCCGGGTTTTCTTTAATCTTAAAACAAGGTGAATCGCTGTGACTGGCCATGATGCGATAGCCCTTTTCTGGTTTCACTGGCAAATCCAGTGCAATGATAGAGGAGTGATTCCGCATGACAAAATATCTGCCGCCAGCTTTGATCTCCCATTTTTCATTTTCTTCTAACTGTTTATATCCAGCCTCTGCTAGGCAGCTTCTTATTTCGTCCACTGCGTGAAAGCAGGACGGACTCTTATATAAAAAATCAAGCAGTTCTTCCGTATGTCTCATATTGCCTCCTTTTTACTAAACCAAGGTTATCATTCTTAATCTGAAAATGCAAGTTCTGTCATGTAATATTCTACACGGAAATGAAAGTTTCATGCAACGCGTATTGTCTGTGAGTGGGCATTCACCCAAGTCTGTACCTCTCCCCAGTCAAATTCTTTGTGTATTTTCTTTTTACATCAAAAAACCGGATAAAGTACAGATCTCCCAGTCTGTGCCTTATCCAGCAATTTTCTTATGCATCGTTCCCTTATTTATCGCACGAATGCTTCGAGTAGAAGCAGTATCTTGCTCGTCCGGCTTGCTTTGCTTCATAAAGCGCAGCATCACTCTGCCGGATCAGCTCGTCAATATCCAGATCTGCCCCCTTGGTACTGGAAATCCCAATACTAGCCGAGAGCATCTGAAAACAAACTGAATTAGAAAAGGTTTGTCCCATTCTTTCAAGAAAATGAGAGGCCTCTTCCGCCAGTTTTGTTTCTGTAAATGCGCCAAGCTTTGTAATCAAAAACTCGTCGCCTCCAATGCGGGCGATGAAGTCCTTTGGAAAGCATTCTTTGAGCAGTTCGGCCGTTATTACCAGCGCTTCATCTCCTACTTTATGTCCATAGGTATCATTTATATATTTAAATCGATCCAAATCGACGTATAACAGTCCTAGTTCCTGATAGCGTCTGTTTTCACGGATATACTGATAAAAGCTCCGGCGATTGTTTAAGCCCGTTAGAAAATCAGAGTTTGAACTTTTGATAATCTTTTCTTCCAGTTCTCTCTCCTTGGTGATATCTCTATAAATGCACAGTCTGCCCGCCTCATTGTGAAAGACGTCATGTATTGGCACTTCGTTGATTTCCAGAATGCGCGGTCCCATATCCGGCGCGTCGTAATAGACTTTGGCCTCTGTATATCCGACATCATTCATCTCTTTGAAATCTTTTAATATCTCTTTGCTCCATGCCGTGGATTTTTGTCCGATGATTTCACTTTTGCTGATACCAAAGTATTCCTCGAACTTCTCGTTGCTGTTGATAATCGTACCCTCTTCGTTCCACACCAAAATAGCAAAAGGCATGCTTCGCAATATCAGTTCCAATTCGGCACTCATATTTTCCAATGCCGTAATATCGTGGCCAATCCCGACAGTACCAAGCAGGTTCCCCTGGTCATCGATAACCGGCGCCTTGTAGGTGTTAAATTGGCGCATTCCGTGCTGACTGCTGACCTTTTCAGTAGAAAAACATTTTTGCCGTTTTGTCATCACAAATTCATCTGTTTCTTTGCAGACAAACTGTCCCTTTTCGAATTCCTCTTTTGATATATCCCAAATGAAACAGTGATCCTTGCCCGTGACGACTTCTTTTGGTTTTCCCACTGTCTGACAAAATACACTGTTTACCTTTACATGGCTGCCCTTTACGTCTTTAAACCAGACCATATCCGGCATGCATTCAAGTAAAGTGTCCAGACAAATTTCCTGGATTCGGCTGTTCTTACGGGATTGTGCCATTTCCAGGAGCTTGAGAAAGCGCAGTGTGAGTAACCTGTCGTTATAGGGTTTCTCCCATACCTCATCTGCCCCCAGCAGCTCGTTCCCCAGTGTCTCAATCTGATCGAGATCTGCACACGCCACCAATATAAATTGTATGTAACTTCCATCTTTGAAAGCAGAAATCTGCCCCGCTGAAGGATTGTCCAAAAAGACGATGTCCCCGGCGGAATGGATTCCTTCTCTGGCGTCAGTATAGGTCTCAATCTGACAGTTCAAATGCTCTGGCAAATCTGCCCTTCTTAAAAGTGTCTCTAAATCAAGGTTTTGGCTGAATATCTTAATTTTTAAATTGCCGAGATACATATTATGTACTCCCTTCCCTACGAATGCAAATATCCGAATCTTTAGTTAATTACTATAATATCACAGAACTGTACTAAATTCCATCGGTAAGGGAAGATTTATTCTTTCAGATTATCCATCAGGAGGTATGACGAGCGCTTCTCCATCTATATCCACCTGTTCCTCTCAGCCACAACTTGACAAGGCAGTTAAAATTCCGCATCATATACTTTTTCTCCCTTTATAAACGTTGCCAAAACCTTGACCTGCTCCATTTCATCAGGTGGAACCTTCAAAATGTCCCTATCCAAAACTAAAAAATCCGCTGCATAGCCCTTCTTTATCATTCCAACATCGGTTAATCCCAACATTTCTGCAGACTCTTTTGTGTAGAGTTTGATAGCGGTCTCTATATTCACTTGGTGCTGCTGGCCAGTATCTACACCATTCCATGCCTTCCGAAGAACCGCAGCTTTAAGGTTGATAAAAGGTGCAAATGGACTCGCCCACGAAGTTGCAGGCGCATCTGTAGAGAAGCAAAATCTCACGCCTGCTTCAATCCACTCTTTGATTGGATAGCACTTTTTTGTTCTTTCTTGCCCCAGATTGTCGAAATAGCTTTCCACTTCCAAGGGGTCCAGTTAAAGTCTTTTTTCCATAGATGTATGAACGCATTGTTCACAGGATTGTCCGTATATGCGAACAAATTCTCAACATTAATTGGTACGTCCAGTGCCTGGTTTCCCTTTCTGATCTGCATGCCTCTCCAGTTTGCATGCCGCCGAATCCATGCTCGGGAAGCCTTTTCCCCTTGCACGCCATACTTCTCAACGAGGTTTTTGGCGACAACAATCCAGAACATGCTTTCAAGATCGTATAGGGGTGGGGTGATTTCCTTAAACATCGTCTCAAAATCGTATTTCATTTGAATTCTCCTTTCAGTTGAACGTCATCATCTATTTCGCAAACTCTTGTATTTTCTGTATTTTACCTCATTACAGTCTCCGTCCTCGTTAATAAACCGTTTTCACCTGTCATTAGAATGTTAATGATATGAAGCCGTGAGAAAGTGAAAGAAAATATGAATGACAATAAAAAACCGTTAAAACCAGGAATTTCCTCGTTCTAACGGTATTCTTAATATCGATATTTAGAATAATCTAGCTGTGTTTGTTTGTATTCACGCAATCTTCACACCTTCTCTCAGTACATTTTGATAAAATGCTGATACAGAAAGATATTTCTCGTATACCTCTGTACTTTGCAACACAGGGGCAAGAACAACATCGTACTCCAAATCCAGCCTATTCGAAACATCAAAAATTTTATTTCTTTCTGCACCTATCTCTTGTGGGTCAACAGCAAGCAACAGTAAAATATCTATATCGCTGTCGGAAGCATTATCCCCTCTTGCACAAGAGCCGTAGAGAATCACTTCACTGAGTTTTTCTCCATAAATTTGTTTTGCTTCTTCTGCAAAAATAGTGGCAATCTTCTTTATCCTTTTCTCCATCATACACCGTGCCCCTTCACAATCAATGACTGTAACGATTGATTCGTCCATATATCCCGCTCTTATCCTTATTATATGTTAAAGCAGATAAAATAACAATATACAAATCGCACCACGAATACTTAACTTTCAGCCTGTTTTACCGCATGTCAATAAGCGTACTTTTTTCGGTTATTTGACCATTTCAATTTATCTTCATTTGAGGACCCCATACCCATAAATCTCGTCGCTTCCGGCTGGATACTTCCTCTCGCGGCATCTTCCCCCGCTGTTCCCTTCGATGGTGTAAATCACACCGTCTTTGCACCCTTTGACGATGCCTGCATGGTCAGCGTCGCCGTTAGCGTCCCAGTCAAAGAAGACGATCATGCCTGCCTTTGGTGCCACAGACTCTTTTATCCATCGTCTATTTTCAATAAACCACCTTGCACCTTCCCTGCAATCAGAGAATTTGGGCGCTTTTCCGCCTTTGATGTATCCGCACCGATCCGCGCACCAACTGACAAAACAAGCGCACCAGTCCACAGGCGCATCAAAACCATACCAGCTCCAGTAAGTGCCTCCGTCGTTTCCAATCTGAGATTCAGCGACTTCAACAATCGTACCGTTTTCCGGGATGTACGTCTCATCGCCGCCATATAAGATGAGTAACAGAAATAACAGGCTGAAGGCTGCCACACCGCAGGCAAAGAGGATAGGCCAAGTCCTTCTCCTACTACGGCGCTGCCTATGCGGCCTTCTCCTATGTATTTTGTGCAATCTATAGATCCCCTTTGCTCGCATTTTTCCCTTTCTGATAAAATCATGCCATTGCGTACTTGCCTCCTATCAGAATATGCTCCTACAGACCTGTCTAATATAAAATTTTATTATTTTCTACTTTCAACTCCCTCGTTTCCTTCAAATCATTGATTCCGCTTATCACGTACTCGACGAAGGCTTTGTATATCCCCTCTGGCTCTTTCGCCCGCGGATAGGTCAGATAGGTATTGTATTCAACTGGTTCTTCCAGAGGCAGCGCCGTGATTTTATCGCAGATGATGCCTGCTGCTGTAGACTCTGTCGCAAAGGTAATTCCATCGTCATTTGCAATCATCTCCACGATCAGGTCTCTGTCAAATGAGTTTTCCAGCACCACGTGAAAGTCAGCATTTCTGTCTTTGTATATCTTTTGAAAGTCAGTCCATAAGTTCGTAGTTTTCTCTCCTACCAATACGGGCAAAGCAGTCAAATCTTCCGCCGTAATCGCTTGGTGAGACGCAATCGGATTATTTCGATTAATTATCACCAGCAAATCCTCTTCAATCAGCGGGATATACTCCAGCTGCTCTAATCGATCCTCCGGCCTCAGCTTCACAATGGCAAAATCTAAATTTCCGCTCTTCAGCCCCTCGTAGGCCCCATAATTATCGGTTATTCGAATCGTTCCCAAAACATTGGTATTCGTTTTGTAGAAGTTTTTGAGGATTGATGAAACGCCAACTGTCCAGGAAAATGGAAAGGCACCTACATTGATGATTGCCTTTTCAGCTTCTGTATTCTCGTTAAATTCTTTCATGAGGACGTCGATTGCCTCAACGACTCCTTTTGCACATTGACAGAATCTCTCTCCATCTTTGGTCAAACTGACATTATGATGGTTTCTGATAAAAAGCGTCGTTTTCAGTTCTGCCTCCAGAGAACTGATTTGCTGGGATATATTGGATTGTGTTATGTACAAAGACTGTGCTGCTTTCGTGAAGTTTTTATACTTTGCCACCTCAAGCACATAATATATTTGTCTTATCTCCATGATCTCTCCCTTCCCATTCCTGTCTTCAAACTAAAAACGTATGATTACTGTCACTAATGCTTACAATTATAACCTTTAATTTCCATTTAATCAACTCGAATGCTATAATCCAATTATCAAAAAATATAGATAACTCAAAGTTGTCTGTAAACTTTAAAAGGAGGCAGAACAATTTGGATACCATTTTAGCAAAGGCTGAAACGCTCTTTGAAGAGATTGTCGAAATCAGACGCGAAATCCATCGCCACCCTGAGCTGGGGCAAGAAGAGACCCGCACATCTGCGCTAATCAAAGAACAACTAGTAAAATATGGAGTTGACGAAATACTTGCTCCAGGCGGTACATCTGTCATCGGCGTTGTGAAAGGACGAAGGGGTGCAGGCAGCTGTATCGGCATCAGGTGCGATATGGATGCGCTTCCTGTCTTAGAGGCTACAGGTCTTCCCTTTTCCAGTGAAAATAACGGAGTCATGCACGCATGCGGCCACGATCTGCACACTGCGATGATGCTTGGCAACGCAAAGATTCTTTGTGACATGAGAGACGAATTTGCTGGAACGGTTAAGTTGATTTTCGAGGCAAGCGAGGAAAAACAGCCTGGCGGTGCTCGCGCAATCATCGATTCTGGCACAGTAGACGACGTCGATGTGTTCCTGTCAATGCACGTTCTCCCAAGCGAAGATGCGCTGGGCAAAATCGGGTTTAAAAAAGGCTCCGTAACTACTTCAGCAGATGAGGTTTACATCACCATTTATGGCAAAAGCGGGCACGGTTCACAGCCGCAGGAGGCAAAGGATGCCATACTAGCTGCATCACAAATCAATATTCTCTTACAGCAAATTCAGGCGAGGAATGTCAATCCACTGGATACCTGTATTTTCTCCATTAACTCTTTTCACGGCGGCGTAGCGACGAATATCATAGCCGGAGAATGTAAAATGGCAGGCGCGATGCGTGCTTATACAGAAGAGACTCGCAGGATTGCTACAGAAAAGATTTATGATATCTGTGCCGGTGTCGAAAAAGTATCTGGGTGCACCATCGATGCAAAAGTAATAAAAGGCTACGATGCCTGCATCAATGATGACAAAATTGTTGATTTGCTGACAGCTGCTTTTGAAGAGACTCTCGGCCCAGAAAGCTATTATATCATGAAGGAGCCTTTGGGCTTCAGCGAAGATTATAGCTTTTTTGGAACAATCACGGAAAAGCCATCTGTACTGATGTTTCTCAATGCGGGCCATGCTTTGGGAATGGAAGTTTCTACATTACATAGCCCTGACTGCACCTTTGACGAAGATGCGATGAAAAATGGAGTTGCTGCGATGACACACAGCGTTCTTGCTCTACTGAAAAAATGATGTAATTCGTTATTGTTATTTATATATTCAATGAATATGAGAAAGGAATTATTATGATACTTTATAATGCATTTTTAGCTGTAATCATCGTCGGTATCGCCTATGTAATCGGTGAATGGGTATCAACACTGACCCATGCATGGGTGCCTTCTGTGTTAGTGACAGCAATTATCTTCCTCATCGGTTTCTGGACAGTGATACCAAAGACAGTGGCGGCTGACTCGGGACTCGCTCCTTTCGCCAGTACCATTGGCGTTTTGATGTTCATCACCCATATCGGAACCGTAATCAGCCTCAAACAGTTGATCGAACAATGGAAAACCGTCGTCGTCTGTCTGGTAGGCCTGGTCGGCATGGTCGCCCTTTGCTGGTTCATCTGTCCACTCATTATGGACAAAGCCTTGGTAATCTCTGGACTGCCGCCGCTTACAGGCGGTATTGTCGCAGCACTTACAATGCAAGGCGCTGCTGAAGCCGCTGGCTTAAAGGAAGCCGCCGTGTTTGCCATTGCAATGTACAGCGTGCAGGGGCTTGCCGGGTATCCTATTACGGCACTGTGTCTGCACTCGGAGGGCAAAAAACTCTTAAAAGAATGGCGTTCTGGTGAGTTAAATCTTACCCAGTCTGAAATTGATGAAATGAAGACTATCGGCCTCTCGACAATCGCAGATGACAGCGGATTGAAAAAATTGCTTCCTCCAGTCCCAGAACAGTTCAATACCCCTGTCTTTATCATCGTGAAAGTTGCCGGCAGCGTCTGGATTTCTTCCATACTGGGTCAGCTGTTCCCTCAAATCCCGACCATCGTTTGGTGCCTTATCGTTTCTGTAATCCTGACACGGATCGGCATTCTCGATACAAGCTCCCTTTCGAGAGCAAACACCTATACGGTCTTCATGTTCGCCGCTATGTTAAGCGTATTCTCTGGACTTGCAGATTGTACGCCGAGTATGCTTAAAACTTTGATTGTCCCAATGCTGATCATGATCATCATCGGCGTTGCCGGTATGGGTTTAGCCGCCTTCGTCATCGCAAAAATATTCCATATGGATTTCCAATTAGCCTTTGCCAATGGGCTTACCGCTTTATATGGTTTCCCTTGTGATGCGATTATCACCGAAAGCACCTGCAATTCTCTTACAAGTGATGCTGACGAGCGGGGATACTTGATGAGCAAAATGTTCCCGTCCATGGTAGTAGGCGGATTCGTCACCGTAACAATCACATCCGTCATTTTCGCCGGTTACTTTGCTAAATTATTAGGCGGAGCAGGAGGCGTTATATTTTAGAATTATGGGCAGCATTTTGCTGATGACTTGCTGGCCGTTAAGAGAATAACGTACAAAACCCGCCTTTGGGCGGGTTTTGTAGTCTTTGCAAACATAGAGAAACTGGATTTGTTAATATCTATTTTTATATATTAATTTAGCATCATCCGTTTTTTTCTTGATAAAATCGGATTTAGCATTTGTGTAACCGTCTCGGTCATGCTCATACTCTCTCCAAAGCTTTCGTTTCATTTTCTCATATTGTCTGGCTACATCAGGAAATTCATTGAGATAATCTCTGAAATACAACTCATCATTGTCTCCAATATATCTCAAATGTAAGTGAAATACTCTTTCAGCGAATCCACATTCAGTATATCCTTTATTAAAAGAAATCCTTTCGGTACTCTCCGTCATACAAATGTAGCCATTATTCACTAATATATCTTTGAAATCAGATAAATTACATTCTCTTTGCACTTCGACAAGAATATCAATAATGGGCTTTGCCCAAATAGTCTTTATGGCTGTACTCCCTATATGGTTCAACTTCGCTGTTTGAGGTAATAGTGGCTTTAATAAAGTTTTTTCCTCAGCGTACCAATCTTTCCAGTAATCTTGATGTTCTGTCAAAAAGATAGGAAACAACTGCCACAATTCTTCCAAACTCATTTCTGATAGTTTTTTGCTCACAGCACACCTCTTGTAACGTAAAATTCAATTGCAATGAAAGTAATTGTTCATTGCAATTCAAGATACCATTTTTTACATTTAATGTCAACACCGTTATTTCTGTTTCATAGGTGAAGTGAAATGCCCTGCCCATCTGCTGTCAATGATGGAGAGGGCTCAGTCCGCATCCCGCTTCTCAGTCTGCCGTCCAACGCCTCCCCTTCCAGTTGACTGGGCTATGCACCGCATAGGAACAGAAAAGCCCTACCCTTCCTGGGCAGGACTTTTTTGTTCTTGGTGGAGATGCCCAAGTGCAATACAGTCTATACTTGTTGAAATTTATAGCTTTCTTTATTCTCCTTTTATTGTCATCCCCTTATCAATCCCTTATGGACTTTTCAATTACCTCTCATTCGCTTTTCCTATTTTCTTTTCCAGTTTGTCAATGTGCTTTTCGAACTTTTCTACCGCATCAAAATTCATACGATTAAACACATTTGCATATGTGTCTAATGTAATATGGATATTCTTATGTCCCATCCAGTTTTTTAAAACAACAGGTGGTATGCCTGCCTCAATGCATCTTGTTGCAAAAGTATGGCGCAAACAATGTTGTCCATAATATTCTAATCCGCATTTTTCGCATAATCTTCTAAAAAAGCAATTCACTTGGTAGGTCGCAATAATGCCTTTCTTATTATAATCATAAAACAACAATCCCTCTGGATTATCTTTTCTTTGATTAAGGGCCTCAATCAAAACAGGTTCAAGTTGCTTACTAATCGGAATGTCTCTAATTCCTGCATAAGTCTTAGTTCCGTCTTTAATAAATTCTCTATACTCTATACCTCTGGAAACAGTTGACTTAACATGAATTATTTTGTGTTTTAAATCTATGTTTTCTGGTTTGAGCGCATTGATTTCTCCCATACGCATCCCACTGTACAATTCAATAAGAAGTTGTAGTTTGTAATTATTCCTATTCTTTGGAACCTTATATTCCTTCAAGCCTCTTATTAGTTTATTTTGTTCTTCCTCTGTAAATGCACTTACTTTTTTATCTGATTTTGGACAACGTAAATTTCTTGACAGCATTAAATTGTTTGAAACAATTCGCTTATCTGCTGCAATCATAAAGGCAACTCGAAGTTGTTGGTATACCTTTCCAATTACGCTGTTTGAATAATTTGTTATACTGCATAGAAAAAACTCAAGTTGCCTTTCAGTTACTTCTATAATTGGGATATCTCCAATCAGACTGCGTTCTATAATTCCTAAATTCGCCATATTTCTAGAATATCCCTGTTCATTTACATAATTTTTTTCTAAATCAGATTTGTATTTCATTTTGATAATGTCAGGGATTGTCGAATCTATGTCAATTCCTCTATTCTTTTTTTCCTAAATTTCTAAAAACGCAGCAGCCTTTTCCATACACATTTCTTCATTGCCACCAGTTACAGATTTTATTTTAATTTCCCCATATTCATTACGATAAGGAAATCGATATTCTAGTTTTCCGTTATCCTTAACTCTAAATGAACCCGTTCCCCTTTCTCTCCTTCTCATTTTTTTCGCCATTTACTCCTTACCTCCAATAACGTTCATTCTCTTTTGTATGTTTCTGGGAGAAAAAATCTATCAATGCATGTGCTTCAACAATTTTTAAACGCCCATAATCCGCTGACCTTATCGATAAACAGAACCGGAGTAAACCCATTGCGGAAATGAGTGATATTGAAAGGCTTTGAGCTGAAAACAGGATCTTAAAAGCTCAGCTGAAACGAAAGGAATTGGAGAATCTCTACTTGAAAAAATGGGACGGGATAGAGAGGGGACGGTACTAGGACGTGTAAGGCATGGATACACATATATGGCAATAAAAGAACTTAACGAATCGGAAGCTGCAAGCATTGCGGAGTTCTATACAGTTGCAGGAATTTCAGGATCATCTTATTACAAATTATGTCACAGACTGATTCCTGATGATGAAAAGCTCAACTAAAAGCTGGTGCTGATAGTAAAAGCCATCCATGAAACTGCCCGGATAAAGGCTGTCGCAGAATCAAGGAATGATATATACAGGGACTATGATATTGGCCTCAGTGAAAACCAGATCCTTCATCTCTGCAGGTTGCTGAATCAAATCAGCAGTCAAATACAGGAATGAAGGCTGCACAGTCAGCGACAGGAACCCTCAGCATGTTGCAGCAAATATACTTAACCGGGATTTCAAGTCTGAAAAGCCCAATGAAAAATGGCGAATGGATGTGACCGGGTTCAAATACTACATAGGATTAGCGAAGAAAAAGATATACCTGGGTGCGCTACTGGATTTGTATGACAGGAGGATTGTCGCTTATGTGATCGGTGAACTCGTATTCGATACTTTTGACTAAGCGGTGGAGCTGGAATCGGACGCCCATCCTGTCTTTCATTCGGACAGGGGATGCCAGTACACGGGCAATCAATTTCAGGAGAAGCTTCTGAAACAACAGATGACACAAAGCATGTCCATGCATGATAGGTAAATGCATCGACAGCAGTCCTATAGAAGGGTTTGGGCAATCCTGAAAAGGGAACACTACTATAAACATAAATTTCAGAACAGAGAAACAGTCATTACAATGATTGAATAGTATATATACTATTCAATCAACAAGCGATGCCAGAGAAAGGTGGGGTTCTGACACCTATGGAAAAACATCAGCAGTATCTGCCTGCCGCATAAAAACACCACTGGAGAAAATGGCGCTCTAAATTATCGTGTGGGTAGAAAAAGATACCCTCCATGTATTATGATTATCTTGTCAATAATTCAATGTCACATGAAGGGAGGAATGAGTTATTCCTAATATTGATTTTATCACAACGCTGCTAAATGTCACTACCTCTGATATCGCAAAATGCGATATCAGAATGGAAGAAGATGCTGTCCGTTATGAAATTACTCTGGTAAGAAAACCGATGTCCTGTCCTGTATGCAGAGGCCCGATGATAGGTCATGGACAATAAGCCAAGGGTCATCAATCACCCCGCCCTTAGGAATCAAAATGGCATCATTCATTACAACGCCAACCAGTATATCTGTAAAGACTGTAAGAAGACAGCTTTTGAAAAGAACCCTTTTGCTTTTAACGGCTTCAATTCATCATTCTTTCTGCTGCAAAGTGCAATGAGACTCCTTGGAAACCTGAATTACACACTTCAAATGATTTCTGGAGAACTCAGCATATCACCGACACAGCTCTGCAGATACCTGGACTCCTATGTCACCATCCCTCCAAGGCGCCTTCCGGAATGCCTCGGTATCGATGAAATCCACAACGAATATCTTTCCAAGAGGAATTCCAGTTATCTCTGTGTACTTGTCGATAATGAAGAAAGGCATATTTACGATATCCTTAATTCCAGGGCCAAACATGATTTATCCCTGTATTTTTCAAAGGTTCCCAGAGAGGAACGGTGTCGTGTCAAATATGTCACCATTGACATGTGGCAGCCCTACAAAGATGTTACCAGGACCTATCTGCCTAATGCTATCGTTGCCGTTGACCCGTTCCACGTTGTAAAGCATCTGACACAGGATTTCTCACAGCTCAGAATTGATTTGATGAATCAGTGCGAATACGGTTCCAACGCATGCTATCTGCTGAAGAGATGGCACTGGCTTCTGATGAAGGATGACGTAACGCCAAGGTATACAACCACAGATTTGGCATGGCCCTTAACCGCAGGGATATTTTCAATATGATTATGGAAACCTTCCCGGTTCTTGAACTGGCATACGGATTGAAGGAAGAATACCGCAAATTCAACAGAGACAGCACTTATGATGAAGCTGCTGTCAGGATAAATGCCCTTATCGATAAGTTTAAAAAGGCAGAAATCAGACAGTTTGATGAATTCACAGCCATTCCCTGCACCTGGCGCAATGAAATCCTTAACTCCTTCATACGCCCTTACGGCGATAGAAAGCTTTCTAATTCATTCACTAAAAACATCAACGGCAGAATAAAAACTTATCTGGCAGTATCCAACGGCATTAGCAACTTTCAAAGATTCAGGAAGCGTGTTATCTTCGCTTTGTCCCCGGACATCTACTATGCGCTGACTCCGATGCTGGCAAGCGAAAAGAGAGACAGAAAAAAGCGTGGACCTTACAACAAATCAAGAGATTAACCCAACCAAAAGGGAGCATTTGAGGCTGAAATGACAGCTGAAAATGCTCCCTTTTTTTATTCAGCACCCACACGATAGTTTAGAGGTCGTTTTCTTTAACCCACACGATAATTTAGAGTACCGTTTAGAATACCCAAGTAAAGAGCATCTCATGCTGTCATTTCAGCTTGAGATGCTCCAATTTCAGATTTACTGCTCACATGATAGGCTGGATTATCGCTATTATCTCAGTCGAAAAAGTGTTGTTCCTGCTGTGTAATTAGATGGTACATATAACGTTTTATGCTGCATCAAAGGACCTTGACCCCATTTAGACTTAATTGTAGAGGTCGCTGCAGTCGAACCTGCGGTAGCCACTATTCCTGAATGACCGCCTAATGATGCCGCATAAAAAATTTTATCGCCACCCTTGGGAACAGTTACGACTTTATAGGAATTTGTATCAAAGCGATAGGTACCACAGTCATTCAACCATACTCTGTTAGGTAAACTTTGTTTATACCATGCATAAGAATGGCAATTATATACATTTGATGCATTTCTCAAAACTGTTGCATTAGGATAAGTTCTTTTATAATCTGCTGTAATTTGTGCTATTTGAGCTGAAGAAAATTCCGGGTTGTCAACTGCATATAATGATGTTGGTACAACTTTTCCAGATGGAGTTTTTAGGGTAATTGTTGCACGTGTTTGATTTGCCGAGTTCTTGTACAAAGATGTTTTGCTGCGCAGTTTCTCTTTTAAGTTGAAATTATTCTCATACGTTTTGAGCTCACTAGAAGATAGGGATATTGCTTCACTCGACAATAATAACTCAATAAACTGTGTTTTATTCACATCTGCAATCCCTTTATAAAAGGAATTATATTCTGCGCGATTTGTTTCTTTCAATTGATTTAATATTAAAGTGAACTTTTTATCAGAGAATTCAGCTGCATTTACTTCATTTGCAACTTCTTGGGGTATAGTACTGGCTTTTGTAACTGGAATTGAACAATATGCATTAACTAACCCTGTTGCACCGTCTTTTCGACGTAACAATTCTTGGAGTCCATTAAAGTTAGTTTTTAACACCTCCAAACCTTCTTCATACGAATTAAAACATCTAAACTCATTTAATAAGGGATAGTCCAGCACTAACTGAATCAGATCTTTCGTTGAGATAGATTTTAAAAGATCTTCCGGAATCGTACAGGCCTCCACCATCTCATTATGTGTTTGGAAATTTTTCCACTCTGGAGAATCTGGAGTGATTGGAAACATGTATTTCCCGTTGCTTGGATCAAACCAGTCTTCCGACTGTGTCATTGCTTCGATTTTAGGGAATTCACTTCCTCCGCTAGTAACAGAGTCTGCCCCATAAGAAAATACTACACTTGTCAAAAGGGCAAAAATCACACCAACTGTTAAGATTACTTTTTTCATTTGTAACTCCTTTCTTTTTATAAACTACTTGAGTTAAAATTATTTAATATAAAATACCATTTTCATCTCTGATTATAATATAGCTGTAAAAAACTACGCCTATATAATGCATCACCTTCTTTAAAATCTTCTCTGCCTACTCATATTACTAATACTTGACTACCAATGTATCGTTACAATTTTTTAAAACTCTAAATTTACTATAATTCATCTCCCTTTCTGTTCTCTTTTGCGATTATTTCATACTTTGTTTACTTGCTTATAACGGCCTTTCAAATTCTCTGTTAAACTCATAATATATGTAAATAACTCACATCCAATGAAGCCCCCTGTTGTGTTCAGCACAACATCCATTACATCAGCCAGTCGACCGTAGCAAAGCTGAGTTAGTTCAATCACTATAGAGAAAATCATACAACTTATTACAATCTTCATTTTTATATGCGTATTTATTCTGCTGATCCACATCGAAAAAAAACCGATAGGTACAAACAATACCATATTGCCCACCCAATTTATTGTTGCATGAAAACTTCCTGCAAGGCTAATTAACAAAATATTTTGAAGAAACCCCGAAGGGTCAAAATGTACCTCCTTTAAATTGGATAAATTGGATAAATTAAAAAGTTCAAAAAACTCATTGGAATAGCAAGTAGCTGCAAGTATCAATAAAATTGACAAGCAGAGTAAAACAAATGCCAAAGTTTCAAGGTATATTTTCTTCTCTCCAGTTTTTTTTCTTCTTCTAGTTCTAATCATTACACCACCCAGTATGACTGGTATCGCACAGATATACATTGGATACGCCTGAAGGACTGTCATCATAATCATATCAATCATTAGTTTTGCTCCCTCCTTGTGCAGTATCTATTTTTTTACAAGTTAATATGCCACCAACAATAATAACTGCAAGTATTCCGAGTCGAATCAAACTCTGAGGATACATAATAAACTCACTATTAAAGTTATTGTCCACCTGCAAAAGTACCTCTTTGCAAAGAATATAAGCAATGGAGTAACAGATTACTACATTTAGAGAAAGCTTAACGACATTCCTCGTTTTATAAACTACGCTACGTTCGTTAGTTGAACAAGTCTTCATATTCTTTATCCATAGCCATAAGTATAATAAAATGAGGATAATCCCTCCAACAGTTAAACTTCTTAACAGAGTGTTTTCTCTTTGCGATAGTTTATTATGAATATTAATAGTATTCTCTTCCTGACTCAAGGGCTCACTTGGCTTTTCATACTGCCTTCTAGCTTTTTCTTCAAAGTTTGTAAAGGACTTTTGTATTGCATCAATATTAAATGCAAAATCATAGTGTTGATTAATCTCCTCCAACTCTTCAATCACAGAGGGAAATTGTTCAATCTGGTTTACGCCAAGATAGCCCTCACTTTTTTCCAACATCATAATAATGTTATTTTTCTGTGTTCTAACGGAAGTTTGTTCTTTTGGTATCTTTATATCCGGTAAAATAATATAGCTACTTATATCCCACGATATGTTTGGTAAATTTATTGTTGCCCCTTTTTCTAAAAATCCAATTACTTTGATGTCAATGAATTGCAAATAGTATCTAAGTTTTAGCGTATCACCGATAGCAAAGTGTTTTTTAAATTCATATCCTAAGACTACCGGCATCTGATCTCTATATGTTAATGAAAAGTCGCCTTTTGAAAATGATTGTCCTTCTTCCAATTGATTTCGAATCTGATCTACCATATTTTCAGGTATTTCCAAAGAATTTATAGATGTAATCCATTCGCCAGTTTCTATATCTTTCTGATTTCTATATTCTTCTCCTCCTACAATGGTAGTTGCTCTGCCCTTATACTCACCAATATAGTAGATAGAAGGTTCCGTCAACTGGTAATATGTGAAATTCTCTGATTGGTTTAATTTCTCATTGATTTCAACCAACTCATCTAGAACGTGCTTCCTAGTCAAGAATTGATCTAAACTTTTATTACCCATGCCATAGGTATCCGATAACGGTACACCATATTTTGGTAAAGAAAGTTCTTCTTCAATTTCCGGTTTATCAGATAAACCTGTTATCATCAGATTCCCATAATAAAGGAAGGATGAACTGATAACAATAAGTATCATACCTACCATTAACAGAAGCGGACGAATGCTTTTTCTCAGACAACTTTTCATAATTTCACCTTTTAAAATTCATAATATACTGCAGATCTAAATGCATTTAACAAATTAGCATATGGAGGCTTAACATACCCGGTGGTTGTTTGAACCTTACCCGTTCCCCATTTTCTAACAACTTTTTCGGTATTCCAACATACCAAATATTCAACTGAAGTTCTATGGTATGTTGAACTGGTCGTATAGCCTGCTGCACCAGAATAAAAGTATTGATTTCCTGGGCGATCATCTATAATAGGTAAGATCCAATGATCAGACGCAGTTATTGTTCCTTTGGCAACTGCAACTGTAGATGCATGCCCGTCTAATGACGAATTAGCATTTACCGTCATGCATCCTCCTAAAATCATGGATAGGCAAATTGAAAAAATAGCGAGCTTTCTTTTTAAATCTTTCATCTTTTCGTTCCTTTCAACTTTTAATAGTCAAGTCTAAACTTGTGCATTAAAATTTCAGTTTAGTTTTACATCCTTATCTTCTTATTTTTAGTCGATAAAGCGTTGTTCCCGCTGACTACTCAGCGGAACCATATAGTGTTTTATGCTTCATCAAAGAACCCTGTCCCCATTTGGACTTAATTGTAGAGGAAGACGCAGTAGAGTCTGCCACGGTCACTATTCCTGCATGACCATTTGGTGATATATAATAAATTTTACCGATCTACGATATAATTACAATTTCATAGGAATTCACATCAAGGTGATAGGTATCACAGTATTTTAGCCACACTATGTTAGGTAAACTTTGTTTATACCATGCCCAGGAATGACAATTATACACATTTGTTGCGTTTCGTAAAACTGTCGCATTCGGAAACCGTCTTTTATAATCTGGTGTAAACTCTGTTACTACCTCTGCAGGATATTCTGATCTGTCAACTTGATACATCGATATCTGTACAACTTTTCCAAATGGTGTTTTTAGGGTAATTGATGCACGTGTTTGATTTGTTGAGTTCGCGTATTGAGACGATTTATTACGCAGTTGTTCTTTAAATTGTTTTCTTCATTTGTAACTCCTTTCACTTAAAATTGAATTCATTTGTTCCTGCCTTAAGCAGTTTATAACATCCGCATACACATCCCTCCAGATTTTACCATTTACAATTTTTAACTTTCCACATTCTGTACTAATAATGATAACTATCTTTCCCCTATCTCCACTCACTTTAAGACCGTGTGAAAAAGAGAGAAATCAAAGGTGACAAGCAGAGTCTATTGAAAGTTCACGGTAGTACAACTTCTTCCTAAACTTCATGAAGAGTTTCTTTCCTGTCATCAATGTCACAAAACGGTTCTAGCTTTACGTAAATTACCAGTTTGCAAAGTACCAATCAATATGTTTTTACAATTCCTGTGCTATAAATAGTCTCAATTAAAGACCCATTTTTATAGCACATATATTTTGCTCTGAGCGTATACGTTCCCTTTTTACTCAGATTGTGATTCTTATCTGCTATATACTGTCCATATAAACTGCTCCACACGGCGGTGTGGGTCTTATTATATACTACGTTCCCGCTTATATCTTTGATTACAAAAGAGACCTTAACATTATCAATTAAACTCTTATTCTGAGGCGTCAATGCCCCTCGCATGTTTGCTGTGCCATCACTCTTAATAGTAAACGTAGTTATGTGATTCTGAGTCACAACATAGTCAGTTGACCTTTGGTCACTTATTTGATTCGTTGAAACGGTTGCAGCAAAACAATTCAAGGTAGATATCATTACCATAAGAACAATTGTGAAAATTCCAATAACTTTTTTCATAAGAAAAACCTCCATATTTTTTTACATATAACGTATACGTAAATATAGAGGTTCCGTTACACCTATTTTAAAATTTCTTCATTTGCCATCCGAAATCCCACCTTCCGCTGGAAATTGGGTGGCAAACCTGGCAATGGAATTCACCTTGGCTATTTCTCACTCATAATATTTGAGACGTTCCGATATCTGCATTACTGTTTCCATACCAATACTTCTTGATGCCATTATCGCAATTTGCCGGTCATCAGTTTGCCAAAATACGTTTATACAATCTTGTTTTTTATTATCAAACAAATATCCTTTATAGTACCCAATCTTGATTTCTTCTATAGAATTCGTACCTGTATCGACACCAATCGATGCATCAAGTGGTATTTCTATGATGCGTAATTCTTTCTTTCCATCACTTGACTCAAACAACAAAATTTTTTGTCCGCCATCATCTCCTGCATCTACCAGGTTGAATCCTTCTGGCATGAATCCAGGATACCAATAATCTTCCCAATCCCCAATCAAGTCTAATTCATGTTCCGACAGCACTACTGAGCCATTTGAATCGTTCGAGAACAGGCTATAAAAATAAACACGAAATGCATCAGATGCTTCTAAGGCAACTGAACACGTTACCACAACACAGACAAGAAAAACTGCTGCAACTTGAGAGAACCTTTTCATTCTTCGTGCTCTATCTCTTTTTTTCTTCTTTGCGTCAAAGTCTCGTGCAAATTCCAAAAAATTTTGATCAGGTTCAATAGGAAAGATCTCATCGATGGATTCCATTTTCTTAACATATTCATTATCCTTATCATGAATTTCCTGTTTTGATAGTTCTGCAACTTTTTTAAGTACCTCATCTGAAGAATACTTTTTTTTCCATAACTTCCTCATAATATTCCCCCCTGTTGTTGTAATCGAATTATTTCATCTTTAAGCTTTTTAAGAATCCTGTACTGCTTCACTCTGGCTGCGCCCTCGCTGATCCCAAAGGCATCTCCTACTTTACGCGCACTCAACCCTGCTTCAAAGCGCAAATAAAGAAGCTGCAGCTCATCTTCATTTAATATTTTCTTTGCTCTTTCTAAGTAAATCATGTCTTCCTTTCCTAAGCATTCTTCCTCTACTGATTTTTCAGCCTCCAATAGTTCTTCTGATTTTAAAATGCTTTCCTGCTTCTTTTCTATCTTAAAATAGTCAGAGACAGCTGTTTTTACCATCTTGCGCATATAATTCCGTAAATGGTTGATCTCCATATCCAAAAATTTTGACGGATTTTCTGCAACCTTTCCCCATATGATAGATGCAATATCTTGTGCCGCTATCGTATCCTTTGTAAAGTCACTGATATATGTATAAATCAATTTATACATATCCAAATACATTTCTTCTAGCGTTGAGTATTTTTTCATATTTACTCTATCTCCTTAATTTTCGATTTTCGCACTTCAAAATTGATTTTAAGATTACCTGTAATTGTTACTATATTATCATAACATAATTACAATAATCTCAAAACCTTCATTTTACTCTATAAGAAGAAATGACTTTTTACATAATACTAATACAGCAGATTTTGCAATTCGTTACACAAAAAAAGAGACTTTTTTAAGTCTCCTCAATTTTTATTCCATATCTTCCAACGTGTTAATCAAGGTTTCAATTGTTGCAGAAATCGCCCTTTTCTTTGCATTGTCTAGAGACGCTGCCTTTAGGAAGCATTCACGTAAATGTTCATCCGTCTCTCCAAAATCATCATACAACAAATCTAGCACTGATACATCTAAGGATCCTGCTATTTGGATGAAGTTATAAGCACTTGTTTTGGTTTTACCCGCCTCAATGCTATGAATCGTCATCGGAGTCAATTCCATTGCAGCTGCTAATTCTTCTTGCGTTATCTTTCTTTGATCCCTTAATTGTCGTATCCTGGTGCCAACTTCTTTGTAAAAATCCGTCATTTCTTCGCTATTCTTCATGATAATATTTTATCTGAAAATAGCAAAATTATCCACCAATCAATCTTTATATAACTACTATAGTACTCTTTATATCCCTCCATACCCGTATATCGCACTACTCCCGACTGTATACCACATCTCTCTACACTGGTCTCCGCTGTTCCCCTCTATGGTATATACGATTCCATCCCTGCAGTCCTTCACAATGCCTACATGGTCGCTTGTCCCATTGCCGTCCCAGTCAAAGAATATAATCATGCCAGGCCGCGGGGATATGCTGCTGCGATACCAGCTTTTTTTCGATATGAACCAACTGACGCCATCCTGGCAGTACGAAAACTTCGGTGCTTTCCCCTCGTCAATATACCCGCACTGATCGGCGCACCAGCTGACAAAACAGGCGCACCAGTCTACATGCTCCGTAAAACCGTACCAGCTCCAGTAAGGCCTGCCGCCTTGATTGCCGATCTGCGATTCTGCCACTTCCACAATGGTTTCATTCTCAGGAATGTTTCCGCCTTCTTCATCGCCATGCAGAGCCATGACCGAAGCGAGCATGATGATGACGATAAGGACCAGGGCGAACAACCCGCCGGCAGACAGTATCCACCCATAAGCTGCAGGAGGGACTTTTACTTTCAAATGATGCCTTTTAGGCGAAGATGTCGATGGGGGGTTAAGGAAAGAGGGCGCATGACTTTCAGGCGTGCCGAATGGCCCGTATGTAGCCCCCTCCTGAAAGCCACTCTCACGCTTCAGCTTTTGGACATATCGATTCCTCATCGCTCGTCTGCGAAAAAAAGATTTTTTTGCTTTCAGCTGGCGTTCCCTCTGGTAAGGCGGGGACGTCAAATCCGCCCCTGCCTTATCAGAATATGTTCCTGCCTCATTGGCATGTACAAGGTTTTCTTTCGTTACCTTGTGTTTCTCCTGTTTCCTCTTTCTGCCCTGCTCCATCAAAAGGCCTCTGCCTTGATTTATAACTCTTTTCGATGCGGACTGCACCGTATTTTCTGCGTAAGACTCCGGCCCGGCATAATTGCAGCGCTCATCACTTCCTGTAACTTTCGTCATATCCTTCAAATTTCTCTGCGCAGTCTTTCTCGTCTGTATCCATCGAAGCTTCATCTGCTTTCTCGTCTTTATTTGAACACGCTTTGATTTCAAAGGTTTAGCGTTTTCCAGCTTTTTTCCCTGGTCTTGATCTCTGCCATGGTTATACCCCTTCGCCCATTTTGGTCGTCATCAGCCTGTGCAATTCTGTATTTTTAGGGAAACTGTTTTCAAATGGAACCAGTGTATTCCCCACTTTGATCAATCCCCTGCCTGCCTCCACGTTGGTAATATAGGATAGCTGGTTGTCCGAAATATTGAGCAGCTTCGCCAGTTCTGCCCGATTGATGGCAGCCTGATTCAGCATGATGACGAATTCCGAATTTGACAGCATTGCCCTCGCTGTGTGAGACTGCAGCAGATCTTCCACGTCCTGGGTGATGCCTGTACAAAATGCACCGTATTTGCGGACGCGCTTCCAAAGTTTGAACAGAAACTGGGCAGCATACTCATACAGGAAGAGAAGATAAATTTCATCAATATAGATGAATGTCTGCTTTCCCGCCATGCGGTTTTTCGTGATGCGGTTTAATATATTATCCAGGATGACAAGCATCCCCACCGCTTTCAGCTGATCTCCGAGCTCCAATATGTCATAGCACAAAAGACGGTTCTGCGTATCTACATTCGTCTGTTTTGCAAAGGTGTTCAAACTGCCTGTAGTAAACAGTTCCAGTTCCAGAGCAAGGGACTGCGCCTCAGGTTCAGGCTGCTGCAGAAGCTCATCACGAAAATCCTGTAACGTCGGCGGCACTCCCTGGTAATTTCCCTGCAGATAGTACCGGTACACATTTTCCGTGCACGGTCAATGATGGACTGCTGCCCCTTGCCAAAATGATGCCCTGCAATAATCGCTCGCATAAGGATTGCAGGAACTGGGATTTTTCTATAACGGGATTGACTTCCCCATAGTCCCTGTGCATGTCCATGGCATTGATATGGGCATCGCTCGCCGCTGAAATCTCCACCACCGTACTAATGGCGTATACTCCCGCTCCGGGTCAAGAATGATGATGTCCGCATCACTTGACAGCATTAAATTTGTAATTTCACTCTTCGCTGCAAAAGACTTTCCAGAACCAGATACACCCAGAACAAAGGAATTCCCATTGAGTAGGTTTCTCCTGTCTGCAATGATCATATTTCGGCACTCCACATTCTGTCCATAATAGATACCGTGCGTATGCTTTACATCCTGCACTCGAAAAGGTACGAATGCTGACAAGGCTTCTGTTGTCAGAGTTCGGGACAAGCACAGCTTTTTATCTCCGACCGGTAAAACCGTATTAAGCCCGTCCACCTGCTGGATTTTTAAAATTCCAATCTGGCACAGGCTTTCCTGCCCTACCGCCTGTATCGCTTTCGTGTTCCGATTTAGTTCTTCCAACGTATCCGCTGTATGCACAATCGTAAGTGTCGCGAGCATCATCCTCTGGTCGCGGGTCTGCAGGTCATCCAGAAACTCGCGGAGCTGCTTTCTCTGTAATTCCATATCATATGGAACCTCTGCCGTAAAATTGTTATTGGCGTTCTGCCGTCTCTGCCACTGCGTGATATTGGTATCCACGCCAAGCAGGCGTTTTTCCACATCACGAAGAGCCTCTCCCATGGAAACGGGGATGATATCAATAGAAAGCATCCTGTTCTGCTTGCGGTCCATGATCTTTGTGACAAAATCAATGGCAGTATCGTTGTTAAGCACTGTATACACATATGCCATTTACGATTTGGAAATTACCAACAAAAATCCATGCACAAGAATTGCTGTGAAACCCAACGAATACGAAATCGGAGATGATGGAAATTTAGAGGCTGTTGCGCTAAATACCACAACAGCAGATAAATACTATAACCGTGAGGAAGTGAAGCATCTGCTGTCACTTTTGTTAGCCGAATTAAAAAAACCTAGGTCAATTACACACGCCACACTTCTACATCTTGTTCTTTTTACAGGGATGCGCAATGGGGAAATAATGGGGCTTAAATGGAGTGATGTTGATTTCGTCAATAATACAATCAGCATTCAGCGAGAACGGTTGTACGTATCCACCGTTGGGATTGTAACAGATACACCAAAAAGCGAGAACTCCATCAGGAAGATTTCTGTGCCTGTGTTTGTTATGGAAATGCTAAATGATTTACGAGACTTTCAAGACGATTTGAAAGAAAAGATGGGGCAGGAATATCAAGAAAGTGGTTATATCGCTGTAACGGTCACTGGCAGTCCGCAACACCCACGTAATCTGTATAAATGGTTCACTTATTTTCAGGCTAAACATGGACTTAAAAAAGCCACGATACATGACCTTCGTCATACCCATGCTGCCATGTTATCAGATAGGGGGACAAAAATTATAGACATATCCAAGCGATTAGGACACGCCAACACACGGATTACGGCAGAAACCTATGAATATCTGTTCAACAATGTCGATGATCAAATTTCAAACGAACTAAATAATTATTACTCAAAAATCAAAAATTGTAGTCAAAATGTAGCCAAATAAAAACCAACGTCTAGAAACGTTGGTTTTTCAATGTTATTTTGGTGGAGATGGCGAGAGTCGAACTCGCGTCCGAAAGCATTTCCACAAGACTTTCTCCGAGCGCAGCTAATGATTTGTTATTTCGCTTCTCCGATCGCCCATCAGCAGGCTATCAGATCAGCTATCTCGTTGTTCCCTTACGCTACCGAGAACTCGCGCAAAGTTTTCCTGTATAATCGATGCCAGATTTCCGGCCTACAGGTGAACCGGAGCTGACACGCACAGCTAATGCTGCTTACGCAGCGATTGCCATTGGTGCGAAGTTTGTTTTTTCTTTAGCGTTTATATTTAAACGGCCACTTTTAACGTAGACTTGGCGACTACGGCTCGCTTACCTTGCTTCTACACCCCCGTCGAAACCTTTACACCCCCATATCATGCTAGTTAATTTGTGAAATTACTGCGTTGCTGCTCAGTCATCCGATGCTCATCGGCGGAGCCAACAACCTCTATATATTATATTATTCACTTTTTGAGATTTGTCAACTACATTTCTTAATATAAATATTTCCATCTAATACCCCGGTAGGGTATTAGGGCGTTACGAATCTGTAAAAATGCCATAATATCCTCTTTTTTGGTCATTTAAGGCAGATTTGTCTTGCAATCCAGGTGCAATCAACTCATTTTTACGATTTTCATGACATAATATCCTATTATTTTACAAAAATTAACAAGAGTGTAAGCCATGACAATGTATAACATTTTCATTACATAACAAAGCGCTCTATTTTTCGTCTAATTTTTCCCAAATTATACTGTATTTTTTCATCAACTGCCATCTAACTCTATAAAATCTGCCATAATATCCTCTTTTTTGGCCTTTTAAGGCAGATTTGTCTTGTGATCCAAGCGCAAGGCGCAATTCAAACTTAAGGCGCGATCCAGATGCCATCAATCCATTTTGTGCTATAGCCTTGGATTCCGGGCAATTTCCTCTTTGACCTCTCGGCGCCGCTTGACTGCTGGGATGATGTTGATTACCATGGCGATCACAATGATGATTCCAACAATAGATATCTTCTTTTCCTGCTGCCAACTGACGAAGATCAAGATCACGCCCATAACCAAAGCGCAGATTGAAATGGTCATGGTAATCGTGGTCTGTCTGAGTATTTTTTTCAAATCTTCCTTCATCATTTATACCTCCGAGATGAAAATTACCATCTCTGTTTCATGGCCTGGTCTATCTTCCTGGCTGCGTCTTTCTTCGCCATATCGTCACGTTTGTCATAATTCTTTTTGCCGCGTGCTACAGCAAGCTGCATTTTGGCGCGTCCGTCCTCATTGATATACATGTTCAGCGGGATCAAAGTCAAGCCTTTGATCGTCGTATAGCCGATCAGCTTTCTGATTTCCTGCTTATGTAGCAAAAGCTTCCGCGGCCGCAAAGGATCCACATTGAAGCGATTTCCCTGCTCATAAGGGCTGATGTTCATTCCGTAGACAATCATCTCGCCATTTTCAATTTTCGCGTAGCTCTCTTTGATACTGACCTTTCCTGCACGGACTGATTTAATCTCCGTGCCTGTGAGCACGATTCCCGCTTCATAAATCTCCTCTATAAAATAATCATGGCGTGCCTTTTTGTTGTTGGCGACCATCTTCTTTTCTCTTTTTACCATTTATAAATCACCTTACCTAATATATCATCTGTGCTGACCAGTCCGACCGACTCATCTCTGCTGTCGGTGCTGGCGGCGCGATTATCACCTAAAACAAAGACATGTCCCTCGTCCACTTTGACCTGGTCCATCTCTCCGCTGGTTCCTTCTGTAAAAATATATTCTTCTGTCAAAGGCTTATTATTCACATAGACTCTTCCGGCAGTGATCAAAACCGTGTCTCCAGGCACGGCAATCACCCTCTTCATCATCACTTTCCCTTCACCGGTGACGGCATAAACTTCATTGGGAAGCAATATCACGTCGCCCCCCTTCGGCTCACTGTCCCGAAAGGCAATTCTATTCACTAAAACAGTTTCTCCCTCAGAATACGATGGCAGCATGGAATTGTCTGTCACGCTGGTAACCTGAAAGGAAACGGATACGGCTACTCCTGCACCCACGCCTAAACACGCGGCGATCAGAAAAGCAATGAATTTTTTCATCTACTGTAATCTCCCGATTTTTCCAAATTTACTAAACGGGTATACTCTGAAAAAAGCCTTTCCTTCTATTGTTTCTTCTCTTACAAAACCGATTTCTAAAAAGCGGCTGTCTGTACTGTGTAATCGATTATCTCCCAGGCAGAATACACTTCCCTCCGGCACTGTCACTGGAGCTACTTCTCCATTGGTAATGCCGTCTTTCGTATATTCGTCACTTATTTCTTTCCCGTTTATGTAAACTCTGCCGCCTTCGACGCAGACCATATCACCGGGTATCGCGATAACCCGTTTGATTAACTTCTTGTACTTTCCGTCCTCATCTTTTTGATGGGATACAAATACGACAACATCCCCTCTCTTTGGAACCTTTCCGTTGGCATAGGCTTGCTTGCTGACCAAAAGATAGTCTCCGCTTTCAAAGTTTGGTTCCATAGATATCCCTTCGACCATGGTCGGCATGATGAACTGAATGACGATGATTGCTACCACAATTCCAGTTACAATCGCTTTCAGCCACTCTTTTGTATTCTCTTTCATCTCTATTAACACCCCAATATTTTATTCAGCATATGGATTCTTAATGAATCCAATCTTGTTGAATGGATACAGTCTTAAGAATACCTTCCCTACGACCTCGTCCATATCAATGCAGCCCACCTCAGGTGCGCGGCTGTCGATGCTCACTCTGCGATTGTCACCCATGCAAAAGACCTCATCTTCAGGTACGACGAGACCGTCTACATCCCCCGTGGTATAGCCTTCTTTCGTATAGTCCTCAACCAGCTCTTCCCCATTTATGTAAACTTTGCCGTCGGAAATATCAATCTTATCGCCAGGTAGTCCAATGATCCTTTTAATCAAAAGCTTCTCGTCGCCATTCTCTCGAAGCAGTGAAGAATGTACAACTACCACATCTCCGCGCTTCGGCTCGCTGAAGGTATATGACTGCTTGCTGACAAACAGATAGTCATTTTCATAGAAGTTCGGCTCCATGGAACTCTGCTTGACAATGGTCGGCTTGATAAACTGCACTACTACCAATGCGATGACAACTGCAATAATGATATCCTTAATCCACTCTTTCATGATCCTTTTGTCCCCCTATTAATACTGTTCAAAAATTTGCTTTTTTATTCTCATAAAGTCTTCCGGAAGTTCCGCTGTAATAACAAGTTCATTGAGATAGGCCAGTTCACCGCTGCAGTTGCTGAAACTCAGCTTATATGCGTGAAGAAGCTGCGTGTTCAGGTTGAACCGCTCTCTGACGATATGATTCACTTTTCTGTCACCGTACTTTACATCTCCAATTACGGGATGACCAGCCTGGGCCAGATGTGCTCTGATCTGATGGGTTCTGCCGGTTATAATCTCCACCTCGACCAAAGTATATTTTGCACTGTGGGCAAGTGGGCGCACGACAGTCTCCATATCCCGCCCTTCTTGGTCCATAGGCAGCACGGTTACTTTGTTCAGGCTTCTATCTTTTACCATTTTGTCTCTTAAGTGCAGTTCCTTTTTTAACTGACCGCTGACGATGGTCATATAATACTTGCTGATTTTATCTTTATCACGAATCATCTGATTCAGGTTCTGCAAGGCCCCATTGGTTTTACCAAAGAGAACGAGCCCCGTGGTATTCCGATCCAGGCGATTGACCGGCGCCGGGGTAAACGTCTTCTCAAGGCGCGGATTGTAATCTCCTTTTTCGATTAAATAGTCTGTCACCTGGTTCGCAAGATGATTTTTTTTCTCTGTACTGTCACCGTGGGTCAGCAGACCAAAAGGTTTCTCCACGGCGATGATATTATCATCCTCGTAGGCCACCTTGAACTGGCGTTTTGCTCTGGAAGTTCTCTGTTTGCGTTGAAATTTGCGGAGATCCTCGTCCTGCATATATAAAGTTACCTCATCGCCTAAGGTTAGCACTGTGTCTTCCTTGCACCGCTTTCCATTAACCTTCACATCTTTGCGAATCGCTTTATATATATAGCTGAGAGGCGCATTTTCCAAATACTTCCTAAGGAACTTGTCCAATCGCTGATTCTGTTCATTCTTCCCAATTTCTACTCTAATCATAGCTTCTATTATACATCATCAGAGGACGCAAAGCAAAATTTATTTGCGAGGCAGGCAAAAGTATGTTAAATTATTATATATAGCAAACAAAAGGAAAAGGGGAGAAAAAATGAAAGGTCTAAAAGATTTTATTTACGATAAAAACGATATTATCATCGCTTTGGTGATTTTGATTTTAGCGGCGCTGCTCATAGTCTGGCGTATGGACGTCATCATGGAATATCCTCAGACGCTGGCCCAGGAGACAGGCACGACAGATACGACCGATGAGACTGCAGTTCCAAGTGAGGACGACAGTAAAGGCAAAAACGCAGGACTTTGGTCAGACGGCCTCTTATCTAAAGAGATGACCGTAAAGGTGGCTGGCGGTTCCGCAACTGCAGCAGTACAGAGCCTGGTCGATGCTGGGCTGTTCGCATCCTATGACGAATTCACCAAGGTCTGCAAAGCTGCAGGGTACGCCCCGGAGGATATCAAAGCTACAACATTTACCTTTGAGGCAGGATGTACCCAGACAGACATTGCAAAACAAGTTACCAAATAAAGAATGTGGAAATACGTCCTTTGGACGATATTTCCTATGTTATAGAAAAGGTTTTTATCTCAGGAGCGCGATTATTTTTTCCAGTCGCGCTCTTTGTTCTGCATTCATCATCGGCATCAAGCTCTTCACTGCTGCCATCTGTTTTTCGTAAGGTATATTGCTCTGGTTGAGCTTTTCTTTCAGTTTCATAATCTCGGATACCAATTCAGCATCACTTTTCTTTTCGAAAGATTTGGCCTTAGCCATAGTCGATTTCTTATCTGCAGAAATACCTAGCTGGCTGGCCAGATCCATGATTGTCTTATCATCTAAACTCATTACATCACTCCTTTTCACTATATCATGAATATTCTTCTGAAAATAGAATTGAAATTCATGATTCAATAGTTCCTGCCTTGCGACGAAGCCGTAAGATTCTGGAACTATAATAATATATGCACGAAATTGTCCAGTATTTCATAATATATATATAGAAATTATGGAGGTGACATATCGTTATGAATCCAATCCCGATTATTCTTGTTTTATTCGTTCTGAAAAACAAGAGCAATATTCAGCCGCCGGTGATTAACACCTTGGAATTAGAGTCTTTCCTTGATAACGCCCGGACTGTTCTGAACACCATAGATAAAATAAACGGATTTACCCAGGGAGGCGGACTTTCAAATCTTCCTGATATGAAAAAAATGATGGAAATCGTTGATAATTTACCTCTTTAGTGTATAATGAATGTAGATAATTTTTAACTATAGGAGGTATGATATGGCTCTAGTTACAACGAAAGAAATGTTCGCGAAAGCAATCAAGAGTGATTATGCAATCGGTGCATTCAACGTCAATAACATGGAAATCATCCAGGGTATCGTTGAAGCAGCTCAGATAGAAAATGCACCTTTAATTCTGCAGGTTTCTGCTGGTGCGAGGAAATACGCAAAACCGATCTATTTACTTAAGCTGGTCGAGGCAGCAATCGAGGATACCGGGGTAGACGTCGCACTGCACCTGGATCACGGTGAAGATTTTGATATCTGCAAGAAATGCGTGGATGATGGATTCACCTCTGTCATGATTGACGGCTCCAAACATCCGTTTGAGGAAAATATCGCCCTGACAAAACAAGTAGTGGAATATGCTCATGCCCACGGGGTCTCTGTTGAGGCTGAACTTGGAAAATTGGCCGGTGTGGAGGACAATGTCAAGGTCGATGCCAGATCTGCCACCTTTACGGATCCTGATGAAGCGGCAGAATTTGTAGAGAGAACGGGTGTCGATTCTTTGGCCATTGCCATCGGCACAAGCCATGGTGCGTATAAGTTCAAGGGCGAGCCTTATCTCGATTTTGAAAGACTGAAAAAAATCCATGAGTTGATTCCTGACACACCGCTTGTACTTCACGGTGCATCCTCTGTACTCAAAGAATTTGTTGACAGATGCAACGAATTCGGCGGTGAAATCCCAGGTGCTCAAGGCGTACCGGAAGACATGATCCATGAGGCCGTAAAATATGGAATCTGCAAAGTAAACGTAGATACTGATCTGAGACTTGCCATGACTGCAGAAATCAGAAGAGTTCTGGCTGAACATCCAGAAGAATTCGATCCAAGAAAATATCTGGGACCTGGCAGAGATGCCATCACCAGAATGGTACAACATAAAATCAGAGATATGCTTAACGCTTCAGGTACAAAATAATCACGGCGTATCATAACAAAAAACTTACATCAAAAAATCCGATTTGCCTGGGGAACCCCCTGTGAAATCGGATTTTTGTTTTTACAACCTAGAACATATCACTTTTTACTGTTCTCTCTCTTTTTCTTCTCTGACGATACAGACTGCTTCAACTCGATTCTTGACGTTCATTTTTCGGAAAGTATTATAAATGTGCGCTTTCACGGTGCTTTCCGAAATAAATAGTTCCTCGGCAATCTGCGTGTTCGTCTTTCCTTCGTATATTTCCTTCAATATTTCTATTTCTCGTTTTGTCAAATCGTATTTCTGCTTCACCAAATCTAAAGCTTCGCTGAGATCCATGACAACTGGTGCATCTTCTAAATAAGATTCGGAAAAATCCCGCTTATATAGAAGAACCATATTGGCAACATTGATGACCAGCCAGTAGAATATGGTCAAATCCATAATCTCTTCATTGGACTCTTTCACTACGCCTGATTCACTGACAAAGTAGGTCACATAGTTTACCATCATAAATAGAGTTATCACACTCTTATATGCAATCAGCTTGCGTGAGTCCCCATTTTTCAGGCCACTGATGATGCAGGCGATGCTGCCGATAATCAGCAAGCACAAGAGTGGTATGTCGATAATCAGTCTGATCCACTTGAGTTCGACAAAAAAGATGACGGAAACCATCCAGACGCAGAAATAGAATATGATGTATCTTTTCGCTATATTAGCAACCCAGTTACAATCATCACTTTGACAGATATGCGTCTCTACGCGCAGCCACAGCAGCACCAAAACCGCAATCAGGCAATCGCCGATGCTGAGAAGGATATTGCCGCTGGAATGATTTATGATATTGTCGCTGTAGTAGATAAAAAAATCGTACAAGTTCATCATGACAAGCATCAAAATAAAAGGTTTCATAACACTGTATTCTTTCCCCTTATCGCCTTTGCTAGCCAGCCATTGAATCGTCAGCGCCGACACACCAATGAGAATTGTGAAAATATAACAAAACACAATTACATGCTTCATCCACCCATTCGTCCTTTCAATAATTTATTCCCTATTCATTTTACTACGAATCAAATCGAAAGACCAGGTAAATTTACCTGGCCTTTCGACTTTATTTTGAAGAACGGATGGATGAACACAAAATTTGATTAAGCCTCCAACGCCGCAAGGGCTTCCGCTTTTTCTTTTTCTCTCTCTTCCAGAATCTTCTCGTAGTCCTCGTCGCTCATCTTGGTCATGGTGATCCCCGTATAACCGAAGATGATGGAGACGACTGGGTTGACCCAGTTGAGGATTGCATACGGTATGTAGGCGCTGTTTACACCTAGGAACTGCCTCATGGTCGCGCCGCAGGTGTTCCATGGGAAGAAATTGGAGGTCAGCGTACCTGAGTCCTCCAGACATCTGGACAGGTTCTTCGGCTCCAGCCTCATATCCTCGAATGCCTCCTTGAACATTCTGCCCGGCAGTACGATTGCTAAGTACTGGTCGCAGCAGATGGCATTTACGAAGATGCAGCTGAATTCTGTCGCCAGCACCAGGCCGCCCCTGCCCTTTGCTATCTTCAGCAGCAGGCTTGCGAAGGTGCCCATGATGCCCGTGCAGTCCACGATGCCGCCGAAGCACATCGCACAGAGGATGATGGAGATGGTCCAGAACATGTGCTGCATACCTTCATTGCTGAGCAGGCTGCCCAGCTCCTGGATCACTTCGGATGCACCCTCAGGGATCTTGCCCATGGTGATGCCGTTGTTCATGATGTTGAAGATGTTGTTGATCAGGTGATCCCCATTGCCATCATTGAGAACAGCTTCGATATAAGGTTTGTTCCAGAACATGAACGGCACGCCGATGAACACGCCGCCCAGCAATGCAGGCAGTGCCGGGAATTTCAAGACAACTGCCACGATGACGAATACCGGCGGCAGCAGGGCCAGGACGCTGATCTTGGATGCGCTTTCGATGAATGCCGTGATGTCATTGAGCGTCGTCAGGTCCACCTCGTTGGATGAGGAATGCATGAAGCCCATGACGGTGTATGCAACCAAAGCGATGATCAGGGATACCCCAGTCGTGTAGACCATGTGCTTGATGTGATCAAATAACTGGGAGCCCGCCATGGCAGGTGCCAGGTTGGTGGTATCGGATAACGGTGACATCTTGTCTCCGAAGTATGCACCGGATACGACTGCACCCGCCGTCATGTAGACCGGGAACCCCAGAGCCGTTCCTACGCCGATCAGGGCCACGCCCATGGATCCTGCCGTGGACCAGGAAGAACCTGTCGCCAGGGATACGATGGAGCACAGGATACAAGCTGTAACCAGGAATACCTTCGGGCTGATGACCTTGATGCCGAAATACATCAT